>JAGTRW010000028.1 GCA_018262095.1 Pseudomonadota bacterium
ATTCAAGCTCGCCCTGCAAGCGATGCATGCGCTCGAGCAGCGCTTCGTGATCGGCGTCGGCTTCGCCCATCGCATGCGCCACCGCGTGATAATCGGCGAGCAGCGCGGAAACCTCGCCCATGCCGGCGACCACCGCGGCGAACACGGTCAGCTCGGGGTCAAACGGCGGTTCCTGCGGCACATAGCCCATGCGGATTCCGGGCTGCAGCCAGACGCTGCCGTCGTCAAGCGCGCCCTGGCCGGCCAGAGCGCGCAACATCGACGATTTGCCGGTGCCGTTGCGGCCGATCAGCGCAACGCGTTCGCCCGGATCGAGCTGAAAATCGGCGTGGTCAAGAAGAGGAACGTGGCCATAGGCGAGCGAGGCATCGGACAGAATCAGTTGCGGCATGAAGTGAGCTTACTTTCGGGAGGATGAGGACAGTTGCTTGAGGTCGGCAATAATCTCGGCGGAATGCTTCGAGGTATCGACCTTGAGATAGGTTTTCGCAATTTTACCCTGCGGGTCGATCAGAAACGTATAACGCCGCGCGAAACGCGCGACAAACCAGTCGGCGTAGGCGCCATAACGCCGCGCCACGTCGCCGTCGTGGTCGGCGAGCAGCGGGAAAGGCAGATGGTACTTGCTGGCAAAGGCGGCGTTCGACGTTGCGCTGTCGATGCTCACGCCGACGATCTGCGCGCCGAGCGCGGTGAGTTGCGCGAGGTCGTCTCGAAAGCTGCAGGCTTCCTCGGTACAGCCCGGCGTATCGTTTTTCGGGTAAAAATAGAGCACCACCCACTTGCCGCGCAAGCTGTCGAGCGAAACATCGCGCCCGCCCTGATCGGACAAGTCAAACGCCGGCGCCAGACTGCCGACCGCCGGCACGTCGTCGGCCCAGGCCAGGTTAAACGCGACCAGCGACAGCAACAATCCGATTCGCTTGAGCATCATCATTCTCCTGAAATCAACAGAAACTGGCGGCCGACCGCCCCGACGCGATAGAATACGCGCCGACCTCCTCGTAGCATAATGGATAGTGCACGCGCCTCCTAAGCGTGAGATATGGGTTCGATTCCCGTCGAGGAGGCCAGTTCAACATCCAACGCAGTCCAGCAGCCCCCACAGAACCCGCCCAAGTGCGGGTTTTTTATCGACTTTTTATACGCAAGCGTTTCAGCTGAGACTTTTCGGGGGCTCCTGAAGGTCTGGCCCGAGCCTAGCGCCACCCCCGTCTAAGTGCCAGGAACGCTTTGCCCGGGAAGCTTGGCTAGTTTTAAGCGCATAATTGGCGAGCCCGCCCCGCCAGTGATCAGCAATGCACCGGCCACGACAATTTTTCGAAGGCGCAAAATGCTGAAGTATTTTCTCCTGGCAGTTTTAGCCTCCACGGCGGTTTCCGCTGATGCCGATGTCTTCAAGTGCAAAGGGGCTGACGGCAAGGTCCAGTTCTCTGACACCGCCTGCAAGGCTGACAGCACGTCGGAGCTGATGCCTGACCGCGCCCCGGTCACGCAACAGCAGAGCCATGAGGCCCAGCAAAGGGGGCAACGACTACAGAACGAAGCAGCTGCTCTCGATGAAGAAAAGGCCTCTGCGCGTGCAGCTCAGCAAGCCCAACAGCAGCGTCAGGATTCTGAGGCAGTGAAGAAGTCAGCCACAGCGAAGATTTCAGACGACGACGCTGAAGCGGTGGCCACTTGCGTGAAGGACGTCGAACGGCGTGGCGCGTCGCAAAACGTCAAGGCCGAGATGATCGCGGCGTGCCGTACGGCCGGATCGGCCCAGCGTTCCTCAGGCATTTCGAGCGATGCGGTCAGCACATGCGTTAGGAATGTTGAGCGCACAGGAGCGTCAGAGAAAGACAAGGCTCGACAGTTGGCGCTTTGTCACGGAGGCGACGTTCAGCCTGAGCCCCTGCCACCACCAAAGCCCCACCCCACAACAGTCACTTCATGCGACAAGGCCAACTGCTGGGATAATTTGGGCGGCAGATACAACAAGACAGGAAGCAAGCTGATCCGGAGCGACGGCAAGGTTTGTCAGCTCATCGGCAATCTGCTCAACTGCAATTGACGATTGTCCAACGATTTACAGGGCGCTGCTGCTCTCGCCCTTGCCCTGCAGGCGACCAAGGCAAAGACAGGCGGACACCTGGTATGTTGTCACCGGCGAAGAGGCCGCAGAATCATAGCGGCCGCCAAGCAACGCGCCGAGGAAATCGCGGGGAAGCGTATGGTGCCATGAACCGCACCAAGGAATTTTCCGATGCAACCCAGGCCGGCTTTTCGTCGCTCATGGCTTTGACCGAAAAAGCTGTTTCTCAAGTTTCTCAGCCATTTCTCACTATTCTTGCGAAAAATGAAAAGCGGTCAACCGCCCCCCTCCCTCGCAAGACAAGCGCCGGGCAATGGCCGACTTATCGTTGCGGCGGATGTCGCAATCCACAAGAATCAACGCCGGAAATACCAGCTTTCACCGCCGCCTCCTTTGACAATCTCGCATTGGCACGTAATGTGCTCATTGCTCGTGCAAGCGAGGACAGCCATTTGCATGACGATCAAAGCAATGCCTCAACAGCTGCTTTGGTGGGCAGTTGCGCGTGCGCCCAAGGCCGGACGAAATGGCCCAAAGCGTATTCGCTACTGGCGACTGGACCGTTTATTGACAATTACCGCAGAATGACCGGTGAATTGAACGACACGAACATTCTGCGACTTATATGCATGGTGAATTTATGAAAAAAATAATCAACGCGCCCGATCATGTACTTCAAGACATGTTGACCGGAATGGTCGCCGCGCATCCTGACTATGTGCGAAAACTGCCTGACTACAATTGTCTCGTCAATCGACTTTCGCCGATTGCCGGAAAAGTCGGCATCATCTCCGGCGGCGGCAGTGGCCATGAGCCGGCACACGCGGGTTTCATCGGCAAAGGGATGCTCGACGCCGCGTGCATCGGCAACGTATTTTCGTCGCCCACCCCCGATCATTTCCTCGAGGCGGCGAAGGCGGCAGACAGCGGCGCCGGCGTGCTGATGGTCATCAAGAACTACTCGGGCGACTTGATGAACTCGCAAATGGCCGAGGAAATGGCCGAGTTCGAAGACGTCAAGGTTGCCAGGGTCATCGTCGATGACGACGTCGCCGTCAAGAACAGCACCTACACGACCGGACGCCGCGGAATTGCGGGAACCATCTTCGTCCATAAAATCGCCGGCGCGATGGCGGCGCGAGGCGCTGATCTGGCTGAGGTCAAACGCGTTGCCGAGAAAACCGTCGCCAACGTCCGCTCGATGGGAATGGCGCTGACCCCCTGCATCGTCCCGATTGCCGGGAAAGCCAATTTCCACCTGGCTGACGACGAAGTCGAAATCGGCATGGGAATTCACGGCGAACCGGGAATAAACCGATGCAAGATCACCACCGCCGATGAAATCACTTCAGTCCTGCTTGAAAAAATAATCACCGACCTGCCGTTCGCCAAGGGCGACGAAGTCGCCGTTCTGGTCAATGGGCTTGGCGCGACCCCGCTGATGGAGCTGTATATCGTCAACAAGAAAGTCAGCGAAATTTGCGCCGAGCGTGGAATCAAGATCTACCGGACCTACGTTGGCGAATACATGACGGCACTCGAAATGGCCGGCGCGTCGATCAGCCTGTTGCGTCTGGATGGCGAATTGAAAAGCTTGCTCGACGCCCCTGCCGACAGCATTGCATTCAAGCAGTTTTGACCCGTATTGAAAGGTACCTATAAATGGACAAATTAGCAGCCGTCGATGTGGTGAATATCATTGCCGAGTTTTCCAAGGTGATTATCGCCAATCGTGATTACCTCAACGAGTTGGATGGAAAATTGGGCGATGCCGATTTCGGCACCAGCATTTGCGCAGGATGTTGCGCAGTCGAAAAAATCATTCCGGAGTTGGGCTCGACAAAAACAGGGTTTGCACTCGGAAAAACCGGAACGACACTGGTCAAGTCGATGGGCGGCGCTTCTGGTCCGCTATTTGGCACGATTTTCATGAAAGCCGGCAAGGCCCTGGGAGAGACCACAGAAGTCGGCGTACAAGAGCTCGCCAACATGTTCGCTGCGAGTCTTTCCGGAGTAAAAACCCTGGGCAAATCCGACGTCGGCGACAAAACCCTGATCGACGCGCTGGCCCCGGCCAGCATCGCACTTGAGGCGGCGGCGGCGAACAACTCGTCGTTGCAGGTGGCGCTAGCCAATGCCAGCGCGGCGGCGGCGCAGGGTGTGGAAGACACCAAGAATCTGGTTGCCAACCGGGGGCGCGCCCACTACGTCGGCGAACGCGCCTTGGGCCATCAAGATGCGGGCGCCACGGCGATTCAGATGTTGTTCAAAGTCTTCGCCGACTACGTCAACTAGTCGAGCAGGTCCTCTTCATAGGCTCAGCAAGCATTGTCTTGCTGAGCCTATTGCCGCCCCCAACGCTTGGCGAACGCGGCAAAGCTCTTTTTAGCAGCCTTCGACGCGGCGATCTGTTTACGGCAAGACTTTCCGCAGCACGCAGCCTTGCCCGGCGATCCGATCTCACCGTGGCGAACAAGGCCCTCGCCTGCGCGCTAGCCAGAGCGCCCCATCCGCTTGGCGCAGCGCCCAGACGAGCGATCTATGCGCGACGCCGCTGCAAAATTCGAGTAGTCTTCAAAGCTGCGTTTTCTCCGTCAGCAAGCTGCCCCGGTCACACAGCAAGGTCTGGAGGCAGCTGCCAGGCTATCGTCACAGACGTTCCAGGTCGTGTGCGAAACAGCGAAGATCCGTATAGTTGTTGTCCTATCCAATTCATTCAGAGCGAAGATCAATGACCGGGCTGTTAGATATACGAGATGCTGTTCAGCAGATCTCTGAAGCCATAGCGAGCGTTCTGGATATCGACGTCATCATCTCCGACGCCGATTTCCGGAAAATCGGCGACACCAAGAAGCACTACAAACTCGAAGTCAAGGAAATCAAGGAAAAGTACGTCATCGGCGGCGTGATCAAAACAGGTGTCACCCAGGTCATTGGCGGAAAAACCGAGAGCGAGCATTGCTTATCGTGTGGAATTCAGGAGAACTGCAACCTGGAAGCCATGATCTGCGTTCCCATCCGCAATTTGGAAAAATGTATCGGCGCGATCGGCCTGATCGCGATCACCGAATCGTCGCGCCAAAGGCTGCTCGAGAACCAGAAGAATCTGATCGAGTTTACCGAACGCATGGCTGATCTCATCGTCGGCAAACTGCGTGAGAAGGAAGCGACGACCAAGCTGACCGTCGCACGGAATCAATTGATTTCGATCATGAATTCAATCGACGAAGGAATCGCCGCCACCGACGAGAACGGCCGTATCGTCTATCTGAATTCGGTGCTCGAAGAAATACTGCGCGCCAAGAGCGAAACGCTGATTGGTAAAAACATTGGCGACGTTTTTGCCGTCCCCTACATTACCGCGCTCGTAAACGACGGAACCAAATTCAACAACATCGAGTGGCGCGTCAGCAATCCGGACCTCGATGTGCATTGCCTCATTTCTGGCAGCACCGTGATCCTCGAGGAAAAAAACGCCGGGTCGATCATCGTCCTGAAGAAGATGGAGGATGTCTACAAGGTCATCAACAAGCTCACCACGGCCGCCTTATCGACGTCATTTGAGCAGATTATCGGCGACAGCCCGGCGATGATTCAGCTCAAGGAGACAGCGCTCAGGGTTGCCGCCGGAAGTTCGAGCATTCTGATCACCGGAGAAAGTGGAACCGGAAAGGAGCTGTTTGCCCGCGCCATTCACCATTGCAGCCCCCGATGCAAGAGCCCGTTTATCGCCATCAATTGTGCGGCGATGCCCGAAGCGCTGATTGAGAGCGAGTTGTTCGGCTACGAAGAAGGTTCATTTACCGGCGCCTCGCGCGGCGGCCGTCCGGGAAAATTCCAGCTAGCGCATGGCGGAACGATCTTCCTCGACGAAATCGGCGACATGCCGCTGCATTTGCAGCCGAAACTGTTGCGCGTCATTCAAGAGAAGACCGTCGAGAAGTTGGGCGGACACAAGAGCATAAATGTCGATGTCCGCCTGATTGCGGCGACCAACAAGGATCTCGAAAGCATGGTCGAGCGTGGCGAATTCCGCGAGGACCTGTATTACCGAATCAATGTCATCCCCTTGCATATTCCGCCGCTCAGGAGTCGTCCGGGCGATGTGCGCCTGCTGCTGTCTTGCCTGCTCAAGCAATACAACGCCAAGCTGAACAAGAAGATCAAAGGCTTTACCGCAGACGCGGAAAGCACCTTGTTGTCCTGCCGCTGGAAAGGAAACGTCAGAGAACTCGCCAACGTCGTCGAGTACGCCATAAATATGGAGCCCTCCGCTTATATCACGACCAACAGCCTGCCCTTCAGGATTTTCGAAAAAGCTCAAGACCCCACTCAGAGCGCGCCGGTATCGACGCTCCATCTGGCCGAAAAGGAATTGATCCGCAACGTGCTGGCGGAATTCGGCGCGTCGGTTTCGGCCAAGCGGCGCGCCGCCGAGACGCTGGGAATCAGCCTGTCCACGCTGTATCGCAAACTCAAGGAAATGGAGATCGACCGAGCTTAGCGCTCGATCGATCTAGCGCGCGCCGATCGTGCGGGGCATGACGACAAAGATCAGTGATCGGACGCCCCGCAAGAGCTTTCAGCTGGCATGCCCGCCGAGATAGGCAGCGCGTACCCGGGCATCGTTAGCCAACTCAGTGCTCGACCCCTCGATGGCGATGCGACCGCCGTCCATCACGTAGGCGTAATCGGCGACGCGTAGCGCCGCGCGCGCATTCTGCTCGACCAGCAGCACCGAATGCCCTTCAGTGCGAATCAAGCTGATCAGATCGAAGATTGCGCGAACTACTTTGGGCGCCAGCCCGAGCGAAGGCTCATCCATCAGCAGCAACTTGGGGCGACACATCAGCGCGCGTGCGATGCAAAGCATCTGCTGCTCGCCACCGGACAAGGTACCGGCTTGCTGACGATAGCGAGCACGCAGGATCGGAAAGCGGGCGAGCTGCTTTTCCTGCTCCTCGGCCTGCTCATCGGGACTCAAGCCGACAGCGCCGATACGCAGATTTTCCGCCACCGTCATCGACGAAAAAATCTGCCGTCCTTCGGGCGCCTGCGCGAGGCCGGCGGCAACGATGCGATGCGAAGGCCAGCGCGAGATATCGCTGCCATCGAAGTGGATGCTCCCTGCCGTGCTGCGATAGACGCCCGACACCGCGCGCATCAACGTCGTCTTGCCGACCCCGTTGCTGCCCAGCACGGTGACGATGCCTCCGGTCGGCACATGCAAGGAGACGCCGTCGAGAATGGTCTGCTCGCCCATGCGCACCTGCAGGCCCTTGATTTCCAACAAGGCGTTCATGCGGCCTCCCCTTCATTCTCAATATCGCTGCCCAGATAGGCTTCGAGAACGATCGGATCGCGTGAAATCTCCTGCGGCGTGCCGTCGGCGATCTTGCGCCCCGACGCCATCACCATCACGCGTTCGCACAAATTCATCACGAAGTTCATGTCGTGTTCCACCAGCAGCAGGCTCAAGCCTTCATCGGAGAGCTGGCGAACGAATTGGCCCAACTGCGCAGTCTCGGTGTCGTTGAGTCCGGCCGCCGGTTCATCGAGGATCAGCAGGCGTGGCGACAAGGCCAGCGCGCGCGCGATCTCGAGGTATTTGCGCTTGCCGTACGACAGATTGGCGGCGAGCTCTCCGGCCACATCTTGCAGGCCTGCGCGCTCAAGCACCTCCCAGGTGCGCCGACTGATGTCTTCGGCGTAGCCACGACGGTGCAACAAGGCGGCAACCGGCGAATGGCCGAATGCACCGAGCGCGCCGATCGAGACATTGTCGAAGACCGAGAGGTTGGGCATCACGCGCAGGTTCTGAAAGGTTCGTGCCATACCGAGGCGAGCGACCTCGAATGACTTGAGCGACGATATATCGGAGTCGTCAAAGCGGACAGATCCCGACGAGAGCGGCGTAAAGCAGGTGATCAGATTGAACAGCGTGGTCTTGCCGGCGCCATTGGGCCCGATCAGCCCGACCCGTTCGCCACGCTGAACCACGCCGGAAAAATCATCGACCGCGAGCAGCCCGCCGAAACGCCGGGTGGCGTTGCGAATCTCCAGTAAAGGTGTTGTTGTCATTGACGCCATCCCAAGTGTTTTACGTTATCCCAAGCCAGGCCGAACTGCCGACGCATCACCGCCAACACCGACGTCTCACCGAGCACCCCGCGCGGCAGGAAAAGGATCGACAGGAACATCACGGCACCGACGACGATCATGCGGTAATCGCCGATCGGCCGCAGCACTTCCGGTAGCCCGAGCAGGATCACCGCGCCGACGATCGCACCGGGCAGGCTGCCGAGTCCGCCGACGACCATCATCGCGAGAATCAGGATCGACTCGGAAAAGCGGAAATCGGCCGGCGAAATGTAGCCCGTGGTATGCGCCCACAGCGCGCCCGCGACACCAGCGAAGAAACAGGCGAAGGCGAACGACTGGATCTTGAGACGAACGACGTTGAGTCCCATCGACGCGGCGCACTGGTCATCCTCACGAACGGCGCGCAGCGCATTGCCATAGTAAGAATGGGTCAGCCGCCCGAGCGCAAAAGCGGCGACCACGACGGCCAGCGCCACGGCGTAGTAATTGACGATGTCGGACGCGGAAAACAGTCCGTCGAGCGCGATTCCCGGAATCGCCGAGATGCCCATCGGCCCGCGCGTAAAGCCGACCCAATTGAGCAGCGTCAGGTGGATGATCTCGCCAAGACCCAGCGTCGCGACGGCAAAATAAATCCCGATCAGGCGCATCGTCGGCAGCGCCAGCAGGATGCCGAAGAACGCGGTGACCACGCCGGCGGCCGGCAGCGTCAGATAGAACGGCCAGTGCAAGTTGGTCGCCAGCAAAGCCGCGGTATAGGCACCGATGCCATAGAAACCGGCGTGTCCGATCGACATCAATCCGGTGGTGCCGGTGATCAGGTTGGCGCTCATCGTCAGGATGATGAATACGCCGATGGTGGTCGCGACGCGAAACCAGTAGCCGCCGCCCACCGCCACGAGAATCCCCGGCAAGACCACCAAGACGGCAATCAAAATAACCAGAATAGAGAGCTTTCTGCGCATGATCAGACCCGTTCCCTTCCACCGCCAAACAGGCCGGTCGGGAAAAAGATCAGCGTGATGATCAGGAACACGTAAGCGACCAGATCGCCCCAGCCCTGCGCGAAGAAGCTGGTGGTCACCGCTTCGGCGACGCCGAGGATCAGCGCGCAGACGACCGCGCCGCCGATCGACGACAGGCCGCCCATGACCATCGCGACGAAGGCCTTGATGCCCGGAGCGAAGCCCATCGCCGGAAAGATCGCGCCCTGGTAGAGACCGACGACCAGACCGGCGGTCGCCCCCAGCGTCGAACCGATGACGAAGGTCGCGATGATCGTGCGTTCGGTGTTGATTCCGACGTAGGTGGCGCCCATCGGATTGTTGGCCACCGCGCGAATGGCGAGCCCCACCCGCGTGCGTTTGAGCAGCCACTGCAGCCCGCCGAGCATGACGATCGACAGGCCGAAGATCAGGAACTGGCCGCTGGCGAAACTCAAGGGGCCGATCTCGATCGGCGTGAGCAACAGGTAGTCCTGCGGAATCGTCTGCATGTTCGAGCCGAATATCTTCTCCGCGACCTCGCGAACGATGATCGAAATCGCCAGCGACGAGAGTAGCGTCGCCTCGCGCATCGCCTTGGATTTTAGAGAGGCCTCGTCGCGAAAGCGTCGAAACGGTCGGAAAGCGATGCGCTCCAGGCTGAAGCCGGCGAGTGCGCCAATCGCCAGCGCAATCAGGATGACGACGAACAGCGGCGGCGCAAAAATGGTGATCGACAGCCACCCGGCGTACGCGCCGATCATGTAGATTTCGCCGTGCGCGAAGTTGACCACGTTGAGCACGCCGAAGATCAGCGTGAAGCCGATCGCCATCAGCGCGTAGATGAAACCGACCGAGAGGCCGTTCACCAGTTGCTGAACAAAGAAAATATCGAACATAGTGTCAGTGCTGGCTGGCCTTGCGGCCAGCCAGTTTCTCCCAAAGAAGGATTGGTCGGGCGCTTACTTCACCAAGACAAACTTGCCATTCTGAATCTCCAACTTGGTCAGCAGCTTGGCCGGCTCACGCGTCTTTGGATCGAACGAGGTCACCCCAGTGACGCCGGGGAAGTCCTTGGTCGCGGCCATGGCATCGCGTACCTTGGCGCGCGTTGCGTTGGCGCCGCCAGCGGCGACGAAAGCCTTCAATACGATGTTGGTCGCATCATAGGCCTGGGCCGCGAACATATCCGGTTTGCTGCCATAGCGGGCTTCATAATCCTTGACGAAAGCCTTGACGTGTGGCTCGGGACTATCCAGCATGAAAGTCGTCGACAGGTTCAGGTTGTTGGCGGCGGGGCCGGCAAGCTCGAGCAATTTCTGCGAGTATAGCGACGAGGTGCCATACATCTGCTGCTTCAGACCGAGTTGCACCTTCTGTTGCAGAAAGGCCGAGCCGTCCTCGTAGAAGGACCCGAGATAAATCGCATCCGGCTTGCCGCGTGCAACCTTGGTCAGGATCGAACGGAAGTCGCGCGTCCCGGGATTGAACATCTCGACATCGGTGATCTCACCGCCATTGGCCTTGACGTAATCGACGAAATTCGACACGACGGACTGCCCCCAGTCGTTCTGGATCGCCACCACCGCAATCTTCTTGGCGCCGTTGGCGAGTGCCCATTTGGCGATCAGCGGGCTTTCATAGCTCATGGTCGTGATGTTGCGGAACTGATACTCGCTGATCTTGACGAAGTCCGGGTGCGAAGCCGTCTGCGAAAGCTGCGGCAGCTTCGTTTGGGCATAAACCTGGCCAGCCGCCATCGACACCCCGGAGCTGAAATCACCGATCGCGGCAAGAATGCTTGGGTCATCCGAAAACTTGCGCGCGATGTTTACGCCTTCTTTCGATTCGCCTTTACTGTCCTCAAACTTAAGCTGCACGGTCACACCGGGCAGGCGACCCGACTTGTTGAATTCGTCGACGGCAAGCGTCGCCGAGTTGCGGAAAAGCGCACCATATTGGGCATTTTCGCCGCTCAATGGTGCATGATAGCCAATGGCGATCGTCTTGTTCTGAGCGGAAGCGCCACAGGAAAATGCCGCCAGGCAAATGGTAGCGAACAGCGTCCGATAATATTTTGTCATAATACGCTTCTCCAAGTAAAAATAACTTCGATTACGATACAAAGAATAAACCGTTTCAAAACAACACATCAAGATAGCTACGGTAGTTACAAATCAAAGGGGGCTGATGTCGAACTCACCGACCAAAAACCCGCAAGGTTTGACTGGCTGCCTACCGATAAGAATTTTCCCTTCCGGTCTTAATCGCAGAGACCCGTTCAACGCTCAGCAATTTCTGGACCAGTCTCAAAACATCAGCGGAAAAAGTGTATTTTTAAACTTCCAAGACTCAAGCGTTGCCATCACCATAAGCAATTCTCGAGCCAGACAAAAAACAAATTCCGAGTCGTCAGCAATACAATTGATACGCTCGGCTTTCTCAATTTGACCGGCGAACTCAGGTTCGCCCCGGCCAATGCGCGCGCAGCAAGGATACCCTACTCCTCACTCGAATGTGGCGCCCTTTTGACGCACTGATTGGCCACCGACAAGCAAGCCATTTCGGTTGAAAAGACCGCCATTCCTTAGAAACAAAACGCGCTGCCGAGGCGACGCCAAAGCAGCTTCTCAAATTCTCATCGGAATTTCCCAAACTGGGAATTCACTGCCGCGGCAAGCCATACAGCTGCGCAAGAGAGCGACCGCTTGCGTTACCGAGCCCGCCAGCCCAACGAACGACCAGCGCTGCGCTCGCATCGGCAACCGCTTCGTTGCGCAAGCCAATAGCAGAAAGCAAGGAGCAATACGGCACTTAGAAACCTGTAATCATCAGCTTAAGACGCCAATCCGTTCTTTTGATGGCGAACCGACACCAGCACTCGGCAATGTCGCGCTACTCTGGCACGCTACATGCTTATCATTGCGTGTCGCATGGGTAACAAGGATCGAGCAAGAGTTATTGACTATATATTTTTGGCAAATAAATCGTCCGCAGCATTCACGAGCATAGCCATTGAAAAATCGCGAGCCGTTTTGAGATATTTCGCGGCCAAGGCGAATTAATTACGAGAAATCGATATTTTTCTCGTGGTTCGATTTATTATCTTCTCTTGCCATATTCGACCTACAACTATTTACAAATCAGAAACATCGAAAGACGTAACGAAAACCGAGGAGAAAAGAATGTGCATTTGCCACAGCAATCAACCGAAGAACACCGACAACAAAGAAACCAACAAGCTGAGAAACGCTTTTGGTCATCGCGCCTTGTGGATGGGTTTAATCATAAAGGAAATGAAAGACCGGGGGCTTGACTGGGAAGAAATCGGTCGTTCTGCCATTTTCTCCACGGGTTGCATGCACGGAGATCAGATAAAGAATCAACTCAAATCCCCGGATAACCTGATCGAGTTTGGCAAAACCTTCCTCAACGAAGATGTACAGAAGATATTCGAGATGGACATCAAGAAGCTCGATGACAACGAACTCACGGTCGAATTCGGATACTGTCCGCTGGTGACCGCATGGACACAGGCCGGCATCGAGGGCGAACTACTCAACAAACTGTGCGACATCGCCATGGATGGCGACCGCGGCATCGGTAGCCAATTCGAAAATTTCGAATTCCGCCTGGGAAAAACCATCGCCCAAGGCAATCGAGTGTGCGAAGTCGCATTCGTCCGCAAGAACAAGAAGTCGTAGTCGCTCCCCGGGCCTCAAGTCACCGGCCCATTGAATGACAGCGGGTTGGTTAGCGCCGGTTTCGTTCGACCAATTCCGCTGAGCATTCGCGACGACAACCCCGCTGGCGCGCGAAATACCGCGTTCGCCTGGCGAACTGGCGGCCGGCTGTATTGCGTGCGCTACCTGAAACACAAGAGTCGTTTTCGGCGAGCGCGTCACAGACCATACGGCAGCGACTTTTTGCGCGGGTTCGCAACGCTCGCGACCACACAGCATCAAAAAAGGATTTTTGAAATTGACCTTCCAGCGCAAACTTTGGCCCGAATTCATTAAAGCAGTCAAACACGAAGTCGTTCCGGCACTCGGGTGCACCGAACCGATATCGCTGGCACTGGCTTCGGCGATCGCCAGTCGGCATCTTGGAACGACGCCGCAACGCATTGAAGCCAAGGTATCGGCCAATTTGATGAAAAACGGCATGGGCGTCACCGTCCCTGGAACCGGCATGGTCGGCCTGCCGATCGCAGCCGCCGTCGGCGCACTGGGCGGCAATCCGGACGGCGGGCTCGAGGTTCTCAAGGACTTGACCGCCGACGTTGTCGAGGCCGGAAAACAGTTGCTGATCGACAAGAAGGTGCTGGTCGGAATTGCCGACGTCAGTTCTGTCCTTTATGCGGAGTCCCGCGTTTCCAACGGCCAGGACTGGGTGCGCGTGTGCATTGCCGACGCCCACACCCACGTCATCCTGATCGAAAAGAATGGCGAAGCCCTGTTCTCGGCACCTGCCGCCGACACCGAGAGCGAACACTATTCGCTGAAGGATGCGACGGCACGTGGCGTCTATGATTTTGCAACCACGGCGCCATTTGCCGACATCGCTTTCATCCTGGACGCAGCCAGACTCAACTCAAGCCTGTCTCAGGAAGGCATGACTGGCGACTACGGGCTGCACATCGGCGCAACCTTGAAGCGCCAGGTCGAGCGTGGGCTGCTTTCGGACGACCTGCAGACAAAGATATTGATCCAGTCGTCGGCCGCTTCCGACGCCCGCATGGGCGGCGCCTCACTACCGGCGATGAGCAATTCGGGATCGGGCAACCAGGGAATCGCAGCAACCCTCCCCGTCGTCGTCGTCGCCGAGCACGTCAAGGCCGACAAGGAAACCCTCGCGCGTGCGCTAATGCTCTCGCACCTGATGGCGATTTACATTCACAGCAAACTACCCAAGCTCTCCGCGCTGTGCGCCGTAACGACTGCCGCCATGGGCTCCGCCGCCGGCATGTCGTGGCTGCTGCGCGGCGGCTACGAGGCAGTGAGCATGGCCATCTGCAGCATGATCGGCGATGTCGCAGGCATGATCTGCGACGGCGCCTCCAACAGTTGCGCGATGAAGGTATCGACCTCGGCGAGCGCCGCCTACAAGTCGGTACTCATGGCATTGGACAACTCGCGCGTGACCGGCAACGAGGGAATCGTCGAAGACAGCGTTGATGCCTCTATCGCCAATCTTTGCGCACTGGCCAGTGAAAGCATGGTGCATACGGATCGCCAGATTCTTCAGATCATGGTCAGCAAGGCATGCTGACCTAGCAGCCGCCGACGCGATGACGACGCTCGACGCGAGCACCGGGTGACGCTCGCCGAGCGCGCCCTTTACGCCAAGACCGGATGAAGCCCAAAGGCGTTTAGCAACGAGTTTTCGCACGCGACCGCCGCGCATTGCGCCGATCGACTGCTATGCTATTGGCCCTTCCCCTCCTCGCGCAGAAGCCATGGCCCGTATCCAGATTGAAATTCCGGAGCAGTTCCCCTTCTCGACCGACGTCCCGCTCTACCTCAGCCACATGAATTACGGCGGGCACCTCGACAACGCGTTGCTGCTCACTGTGGTTTCAGAAACTCGCATGCGTTTCTTCCAGTTTTTTGGACACACGGAGATGAATGTCGACGGGGTCGGCATCATCGTCGCCGATGCGGCGGTGCAATACCGCTCGCAGGCGTTTCATGGCGAGGTGATGGAAGTTCGCATGGCTGCGGTTGAATTCAGCACGTACGGCTGCGACCTCATCTGGTGCATGAATGAAAAGACCTCGGGACGCGAAGTGGCACGCGGTAAGACCGGAATCGTCTTTTTCGACTATGCGGCGCGCAAGGTCATGCCGACTCCGGAGAAATTCCGCGCCAACTTTGTGGACTAAGCGGCAACGACCCGTACCCGCGGCGAGTTCTGGCCTGACTGGTCGGCGCAAGACGGCGTTGCCTGGTCGCGCGCCATTTGCGCAAAGAAACGGCCGAAAAAGTACAATGCTCGCAATAAAATCATGCTGCTCAGAAGTCGCTGGCCATTGAAGCGGTGCGGCACGCCCAATTATCCTGACTAGAGATGAAACTGGAATGAACAGATGAAAACCCGAACCCCTCGCTTGGCGAGCGTCATTGTCGCCGCCGCATTCTGCTGCGCCAGTGCGACAGCGTCAGCCATGCCGAAAGCTGCCGAAGACGAAAGCGCGCAGGTCAGCAGCGGCATCGATAGCGCACGGCCGAAACATTCGTCGGCCAAGCCACCGCCGGTCGCCGGCAAAGCGAAGCCGGCCAAAAAGCCGGCCAAGTCCAAGGCGTCGCCGAACAAGCCTAAACGCGCCCATTCCCACAAATAGCCACGGGTCATGACTTGGCGTTTGTGCTAGAGTCATTCCCCTTTGCTCGCCCAACACGGAGTTCGCGATGCGTGCCGTCCTCTTATTGATGATTCTGCTGGCTTGCCCGCAGGCCCAGGCCCAAATGCCGCGCATCGAACTCAATGCCGGTTTCCACCGTATCGACGCCGAGGTTGCTGCCGACCAGAAAAACCGGATGCAGGGGCTGATGAATCGCCGCAGCATGGCGGCCAACCAAGGAATGCTCTTCGTCTTCACCCAGCCCGATCGCCATTGCATGTGGATGCGCAATACCTTGCTGCCGCTTTCGGTCGCTTTTCTTGACGAGCAGGGCCAAATCCTGAATATCGAGGACATGAAGCCGCAGACCGAGAACAATCACTGCGCATCATCACCGGCGCGCTTTGCGCTCGAAATGAACCAAGGCTGGTTCGCCAGCAAGGGAATCAAAGCGGGTCAGCGCATTGGCGGCATCGAAAAATCGCCGCGCCCGCAGTAGTTTCCACGACCAATCATCATGAACTTCAAGACCCGCATCGCCTGGCGCAGCAAGTTACCGCGTAGCGCAGCCCCCGTCAGCCAATGGCTGCTTGGCCGCGGATCTCTGACGGCACGCCTGCAAGCGCGTGGCAGCTTCACCCTGGACCTGCGCTACCAAGGCCTGGCGCGGCCCACGCTCGACGAAGCAATCGCACTCGGCGCCAAACGCAACCGGCTGCTGCGCGTGCGCGAGGTAGTGCTGCGGGTTGATGGGCAAGCGCTCGTCTTCGCGCATACGGTACTGCCCTGCCGGCCGCGCGGCCCGCTGGGCGTCTGGTTCGCACGCCTGGGGAGCCGTTCGCTCGGTGCGTTGCTCTTCGCGCATCCCGGATTCGCACGCAGCGCGATAAGTTGCCGTCGACTCGATCCCCGTCATGTGCTTTTCAAGCCGGCGACCGACGCCTTGCAGTTGACCGACGTGCCGCCGAAAGTCCTGTGGGCCAGGCGTTCGCGCTTTGTTTTTGGCCAGCAGTCGGTGCTCGTCACCGAGATCTTCTCGCCCGCGCTACACGGCGTTTGACGAGCTCTCGCTCAACGCCACAAATATTTAGCTCGACTCCTGGCGGACAAACGGGTATATTGCGCGCCGTGTGTCGCTGATTTTATGCGAGGCACAACGCGCTTCGCGAACCTGGCCGCATTTCAAAGCCCTCCTGCCTTCTGGTGTCGATTCATTGAACACCGCCCTGGCACAAAGCTTTTTGTGCCGAAAAGTATCGAATTCTCTCGCACTGGCAGAGTCTCTCTTAACTATTTCGTTGGTTGGCGTTGCATTTTTTTCGACCGTGCGCCGATATTTTTCGGCAGCGCGACGCTGTCCCATACGAAAGTGATTCATGACATTTGCAGAAATTGGTCTCAACGAAGTCCTCATCAAGGCACTAAACGCTTCAGGCTATACCGAGCCGACGCCGGTTCAGGCGCAAGCCATTCCGGCCGGAATAGAAGGACGCGACCTGATGGTCTCGTCGCAAACCGGCTCAGGCAAGACCGCCGCCTTCATGCTGCCGGCGCTGCACCGCTTTGCCGTGCAGGAAGTTCCGGCCGCCGCGCCGCGCCGCACCGCCAACCAGGAGCGCCAATCGGCGCGTTCGCGCGGCAACGACCGCCCGCGCTATCAAGCCGCCCAACCGAAGATGCTGGTGCTCACGCCGACCCGCGAACTCGCGTTGCAGGTTACCGCTGCCGCCGACAAATACGCTGGCGCACTTCGCCACCTCAAAGCCGTCGCCATTCTCGGCGGCATGCCTTACCCGAAACAAATGGAACTGCTGTCGCGCAACCCGGCCATTCTGGTCGCCACGCCGGGCCGCCTGATCGACCATATGGAGTCGGGCAAGATCGACTTCTCGCAACTGCAGATCCTGGTGCTCGACGAAGCCGATCGCATGCTCGACATGGGTTTCATCGAAGACATCGAGAAAATCGTCGCCGCAACCCCGGCGCAACGCCAGACCATGCTCTTCTCGGCGACGCTCGACGGCACCGTCGGCCAGATGGCGCGCAAGATGACGCGTGACCCGCTGATCATCCAGGTCGACGCCTCGCACTCGAAGCACGAAAACATCGAGCAGCGCATGCACTTCTGCGACGATCTGTCGCACAAAAATCGCCTGCTCGACCACCTGCTGCGCGACGTCACGATTGATCAGGCGGTCGTGTTCACCGCCACCAAGCGTGACGCCGACACCATCTCCGACCGCCTCAACATCGCCGGCTTCAACGCCGCCGCGCTGCACGGCGACATGCACCAGGGCGCGCGCAACCGCACGCTCAGCGCGATGCGTCGCGGTCAGGTGCAGATTCTGGTCGCCACCGACGTCGCCGCGCGCGGTATCGACGTGCCGACCATCACTCACGTCTTCAACTACGACCTGCCGAAGTTTGCCGAAGACTATGTGCACCGCATCGGCCGCACCGGTCGCGCCGGACGCAACGGTCTGGCGATTTCGCTGGTCAATCACGCCGAACAGTTCAACGTGCGCAAGATCGAGCGCTTCACCAAGCAGATCATCCCGGTCGAGGTCGTCGTCGGCCACGAACCGACGCGCCGCGCGCCGACCGGCAACGGCCGTCCGCCGAGCGGCAAGCCGAATGGTCGTCCGGCGTGGAAGTCAGGATCGGGCAACGGCCATGCCAAGCCGCGCAGCGAAGGCGGCTACGCCGGCAAGCCCGGCGCGGCCAAGCACGACGGCTATGCGCGTAGCGCCCCGCGCGACGGCGCCAAGCGCCCGCCCGCAGACGGCGGCAACCGCAGGACCTACGGCGATCGGTAATTTGTCGTAACAAAAAAACCCGCCTGACGCGGGTTTTTTTTCGTCTGCTTAGCATTCCGAATGGATAATGCGCGACAATTTGCCAACCGGTCCATTGACCGCATGCGGGAAGACCTGCCATGAGTTCTGAACTGATCAGCAGTTGGGCCGACTACGACGGCGCGCTACAGAAGGTCCTGCTACTGGCCTCAAGAACGCTACGCATCTTCGACGACGACCTGTCGAAGCTCAAGCTCGAAAGCCTGGAAAATTCGGAAAGCCTGCGCCGCTTTCTGTCGGCCAGACAAGAAAACGGCCTATGCATCGTACTCAAGGACGCCGACCCCTTGCGAAGTCATCGCCCGCGCCTGATGAAACTGCTGACGAACTACCCGCAACAAATGAGCGTCATCGAATGCCCGCCGCATCTGGCTCCGATCAACAACTCGCTGTGCCTCGCTGATGAACGGCATGCGCTGGTACGTATTCACCGGGATCATGCGCGCGCCAGAATAGTCATCGACAGCGCGCCAGACTGCGCGCCCTACCTGCAGCAGTTTGCAGCGATCCTCGCCGAAGGCGGCGAGCCGATTAGCGCGACGACGCTCGGCCTGTAAAATTCGCAAGAATGGTGCACTGCAGCGCCGACGCCGTCATATTCTGCTATAATTGCTAACTGATCGGCGGGCACGCTGATCAACCAAACAGTCGTTTGTATTGTAAATGCTCTTTGGTTCGTTTCTGCAATTTTCTTATCGATAGGACTATTAACATGAAAAACTCGCTCCTCATTGCCGCTCTCGTCGCTCTGACCCTTTCCGCTTGTGGCAAGAAGGAAGAAGCTGCTCCGGCTCCGGCACCTGTTGCCGCTCCTGCCGCTGCCGCCCCGGCTGCTGAACCCGCACCGGCACCTGCTGCTGCTCCGGCCCCGGCTGCTGATGCCGCCGCTCCTGCCGCCGCTGCTCCTGCCGCTCCGGCCGCCGCAGAACCGGAAAAGAAGTAATTGCTCCAAGCGTCAAAAGCCGGCTTTCGCCGGCTTTTTTTTCGTCTGCCGAAAAGTGACCAGATGCGTCACACGTCGTAGACAACGCCTTTCTTGAGGATGAAGCAACCGTAAGGACGGTTTTCGCTGTTCTGCACGACGGCGAAACACTTCTTGGCTGCGGCGTAAAATTGGTGGCGTTCGATTACCGCATGCGGCACATCATGCCCCTCGGCACGCCGGCAAGCTTCCAGCACATCGGCATGAACCGGCAGCACGACGCCCGGTTCAACCGACGAATCCATCCAACTCAGCGGCGCATCGACAAAACTGTCGAGCGGCATCAACTCGAGGATCCCGCCAATCGAGGCTGGCGCATCCATCCCGCCCAGGGTGATCAGCTTTCCTGACTGGGTCGCCAAGGCCACCGACTGCGCCGGAAAGTTCCGATCGACCACCGCCAGTTCGTCGCCATGCCCCATCGCGGCGAGCACCCACAACAAGTCGGCATCGATGAACGCCGGTACGTGTTTCAGCATAAACTTTTCTCCTTTTTCAGGCCGACCATAGCGGCGCCTCATCCATCAGCGCAATTTGCTCGCGCAACTCGAGTATACGGTCCTGCCAGTAGCGCTGGCTATTGAACCAGGGGAACGCCGCCGGGAACGCCGGATCGTCCCAACGCCGCGCCAGCCAAGCGGCGTAATGAATCAGCCGCAACGTACGCAGCGCTTCGATCAGATAAAGCTCGTGCGAATCGAACTCGTAAAAATCCTCGTAGCCCGCAAGCACGTCGGCCAATTGGCGAACCTGGTCGGCACGCTCGCCGGACAGCAACATCCACAGATCCTGGATCGCCGGCCCCATGCGCGCGTCGTCGAAGTCGACAAAGCACGGCCCGCCGCCGCCCAGGTCGCCCCCAACACCATCGCCACCTTCAACCCACAGCACGTTGCCGGCATGGCAGTCGCCGTGCAGGCGTAGCGTCGCAACCTCGCCGGCGCGTTCAAAGCAGCGCCGAACACCGCCGAGCGCCTGATCGACGACACCAAAGTAGACCGCCGAGAGTTCCGGCGGCAGGAAACCACCGTCCAGCAGGAAATCGCGGGGTTCCTCGCCGAAGCTCTCGATATTGATTTCCGGACGATCGACGAAGGGCTTGAGCGCGCCCACCGCATGCATGCGGCCGATAAAACGCCCCATCCATTCGAGCGTCTGACCGCTGTCGAATTCTGGCGCCCGGCCGCGCTGCCGCGGGAACACGGCAAAGCGCAGATCGCCGCGGTGGTGCAATGTCTGCCCACCGATAGCGAGCGGCGCGACGACCGGCAACTCGCGCTCGGCAAGCTCGGTCGAAAACGCGTGTTCCTCGAGAATCGCCGCGTCCGACCAACGGCCAGCGCGATAAAACTTGCAAACCAGTGGCGCGCCCTCTTCCATGAACGCCTGGTAGACCCGGTTCTCGTAGCTGTTGAGCGCCAGCAAACGCCCGTCCGGGCGCAGCCCGACGGCCTCCAGCGCGTCGAGCAGCGAATCGGGAGTCAGCGAGGAAAACGGTGCTGTTCCGGGCGTTGTTCCTGCATTGTCCTGTTTCGGGTCGCGCTTCATGCAGGATCTCTGAAAGGCCGAACGTATCGTAAACTCATCGCCGAAGGATACACCGGAACGGCAGCCAAAAACGCCTGCAGTTTCGCCTTGGACGCCGACACGTTAAGATTCGCATCCACCTCAACCGACGAACATCAATGGCCAAGCATCCCAACAACTCGATCGAAGTTTCCGAAGAAGGCGGCGTGCGCTACCTGCATTTTTCCGTTGACTGGATCCAGGGCGCGATGCGCATCGCGCGCCCCAATGCGCTTGAACTTGCCTACACGCGTGAAATGATGGCTGGCTTGCTGCTGCGCCAAGCGCCGTGGCCGCGCGAAGCGCTGCTGATCGGCTTGGGCGCCGGATCGCTGGCCAAGTACATCTACCACAAACAGCCCGCCACCAAGATCACCGTCATCGAGATCGACCCACAGGTCGAGATCATCGCGCGCCTGCACTTCAAGCTGCCCGACGACCCGCTAAGGCTGCGTATCATCATTGGCGACGGCGCGCACTACATGCTCGAAGACGGCAGGAAGTTCGACGCCATCCTAGTCGACGGCTTCGACAAGAGCGGGCGCGCTGGCGTGCTCGACACACTGCCTTTCTACCAGGCTTGCCGCTCGCGGCTCACCGACAACGGCCTGCTGGCGGTCAATCTGCTTGGTCACAGCCGCGGCTTCAAGGCCAGCACCGAGCGCATCGCCAGCGCCTTTGACGGCCGCTCGCTGGTCTTGCCGCCGTGCGGCAGCGGCAACGCCATCGCCTTTGCCACCGGCGGCGATCCGGTCGACGTCACGCTAGAGCAACTGATCAGCCGTGCCGAGCAGATCAACAAGGCCTCCGGCCTGAATCTGACGCCGACGATAGAGCGCCTGCAGTCCTCGGAGACGCTGTTCCAGGACCGGCTGCTGATCTGAGTTCATTCGCCAGCCAGCGCCAGCACGTGCGCAGCCATCGCCTGCACGACACTGTCCGCTTCGCCCACCGCGTCGGCCTGTTCAAACCGGATCTGCGGATACAAGCCTCTGAGCTCGTCGAGCAGTTTCGGCACATCACGCTTGAGATGCCCGCCCTGGGCAATGAACATCGGCAACACGACGATGCGCTCAAAGCCCTCGGCGATCAGCAATTCAACGCAGTCGCGCAGATGCGGTGCGATGAATTCAAGGAAGGCGAGTTCGACGCGAAGTTCGGGCGAGCGGGCGCGAACCAGCGTACAGACGCGCCGTATCGGAGACGCCCACTCGGGATCGCGGGAGCCGTGGGCAAACAGGACGAGAGCAGTAGTCGACATGGTTTCCTTCGCGCATCAACAGGAACAGCTGATCTTGAACACACTGCGTTCAAACTCAATCAAAAACTCTTCGGCGGTTTCGACGCATTGTTCCGCGCTTTCTGACAACGCCTCAAGCAAAACGTTTTCCAACCCGCCCGCTCAGCGCCGAAAAACAGCGATCGATTGACGATCGACAATTTCATCGGCCATAAACTGCAAAGCCAGCTCGAGCAGTACCGAATTGTCATTGCGATGAGCGGCACAGAAAGCGCGTACGCTCTCCTCGATGTTCAACGGATCCAGATCAATTTCACGGTACATCTGATCTGAGTGATTGAAGGCGGTAAACAGCTTCTCGTCGTGGCCGTGTGCCAGCTCGAGGTCACCGGCGTTTTCGTCGATTTCAGTCAAACAAAAGAATTCCGGTTTGCCGCCACGATGAACGAGCCGGGCGAAGCCGATAACCGACGTTTTCATCGGATAGCGACCAGCCTTGAATCCGCACTCCTCGGTCAACTCGCGCTCGGCGGCACGCCTGACGACGGCCAGAAGATCGTTGCTCTGGCCCAAATCGCGCCAATCGACCGATCCAGAGCCGCTCGGTGCCAGCAGGCGACGGCTCTGAATATTATGACTCGACTGCCCGGTGATCAACACCACGCCATCGCGCGTAACCGCCATCGTTGACACACCCAGGTGGTTCGAACAACGCGACCCGGCGAGTTGAGCCAAGGTCAACCGCTCGCCGATCTGGGTCAGGAACAGCGAAAAACCGTCGTAGATTGATTTTAGCGGACTATACAAGTCAGACACCGGGCGACTATTTACCTCAAGATACGACACATCGTTAGTCGCCAGCCCCGAGAAATACCGCGTCTTCTGGATCTCGACACGTTTTGGCAGTTTTCCTTTGTTCAGTAACAGATCGCTACCCAGACGAAGCTTGTCCGCATCAAAAACAAGACCCCGCCGTGATGCGCGGTAGAGCGCAAAGGGCAACAACTCTTCGCCGAGACCGCGCAGTTTCCACAGTCCTTCGCGCACGTTTAGCGGCAACTCCGCGGCGCAGCGGATTGCCCGATTGACGGCCAAAGACACCACGGCGCGCCCGTACTGCTCCGCGGGGCCAGCCTCGACGATCTGATAGCCCGCATCGAGGTAGTCTTGAGGCAGGCCAGGCATACCCGGTGCTCGCACGGGCTTCTCTAACCAGAGCAGGTTGCGGCCCAACATAGAACTCAATTGGCGGTAAAGGAAAAAAGCACTGGCGCAGGCAGTCACGAAACTGACCAGCAATCTTGGCCAGTGCTCGGCCAGCGCTGCAACAGCCTTGGGCAAATAGACCTTGCAAAGTACTTCCCACAGGCTGGCCAAATCGATGCTGGCGGCCATGGTCAACAACGAGACCAGACCTGTCGCCAGTGCCAACACTGCCTTGATTGAAATCTCGCGTTGCTCGCTCTTTGACTTTGACGCCCAGGCGCATTGAACGAAAGCCTTGATTCTGAGCCACATCAACAATACTCCAGGGTCAACTGCTTGCACGCCACGCCCGATCAACGCTATCACCGCAGCTTAATCTGAACAGTACGCGCTTTGCGCTTTCGAGCGGCGAACCGGCGGTCAGCGAATTCAATATTGGGATCATTTACCGCGTCTGATCACCGGGGCGCAGCAGCTCGCGGCCGGCCAGCGCCAGCCCCCTTACGCCGAACTGTCGCTGCCGTCGTCGAACGGGGTGGGAAGCTTGGCCAGCAACACCTTATCGACGCGATTCTTGTCCATATCGACCACCTCGAAGCGGCAACCCCCGACCTCGAAGTGATCGGCCACCGCCGGAATCCGGCCAAGCACGTACATCACCAGACCGCCCAGCGTGTTGAAAGCATTTTCGTCTTCGCCCGGCAGATCGTCTTCGATGTCCATCACCGATTTGAGACGCTCGATCGCGACGCTGCCGTCGACCAGCAGCGAGCCATCAGAGCGCTCGACGATATCCTGTTCCTGCGTCGTGTCCGACGAAGGGAGTTCGCCGACGATCGAGGTCAGCACATCGGTGAGCGTCACCAGCCCCTGCAACTCACCGTATTCATCGACGATCAGCGCGCACTGCTGGCGCGCCTTGCGAAAGCTCTCGAGCAGATGCGTCGTCGTCACCCCCTCCGGCACGTAGAGCGGCGGGCGCAGGAAGGGCTCGACATCGAGCTTCTCGCCGGCCAGCGCCAGTTTGAGCAGGTCGGCGGTGCGCAGGATGCCGACGATATGTTCGAGGCCATCGCGACAGACGACGATCCGCGTGTACGGCGCTTCAGACAGGCGCGAACGAATTTCCGCCTCGGGTTCATCGAGGTCGAGCACGTAGATGTCGTTGCGATGCGTCATGATCGCGCCGATGCGCTGCTCGTCAAGTCGCAACACGTTGGAGACGATGGCCTGTTCGCTTTCATGAAACACGCCGGCTTCGGCCCCCTGCACCATCAACACGTTGATTTCGTCGTTGCTGACCGGCGACTCTTCGCGGCTACGCGCGCCGATGAGGTGCAGCAACAGCGTCGACGACGACGACAGCAGCCAGACCACCGGCCGCGTCATTCGCGCCAGCATATTCATCGGCGTCGCGATCATTGCGGCGATCGCCTCAGGCGCCAGCAGGCCCAGACGCTTGGGCACCAACTCGCCAACCACCACCGAGAAATAGGTCAGTCCAATGACCACCAGCGTCATCGCCAGCGAGCGTGCGTAGGGTTCGGTCAAGGCGAAGCCCGACAGCCAGCCGGTCAGCGGATCGGCCAGCGCGCCCTCGCCGATCGCACCGCTCAGAATACCGACGGTCGTAATGCCGACCTGGACGGTCGACAGGAAAGCCGACGGCTCGTTGTTGAGTTCAAGCGCCGACTGCGCGCCGGGACTCTCGTCGTCGGCCAGTTTTTGCAGCCGCGACTTGCGCGAGGAGACCACGGCAATCTCCGACATCGCCAGAATGCCGTTGAGAAAAATGAGGAAAACGAGCAGCACGATGTCCATTTAGGCCTTTGTAAAACTCAATCGATCAGTCCGACGACTTGCGCGAGTAGTGCGCGTGCAGATGAACCGGTTCGGCACGCTTGTTTCGCATTCGCAGATTGAGCATTTCGACGCCAAGCGAGAACGCCATCGCGAAATAGATATAGCCCTTCGGCACATGGTGGCCAAAACCTTCGCCGACCAGCGTCATTCCCACCAGCATCAGAAACGACAGCGCCAGCATCTTGATACTCGGATGGTCCGAAACAAAAGCCCCGATGCTTCGTGCAAAAAGCATCATCAAGCCGACCGAAACGATCACCGCGGCGATCATCACTGCGACATTATCGACCATGCCGACGGCGGTGATGATCGAATCGAGCGAGAAGACAATATCGATGACAATGATCTGCACGATGATGGCGCCAAAAGTCGCCTTGACCGCGCTCGCTTCCTGCTCTTCCTCGCCTTCGAGCAACTGGTGGATTTCCTGCGTGCTTTTCCAGAGCAGAAAAACACCGCCGCCGATCAGGATCAGGTCGCGCGGCGAGATCGACTTGCCGAGTACGACAAACAACGGGTCGGTCGCGCCAACGACCCACGACAGCAGGAGCAACAGACCGACGCGCATGAACATCGCCAGAAACAGGCCCAAGCGGCGTGCGCTCTCGCGGTTCGAAGGCGGTAGCCGGTCGACCAGAATCGAGATGAAAATGATGTTGTCGATACCCAGCACCAGTTCGAGTGCGGTCAGCGTGAAGAAGGCAATCCACAACTCGGGATTGGTCAACAGCGAGAGCGTTTCCATTTGAGCCGGAGTCCTTATTCGCGAAGTCGATCAGTTGAATTATACCGATACCGCACCGTCGCCCCCCAAATGATGCGCCGACTAAGTTACGCTCAGACCGTTTCCTTCGACCGCGATGATCGCCTTGGCCTGGTTGAAGTCATCGGCATAGCCGCTGGCATAGAGGCAGCAGGCCAACTGATTGGCAATCGGCGGCGGCAACGCCGACTCGCCCGAGAGAACGCGCCGCATCCAATCAGCCGTGGTCTTGGCATCACAACTCTCGGGCAGTGTCGGCAAGCGCTTGAGGCTGTCGTGCTCGGCCTCGAACAGGATGTCGCAAGCACCATCGTGCAGATGTTCGATGCGCGGACGACGTTTTGGATTGGCAAAGGGCTCGCCTTCGGTGCCGCGCAGCAGCAGGCCATGCGTACCCTGCGCCGAGAGCACTTCGCGCATGGTATCGAGGTACTCGGGGTGCGTCGCTGCGGCAAGCAGCAGCCCCTCTCCCTTGAACGGATCGAGCATCTTGACCAGGCTGTGCGCGCTGTTGCGTAGCCCAAGGCGGCTGCGCAGTGCGAGTTGGACACTCAACCCCGGAGAGAGCACCGAAAGCGGCACATAGACCAGGCCGCTGTCATCGAGCATCTGCTGCGCCTGTAAATGGCTGCTGCTCGGCAACAGGCCGAATTCGCGAAAAATCTGCGCCGTCGTAACCCGGCCAAAACCTTCGATCAAGCCATGAACGACCACCGGCACGCCGAAACGCCGCAACAGCAGCGCCAACAACGGCGTCAGATTGACCCCCTTGCGCGCACCGTTATAGGTCGGAATGACGACCGGGCGGATACGTCCCGACGGACGACGCAGCGTATAGAGGCGCTCGTAGGATGCCGACAAAAAACCGATCATCTCGCTTACCGTTTCGCCCTTGACGCGCAGCGCAATGGCGATGGCGCCGAGCTCAAGCTCCGGAACCCCGCCGTCGAGCATTGCCGCATAGAGCTGCTGCGCCTCGTCAAGCGTCATGTCGCGCGCGCCTTCGCTGCCGCGGCCAAGCTCCCGGATGATATGTGCGTAGTTCATACTTCTCCCTCGAAGACGACAGGCCCATCAGTCATTTGTCTGAACTCGGGCAGACAGGAGCCGCAGAAAGTTCCGCACTCAGATTTTTTGCTGAGAATCTGGCCGCGTCAAAATCCGCGCAAGGAAAAGCGCGCGCCGCAGGCCGACACCGGCGCATCTCGAAAGGATAGATCGGCGGCAACTGATCGGCGTTGAGGTTGATTTGTTTCGTCATATGGGCCACTCCTGCTGCCAGTTGAGCAACAGCTGTGCCATGAATACAAATCAATGACTTGCGGCATTCATACCGCCCAACAAGCGGGGCGGCGCTTCATCCTGGTGCGACGCCGAAGGCCGGCGCCTCAAGACCGGGCAGCGTTCTATTTGACGCGCTGCAACTTCGGGCGGGTTGGCGCCGGAGGCGGCTCGGGTGACTCGTCCGGTGCACTTGCCGGTGCGTCTGGCGCACCGTCGACGCTCTCGCTTTCCGGCTCGAAGGCCATCCCGGCGCCATTTTCCTTGGCGTAGATCGCCGCGACATTGCCGATCGGTACGGAAATGTCGCGCGCCACGCCGCCAAAGCGCGCCTGGAAGGTAATTCCGTCATTGGCGATCTGCAGATGGCCGGTCGCTTCGTAGCCGATGTTGAGCACGATCTGGCCGTCGCGAACGAATTCGCGCGGCACCTTGGCCCGCCCGTCAGCAATCACCGAGAGGTAAGGGGTAAAACCGTTGTCGCAGCACCACTCGTGAATGGCGCGCAATAGGTAGGGTTTGGTCGATGGCAGAGTCACGTGCATTTCCCGGAGCAGACAGAGAGGACGCCCGGCGCAATAGCCGCCGGGCGTCCGGGCAAACTAGCGGCGCATCGCCTTTTCGGACGGCGTCAGCGCGTCGATGAATCCCTGACGACTGAAAATCCTTTCAGCATATTTCATCAGAGGCGCCGCCGACTTCGGCAACTCGATCGCGTAGTGGTCAAGACGCCAGAGCAGCGGCGCGATCGCTACGTCGAGCATCGAAAACTCCTCTCCGAGCATATGCTTTTGCTTGACGAAGACCGGCGCCATTTCGGTCAGGCGATCGCGGATGATCTGACGCGCCTTGTCGGCGGTCTTGACGTTCTTCTCGAGCGGCTCGATGTACGCAAAGACTTCGCGTTCCATGGTGATCAGCAGTTGCCGTGCGCGCGCGCGCATGATCGGATCGGCCGGCATCAGTTGCGGATGCGGGAAACGCTCATCGATGTATTCATTGATGATGTTCGGCTCGTAGAGAATCAGATCGCGCTCGACGAGTACCGGCACCCGGCCGTAGGGATTGATCATGGCGATGTCTTCCGGCTTGGCGAAGAGATCGACGTCGATGACCTGGAAATCCATTCCCTTTTCGTAGAGGACGATGCGGCAACGTTGGCTGAACGGACAGGTAGTGCCCGAATATAGATTCATCATGATTCATACCCCAAAAAAACGAACCGGCATCGTGACGACGATCAGCGATTTTCACGCTGATGCCGGCGATGCCGCTGCCCAAGAACAGGCGGTTACTCAATTATTTTTCTTGACGTCTTTCCAGTACGCCTTCTTGAGCGCATAGGACACGCCAAAGAGGACCAGCAGGAAGGCCAGGACACCATAACCGACCTGCTTGCGGAAACCGGCACCGGGCTCGGCAGCCCAGACCATGAAAGCGACCAGCTCGCCAATCTGTTTGTCGTACTCGGTCGGCGACAACTGACCGGCAGTCGCCAGTTCGAGCTTGTGACTTTCGTGGTTGAGCGTTTGCTCGCCCTGCAGTTCCCAAAGCACATTGGGCATTCCGACGTTGGCGAACAGCGTATTGTTCCAGCCGGTCGGGCGCGCATCATCGCGATAGAACGAGCGCAGATAGGTATAAACCCAGTCGGCACCGCTGCCCGCCTCCGAGGCGCGCGCACGGGTGACCAGCGTCAGGTCGGGCGGCATCACGCCGAACCACTGCTTCTGTTCGGCAGGTTTTGCCGCGACGCGCATCGGCTCGCCGATCTTGTCGGCGGTGAACATCAGATTGTCGCGGATCTGCTGCTCGGAGAGCCCGAGTTCGGTCAGGCGGTTGTAACGAACGAAACTCATGCCGTGACAACTCAGGCAATAATTCACGAAGGTCTTGGCGCCGCTTTGCAAAGCCGCCTTGTCGCCCTGCAGGTCCGGCGCCCGGTCGAGGTGCACCAACGCGCCGGCGGCGAGTGCCGTGAGCGGGGAAAAGAGCAGCGCCAGCAGCAATTTCCTCATGATCTTCGTTTTCATTTGAAGGTCACCCTTTCCGGCACCGGCGTGCACTTGTCGATCTTGGAGTACCAGGGCATCAGCAGGAAGAAGCCGAAATAGATCACGCTGCAGACCTGCGAGATGAACTGGCCGGCCGGCGACGGCGGCAGCGTGCCCAGATAGCCGAGCGTCAGAAAGGCGATCACGAAGGCGGCCAAGAACGTCTTGTAGATCGGACCGCGGTAGCGGATCGACTTGACCGGAGCGCGGTCGAGCCACGGCAGGAAGGCGATCACCACCACCGAAGCGCCCATCGCGACGACGCCCCAGAACTTGGCGTCGAGCCCGAACAGCGGCCAGACCATCGAGCGCAGGATCGAGTACGAGGGCGTGAAGTACCATACCGGAGCGATGTGCAACGGTGTCTTGAGCGGGTCGGCGGGGAAGAAATTGTTGTATTCGAGGAAGTAGCCGCCGCCTTCGGGAGCGAAGAAGACGATGATCGAAAAGACCATCAGGAAGACGACGACGCCGACGATGTCCTTGACCGTGTAGTAAGGATGGAAGGGAATGCCGTCGAGCGGGATCCCCTTGTCGTCGAGATGTTCCTTGATCTCGACACCGTCCGGATTGTTCGAGCCGACTTCGTGCAGCGCCAGGATGTGCGCGGCGACCAGGCCGAGCAGCACCAGCGGTACGGCGATCACGTGGAACGAGAAGAAGCGGTTGAGCGTCGCGTCGCCGATCACGAAGTCGCCGCGAATCCAGATCGACAGCGGCTCGCCGATGAGCGGGATGGCCGAGAACAGATTGACGATGACCTGCGCTCCCCAGTACGACATCTGCCCCCACGGCAAAAGATAGCCCATGAACGCTTCGGCCATCAGGCACAGGAAGATCAACGAGCCGAACACCCAGATCAGTTCGCGCGGCTTGCGATACGAACCATAGAGCAGGCCACGGAACATGTGCAGATAGACGACGACGAAGAACGCCGAGGCGCCGGTCGAGTGCATGTAGCGGATCAGCCAGCCCCACTGCACGTCGCGCATGATGTACTCGACGCTGGCGAAGGCGACCGGAACGCCGCTGGCGTTGAGCGAAGCGTCGGGCTTGTAGAACATCACCAGGAAAATCCCGGTAAAGATCTGGATCACCAGCACGACCATCGCCAGCACGCCGAAGACGTACCAGAGGTTGAAGTTCTTCGGCGCGTAATACTCGGACAGATGGGCGCGCCACATCGACGTCGCCGGGAAACGCGCGTCGACCCACTCGAGCACATTGCCCTGCAGCGAACCGTCAGACTTGTATTTTTCGTACTGCGTATTGGCTGCCATCGCTTACGCCCCCTTCTGGTCTTCGCCGATCAGGATGCGCGTATCCGACAGATACACGTGCGGCGGCACTTCAAGGTTGGTCGGCGCCGGCTTGCTCTTGTAGACGCGGCCGGCAAAGTCGAAGGTCGAACCATGACAGGGACACAGAAAGCCGCCCGGCCAATCAGCCGCCATGCCTTCTTCAGCGCCCTTCTTGAACTTGGACGACGGCGAGCAACCGAGGTGCGTACAGATGCCGACGGCGACCAGCAGATTGGGCTTGATCGAACGCGTCGGATTCTGGCAATAGCCGGGTTGCTGCTTGACTTCCGACTTGGGATCAGCGACCGCCTCATCGAGCTTGGGCAGCGTATCGAGCATGTCCTGGCTGCGGTTCAAAATCCAGACCGGCTTGCCGCGCCATTCGACGGTGATCATCTGACCCGGCGCAATACTGCCAACATCGACTTCAACCGGCGCACCGGCAGCTTTGGCCCGTTCCGAGGGGAGCATACTGGAGAGAAAGGGAACCAGCGCCGTGACCGCCCCTGCTCCGCCGACCGCCGCAGTCGCGATAATCAACCGCCTTCTGCCGCAATCCACTTTGCCTTCTGTGCTCATCGTGCTGATCCTCAGGGCGAAAAAATGTACGGTAGAAACCAAAGCTTATAACTATACGCTAATTTTTCCCTGGACTGAAGAGGGACTGCGATGCCATACAGCTAATCGGCGACCGATCGCCGCTCGCGAACGGCCTGCGCCAGCGTCCCGGCATCGACGTACTCGAGCTCACCGCCGACCGGAACGCCGCGCGCGATGCGCGAGACGCTGATTGAACGGCTTTTGAGCATTTCGGTGAGGTAGTGCGCGGTGACTTCGCCTTCGTTGGTGAAATTGGTCGCCAGAATGACTTCCTGCACCACGCCATCGCTGGCACGCGCCAGCAGCTGTTCGAGTTGCAACTCGCGCGGACCGATGCCGTCGAGCGGCGAAACCCGCCCCATCAGCACGTAATAGAGTCCCGAATAGGCGTGCGTCTGCTCCATCATGTTCATATCAACGGGCGTTTCGACGACGCACAGCAAGCTGGCGTCGCGCTTGCTCGACAGGCAACGCTCGCAGATTTCAGCCTCGGTGAAGGTATTGCAGCGCTGGCAGTGACGCAATGCGCCGAGCGCGAGTTGCAGCGCATCGGCCAGTTGCTGAGCGCCTGGCCGGTCGCGTTGCATCAGATAATAGGCCAGGCGCTGCGCCGATTTCGGGCCGATTCCGGGCAAGCAGCGCAAGGCCTCGATCAGAGATTCGAGGCTCGACGGCGTCGTCATCAGAATGGCAGCTTCATCCCGGGCGGCAGATTGAGACCTGAGGTGAAGCCGGCCATGCGTTCCGAAGAAACCTGTTCGACGCGGCGCACAGCATCGTTGACCGCCGCCGCCACCAGATCTTCGAGCATCTCCTTGTCGTCCATCACCGACGCATCGATCGCCACGCGACGCACGTCGTGCGCACAGGTCATCAATACCTTGACCATGCCGGCACCCGACTGGCCCTCGACCTCGACCTGCGCCAGCTGCTCCTGCGCCTTTTTCATGTTTTCCTGCATTTGCTGAGCCTGTTTCATCAGGCCGGCGATTCCGCCTTTCATCATCGTGCTTACCTCAACTCAAGTTAAACGGGTTTTATGGAAGATTCGATCAGTGTCGCATCGAACAGATCGATGACCTCGCGCACGAAGTCATCCTGTTCGAGCGAAGCAACGGCACGCTCCTGATTTTCATGCTTGCGACGCTGAGCGGTCGCGGCCGGCGTATCGCCGACCGTCTCGTGCAGCTCGATGCTCAGTTGTAGCGGCCGACCAAAATATTCGGAAAGCGATTGCTGCAGCTTGTCCTGCGCCGGTTTCATCTGCAGATGGCGATGCGTCGGCGACAGGCAAAGCACCACCTGAGCGCCGTCGACGCGCAGCAATTGGCAATGCTGACCGAGTTCGCGTGCCATGCCACCGAGCTTGAGCGCAGCCAGAATGGTGTGCCAGTCGCTCTCGTCTGCAGTAGGCTGGTTGGCCGGCCCGCCAGCAAGCTCGGCAGGCGCAGCGGCCGGCGGGTCGGGGAGAAAGGACGGCGGCTCGGGCTCTGCGACACGGCCCACGGCCGGCGGCGCGCTGGCAGGCGTCGCCACCGGCACCCTCGACGTTCTTTCCGCCGCCTCGGCGACGGGCGACGCCGCGACCGCTTTGGCTGCAGACAGCGGCGCAGACGGACGCTCAGCGTCACTCGCCAGCGCCGGACGGAAAGTATAAAGACGCAGCAGCGTCATGATGAAGCCAGCCTGTTCGTCGGGCGCCAACGGCAATTCCTGGCGCCCATGGACGGCGATCTGATAGCCGAGCTGAACGTATTCCGGGTCGAAGCGCGCGGCCATATCGAGCAGGCGCGCGCGCTCGGGCAGGTCGTCGGCGATCGCCTGCGGCGCCAACTGGGCGACCTGCAAACGGGTAAAGAGACTGGCCAGCTCCTGCAGCGCTGCGTCGAACGACAGGCTACGCGTCGCCATGTCGTCGGCGACCTGCAGCATGCCAGCGACGTCGCCGGCAAGCAAGGCATCGAGCAGCGAAAACAGGTAATCGAGATCGACGCTGCCGAGCATCTCGCGCACCTGCGCCTCGCAGACCTTGCCGGCGCCGTGCGCAATCGCCTGATCGAGCAAGGAGAGCGCATCGCGCATGCTGCCGCACGCCGAACGCGCGAGCAGGATCAAGGCCCCGGGCTCGGCGGCTATCGCCTCGACGGCGAGGATCTCTTTGAGATGACCGGAAATCAATTGCGGCGTCATCTGCTTGAGGTTGAACTGCAGACAGCGCGAGAGCACGGTGACCGGAATTTTCTGCGGATCGGTCGTCGCCAGGATGAACTTGACGTGTTCCGGCGGCTCTTCGAGCGTCTTTAACATGGCGTTGAACGCCGAGTTCGAGAGCATATGCACTTCGTCGATAACATAGACCTTGAAGCGGCCACGCGTCGGCGCATAGACGGCGTTCTCAAGCAGCTGCCGCATTTCATCGACCTTGGTGTTGGTCGCGGCATCGACTTCGAGCAGATCGACAAAGCGGCCCGAATCGATTTCGGTGCACGCCGAGCAGACACCGCACGGCGTCGCGGTGATGCCGCTCTCGCAATTGAACGACTTGGCCAGAATTCTTGCCAGCGTCGTCTTGCCAACACCACGCGTGCCGGTAAACAGATAGGCATGATGCAAGCGCTTTTCGGTCAAGGCATGGGTCAAGGCGCGAACGACGTGCTCCTGCCCGACCAGGCTGTCAAAGGTTTTCGGACGCCACTTGCGGGCCAGTACTTGATAGGTCATGGGGCGGATTTTACTCCGGATTGCTGATCGGGAGAGCCCGTAAGCGTGCCCCACCCTCCAGAAACCCGAGTTTCAAGCATGAACTGATCGCCGGCAAGAAAACAGTGATCAGACAGCGCTTAAAAAGACCCGCCAGACGGCTTGCCGCTCAAGCAAGCGACGTCGCGCTCGATGCTGACAGCTGCTCGATGACGGCCTGCCCATGTGTCAACAGCGACAGCAGCGAAGCCGCCGGGGTTGTCGAACCGGGCGCGCCCTCGCCTTGCGCCAGCAGTCGCTCCTTGATTTTTTCGGCGATCGTTTCCTCGACCGCGGCGCGTTGCTCAGGCGGCATCGCGTCGAGGTCTCCTTCGGTCAGCCCCATTTCCTCGAGGATTGCCTCGCGCAAATGCTGACCCACGCTCTTGTTTTGGTACTCGACGAGCTCTTCGCCCGCCGTCTTGCGGGTCGCCGAAACCTTCGCCGCGTCGCCGCCACTGACGACCAGACGCTGCTGCGCATCGTCGAGCGCCGCTTGAAAATCGGCCGTCGTGTTGGCGCGGCTCGACGCTGACGACAGCAACGACGAGGCACTGCTTTGCATGGCATTGACTTGCATTGTGATTTTCTCCACCAAGATAAACGCTGGGAGTTAACGCATAGGACGTGCCACCCCGCTATCGCCGCGCTGAGAACGCCCAACGCAGCAAAAACGGCAAGATTTGCCGCTGGCGAAGCAGGCTGGCGGCAAACACCGGCGCCGCCAGCGACCTTGCTTTGTCGACCAACGAATCCAACGAAGCCAACGAATTCGCCCCTGCGCTCTCGCCGCGGCGATGCCCAATGACAAAGGCCTGACGATGCAGACACATCGCCAGGCCTTTTTTAACGCAGGAGAACTGCGGTCTTGGGCTTAACCCTCGCTACGCGAAGCGCGGCGGCGCTCGTGCTCGGTCAGGAAGCGTTTGCGGATGCGGATGTTCTTCGGCGTGATCTCGACGAGTTCGTCGTCGTCGATGAACTCGACGGCGCTCTCGAGCGACAGCGCGACCGGCGGCACCAGGCGCACCGCCTCGTCGGTACCCGACGAGCGGATATTGGTCAGCTGCTTGCCTTTGATCGGGTTGACCACCAGATCGTTCTCGCGCGAATGGATGCCGATGACCATGCCTTCGTAGAGGCGATCGCCAGGAACCGAGAACATGCGGCCGCGATCCTGCAGTTTCCATAGCGCGTAGGCCACCGCTTCACCCTGCTCGGCCGAAATCAGCACGCCGTTGCGACGTCCCGGCATGTCGCCCTTGACCGGCGCGTACTCGTCGAACACGTGACTCATCAGCCCGGTGCCGCGCGTCAGGTTCATGCACTCGCCCTGGAAGCCGATCAGGCCGCGCGCCGGAATTCGATATTCGAGACGAACGCGACCACGACCGTCGGAAACCATGTCAAGCAGATCACCCTTGCGATAACCAAGCGCCTCCATGATGCCGCCCTGATGCGCTTCCTCGACGTCGAGCGTGAGCATTTCGTAAGGTTCGCACTCGACGCCGTCGACCATCTTGTAGATCACGCGCGGACGCCCGACGGCGAGTTCGAAGCCTTCGCGGCGCATCGTTTCGAGCAGGATCGTCAGATGCAGCTCGCCGCGACCGGAGACCAGGAAGGAATCGGTATCGGTGGTTTCCTCGACGCGCAGCGCCATATTGGTCAAGAGTTCCTTGGTCAGCCGCTCGCGGATCTGGCGGCTGGTCACGAACTTGCCTTCGGTGCCGGCGTACGGCGAGCTATTGACCATGAACGTCATGTTCAGCGTCGGCTCGTCGATCTTGAGCATCGGCAGCGCTTCGGGCTTCTCGTTGTCGGTGATCGTGCAGCCGATCGAAAGCTCTTCGATGCCGGTCACCAGCACGATGTCGCCGGCCACCGCCTCGTCGAGCGAGACGCGCTCGATGCCGCGGAAACCGAAGATCTGGTTGATCTTGGCCGTTTTCGGATTGCCGTGCTCGAACTTGCCGTCAGCGTCAGGCTGACCGTACATCACCGTAATCGGCTGCGCCGGCTTGAGACGGCCGCGCTGAATTCGGCCAATGCCGATGCGACCGACGTAGGTCGAATAATCGAGCGCCGAAATCTGCAGTTGCAGCGGACCGTCGATTTCGCCGGCCGGTGGCGGCGGAACGTGCTTGAGAATCGCGTCGAACATCGGCCGCATGTCGGGCGACGGATTGGCCAGGTCGAGCGTCGCGTAGCCGTTGATCGCCGAAGCGTAGATCACCGGGAAATCGAGCTGCTCGTCGTTGGCGCCGAGCTTGTCGAAAAGATCGAAGGTGTGGTCGACGACCCAGTCCGGACGCGCGCCGTCGCGGTCGACCTTGTTGACCACGACGATCGGCTTGAGCCCCAAGGCCAGCGCCTTCTTGGTCACGAAGCGCGTCTGCGGCATCGGGCCTTCGACGGCATCGACCAGCAGCAGCACGCCGTCGACCATCGACAGCACGCGCTCGACCTCGCCGCCGAAGTCGGCGTGGCCCGGCGTATCGACGATATTGATGTGCACGCCCTGGTAATCGACGGCCAGATTCTTGGCCAGAATCGTGATCCCCCGCTCCTTTTCCAGATCGTTCGAATCCATGACGCGCTCGGCGATGTGCTGGTGGGCGGAGAAGGTACCAGCCTGGTGCAGCAGCTTATCGACGAGCGTGGTCTTGCCGTGGTCGACGTGGGCAATGATGGCGATGTTACGAACGGGACGGGACATGTGGGGGTAACTCTTTGATAAAAGGCGGCAATCCTAGCACGATTCGAGCCTCAAATGGTGCACCGGACAAACTATTTGTAGTTGAAAGATCTCTTCAGCGTTTGCCGGACGACTTTTGCGCGAGGCGTGCCGGGGCGCGCGGTGACGCCTTGGCATGGCGCGCCTCCTGGTGACGCAAGCCGGTTCCGGGCGGCTGGAACGACGGAATCAAATGCTTTTTCCCATTGCCGATCAGATCGGCGCGACCCATCGCCCGCAGCGCGTCGCGCAGCAGCGGCCAGTTTTCGGCGTCGTGATAGCGCAGAAAAGCCTTGTGCAGGCGACGCTGGCGACCCGAGCGGACAATCGGCACCGGCGCCGAACTGCGCGTCACCTTTTTCAAAGGATTGCGCTCCGTGTGGTACATCGCGGTGGCGATCGCCATCGGCGTCGGCAGGAAGGTCTGCACCTGGTCGAGGCGGAAATTGTTCTCCTTGAGCCACAGCGCGAGGTTGAGCATGTCCGCGTCAGTCGTCCCCGGATGCGCGGCGATGAAGTACGGAATCAGATACTGTTCCTTGCCAGCCTCCTTCGAGAACTTCTCGAACAAGCGCTTGAACTCGTCGTAACTCTTCATCGCCGGCTTCATCATGTGCGCCAGCGGCCCGACCTCGGTATGCTCGGGGGCGATCTTGAGGTAGCCGCCGACGTGATGCGTGACCAGTTCCTTGATGTACTCGGGCGAGCGCACGGCCAGATCGTAGCGCAGACCAGAACTCACCAACACGCGCTTGACGCCGCGGACCGCACGCGCCTTGCGGTAGAGCGCGATGAGCGATCCATGGTCGGTATTGAGGTTCTCGCAAACGCCGGGAAAGACGCAGGAGAGGCGCCGGCACGACGACTCGATCTTGGGATCCTTGCACGCCAGGCGGTACATATTGGCGGTCGGCCCGCCGAGGTCGGAAATCGTCCCGGTGAAACCAGGCGTCTTGTCGCGGATTTCCTCGATCTCGTGCAGGATCGACGCTTCCGAACGGCTTTGGATGATCCGCCCTTCGTGCTCGGTGATCGAGCAGAAGGTGCAGCCGCCAAAACAGCCGCGCATGATGTTGATCGAAAAACGGATCATCTCGAACGCCGGAATCTTGGCGTCGCCGTACGACGGATGCGGCTTGCGCTGGAACGGCGCGGCGAAGACCTCGTCCATTTCCGGCGTGGTCAGCGGAATCGGCGGCGGATTGAGCCAGACGTCGCGCTCGCCGTGCGCCTGGATCAGCGCACGCGCGTTACCCGGGTTCGATTCGAGATGGAAGGTACGCGAGGCGTGCGCGTAGAGCACCGGGTCGGCAACCACCTGCTCGTACGACGGCAGGCGGATCGCGGTGCGCGAGCGGTCGAGCCTGGGCATGCGGGCCACAGACTTGAACTCGATGACCTGCGCCTTGCCTGGCGCGGCGCCGCTGGCACATGCCGATTCGCTGCCCTTTTCGGGTTCGACGTCGTAGGGGTTGAGGTGGCGGAGCAGCGGCCCCGGCGAATCGACCTCGGTCGAATCGACCTCCGACCAGTCGGCGGCGGGCAGCCAGCCGCGCGGCACCATGAAAGCCGTGCCGCGCAGGTCGCGAATTTCACCGATCGGCTCGCCGGCGCCCAGGCGGTGCGCGAGCGCAACGATGGCGCGCTCGGCGTTGCCGAAGATCAGCATATCGGCTTTCGAATCGGGCAGCACCGAGCGGCGCACCTTGTCCGACCAGTAATCGTAGTGCGCGATGCGGCGCAGGCTCGCTTCGATCGAGCCGATGATCACGTTGGCGTCGCGGTAGGCCTCGCGGCAGCGCTGGGCATAGACGACGACGGCGTGATCCGGCCGCTTGTTGGGCTCGGCGTTGGGCGTGTAGGCGTCGTCCGAGCGGATCTTGCGGTCCGACGTGTAGCGATTGACCATCGAATCCATATTGCCGGCGGTCACGCCGAAGAAGAGATTGGGCTTGCCCAGCACCTTGAACGATTTGGCCGACTGCCAGTCGGGCTGACAGATGATGCCGACGCGGAAACCCTGCGCTTCGAGCAATCGGCCGACGAGCGCCATGCCGAAACTCGGATGATCGATGTAGGCGTCGCCCGAGACCAGGATGACGTCGCACGAATCCCAGCCGAGCGCATCCATCTCGGCGCGCGACATCGGCAGATATGGCGCGATGCCAAAGCGCTTGGCCCAGTACTTGCGGTAAGAAAAAAGAGGTTTGGGAATCGTGTGGGTCGTCATAGGGGGCGGATTCTACCGCAGAATCTCACCACTGAACCGCAAAGACCGCAAGGAAAACAAGGGATTGCCTCTATTTTTCGACTCGCCGGCAGCACCCGGGCGCGCCCGCCATGGCCACCAAAGACGGCCTGGAGATGCCCGTAAACATTGGCTTGCAGGGCATCGTCCAAAACCCTGATCAGCGGCCGCTGTGGCGCATCATGTTGAGGAAAGGCAGGACATTTTGGCGCACCGTCCGCTCGCCGACGGCGCAGCCTTTTTCGCTGAGCGCGCCGGTCGGACAGACCTGGACGCATTTGCCGCACGACGTGCAACTCAGCGCCCGCCCCCACGGCTGATCGAGGTCGCAGCCCAGGCGCGAGTTGATGCCGCGCCCCATGACGTTCCAGGTGCGCGCGCCTTCGACCTCTTCGCAGGCACGCAGGCAGCGCGTGCACAAGATGCAGCGATTGGGATCGTAGTTGAATCTCGGATGCGAGGCGTCGAACTTGAAGCGTGGATAGCGATACGGATAGCGCGTGTGCGTCACGCCGAGTCGCTGCGCCAGCGATTGCAGCTCGCAGTGCCCGTTCGCGACGCACACCGCGCAGACGTGGTTACGTTCAGCGAGCAGCAATTCGACGATCATCTGACGGTACTTGGTGAGCCGGGAAGAATCGATAGAGATGTCCATTCCCTCGGCGACCCGCGTCGCGCACGCGGCAAGCAAGCGCGGCACGCCGCGGATTTCGACCAGGCACAGACGGCAGGCGCCGACCGCAGACAGCCCCTTGAAGTGGCACAGCGTCGGAATGAAAAAGCCGTTATCACGCGCCAGATCGAGAATCGTCGTCCCTTCGCTGGCGGTCAGCTCGGCACCGGAAATTTTGAGCGTAACGGTCTTGGCCATGGCTTCATCCTTTCGCCGCAGCGGGGTCGCGGACGTCGCAGCGCAGGCAGCGGCGGCTCTCGGCGTGCGCCATTTCGGGCGTCAGTCCGAGCAGCACTTCGGCATCGCTGGTCCGGCGCTGCAACACCGCGAGTTCAGGCGACGAATTGCGCGCACCGCCCTCGGGCTCGAGCGCTACGCGTTGGGCGACGGCAAAGGCGCCGAGTACCTGTGCGAGGCGATCCTCGCCACAGAGGATGGCGTCGATCGCTCGCGCCGCATCCTTGCCGGTCGCCATCGTCGACGACACGTTCGACGCGCCGGTCACCAGATCGCCGCCGGCAAAGACGCGCTGACGGTTGGTTTCATAGGTGACCCAGTCGGCCGCCGCAGTACCGTTCTCGCGAACGTGAATTCCGCAGCGGCGCAACGGTTCGACGTCGGGCCGCTCACCGATCGCCAGGATCAGGTTGTCACAATCGACGACAAAGGTATCGCCGGTCGACACCGGACGCCGGCGGCCGTCGAGCGTGTAATCGCCGAGCCTGGTTCGCATCAATTCGATGCCGGTGACTCGCCCGCGCTGGTCGCAAACGACGCGTTGCGGCGCGACCAAGAACATCAGCTTGACGCCCTCCATTTCCGCATCGCGCACTTCCTCGGCGATCGCCGGCATGTCCTGGCGTTCGCGGCGATAGGCGATGGTCACCGCGCAGCCGGCGCGTAGCGCGGTTCGCGCCGAATCGACCGCAGCGTTGCCGCCGCCGATGACCACAACCCGCTTGCCGATCGTCGTCGGCTGATCGCGCGCGACCTGTTCGAGAAAATCGATCGCATGCCAGACGCCCGGCGATTCCTCGCCGGGGACACCCGCGCTCGCCGCACTCCACGTTCCGGTCGCCAGGAAGACGGCGTCGTTGTCGGCCTCGAGCACGTCGAGCGAAACGCCTGCACCAAGCTTTTGGCCAAAGCGGAAGGCGACACCCAGGCTTTCGATGACGTCGATTTCCTGCCTGAGCATTGCCCGGGGAAGGCGGTATTGCGGCAGCGAGTAACGCAGCATGCCGCCAGCCGCCTCGCGCGCCTCGAAAACAGTCACCTGGTGCCCGAACAACGCGAGATAAAAAGCCGCGCTAAGCCCGGAGGGACCGGCGCCGACGATCGCGACGCGCTTGCCGCTGGACGGCAGGCGACGCCTGGCAAGTCGAGCCTTGATCTCACCCAGCAGCGCGCCCGCAAAGACCTGGTCGGCGATGAAGCGATGGACTTCACGCATATTGACCGGCGCATCGACGTGAGCTCGACGGCACTGGCTTTCGCACGGATGCTGGCAGATTCGCCCGGTCGATCCGGGCAGCGGGTTGTCGAGCCAGATCAACTCGGCGGCCTGCGCGATTTGCCCGCTCCGGGTCAATTCGAGGAAGAGCGGAATGCGCATGTGCAGCGGGCATGAATTCTCGCACGGCGAGAGGAAGAGCGAATCGCAGACGCCAGCGCGGCAGCGATGCGCGCGCAAGTGCTCGTCGTACTCACGGCGGAAATGGCGTAGCGTCGTGAGCACCGGATTGGGCGCGCTCTGACCGAGCCCGCACAGCGACATTTCGCGGATCATCGGCACGAGTTCTTCGAGCAGTTCGACGTCGGCGTCGCTGGCTTTGCCGGCGCTGATCTTGTTGAGCAGGGTCAGCGCCTGATCGAGCCCGGCGCGACACGGGATGCATTTTCCGCACGATTCGGCGTGCGTAAACTCCAGAAAATAGCGCGCGACATCGACCATGCAATTGTCTTCGTCCATCACCACCATGCCGCCCGAACCCATGATCGCGCCGAGCTGCAGCAGCGATTCGTAGTCGATCGCGACGTCGAAACTCGATGCCGGAATACAGCCGCCCGACGGCCCGCCCGATTGCACCGCCTTGACTCGCTTGCCATCGGGAGCACCTTGGCCGCCCTGACCTATTTCGTAGATCATCGTCTTGAGTTGCGTTCCGAGCGGTAGTTCAACGAGGCCGGTGTTGACGACCTTGCCGACCAGCGAGAAGACCTTGGTTCCCGAGCTGCTCGCTGTCCCGGTTTGCGCGAACCACGATCCACCGCGCTCGATGATCACCGGGATGTTGCACCAGGTCTCGACGTTGTTGATGTTGGTAGGCATTCCCCACAGACCCTTTTGCGCAGGGAACGGCGGACGCGGGCGCGGGCGTCCGGCGTGGCCCTCAAGCGAGGCGATCATCGCCGTCTCTTCGCCGCAGACAAAGGCGCCGGCGCCCTCGACGAGCTTGATGTCAAAGTTGAAATCGGTTCCCAGGATGTGTTCGCCGACCAGCCCGAATTGGCGCGCCTCGGCGAGCGCGTGTTTCAAGCGCTCGACGGCGAGCGGATACTCGGCGCGCAAGTAGACGATGCCTTCGCTGGCGCCCATCGCGAATGCGCCGATCAGCATGCCTTCGATCAGCATGTGCGGATCGCTCTCGATCTCGTTGCGGTTCATGTACGCGCCGGGGTCGCCCTCGTCGGCGTTGCAGATGATGTATTTCTGTCCGTCTTGCAGTCCACTGCCGGCCTTGCGCAGCAGGTCCCACTTGACGCCGGTCGGATAACCGGCGCCGCCACGTCCGCGCAGTTTCGATTTCTTGACCTCCTCGATGATCTCGCCAACGCCCGGCTTCTGCATCGCCTGGTAGAGCGCATGATAGCCGCCGACCGCGATGTATTCCTCGATGTCTTCGGGATTGATCAGACCGCAATTTCTGAGAACGATTTTCTTCTGCCCCTTGAAGAAAGCTATTTCGTCCCAGTGCGGCAGGTCGGCAAAACCGCGGCCGTACATCACGTGACCGGTCAGGTGGTCCCATTCGTCGATCCGGCAGATCGCCTTGTCGAGCGGCGGCTGACCCGCCGCGATGGATTCGACGATGGCGAGCGCATCTTGCGGCCTGACCCGACCGAGAACGATCAATGGGAAACCGGGAAGATGGATGTTGACCAGCGGTTCGGCGGCGCAGAAACCGAAGCAACCGAGCTTGGTCAGTTGCGCGTCGACACCACAGCGCTTGAGCGCGTCTTTGATCGCGTCAAACACGTCGCGCGCGCCGTTGCCGATGCCGCAGGTACCCAGGCCGACACCGATACGCGGTTTGCCCGGCAGTATCTTCATCATCCCCGTGCGTCGGGCGTCGTGCAATCCATCGAGATCGTGAATTTTCATGGCGCCGCTCCGGTGTCTGCGTCGATCGCCGCGACCAGTTTGCGCAATCTCAAATCGCTGACGTGGCCGTAGATTTCGTGGTCGATCGCCGCGACCGGCGCCAGTGCGCACTGGCCGAAACAGGCGACGGTGCGGATGGTGAGTTGACAATCGGGCGTCGTAAATGACGTCGCCGCGCCGCATTCGGACCCGACTTCGTCATCGTCGTCGCGAAACCCGGCGGCGGCCTTGAGTCCATCGAGCAATTGCTTCGATCCGCGCGTGTGACACGCCGTGCCACGACAAACGGTGACCGTGTGCCGGCCCTGCGGCTTGAGATTGAAGAAAGCGTAGAAGGTGATGACGCTCATAAGCTGCGAACGCGCGACGCCCATCTTCTGCGCGACGAACTCGTGCGTTTCCGGCGGCAAATACTTGAGCGGATGAAGTTGCTGGATTTCCTCGAGGATGGCAAGCACGTCGCCGGTCCGCTCGGGATGACGCGCGATGACTTCATCGATGATTTCTTCAGCGAGAGGTTTGCTTTGCGCAGCGATCATCTCAACCCCCTTTCACTCGCCGAATAGGGCAACTGCCTCGTCGATCCGCTGCGCGGTTTCGGGAGAAATGGTCTCGCCCGTGGCGAAGCGAAAAGCCGGGATCCCGACAACCCAGGCATCAGGAACGCTGCCGCCGAGCCGGCCGACCAGAGCGAGCAGGCGCGCCGGATCGCCGTGATGACCCGGCACGCTGTGCGCATCGTCAGCACCGATTCGTTCGATGCGAAGCTTGGCGCCGGGCTCCTTGGCCGCGTAGGCGTCAACAAACACCACTTGCGCCGCACGTGCAATATCTTCGGCCAGCTCGGGAGTCAGTTGATGAGTGACGATCACGCGTATCGGCGAGTCTCGCGCGGCGATCATCGTCGCCGCGCGGATTCCGGCGCCGTCGTCGCCGCGCAGCGCATTGCCGTAGCCGATGATCAACAGCGCCAGGCGCGGCGACATGACTGGTCGCCGAAACTCGTCGCATCGCGCGGTGAAATCCGGACACGTGATCATTGTCAGCGCTCGCAGCAATCGAGCATCTCGCCGGCCGGATCGACCAGTTCGATGCGCAGCATCATCTGCCCGAGCGCGTGCGTCGAGCAGCTCAGGCACGGGTCGAAACAGCGGATCACCGCTTCGACGCGGTTGAGCGCGCCCTCGCTGATTTTCGCTGCCTTGACGAAGCGTTTGGCGACCTGCGTGATCCCCCGGTTCATCGCCAGATTGTTGTGACCGGTGGCGATGATCAGGTTGGCCCAGCTGATCAGGCCGTTGTCGTCGATACGGTAATGATGGATCAGCGTACCGCGCGGCGCCTCGGAAACACCAATGCCTTCGCGCTTGTTCGGGTTGGCGATGGCGCGCACCGGCATACCCAGAATTTCCGGTGCAGCAAGCAACTCACCAACGCGTTCAAGCGCGTGGAGTATTTCGATCAGGCGCGCGCAATGGTAGTGGAACGAACTCAATACCGCGCCGTCCGGCTGCAAGGCGCGGAACTGCCCAAGTTCGCTCTCGGCGAGCGGCGTTCCCAAGCGCTCGCAGACATTGAGGCGCGCCAGCGGACCGACACGGTAGATCCCCTGCGGATAGCCGAGCAGCTTGAAGTAAGGCGACTTAAGATAGCTGTCAGCTTCGACGGCTTCGCCGATAGTGTCCGCATAGTCGCATGCGGCGATTTGATCGGCGACGATCCGGCGCTGCGCATCGACGATGCGAATCGATCCGTCGTAGTGCTCTATCGTTCCATCGGGAGAGACCAGCGCCATAAACAGGCTCGGGAAATTCGCAAAGCTGTCGATCTCGTCCTGAAAGCGGCTGATCACCGGCTTGAACCAATCGAGCGTCTTGCGAGCGATGGCTAACGCCTGCGAAAGCTGCACGACGATAGCATCGCGCGCCTCAGGACTTAGCGCCTGATTGACGCCGCCGGGAACGATCCAGGACGGATGAATCCGTTTGCCGCTCGTCAGTTCGATGATCTGCTGGCCGAACTTGCGCAGCCAGATTCCGTCTTTGGCGAGTTCGGGAAACTTCGCTGCGACGCCAAGAATGTGGCGCAACGCGGGGTCCGAATCCATTCCCAGCAACAGGTCGGGCGAACTCAGATGGAAGAAGCTCAGTGCATGCGACTGGATGATCTGCGCGTAGTTGATCAGCCGGCGCAGCATCGCCGCTGATTCGGGGATGCGCACCGCCATGATCTCGTCGCAGGCTTTGGCCGATGCCAGCAGGTGACTGATCGGACAGATGCCGCAGGTGCGCGCGGTCAGCGACGGCATTTCCTGAAACGGCCGGCCCTCGACGAACTTCTCGAAACCCCGGAACTGCGTGATGTGCAGCCGGGCGATATCGACTTCGCCGTGCTCGTCGAGTCGGATCGTGATCCGGGAGTGGCCTTCGATTCGTGTGACCGGGTCAATGGTAATGAGCTTGGTCATAGTAACTCCCGGACCTTAGCCGAAGCGCAGCGTGCTTCCTGGATCAGGCAATCGGCCTTCGAGCAGCGCCGCGAGTGCGGTGAAAATGCTTTCGGCATGCGGCGGACAACCGGGAACGAAGAGATCGACCTTGACGATCTCGTGAATCGGCTTTGATTTGGGCAGCAGGCGCGGGATAACTTCGCTCGGGATCGATTGATTGAACGAGGCATTTTCAAGGTACGCACGGCGCAGGATTTCGTCGCGGCTGAAGTAATTGCGCATACCGGGAACGTTACTGGTCACCGCGCAATCGCCGAGCGCCGCCAGCAGCCGGGTGCGCGACCTGACAATCTTGAGCTTGTGCAGGTCGTCGTCATTGCTCACTGCCCCTTCGACGAAGGTCAGATCGACGTTTTCCGGAAAGACCTTGGCGTCGACCAGCGGGCTGTACACCAGATCGATCTGGTCGGCGATGGCGAGCAGCCGTTCGTCCATGTCGAGAAATGACATATGGCAACCCGAACAGCCATCGAGCCAGACGGTCGCAATCCTAATTTTGTTCATGGTCGACATCCCCCATGATGCTCAAGCGGGGAAAAAACTGCTCGCGCTTCGCTATTCGGCTAGCTTTCGCCCTATTTCAGTAAGCACTGAGCAACGATTCGAGCCGCCAGCCAAGGTTCGCCGCGCCCCACAAGAATAGGAAATTCAAGCGTCGATTACAAAGTATCTTTGCCGCCGGAGCCTTGGCTCGTATCCGATAATCGCCAAAGACAAAAAGTTGAGTTATGCTTGCAGCATGTGCAAACAATTTGCTCTCTACTGCCCTCTAGACAAGATCCGGGAGCATTTCAAGATTCCCGATGACGACCTTGATTTCTACCCGCGCTACCATCTGGCCCCCGGCCAGGTGGCGCCGATCATCCGCACGGACGCTGCGAACAACCGCTGCCTCTCTCTGGCGCTGTGGGGCTTGATTCCCGCCTGGACCGAAGTCACCGAAACACTCGTCAGACTGATCAACGCCAAGGTCGAAACGGCGGCGATCAAGCCAATGCTCCGAAATGCCTTCAGGCAAAACCGCATTCTGATTCCTGCCGACGCATTCTACGAATGGAAACCGACGGCAGGTCAGCGACAAACCTATCTGATCCATATGAAGAACAACCAACCCTTCGGCATGGGCGGTCTGCTTGAGTTCTGGCATGGCCCCACGGGCGAAGTTGCCACCTTCTCAATCCTGACCACGGCTCCAAACGCGCTGATCGCCGAGATTCACAATCGCATGCCGGTCATCATCCGCCCCGAGAACTACGCTGAATGGCTGGACCCGAACGCCAATGACGTGAATCGCCTGCATGCTCTGAGCGCCCCCTATCCCGAAAGCGATATGGTTGCGTATCCAGTCAGCGCGGAGAAAGAGGGATCGGAGTAACGGAACGAGCACGAGTCCAGCCCCTCTAGAGCGCAAGAAAAAAGCCCCTGAAACCATTGGTATCAGGGGCTTTGATTTGGGGCGACGTACGGGGCTCGAACCCGTGACCCTTGGAATCACAATCCAATGCTCTACCAACTGAGCTAACACCGCCATTGTTCTGACAAACTCTGTGCTACGAGAACTGACACTTTCGATCGGTCAGGCCAAACAAAAACCATAAGCCATTGATTCAATTAGAATCAGAACTCGCGAAAGCTGCTTTGTTCTCAACCGGACCGCATTCTACCGTACAAATATTGCGCAGTCCAATTTTGTGCGCTTTTTCTCTGCTCGGCACCGGTAAAAAAACGGATTGACGACGACTCGGTCCGACCACGTGCGATTCTCACTGTGCTATTCGGCCCCGCCGATTGCCTGTCTTGACGCTGAGCACCATCGATACGCTGATCACAACCCCGACCGCAGCGATCGGCCAGAATTTCCCGCTCCCCCCCGATCCGGCACGGGCGATTAAGTCGATAGCAAAGCCGAGCGCCGGCGCGAACAACATCTTGGCGAAGGTTTGCGACTGGCTCTCGACCGACAGGATGCTGGTGCCGTGTGTTTCGGGTGAATAGGCGTCGAAACGGCTGATGATCAACGGACGCCAGGCGCCTTGCATCAGGAATAACAGGAAAAACAGGACCAACACTGGATAGTAGAAATCCAGAGCAAGACAGGGCAACATCGCCAGGTAAATCAGCGTCATTCCCCACCACATGAAACCGCTGGCGCCATCATCGTCGCCAAAACGCTGGCTCAACCGATGTGACTGGCGACTCGACCAGGCCGAACCGAGATGAAAAATAAAATAGACCGCACCGATCAGCAAGGTGCTGCGCTTGTCATCGCCAAGCGTGAGCAGCAAGGGGACGCCCAGAACCATCGCCCTGATCATCGGTTGCAGGTAATCCTTGACGACGTCGAAGAAGCCTTCAAAACTCATCGATTCGACCATCAGACGACGCAAACCGGCAATCTTTATCGAATCGCGCAAAGTCTGCCACATATGGACAAAAATACGTTTGATGCTCGCCTCCCCTTCCGGTCGCCCGTCGAGTTCCTTCGGATAGGTGCACAGCGAGATGAAACCGATGCTGTAGGGGACGAGCGCCGCCAAGAAAAGGGTATTGAGATGGTCGGTGCAATAAGCGATGGCTGTCGCTATCGGAATGGAAACGGCTGAGCCGATTTTCGACCACGAGCGCGTGTAGCCATAGACCTTGGTCTTCTCGTCCATCCGGCCGTTAAGCCGCAACCAGGTGAAGATCATCGACTTGTGCGTCCCTTCGCGAAACGCCTCGCCGATGCCGAAGAAAAACACGGCGATGAAAAGGTAGGGAAGTTGATCCGGACATAGACCGAAACACAGAAAGGCGATCATGTACGCCAGATACGAGACCAGCATGCAGCGGCGGCGCCCATACAGGTCGGCAATCGCGCCGGCAGGAATATTGGTCGCGTTGATGCAGAGTTCCCGAAAGCCGATCAAAAAACCAACCGTGGCAAAGGAGTTCCCGCTGCCGAGCAGAAACAGCATCATGAATGGCTCGAAGTAGCGCTGGTTCTTCAGGAAGCCATAGAGAGAAAAGCGGAAGATCATAAGCCAGCCACCCAGTCAACGAAAAACAGCGGACGATCAATCCGCTGTATCGATTGGTGTTGCTTGGTACGCCCGGAGGGACTCGAACCCCCGACCCCCGGCTTAGAAGGCCGGTGCTCTATCCAGTTGAGCTACGGGCGCGAATTACGAGACGGCGGAGAATCCCCCTCCTCCGGTACCGCTTTTTGCTGCCTGAAATACTGGTCGGGGCGGTGGGATTCGAACTCACGACCCTCTGCTCCCAAAGCAGATGCGCTACCAGGCTGCGCTACGCCCCGAGAAGCGCGCATTCTACAGAGCAGGCCGTCCAAGGTCAATCGCACACGGCTTTTTTATTGATCGCTCGTAAATCACAGGAGCGCAAGAGAAAATCGCATTGGTGCAAAATACAAGGCGTAGCGGTCTATTCAGAGCATCACCAGAACGCATGCCTAGACTGGCGCGCTATTGATTGCTTGCAGTGTGACGATATTTCTGATATTTAATCGCCTCCTTGCAACAACAAACGGATGGTTCCTGGACATGCATGAAGAAACGCTCGCCAATAAAATTGTTTTTGCATAGACAAAAACCAAAATCAGGCGCTTATGTTATGTTCCATATAATTAACACCAAATCTTCATCATCATTTGGTCAAGCTACAAATAAAATCACTTTAGAATTAGGTGCTTAGATGGATATAGAACAGTTCCACAAACATTTCACTCCCTATGTTGCCAAAAAGGGCGAGGAATACATGAGCAGCAAACAACTGGCTCATTTCCGCACCATCCTCGAGACACTCAAGATGGAGCTGATGAAGGACATCGAGCGCACGGTACATACCATGCAGGACGAGGCGACGGTATTCGCCGACCCCAATGACCGCGCCAGTCAGGAAACCGACATTGCCATCGAATTGCGCAACCGCGACCGCGAACGCAAGCTGATCAAGAAGATCGAGGAAACGATCGATCACATTGAGAGCGGCGACTACGGTTACTGCAACGGCTGCGGCGTCGAGATCGGTATCAAGCGGCTCGAAGCACGTCCGACGGCAACGCTCTGCATCGATTGCAAGACGCTTGAGGAAGTTCGCGAAAGACAGGTCGCCAAGTAGGCGACTACGTAAGCGACACTTCAAGTCGCTCAATAAAAAAGGACGCCGAGGCGTCCTTTTTTATTGTCCTGCGTGAAACGATTTACGCCTGGGGTTCGACCGGCTTGGCCGCCACACCGCCCTCTTCCACGCTCACCGCTTTCATCGACAGACGGACGCGACCCTTTTCGTCGGCCTCGAGCACCTTGACGCGAACTTTCTGGCCTTCCTTGAGGTAATCAGCAACGGCATTGACGCGCTCGTTGGCGATCTGCGAAATGTGCAGCAGACCGTCGCGACCCGGCAGGATGCTGACGATGGCGCCGAAATCGAGCAGCTTGAGCACGGTGCCTTCGTAGATCTTGCCGACTTCGACGTCGGCGGTAATCGCCTCGATGCGCGCCTTGGCGGCATCAGCCGCTTCGCCGCTGACCGAAGCGATGGTGATCGTGCCGTCTTCCTTGATGTCGATCGTCGTTCCGGTTTCTTCGGTGATGGCGCGAATCACCGCACCGCCCTTGCCGATCACGTCGCGGATCTTCTCCGGATTGATCTTCATGGTGTAGAGGCGCGGCGCGTAGGTCGACACTTCTTGGCGCGGACCGGCGGCCGAACTCTGCATCTGCGCCAGGATGTGCAGACGCGCTTCCTTGGCTTGCGCCAGCGCGACCTGCATGATTTCCTTGGTAATGCCCTGGATCTTGATGTCCATCTGCAACGCGGTGACGCCCGTTTCGGTACCGGCGACCTTGAAGTCCATGTCGCCGAGGTGATCTTCGTCGCCCAGGATGTCGGTCAGCACGGCAAAACGGTTGCCCTCCTTGATCAGCCCCATGGCGATACCGGCGACGTGCGCCTTGAGCGGCACACCGGCATCCATCAACGCCAGCGACGAACCGCAGACCGAAGCCATCGAGCTCGAACCATTGGATTCGGTGATTTCGGAAACGACGCGCATGGTGTAGGAGAAGTCTTCCGGCTTCGGCAACACGGCGATCATCGCGCGCTTGGCCAGACGACCGTGGCCGATTTCACGACGCTTGGGCGTACCGACACGACCGCATTCGCCGGTCGCGTAGGGCGGGAAGTTGTAATGCAGCATGAAACGCTCGCGGTATTCGCCGGCCAGCGAATCGATGATCTGTTCGTCGCGGCCGGTACCCAGCGTGGCAACGACCAGCGCCTGCGTTTCGCCACGCGTAAACAGCGTCGAGCCGTGGGTGCGCGGCAGAACGCCCGAACGGATGGCGATCGGGCGAACGGTACGCGTATCGCGACCGTCGATGCGCGGCTCGCCGCCCAGGATGCGGCTGCGAACGATCTTGGCTTCGACGTCGAAGAACAGATTTTTGATAGTGTTGGCGTCGGGGGCATTGTCGCCCGCCGTCAGCACATCGACCGCCTTGTCGGAAATTTCGCGGATGCGCAGCGTGCGCGCCTGCTTGTTGGCGATGCGGAAGGCGTCCTGCAGGTCGGCTTCGACCAGCGCGTTGAGCTTGGCGACCAGCTCTTCGTTCTTGGCGGCGGGCGCCCAATCCCATTCCGGCTTGCCGGCTTCTTCGACCAGTTCGTTGATGGCGTTGATCACCACCTGCATCTGCTCGTGGCCGTAAACCACGGCGCCAAGCATCACGTCCTCGGGCAGAATGTCGGCTTCCGACTCGACCATCAGCACCGCCGATTGCGTACCGGCGACGACCAGGTTGAGCTGGCTGCTCTTGAGCTGCGTCAGCGTCGGGTTGAGCACGTACTGGCCATCGATATAGCCGACGCGGGCGGCGCCGAGCGGGCCATCAAACGGGATACCGGAAACGGCCATCGCCGCCGAAGCGCCGATGATCGCCGGGATGTCCGGATCGACTTCCGGGTTGAGCGAAACGACCATCGCGACAACCTGGACTTCGTTGTAAAAACCTTCGGGGAAGAGCGGACGCAGCGGACGGTCGATCAGGCGCGAGGTCAGCGTTTCCTTTTCCGAAGGGCGGCCTTCGCGCTTGAAGAAGCCACCGGGAATCCGGCCGGCGGCATACGTTTTTTCAATGTAGTCGACGGTCAGCGGGAAAAAATCCTGTCCGGGCTTGACCGACTTGTTGCCGACCACCGAGACCAGCACGACCGTATCATCAACCGTGACCATGATGACAGCACCGGCCTGACGGCCGATCTCACCGGTTTCCAGCGTCACCTGGTGAGCACCATAGGTGAACGATTTTTTGGCGATAGTAAACATTATTTCCTCTCTCAATAGTTAAACGCGCGCACCCACGACACCGATACGCAATTCAACGACGCGCCAACATGGCGTAAAGCTCTAAAAACAACAACAGCGGCGCAACCCACTGGGGGCTGGCCGCTGTTATCCATTCGAATCATCTGCACTCCAACCGCACCGCGGTCTGGCGGGCAGGCTTACTTGCGCAGGCCGAGGCGGGCAATCAGCGCACGATAGGAATCGACGTTGGTGCGCTTCAGGTAGTCCAACAGCTTGCGACGACGGCTCACCATACGCAGCAGGCCGCGACGCGAGTGGTGATCCTTGACGTGCTCTTTGAAGTGACCGGTCAGGTCATTGATGCGTGCGGTCAGCAAAGCGACCTGGACTTCGGAAGAACCGGTGTCACCTGCGACACGCTGAAAATCAGTCATGATCTGCGCTTTTTGCGCAACATTGATCGCCATATCAAACTCTCTTTCGAAAATAGCGACGCAGCCCCAGTTTGATAGAGCCAACGCCAGATTAGTGGATGTTTATCTCGCTCGGCGAAGCGAGGCGCGGATTATAGCCTGTTCGCCAACTTGTCGGCAAGAAATTGAACCGATTACTGCGGGTTTTGGCGCGGGCCTTCAACATTTCACGCATTTCAAATGCCCGAAAAACACGATTCATGCCCGGCCCGAAGCTATTATTCTCGGCCGCCGTGGGCATCGATGGCGACTTGGGCCTGGACAGTCCCTGCCCGATCGTACAGATAGACGGCCACAAACACCAGCATGGCCAGCGTCGAATAGCGGTACATCATGGCGTAGCTGTCTCGTCCAGCCAGGTAGCCGAGAACGACGGCGCCAACGATGTAGCCAAGATCGATCGCCGACATGAAGAGTCCGTTAGCAGCGGCTTTGCGGTCAGCCGGACAGCGATTCACCGCCCAGGTCTGCAGCGACGGATGGACGGCACCATAGCCCAGACCATACAACAGCGACGCCGCCACGAGCATGGCCGTCGACTGCGCCAGCGACAGCGCGAATAGGCCGAGAACGATCGCCACGCTGCCCGGCAGGATAATGATCGCATGCCCTCTCCGATCGAACAGCCGTCCGATGAATGGCCGGGTGAGCAGAATCATCGTTGAATAGCCAATGAAGAAGATCCAGACGTTCTCGATCTGCTGTTCCCTGCCAAACAGAACCAGGTAAGCCATGACCCCGCACAACGGGACCGAAAGTACGAAACAGAGGAACGACGGCAGCAGCGCTCCTTGTTCGAAAACATTCTGCAGCGTAATTCGGCGATAGCTTCCGCGCCGACCATCGATAGGCGGCAGTGACGACAAGCCCTTTCTGAGCAGCAGCAGCGCGGCACCGGTCAGCAAGGCCGAAGCGCCGAGCACCAGCGAGAAGCGGAACGAACTCATCAACAAGATGGCGACCAGCGGTGTCAGCGACAGCGAGATGATGACGGTCAATGAATAGTACCCAGAACCCTCGCCGCGTCGCTTTTCGGGGACCACCTTGTACACTGCGGTGGCGATGGCGGCGGTAGACAGGCCCCAACCGACACCTTGCAGACTGCGCAGCCACAAGATGCCGTCGACCGGCATCCAGACGAAGGAAAGCGTCGTCACGGCAATGATCACGATGCCGGTCAGAATGACTTTTTTCTCGCCGGCGGCATCGACGACCGTTCCCGAAATCACTCGCGACGCGAGCGACATGATCGAAAACATGCCGATCACCAGACTGGCTTCGAAATTCGTCCCGCCGATCTGTTTCACGTAGGCCGGCAAGGTGGCCGGCAACATGTAGAAGCCGAAGCAGAGCAGCAAATTGACCGAAAGCAGAGCCACATAGCTTTCGCTCCATAAGCGATCGGATTGCCTCGACAAATTCTGCTGCAAGCTCCATTCTCCCGTGCGTCGACTTCAAGCCGTTGCGGATTTCCTCGGTGCGCTGCTCGATTCACGCTTTTTCAAAACCGCCTCGCTGACCAGACTGCGTACCGGCAAATCGTGGTTTTCCATGCGCTGCGCGAGAAAGGTTGCCGCGTGCCTGCCGATCAAACGGGCTTCGATCGACATCGTCGCCAGAGGAGGCCGCCAGCTGGCCGCGCCTTCGATATCGTCAAAGCCGATCACCGAGACATCGTGACCAGGCAGCAGGCCGAGTTCATACAAGCCCAGGGTGGCGCCAAAGGCGATCACATCGTTGAAGCAGACCAAGGCCGTCGGCGGCGACGGTTTGGCGAGCAGCGTTTTGGTCGCCTGCGCGGCATCGCCATAAGTGTGTCGACAGTTGATCGCGTGCATCGATTCGGGCAACAGACCGTGCGCCTGAACAGCGTCACAAAAGCCTTGGTAACGCTCGTCGTTGACCGACGGCGAGATCGAACTACCGATGAAGGCTAGTCGCTGATGCCCGAGATCCAGAAGAAAATCGGCGGCGCGCCGCGTACCGAGCCGATTGTTTATCCCGGCATAATCGAAGGGCGCACCGTCCATCATGCGCAACACCTGCACCACGGGAACGCCCTCGCGGGAATAGGGACTCAATACGGCGGGCGACGTGCCGGATACCGTGCTGATGATCAATCCATCAACGCGCATCTCCAGCATACGCAACAGGAACCGGGACTGACGCTCGAACAGTTCATTAGTGTCGGCGACGAAAACGACCTTGCCCAAGGGATCGAGCACGTCCTCTATGCCGGTCAGCAGATCGGCATAAACCGGGTTGGCGATGTCCGGAATGATCAAACCAACGGTATTCGAATGCGACGACCTGAGGTTGGCAGCGCTTCGGTTATAAACGTAGCCGACTTCGGCCATCGCCTGCTCTACCCTCAAGCGCGTTTTCTCGGCGACCAACGGGCTCTCCCGACAAACCAGGGAGACCGTCGCACGTGATACCCCGGCAATTTTGGCTACATCTTTGAGCGTCGTCACACGATTTCCAATAATGAAAAACGGGCATTCAGGACTATTTTATTTCCTCTCGCTACTCGCCTTTTCAAGTAGTCAACAACCCGTCAAAACGAAACGATGTCGCATCTGAGCCCAAACCGCAAGCACCAGCACAACATTCGGCGAACCGCCAGTACCGAAAATCCCGCGCATTGGCGGACTTTCGGTATCGCCGTCAAACCCGATCCCTAGCGGCGGGCCGCAGCCCGCCGTCGTCACAAAGAACTTAGTGCGTCATCCACTTGAGCGGCAGCATGACGATCTCGGGGAAGACGACGAGCAGGAACATCACGATGGTCTGCGCGATCATGAACGGGATCACGCCGCGGATG
>JAGTRW010000070.1 GCA_018262095.1 Pseudomonadota bacterium
CGGTGTCGCTCCGGGCTACGCCCTCCGCGTCACCGACAGCGTACAAAAGGATCAACCAAAGACCGGATTACCTTTTTGCACAACTTGACGCACACAACTCGAGGCTCGCCGCACGGGCAGCATTGCTCATATGCCATGCCCCGAAAGCGGTCCGGCTTGACGCTGATGCTTGATGTTCTCTGTTTGTCCCATGTTACCCCTCCCTCTTTTCATGGATATGGTACAGCAGCAGACTTCAGTTCATTTACGCAGTGACCGCACAACTCGACTGGCTCAAGGCTAACCCGCCGCCATCCGCGGGACAGTGACGACGGAACAATACGGAATATGGGTCGTCGAGGCTGATGCCGCTGCCTAAAGTTGTCGCCCCAACGTGTTGTTGCCGGATGCGCGCGATCGATTACCCCGCCGACCGGCTATACTCTCCCCCCGCCGTCGATTCACATCGCAGCGCCGAGCGACCGGACGAGCAATCGACAAGCGGACGCGCGGCTGTTGGCGCGGTTTTCGGCGCATTTTCATTGCAACAACAAATTTCATCGTTCCCATACCCAGATCAGGCGTCATTCCTTTGCCAAATTCAGTCACGAGCGCAGATCGTCGAAAGGCATATTTGTTTCTTTCGCTCACCACGTCGATCTGGGGAAGCCTGTACACCGTCACCCGCATCGCACTTGAGACGGTACCGCCGATTACCCTGCTTTTCTTTCGTTACGTCATTGCGTCAATCGCGCTTTTCGCACTGACCCGCATCAAAAACAAATGCATGCGAATCAAACGCGAGGATTGGAAATACTTCCTTTTCATCGGTGCAGTGGGCTATTTCGTCTCGGTCGGCGCGCAAATCGTCGGAACCAAATACGCGGGGGCTTCGGTGGCTTCGCTGATCAACGCGACGAACCCGATCTTCATCACCTTCTTCGCCGTACTGATCCTCAAGGAAAGACTCACGCGCAGCAAGCTGGTGGCGATGGTCACGACGCTCGTTGGCGCTTACGTCATCCTGGGCGGCGCGCAGACGGTCGGGACGACCTGGGGAATCGCCTTTTCGATGGGCTCGGTCATCCTGTGGTCGCTCACCTCGGTTTCGGTCAGGCGCATCACCCGCAGCTATGACCCTATCGTGCTCACCACCTACGCCATTCTGATCGCAGTCGTCTGCGCCCTGCCCTTTGCCTGCCTCGAACTTTATGTCGTCCCCCATGGCGAGATCTTCTCCACGCAGAACATGCTGTGCTTTTTGTATCTCGGCGTGATTTGCACCGCGCTGCCGAACATCCTGTGGAACAAGAGCCTGTCGCTGGTCGAAGCCAGCACCTGCTCGCTGTTCTACCCGCTTCAACCGCTGGTCTCGGTGCTGCTCGGCGTCACCCTGCTCGGCGAGCAGGTCGATCTGAAATTCGGCATTGGCGCGATTCTGATCGTCGGCGGAATTCTCTACGCGATGCTTGCCGACAGAAATAGATCGATAGCGCGCTCCTGAAACCACACTGATGCCGGCCGCAAGCCGCAGCCCATTCGATAATTAGAGGCCACACGATCCGATTCACATTAAAAAAAGCAGTCGCCGTCCTGGTTTTCGTTCTGGCCCATTCACCGGCCAGCCATGCCACAGAAGATTTCTCAGCGTGCCTTCGCCTGTTCGCCAACGGCAAGCCGCCGCTGCTCGCAGCGCGGCCGACCAATCGTGCGCTCTGCTACGACGCCTTCGCCATACTGCATTCGGGCGAGAGCAAAACGGCGGTGTATGTCGCCGAGCGGCTAAATCAGGCATTGATCGCCGACGCTGATGAAAAGCGCAGCAACCGCTTCTTCGCCGATGCGCGACTGCGCTCGTCGGAACGCGCCGAATTGCGCGATTATCAAGGCAGCGGCTTTGACCGCGGCCACCTGGCGCCGGCTGCCGACATGCCGACAGCGCAGGCGATGGCGCAGAGCTTTTCCTTGGCCAACATGGTGCCGCAGGCCCCCGAACACAATCGCGGCGTGTGGGCGAGGTCCGTCGAGATGGCGACACGCAAGTACGTCGCCCGCTCAAGCGGCGACGTTTATGTGCTCACCGGCCCGGTGTTCGCGCCAAGCATTGCCCAAAGCCCGAGTATCGGCCCCGATCAAGTGCGGGTGCCCAAATACCTGTTCAAGCTCGTCTACGACCAGAAGAAGAACAAGGCCTGGGCACACTGGCAGGAAAACGATAACGCGACTCGCGGCGCGAAGCCGATTAGCTACGCTGAGCTCGTCAAACGCACCGGAATCGAGTTTCTGCCGGGCTTAAATCCGGTCGAATGAAACGCGATCGCAGCTTAAATTCCCTGCGGCCTTGAGAATTGGAAAATTCTCAGCCCCCTTATCGGCAATAAGACCCGCCCTTGACGTGCAACGATCAGCGCGAGGCGGTAAAATCGCCGCTCGCTGTCTGCACGCGCAGGCAGCGTGATCATTCAAAGGCTGAGCAGTGGCTCGATACACCGTTTCCTGGTGATTCCGCTTCTGCACTTCGCAGTTGCTTCCGGGAGATTGTGCATCATGTTCCAACATATCGACGCCTACGCCGGCGACCCCATCCTGTCGCTGATGGAAACCTACCTCAAGGATCCGCGCGCCGACAAGGTCAACCTCAGCATCGGGCTGTATTACGACGAGAACGGCGTGGTCCCCCGCCTGCCCTCGGTCGCCAGCGCACAGCAGGCGCTGCACGCGCAATCGACCGGCGCCCCGCTCTATCTGCCGATGGACGGCCTGCCCGCCTACCGCGAGGCCGTGCAGAAGCTGCTGTTCGGTGCTGACCATGCGGCGCTCAAGGCGCAACGCGTGGCGACGATCCAGACGCTCGGCGGCTCGGGGGCGCTAAAGGTCGGCGCCGATTTCCTCAAGCGCTACTTCCCGAAATCCGAGGTCTGGGTCAGCGATCCGACCTGGGAAAACCATATCGCGATCTTTGCGGGAGCGGGATTCAAGGTCAACAGCTATCCGTATTTCGACCCCGCCTGCCGTGGCGTCAAGTTCGACGAAATGCTGGCCACCTTCGCCGAATTGCCCGCGCGCAGCATCGTTCTGCTGCATCCCTGCTGCCATAACCCGACCGGTTCGGATCTCTCGGCTGCGCAGTGGGATCGCGTCGTCGATCTGGTGCAATCGCGCGAGTTGATCCCTTTTCTCGATATCGCCTATCAGGGCTTTGGCGCCGGCATCGAAGAAGATGCTTATCTGATTCGCGCGCTGGCCGACCGGCAGATCCCGTTCCTGGTCGCCAATTCGTTCTCCAAGATCTTTTCGCTCTACGGCGAACGCGTCGGCGGACTGTCGATTGCCTGCGAAGATGGTGATGCGGCGGTTCGCGTTCTCGGCCAACTCAAGGCGACCGTCAGGCGCAACTATTCAAGCCCGCCGACCTACGGTGCGATCATTGTCGCCAGCGTCCTCAACACGCCTGAGCTTAAAACCCGGTGGCTGGCCGAAGTCGAAACGATGCGGCGGCGTATCATGCAAATGCGCCAAACGCTGGTCGACGCGCTCAAGCACTCGCTGCCCGAGCACAATTTCGACCACCTGCTGCGCCAGCGCGGCATGTTCAGCTACACCGGCATGAGCGCCAAACAGGTCGACGAACTGCGAGAAGTTCATGGCGTCTACCTGATTTCGAGCGGCCGCGCCTGCATGGCCGGATTGAACGCCGGCAATGTGCTGCGCGTCGCCGAAGCGTTTGCGGCGGTCCAGTAGCCCTGGCGCCTAGAGGGACAGGTTTCTTGACGTGTGCAACGAATGAACTCCCTTTGCCCCGACTCGGCCACCTCGTGTGGCTGAATTGTTTGTTGTCTGATTTTCTGTTCGATCTTGTTAAATAGGACCTTATAAATGAATGTAATTATGTATTTGAAAACCGGTGCATTGATGCTCGGCGCCGTATCGGTGCTCACGCTGACGGCTTGTGACGCGGCAAAAACGAGCGCCCCGGCCAAGCCTGCCACGCCGGCCAAGCCCGGCGTTGCGGCGACCGTCAATGGCACGGCGATCAGCGACAGCCGTGTCGACCTGATGCTCAAGCAGAGCGCGGCTCAAGGACAGCCAGTCAGTCCCGAGCTGCGCGCCAACATCATTGACAATCTGGCGCTGCAAATGATCGTTGCCAAGGAAGCCACCAAAAAGGGACTCGACAAACCCGCCGAAGTGGCGGACCAGCTCGACCTGGCCAAGCAGTCGATCCTTGCCCGCGCGTTTATCCAGGATTACTTCAAGAAGAATCCGGTCGACGAAAAAGCGCTGACGGCCGAATACGAGAAGGTCAAGGCGAGCGTCTCGGCGACCGAATACAAGGCGCGCCACATCCTGGTGAAGCAAGAGTCAGAGGCCAAGGACATCATCGCCAAGCTCAACAAGAACCCGAAGGCCTTTGAAGCGCTGGCCAAGGAAAAATCAATGGACCCCGGCTCGAAGGACAACGGCGGCGATCTCGGCTGGTTTGATCCGCAGGGAATGGTTCCCGAGTTTGGCGCCGCGGTGGCCAAGCTCGAAAAAGGAAAATTCTCGGAAGAGCCGGTCAAAACCAATTTCGGCTATCACGTGATCTGGTTGGAAGACTCGCGCCAAAAGCAGTTTCCGCCGCTGGCAGAAGTCAAGCCGATGCTTGAACAGCAGCTGCAGCAGCAGAATCTGAAAAAGCTGCTCGATGAAATGAAGAGCAAGGCCAAGATTGTCATTTCGAAACCTGCCGCTCCTGCTGGTGCTGCGGCCGAAGCGCCGAAGACCGAAGAGAAGCCGGCAGCGAAATAAGTCGTCAGCTCCCCATGGCGGTCAGTCAGCGCTGAAGCAACATCGCACTGACTGCCCGCCGACTGCTTTGCGGCGCTTGAAAACGTGTGACTATCCCTGATCCCCTGTGGTGTTGAACAAGCGTGATTCCTGAGCGATATGAACCGGAACGGGTGAATCCCGAGCAGCTGGGTGCGTGGCTCAGTTGGTCGCTCGGCTTTTTTACCGAGCCGGTGCCGCAAAACCCCTACCTGGATGTGACCTTGCAGCACGACGTCACAGCGGCTCACGCGGTTTACCAGGCCAGCAAAGTTGAATTCGGCGGGCGCGGGACCTTCTTCGCCTATCTCGTCTGGCACCTGGCGCAAACCTTGGCGACCCATCCTTCGATGAACCTGCGCTGGGTCGATGGCAACTGGTATCTGCTACGCAATCCGCCGATCTTCATTCCAGTCGCCATCGGTGGCAAGGAACGCTTTCGCGGCCTGGTTCTCGACGATGTTTATCAACAGCGTTACCCGGATTTTCTCGACAACTATCTGCACCAGCTGCAGCAGGCACGGCAGTCCGAGGTCAAACAGGCCAGTACCAGCCAAATATTTCGCTATGCCCAGTTCATGGGCAATCTGCCCTATCTGCGCTTCTCGGCGCTGACCCTGCACTGGCGACCGGATCAAATGGTCGGTCAGAGCTATTTCTATTTCGGGCAGCGCTATCCGCAGGAAGATCGCTTGATGATTCCTCTGGCCGCCAAGCTGCATCACGCCTGCACCGACCCCTTGATGCTCAATGAATTGCTGAACGACTTCGCCAATCGCTTCTCGGCGAAATCCCAGAGCGCCTCTTAAGCGCCGATACCGTTCATGGTGAGCCTGTCGAACCATGAACAAGCTCGCTAGCGTGCAAAAATCGCGCGCCCCTTCGACTGGCTCAGGGCGAACGACGACGGACTATTGCGCCGAGTCCTTGACCGGCCCGCGGTAGCGCTCCAGCCAGTACGCATACGGCGCCGGCAGCACTTGCGCTGGACGCTCGACGCCGAGCGCCTGTGCCATCTTGTAGGGATAATGCGGATTGTCGAGGAAAGCGCGGCCGATCATCACCAGATCCATCTGCCCGTCGGCGACGACGCGGTTGGCGATCTGCGGATCGTCGATTCCCCACGACGAAGCCACCGGCAAGCCGGCTTCGCGGCGCACGCGTTCGGCGATCGGCGCCAGGAAAGCCGCGGTTCCCCAGGGAACCTGGGCGTCCGGGATGACGAAATTGACGCTGACGTTGAGCAGGTCAAGCCCACCCAGGCGCATGCCGCGCACCAGTTCGATCGACTCGGCCAGCGTCTGCTCATCGCGGCCGTCGTACTCGATCACGCCGAAGCGCGCGGTCAGCGGCAGGTTCTCGGGCCACTCTCGGCGTACCGCGGCCAGCGTCTCGAGCAGGAAGCGGCCGCGCTTGCCGGCACTGCCGCCGTATTCGTCGTCGCGCTGGTTGCTGTAGGCGGAGAAGAAGCTCTGCGCCAGGTAACCGTGGGCGAAGTGCAGTTCAAGCCACTCGAAGCCGGCGTCACGCGCGCGGCGCGCGGCGGCGGCGAAATCAGCAGTGACGCGGGCGATGTCGCCGACGCTCATCGCTCGGGGAACACGCGGCAGGTTGGCGCCGAAAGCGACGGCCGACGGCGAAATGGTTTCCCAGGCGCGCGGATCGTCCAGCGCAATATGATCGTCGCCTTCCCACGGACGGTTGGCGTTGGCCTTGCGCCCGGCGTGGCCGATCTGAATTCCGGGCACCGCGCCGGCTGCCTTGATACTCGCGGCGATGCGCGCCAGCCCTTCGCTCTGCGCGTCGTCCCACAGCCCGAGACAGGCCGGGCTGATGCGGCCTTCCGGCGACACCGCGGTGGCCTCGACGGTAACCAAGCCGGGCCCGCCGCGCGCCATGCCGGCGTAATGGACCTGGTGCCAGTCATTGGTGAAGCCATCGACGGCGCTGTACTGACACATCGGCGGCACCGCGATGCGGTTGCGCAGCGTGACGCCTTTGAGTGTAAACGGGGTAAACAGTGCTGCAGTCATGTTGTTCCTTCTCGCAAAAATTGAAACGGCTGCCGGCCTCAGCGGCCAGCACCGCCGCTTGACGCGAAGCGGCGGTGGCTTTGAAAAATCGGCGCGCCGACACCAACGCATTGTGCGCTCACCCGTGGCAACGGGATCGGATACGCGATTTGACTTTTCGTTCAGCGTGCTTTCGTGTCCTGGCGATCTCGCCAGAATCCAATGGACCGGGCGAATGATGCGTGCTACGCTAACATAACACAAATCGTTATTATCTATTCAAGACATCATGGAATCTGATATCAGGCTCATGGACCTCAATCTACTCAAGGCGCTCAACGCCTTGCTCGACGAGCGCAACGTGACGCGCGCCGCCGAACGGCTGGCGCTGACCCAGCCGGCAGTCAGCGGCATGCTGACGCGGCTGCGCGAGTGTTTTGACGACCCGCTGTTCGTTCGCGCGCAGCGCGGCATCGTTCCCACCTTGCGCGCACTCGAACTGGCCGGACCGGTCAAGCAGTTGCTCGGTGACGCCGAGGCAATGCTCAAACCGCCGGTCTTCGACCCCGCCACCGCCAGCATGACGCTGACCATCGCCTCGACCGACTTTGCGCTGCGCGCCGTCGTCGTGCCTTTCCTGTCGGCGCTCAGAGAACGCGCCCCCGGAATCCGCATCGCGGTGTTGCCAGTCGACGAGCAGCGTTTGCGGACCCAGTTCGAACGCGGCGACATCGACCTCGCGCTGATCACGCCGGAATGCACGCCCGCTGGCTCGCACGCGCGCCGCCTGTTCGACGAGCAGTACGTCTGCGTGCTGCGCGCGGGCCACCCGGACGGCGCCGCCGGCCGGCTATCACTCGACCGCTTCTGCGCCCTCGACCATGCCTTGGTGTCGTGCTCGGGCGGCAGCTTCAGCGGCGTCACCGACGAAGCCCTGGCCGCCGTCGGACGCGAGCGACGCGTCGTCGTGTCGGTCACGAGCTTCCTGGTTCTTCCCGAAATCCTGCGCGCCAGCGACCTCGTCGCCGTCATCCCGCGCCGGCTGGCGACGCACAGCGAAGGTCTCATCGTGCTCGACCCGCCGATCGCGGTCAGTGGCTTCACCGAAACGGTCGTCTGGCACGAACGCACACACCGCGACCCCGGCCATCGCTGGCTGCGCGAGTTGCTGTTCGAAACCTGCGGCACAGAGCGCTGACGCTGCTCAGCGCGTAGGGAAGACGGCGAGCCTAAGGCGGCGCTACTTCTTGCCCGGTTCGTAGATCTGGTCGAACGAGCCGCCGTCGGCGAAGTGCGCCTTCTGCGCCTTGTCCCAGCCGCCGAAGACCTCGTCGATG
>JAGTRW010000071.1 GCA_018262095.1 Pseudomonadota bacterium
GCGTGATCCAGCGCTTTTCGCTCGATCCCGAGGCGCGCGTCGGGACGCTCTCGGGCGGCCAGAAAAAGCGTCTGGCGCTGGCCCAGGCGCTGGCCATCTCGCCCGATCTGCTGCTGCTCGACGAGCCGACCAACCACCTCGATATCGGCGCCATCGAATGGCTCGAGGATTTTCTGATCTCATCGAACGTGGCGATGGTCTTCATCACCCATGACCGGCGCTTTCTCGACCGCGTGTCGACGCGAATCGTCGAGCTCGATCGCGGCCGCCTGCTTTCGTGCCCCGGAAACTTCTCAGCCTACCTTGCCAAGAAGGAAATGATCCTGCACGACGAGGCGATTCAGAGCGCCAAGTTCGACAAGTTCCTGGCGCAAGAAGAAGTGTGGATTCGCAAAGGCGTCGAAGCGCGACGAACGCGCAACGAAGGGCGCGTGCTGCGTCTCGAGCAGCTTCGCCGCGACCGTGCGGCGCGCCGCGAGCGTCAGGGCAAGGTCGAACTGGCGCTCGATTCGGGCGACAAGAGCGGCAAGCTGGTCGCCGAACTGGCGCACGTCAGCAAGAGCTTTGGCGAAGGTGAGCAAAAGCTCACCGTGGTTCACGATTTCTCGTGCCGCTTGCAGCGCGGCGACAAGATCGGTCTGATCGGCCCCAACGGCGCCGGCAAGACGACGTTGCTGCGCATGATTCTCGGCGAGTTGGCGCCCGATTCGGGGACCGTGCGGCTGGGAACCAAGATCCAGGTCGCCTATTTCGACCAGTTTCGCACGCAACTCGACGAGGAGGCGGCGCTCGTCGATGTGATCTCGCCGGGTTCGGATTTCGTCGAGATCGGCAACGAGAAAAAGCACGTCATCGGCTATCTCGGCGATTTCCTGTTCGCGCCGCAGCGCGCGCGTTCGCCGGTCAAGTCGTTGTCCGGCGGCGAACGCAATCGTCTGTTGCTGGCGCGACTGTTCGCGCGGCCGGCCAACGTGCTGGTGCTCGACGAGCCGACCAACGACCTCGACATCGAGACGCTCGAGTTGCTCGAACAGTTGTTGCAGGAGTACAAGGGGACGTTGTTCCTGGTCAGCCATGACCGCACCTTCATCGACAACGTCGTGACGCAGACCATCGCCTACGAGGGCGACGGCGTTTGGCGCGAATATGCCGGCGGTTATCAGGACTGGGCTGATTATCAGGTCAAGCGGCGCGCCGATGAGGCCGCCGCACAATCGGCAGCGAAGCGCGACGAAGCGGGCAGCGCGACCTCGGCGCAAGCGTTACCGGCGGCCAAGGTCAAAGCCGACGGTAGCCGCAAGCTCAGTTACAAGGAATCGCGCGAGCTTGAGCAATTGCCGCAACAGATCGCCGCGCTCGAAGCCGAGCAGAAAGCGATCAGCCTGCAGCTTGCTGATCCTGACTTTTACCAGTCGGTGGGCGCAGACGCGTCGGCGCTGTCGCAGCGTCTTGCCGCAATCGACGACGAGTTGCTGGCGCTGCTCGAACGCTGGGAAGCGCTGGGCGGCTGAGGTCGGCTAGCGGCCGCCGGCCTTTCTGATCGCCTCGCGGATCTGCGGCAATGCCGCCTGGGTGGCTTTTTCGCCTTCCATGATCGCGTCGTGACGCGCCAGAAAATCGGTCGAGCCGACGTTGCCGACCAGTGGTCGAATCACGACGTCGGCGTCCTTGAGCTCGTAGCGCGCGAGGTTCTGCCCCATGATCGTGAAGGTTTGCAGCAGGATGTCGAGGGTGCCGCGCAGCGGCTGCTTGCCGGGCTGCGCCGAGATGTCGACGGCGATCACCAGGTCGGCGCCGAGTTGCCGTGCGAAGCGTACCGGAACCAGGCTCGACAGCCCGCCGTCGACGTATTCGTGACCGTTGATGGCGACCGGCTTGAAAACGCCGGGGACGGTCGCCGAGGCGCGTACTGCCATACCGGTGTTGCCGGTGCGAAAGAGGATGGCCTCGCCGCTACGCAGGTCGGTGGCAACGACGGCGAAAGGTTTCTTGAGCGTTTCGATCGGGCGATTGGCCACGGCGTCATTGACGAACTTCTGCAGTCCCTCACCCTTGAGCACGCCGCGATCAGGCACCGACCAGTCGGCGAGCTTCGTCTCGTCGAGCTTGTGTGCCAGCGCCTGCAATTCGAAGCCGTTGTTGCCAGCCGCGTAGAGCGCGCCAACGACGGCGCCGGCGCTGGTGCCGACGACGATGTCGGGAATGATCCCCTGCGCTTCGAGCGCCTTGATCACGCCGATGTGCGCGAAGCCGCGCGCGGCGCCGCCGCCGAGCGCAAGGCCGAGCTTGATCGGCTTGTTGGCGACTGCCGGCGACCCCGGCGGCGACTGCGCTGCCGGGCGCTCGCTGGCGGGTTTGGAGGCGCAGGCCGAAAGGACAAGTACGGCAAGCGTCGCGAGTGCGGCAAGCAGGGGGTGAAGTTGGTGTTGGCGCATGGATGTCTCATCTCGATGAGCCGCGATTGTAACGCGCTCGGCCGTAGCCGCTCGCGCGGCGCTCACGCGTGCCAGAGCCAGGGCAGGGCGCCGAGCGCAGCGAAGAATACCGCGAGATGGAAGATCGCCCAGCACAGATAGCGGCGCGCGATCTGGTCGGGATCGAGGTTGGAGATCAAATAGAGCTGCCCTTCAGCCGGGCAGCGTAGCGTATTCAGGTCGGCCTCGCGGCGCGCCTCGCGATGCACTTTTTCGACCTCGCGCCGTGCTGCCTGGCGTGCCAACGACCACTCCTTGACGTCGATGGTGCCGTCAGCGTTGAGGTCGAAGCGTTTGAGCAGCGTCGCCTGATCGTTCTTCCATTCGGCGAGCAATGCCTTGATGTCGCTCGCCGCGTCGAGTTCAAGCGTGGCGCCGCCAATCGATCGAAACTCGCCGAGCGCGTAAATGGGATCGTCGATCAACAGCTTCCATTCAGTGTAACGGCGGTCAGCTTTGACCCAGCTTTCCTTGTGCCGGGTCAGAATTTCGGCATTGTCGACGTCGATCAGGCAGCGGCCGCTGCCGTCTTCGAGGATCAAGGCGACGTCGCTTTCGCCGCTGCTCACGGTGTGCCATTTTTCGCTGCCTGATTTTTCCTCGACCCGGTAGCGGTACCACAGGCAAGGCAACGACGTCAGGTGCGAGATCAGTGGCGGATAATCGAGCGGCTTGCCGATGCCGCGCAGTTCGACATAGCCCTGCGCCGCCGAGGCGATGCGCGAGGTCGGCGTGTCGGCGATGGCGCGGCGGCGGCGTAGTGTCGATAGCCAGGCGACGAGGCTGACTGCCGCCATCAAGCCGACACAGACCAGCCAGCCACTGCGCGATTCGAGCTTGGCGCCGACCAGCAAGAGCAGCAGTTGCGCGCCGGAGGTGATGAACTGGCCGTACTCCCGGCGCAGGCTGACGATCATGGCGTGAAGCTTGGGCAGGAATCCCGGCTAGCTGAAGAGTTGTTTCATGTCGACGTCGGCCTTCTCGACCGTCGAGAACTCAAGCAGCGGTTTGCTCTCGAAATTGAACGCGCGGGCAATCAGCGCGTCGGGAAACTGTTCGACGCGGACATTGTTGATATTGACCGCGTCGTTATAGAGTTCGCGCCGGTCGGCGATGCCATTTTCCAGGCTGGCGATGCGTTGCTGCAACTGCATGAAGTTGTCGTTGGCTTTGAGTTCCGGGTACGCCTCGGCGACCGCAAAGATCTGACCAAGCCCCAGTCGCAGCGCGCCTTCGGCGGCGCCGAGCGCGCCGATATCCTGCGTTTCGCGTGCCGCTTGGACCTGTGAGCGCGCTTCGATCACGCGCTGCAAGGTGTTCTGCTCGAACTGCTTGTATTGCTTGCAGACCTCGACCAGTTTGGGCAACTCGTCATGGCGCTGCTTGAGCAGCACGTCGATATTGGCCCAGGCTTTGGCGACCCCGTGTTTGAGGGTGACCAGGCCGTTGTAGAGCACGATCGCGTAGAGCGCGACAACGGCGAGGATGCCGAAGAACATGATGCTGCCGATGGCCATGCTGATCTCCCTGGGGTAATGAATTGCGCTCGCTACGGCGTTACGACGCCAATTCGTCGTTCGACGGATTTTCTTGCGGCGATCCGGAATCTTGCACCATGAAGCGCGCGACGATTTCCTCCGGGACGTTGAGGCGCGAAAGCAGCGTCTCACGCTTGATATGCAGCAATTTTTCGATCGCGCTCAAATCGTCAGGCAGCGCCGCGTCGCTCCAGTCGCTGCTGGTGTGGCGCGCCAGGTTGACCGCCAGGATCACATTTCTAACCCGCGGCTGGAACGCGTTGGCATCGTCCATCAGGGTGCTGAGCAGCTCGGGCAGGTGCCAGGCGGTACACAGCGCGCGCTGCAAATCGAAGAGCGGGAAACCGAGTACCTGCTGCTGCGCCGCGGCGCTGCGCAAGGTCGTGTCGGCCAGATGGCGGTCGCGAATTTCGATGGCCAGGCGGGGCGCGAAACACCACAGCAGAATTTCGGCCAAATCGTGCAGCAACGCCGCCAGCGCCACCTCCTCGATATTCATGTCGTGCCGCTCGAACGCCCAGTCGTGCGCGTAACTCGATGCGCGCTGAACGCGGCGGATGACCTGCAATACGCCGAGCAAGGCCTGCGGCTCGCTCTTGAGCGTCGCTTCGATGGTTACCGGCGCTTCGAAGTGAGCAAAGAACGGCTCGATGCCGAGCATCATCACGGCATTGGCAATGGTCGTGATGTCGGAGCGCAGATGCTTGCCGCGGAAGGGCTGAATGTACGCCAGGACGCGGATCGCCAGCAGCGGATCCTGCAGTACGATGGCAGCGATGTCGCGGCCGCTGACCCGGTCGATGTTCTGGCGTGCTTCTTCGAGTCGCCGAGCGGTTTGCCGCAGAATGGGAATTTCAGCCTTGCTGAAAAAGAGTACCCAGGCCTCAAGGTCGTGCAGCGGCTGATCAAGCATTGGCATCAATTGGTCCCGAAAAAACAGGCTGGATACTCGGTCGGACGAGAGGGGTCACAGATTTCCGGCTTATGGTACGCGTAGCCCGCGTTACGGGCAAGGCGACGAATCGGGACGCGGCGGCTTCGACTGTCGCCGACAACGCCAGTCCGTTTATTTCGCGGCGCCGGTGGCCAGTTTTTGCGCCAGTTCAACGGCGCTTCTAACACCCATCTTGTCGAGCAGACTGGAGCGGTGAACCTCGACGGTACGCACGCTGATCTGCAGCTCGTCGGCAATCAGTTTATTGAGTTTTCCGGCGAGAACGAGTGCCATGACCTGGCGTTCCCGGGTGGTCAGGCGATTGATCCGCGCGTTGATCGAGTCGGTCGAAGCGGCGGCGGCACAGCGTGCCGCATCGAGCTTGAGCGCTTCAATGACGCGATCGACGAGCACGTTGTCGTTGCAGGGTTTTTCGAAAAAATCGAAAGCGCCGGTTTTGAGCGTCGAAACGGCCATCGGCACATCGCCGTGGCCGGTCAGGAAAATCACCGGCAAGCTGCAACCGCGTTCGAGCAGGCGGTCAAACAACTCGGTGCCGCTCATGTCCTCCATGCGGATATCGAGCAGGATGCAACCGGCGAGGGAAGGCTCCCATGCCTCGAGAAAGGCTTCGGCCGAAGCGTAGAGGAGGCTGGCTACGCCGCGCGACTGCAGTAGCCAGCTCAGTGAGTCGCGAACGGCCTCGTCGTCGTCAACAATGTAGGCATGGGGTGTCATGGCGATATGATTGGCAGGGTGATGACAAAAATACAGCCGCCGTCGGGGTTGTCTTCAACCCACAGACGACCGTGGTGAAATTCGATGATCGAACGGCAGATGTTGAGCCCGATTCCCATGCCCTCGGCCTTGGTCGAGAAGAACGGCGTGAACAGTCTCTCGGAAACCTCTGTCGGGATGCCAGGGCCCAGGTCGACCACGCTGATCTGCATCTGGTCACCGACCTGATTGAGTTTGATCGTCAAACGCCGTCGTTCCGGAGCGACATGGCTCATCGCTTCGATTCCGTTGCGCATCAGGTTGAGCAAGACTTGCTCGATCATCACCCGGTCGGCCATCAGCTTGGGCAGTGTCTGCGGAATCTCGGGAACGATACGGATGCTGAGCAACTTGGCGGCGGCTTGCATGAAGCCAACGCTGTCGTCGATGACATCGGCCAGATCGCAAGGCGCCAGTTTGGGTTCGCTTTTGCGAACGAAATCATGGACTCGCCCGATGATACGTCCGGCGCGCTGCGCCTGAACGCCGAGCTTGGTCAGTGCGTTTTTCAGTTCGTCGGCGGTGAATTGGCCTGATTCGAGCTTGTTGAGACAGCCGGTGTTATAACTGCTGATCGCGGCGAGCGGTTGATTGAGTTCGTGCGCTAGGGTCGAGGCCATCTCGCCCATGGTCGTCAGGCGCGAAGTGAACTGCAGTTTTTCCTGTTGCTGACGGGCGATCTCTTCGATGTACTTACGTGCCGTGACATCGACGACCGACGCCATCCAGCCAGTGTGCAGGCCATCTTCATTGATCAGCGGCGCTTCGTGGATCAGTGCGTCGAAGCGGCTGCCGTCTTTGCGGATGAAACGGAATTCGACGCCTTCGCACGGCGCTTTTCCTTCAGTGACCGCATCGTGGAAAGCCTGGGCTCGCTCGGCGTCTTCGGGGGCCCAATAGTTGATCGGCAGCCGGGCGTTGATCAGTTCCTCGGCGCTGAAACCGACCATCCGGCAAAAGGCCGGGTTGGCGTAGGTGATCAGTCCTTCCAGGTCGCGCGCGCGCATGCCGACGGTCAGCGAATCTTCCATCGCCTTGCGGAAGGCGTGCGCCGAGCGCAGCGCCTGCTCGGCGGCAATGCGGCTCTGGATGTGGCCACGCATGATCCACAGGCTGAATAACATGGCGGCGGCCAGCGCAATGATCAGTGCCGCGATCATCGCCTGGGCGAGGTTGATGTTGCTGCGGTACGCGGCGACCTGAAGCGCCATGCCAAAGCCCGGCGGGTCAAAGGGGATGACGTAGCTGATGGAGGTCGCCGAATTGCTGATTTTTGACTTGCTGGCCAATGTGTTGCCGTTGCCGTCAATAATGCGGACTTGATATTTTTCGGCGAACCACCAGGGGACCATGTGCTTCAGAATCGAATTGAGCGGGTAAACGCTGACCAGCGCGCCGCGGTATTGCCCGTTCTCGAAGATCGGCGAATAGACCTCGATCTGGTTGGCATCAGCGGTGCGATAGGCGTCGGTATAGACCGCTTTCCCCAATTTGCTGGCCACTTCGATCGAGCGCGACTGGACTTCGTCGCCGAGTCCGCCAAACCCCAGACGCGGAAGTTTCTGGGTCGGCTGCAAGGCGATGGGTTGAGCCGCAGAGTCAAGCCAGATTAGTTGCTGAAGATCGGGGTTGTTTTTGAGCAGGTGCTGGCTGCGCAATTCAAAAAGCGCGTTCCTATGGTTCCCCTTGGCCAGATCGTTGGCCAACTGCTGGAACTGCTCGGCGTTGCCTTCAAGGTGAAAGCTGATGCTCTGCTCCAACCAGAGCACATCGGCAATCAGCGTTGAACGTTGTTCGTCGGCCTCGTCCTGGCGCAGCAGCCAGAAGAGGACGATCAACAGGACAAGCAGCAGGCCCACAGCCAGCTTGAGTCCGGTCAAATACCAACTCGACCACTTAAGCGGCGCAAGTTTGCGCGATTTTCCCGGTTTCATGGCGACGGTCGCTAGCATTTGGACTAACGCTCTTGCTTAGCGGGCATCTTGAGCTTCCATTGCGGGATCATCTTTCCTGGTGTTCGCAGCGCGAAAACGCCTTCTTCCGTCGCGGGTTGGAACGAAGCCGCTACGCGCCAACTGAGGTCAGCGCCGATTCTATGGCATTTGCCGCACAAACCCCATAACCATTGCGCCGAATAGCAAACCAAGCGCGATCTATACGCCAGGAAGGAACGCGATGCGGTCCCTCCTGGCCGTACGACTTAACCGCCGGCGCCCATCAGCGCCAGCAGCACGCCGCCGGCGACCACGCTGGCGACCTGCCCAGCGGCGTTGGCGCCCATCGCGTGCATCAGCAGG
>JAGTRW010000029.1 GCA_018262095.1 Pseudomonadota bacterium
AACCTCAGCAAGCCGCCGCTAGCCGCGGCGGCTTAAAACCCGGTAGAAATATCACTTAAAAACCCCGGCTTCCTGTCCAACTGATCGGGGCCACCCCTGGGGTGGGTTTGTTCGTCACCGACGCGTAGGCATGGCTCGTTCATAAACATCAACGAGAGAACGTTTCCCGGGGGTTATCGCCCGGCTGTGACACATCACCTACCATCTACCATCTACCGCAAAGCATGGCGTTTGGTTCGGTTTTGATTTGCCTTTTGCTTCTTATAAATTTGTTTTTCATCAAGAACAGATCCTGGGCTCGGATCGGCAAAGCCGAACGAGCCAGGAGGCAAGCGAGCGAAGCAGAGCGTGGCAGGATCGAATGGACAAACTTTCAGATCTAAACAGGCTCCCGTTTCTGGTAACGCTTTGCGAGCAACTTAAGCTTCTTCACGTCAGAATCCATCGGGGAGATTTCTATCTTTCGATTACAGTTAGGGCATAGGGCAACGAGATTGTTCGTGGAGTCATCACCACCGTCTTTAAACGGGATCACGTGATGCACTTCCAAGTAAGGCTTTCCGTCCGGAGAATTGAAGGGGGCTTGTATGCCGCAAAGCTGGCAGTGCCCGTTAGCGCGTGCAATCACATAGTCCCTAAATGTCTTTAGATTTGCTGTGTGGGTAAGCACCTTCGCTGGAACGAACAGCTTTTCTAAGCGCTCGGTATCAAATGTTCTGCCCAGTCTTGAAAATACCGCTCTAGCTAGTTCAAGCGATACTCCCTTTCTTCCCTTTCGCACTGAGCAAACATACGCCCGTGTGACACCAAGTGATGCAGCTAGCCTCGCATCACTGGACAGGGACTCCTTACGTTTCAGCTCGTCAAAAACGACAGGCCAGTCTGTTTGTGGATTGCTTTGATTGTCTTTCATGACACGATCTGGAAGCGACACAGCTTAGTTAATCGCATTGTATTCATTGGCAACATTGTATCCATTAGCTTGCCAAAATGGGATACATTGGATACAATGTATCCCAATATGGTTTACACAATAAGCAATTGGTTAACAAACGTAGTATCACCCTATTCGGCGAGGAACATGCCAAAGACATCTATTGGCGTTTCGCTTGAGCCTGCGACGTGCACTTTCTGGTTGCAATACGAATAAGCGGTCACGTCAGATGAGAGTTCTTGAACAAAAGCGTTACTCATTTCGAGTCACGTATCCGATCTCGGATATCTTGGACAAACATGGCTTCGGGAAAGTCGCGGATGTCCCTTTCATCCAGGACTCAACCCTCAACTACCATCAGTCTGGAAGCCGCTTCTTGATTGATCGGGCCCTCGCCAAATGGCCGAAGCCCGCCCGCGAGATCACACCCGCCACTATCAAAACAAACGCCGAGGCCCTCTGCAACTACCTTGACTGGTGCGACGCACGTACTGTTGACCCGATTACCGCCGAGTACCTTCCGATCCTGATTGGCAGGTACCAACGTGAAATGACCGAGGGAGACTGGAGCGCCAGCGGAGATGGACTGTCGGCCGTCACCATCAATCAAAGGATCGACGTCGCCCTTGAGTTTCAGCAGTGGGCCGCCTATCAGGGTCTTCGACCCGAGGTAGAGGTCCCCACAAAGACGATCACGCGCGAGCGCCGCAGAAAGGGAAGTGGTGGCGGAAGGAAAGCGGAAAGCATCGAGGTGCGCAGGGGAAAAATGCGCATCAATAAGCGAACCCTGGGAATGCCAAGTGAAGAAGCGGTCGGCGCATGGTTGCAGCGAATTTACTTAAAGCCCGTCGTCGGCGGCACAGAGGGGCTGATGTGCGAGACAGTTCTTGAGACTGCCATTAGGAGGGCGGAAGTCGCTGGACTGCGGAAAGACTTCCTGCCCGCTGATCCGAATGAATGGCCGATTGTGGATCGCGCCGTCGCGCCCGAACATCAGATGGTGTTCGTGACCATCCGGTATGGTACCAAGGGTCCCAAATATGGCACCGACCATGGCGACAAGATTGGTCCAGAACAGATCATCAAGATGCCAATGAAACTTGCGCTGCGGTTGCATCACTACCGCAACACCGATCGTCCCAAAGCAGTCATGGTGGCAGTTAAGGACGGCAAGACGGCCGCAGAGCAGAGACGCATCCGCGACAACACAGTGCATCTGTTCATCAATCCGAATAACGGCGAGCGGTACACACCCAGCAGGGTGTATGACGCGTGGCGCAGCGTCCCGTTGCCGCAGCGCGGCTGGTCGGTTCATTCTGGTCGCGACTTCTGGGCCTGCACCACCCTGTGGCGTGCGATGGTCAGTTTCAAGAAGTTGTTTGAAGAAGCGCTGGAGCGGAAGCTGGACGACATGATCGTGTCGCTCTTCAAAAGCACTGCCTTGAGCGTGATCGAACTACAAATCCAGCCCCAATTGAGGCATGTCGACCGAGATACCACCATGATCTACCTGCAGTGGATCGCGGATCGCTTGGGCGTCGCGCTTGATCTTCACCAGAACTACGTCGAATCGCTCGCCACCGAAGGCGACGACGAGGAAGGCTGACATGAGCTTGCGGGAAGTCAACAAGGATCACCTGAGCGAACACGTTAGCCTAGAGATTGTCGAGACCTGGCTGCCGCTGCCCGACCATTTGGATCCGCTGAAGTTCTGGACCGAACATCGAACTGAAAACTTCCTTGTCGACCTGACGGTCTTCGCCACCGGTGAAACCGCGAAACAGCAAGACAAACGCCATGTAGGACCATTCACCGGTCGCCAGAAGCTGATTAGCCAACTCGCCCCTGCGATCAATGCGGCCGTGACCAGCGCTTCAAAGGCTACCGTAAAAAGTTATCTGGATGCCCTGAAAGCTTGGTGGCGGCTCCTCGATGCGGTCGAACTTGATGCAGCGCGAGCCGGTCAGATCATGTCTCGGGTTGAGGACGTACGCCAGCTTACTGAGATCTACGCAAGCTACGGGCGAGGTGATGTCGGGCAAAACCCAATGGGAAGACACACGTTCAGTGCATTGAAGCGGTTTGCTAACGCGACCCTGAAGGATCTCGGTGCGCCTGAGTTGCATTGGGTGGCCCCAGAGGATGCTGAACCCAACCGCTCCTTGCCATCTGACATGGAGTGCGCGGAACTCCGTATCAGGCTCAAGCAAGAATGGTATGGCGTTCTGCGGCACTTCTCGCTGATGGATCGCATGAGTACCGACGGGTTTCGGCCCATCACTACGGACGAAGAACACCTCCTGGCGCACTGGCGCCACATCCATGAAGTCCAGACACGGACAAAGAAAGCGGTACCTTCGAGCGAGGAACTGCGGCATGGAATGTCCCGTCAAGGCTTTCGACTCAAAACCAGCCTGCTGCTTCCCACGATGCGGCACGTCGCGTTGCCGGACTCGTGGCAGGCGGAAGTGGCCTTTCATTGCTGCCTGATGGTCACGGGCTGGAACCCCGCCACCCTGTACAGCCTCGATGCCGGCGAAGCTCACACCTGGCTGCGTGATCACCCACGTCTCCCCGAAAGGTATCTGCTCGTCGGAACCAAGGCCCGCGCGAATGATGCCGAACAGCCCGTCGAGGGCCTATGGAAAACCCGTGCCGGCCCCGGTTACATCATCAGACTCTGGATGGAACGCACCGCATTGCTGCGCGAGCAGTTGCGTATGGAACTGGCCGAGGAGCGCGAGAGGTATCGCCAGATGACACGGACCGGCGCAAGCCCCGGCGAACTGACAAAGCAGATGCGGATCGTTCTGAATCTGGAGGAAGGCTGCCGCAGCGTTTGGCTCTTCGCCGGAGAGAAAGGTGGTATCGGATGGCTCGCACCACGATCAAATGCGAGGTACCGTGCGGACGGAGAGAATGTCACCTTCCTTACTACGCTACTTGCCAAACTCAATCAGGAACGCGCCGCGCACCAGAAGAATCCCATCCCCCACTGTACAGCGGGCGACTTCCGTGACATGTTCGCTGCTTATGTGTGGCGCATCTCTGGGGGTAACCTGTTTGCCCTGATGCGGGCGCTGAGGCATGCCCGAATCCGAACAACGCAGCGATACGCCGACAACAGTCTTTTGAACGCAGAACGAAACGACGCGACGCGACGCTTCGGCAACAACCTCTTCAGCCTCCTGCAGAAGCACGGTGGCTTCGACCTCACCCTCCTCACTCACCTACAGCGCCACGGGCCGGTACCCGAGGACGCGGCACAGCGCCTGAACGACTATCGGGACCTTGAGCGCTCACGAATCCAGGTAGGCTGCAGGGACCCCTTTCATCCCCCACCCGAAATCCAGACACCGGGCGCGGCGAAGGTGTGCCGGCCACAACGTTGCCTACTATGCAAGGCGCACGCGGTAATCCTGCCGGACAGCCTCGACGGGGTGGCGATGCGTGTGGAAGAGCTTGAATACACGAAGTCTGTCTTTCCGGTCGTTGAGTGGAGCGACCGATTGGCCGAGGAACTCGCGAATGGACTGGATGTGTTGCAAGTCTTTCCGCCAGAGCAAGTCAAGGACGCGCGGGCTCGCTGGAAAAAGACCATCGCGGACGGTCTGCACGAAATCCCCGGCCTCCGACCGCTGAAGAACCCAAGGGAGAAACCGTGATGAGCAGCGAGAACCCCGAGCCATCTGCGCAGGCATCAAGCGATGGCCATCAACTGCTGATAGAACGGGCACGCGGCCTCTTCCCCGTCGCAACGCTGCAGGATCTGGATCCCGAGAATGCCGCACGTTGTCAGGCGCTACTCGGCCATGGATCGACGCTCGGCATTTGGGAAACGCCTGAATGGATGACTGGGGGGCGAGCCCCGTTCAGGTTCCAGAGCCGCGCCCGCATCGTCCTGCGCGAACGCTTGCTACGGGGCCTTGCTGAGCCCGTACAGCCGTCGGCCGCCTTGGACGTCTTGCTCGACGAGGGTGTCCTACGGATCACCCGCTACCTGCTGCTAATTGCCATGGGGCCGGCTCACCTAGTGGATGGCAAATCCTCGCTGGACTGCACCAGCATCGTCACCGTGACCGACGTTGTTGACGAACTCTTTAGCCAAGGCATCCTGCGACGGTTGGAACAGGACGACCGTACGGGCGGCGGACTACTACGCCACCTCACGGCAAACGACCTTCAAGCATTTGACCGAAACAAAGGACGGCACGTGGAACTCGTACGACTCAGGAAACTCACCGACTTGGGCCTCTGGAACGATCCCCTGCCGGCGCTAGAAACGAAACGCATCACGAACCCCAAGGGCAAGCGGGAAAAGCCGAAGCCCGAAACCAAGTCCATTCCATACCAGCCGATCCCGGACGACTATCTGTCCGAGATGGGTCCGCGCGTGCTCTGGATTGTGGAAGACTTGGGCCCCAATATCATCCACCTGTCCGAGGCCATCCCCGAGTTGTTTGAGGGGATCGGCAACTACAATGAAGCACGCGTAACTGCTCTGGCCCGGTATTTCCGCCAGCACACCTGGCGCGACCGGGAAGGTCGGCCTATTACCGCGCCCCCTTTCCCGCTGGTGACTGCAACCGGAAAGGGCTATGCCAAAGGAAAAATGCGCCCTCACTGGCCACCCAGTTCGTGGGAGCAGGTGAAAGTCCTGGCTGCCACCCTGCAATCCGCGCACCTGTGGATCGCTCTGCTAGCCATGGCCGGGCGCATTTCGGAGGTCGAGACTCTGGAGCGCTGCTGCGTCGAGTGGCGGCGCGACGGCAAGCCGTACGTGGATGGCAAGACCTACAAGCTAAAGAAGGCCCTGGCGGGGGTGGATCGCGACTGGCCCGCCCCGGTTACGCTGATCCACGCGCTTGGCCAGCAGGCCCGCCTGGTCGCAGTCTGGGAGCGGATTGCGCGCGCCCTTAACGGTGCCGACCTGTCGAACGCGGATTCGCTGGTCGTCGATCCCAACCATCTTTGGGCGTCGCTTGGCACGAGCTCTAGCGCAGACCCGGTGAAGCGCCTGAGCGGAATGAACAAGGCCCTCCAAATGCTCGCAAAGCGCATTGGCCTCAGCGATCGCCCCGGTGGCGTTTTGCTGCATTCCCACCGCTTCCGAAAGACGGTGGCACGCCTAGCCGGTATCGCCATCGTCGACTCGCCACGGGTCTTGATGCAGTTGCTGGGGCACAAGGACATCGAGGTGACCCTGCACTACATCACCACCGACAAGGCGCTTGCTGCTGACATAGAACGGGTAGCGCGCGAACTGCGCATCATGCGCTCACAGGAGGTGTTCGAGGGCATCCGTGCCTCGATGCAAACCGGCACGAAGAAATACGGCGGTGGTGGCGTGCCCGGCGTTGAAGCGATGATCCGACAGGCCAAGGATTGGGGGGCTGAGACGAGCTATGAACTCAGCGTCCTACTAACTGCGAACGGCCGCTACACCAGATTGGTCAGGCCCGGCGTCATTTGCCTCAAGCCGTCTTTGAATAATGCGCCATGCACCTGCGACTCAAGCTGCGAAAACCGGATCGAACGCCTGATTGACGACGAAGTGCAGCGCCGCGACGTGCTCACGGTGATCCCGATCCTCATCGAAGAAGGCAACCGCGCGGTGGACGAAAACAGCCTGTTGGCGGCAGAGGACAAGCTGCGGCAGATCGACGAGGAACTGGGCTGGCTGGGCGAGGACGCCGCGAACGAATTCGCTGGCGACAAGGGCTTGGGACGGCTGCGGGAGGCTTTGGCATGAGCAGCAAGCATCTCAACGCAGCGCTGAAGCGCGGCGCGGATCGGTCGGCCAAGGTTGCCAAGAGCGTCCTGGAGGCCATGAAGACGATCCGGCGCGAAATGAAGGCCAATGGCGGCATCTACCCAGCCAACGGCGGCGCGGTGTCAAAAAACGAGGTGGCGCGCCGAGCCGGCATTCACCCGACCACACTGTTCTCCGACAAGCAAAAGAGGTTGGGCGAACGGGTCAGCCGATGGTGCGAACTATTGAAACGGAAGGAGACCGTCGGGCGTGTGCGGGTGCGCCGTACCTATGCGGAACGTGCCGAGGACTGGGAGGCGCGCTACACGCTGGTCGTGACGCACCTTGACTTAGCTGAACTCAAGGTCCAGGCCGCCGAGTCCGAGCGTGATGACGCGATCGCTAAGGTGCAGAAACTCGAACGTGAGAACGCCGCCCTGCTCGACCAGATGCGCAAAAGCGCCGCCGGCAAGGTCACCCCAATCCCGAAAAATGGAAAACGCTAATGGCTCGTCCCAGTGTCATCCCCGGCATCAAGGCTCGCCTTGAAGAATGGCTTGACCAGAGAGAGGCCGCATACTTGGCTCAGCCTGAAGCAACACGTCAGCCCACGTTACCCATGACCCCTGATGGCAAGGTTAATGTGCGCGCCGTAGCACAGGCCATTGATCTCAAACCGACGCAGGACAAATACCTGTACGAACGAGAGGAACTGACGCAGTTGATCAACTGCATCGCTGAGGGCCAACGATTGCAAACGATCGGCTCACGCGTCAATCCAACCGAGGCTGACAAGGCCATCAAGCAGAAGATTATCCTGCACGCCAAGAACGCGCAGGAAGCCACTCAGTCGGCCACAGAAGCCGTTGCTGCGCAGCAGGAACTACTGGACCGCATCCGAGCGCTCTCGGCCGAACTGGCTGTCTCTAAAGCGGAAGTAGAGCGCTTGCGCGCCCGGCTTCAAGCTGTCGAAACAGGCGTTTGGATCACCATGCAATGAGTGGTGGCTTCGCCTTCGATAGCGATGTGACCGTTACGCGTATCGTATCCACGCTGGAATACGGCGCAATCTTTGTTGGGGAGACGCCCGCCGGCGAGTCGGTACGCGTACGCTACCTGGGCCGCGCCGAACTACCGATCGTGGGTGATACCTTTGCCGTCAAGGGGCAGTGGGCTACCTTCACTGACAAGTTTCACCGTGTCCACCGACAGGTTGAAACCAAGGTGATGAAACGTCGGGCTGTACTAGGCGATCTGCTTGGCCCCTTCTTGCAGCGCGTCCCGAATGTTGGCCCGCAGCGCGCAGAACGTCTGATACAGCGCTACGGTCATACGCTCGCCGAGACGCTTGCTGATCCGGCACGCATGAACGAGGTTGCCGGCGTCCTTGAACCGGGCAAGCCCGCGCTTGCTGCCCGCATCGCAGCGAAAATGTTTGCCGTCATGGTTGAGAAGTCGGCTGCCGATCAGATCAAGCTCGTAGAAGCCGAATTCCTCGTCCTGCTCGAAAAAATCGGCCTGCGCGAGCCGCGTGTCGCCCACCGGCTTTGGCGTTTCTGCGCCGGTGCCGATGCTTTCGATCGCCTGAAGCACAATCCCTATCTCGCGGCCCATCTCACTGCTTGGAACGTGGCTGACCGAGTGGGCAAGCTGCTGCTGCGAGACGCCAACGCTGGCTCCGATCTGGATCGACACCCGTCCCGGCTCATGGGCGCGCTCGCCTCGGCCTACCGCGACCTGCTGACTGAGGGACACAGCGCGACCACCGAGACAGCCTTGCGCGAAATGCTGGCCCAGCGCGGCGTCGACGCCGACTTGGCGCTCGCGCATTCCGAGCAGATCGGCAACCTGCGCCACTGTGGCGATCTGATCCGTGTCCCCGGTGCCGGCTGGATCGAGGACGAGGTGGCCCGCATGCTCAGGGACATTGAAGCCACGCCAACAAGCGTTTTCCAGCCAACAGTAGCCGAGTTGGACAAGCTGATCGACGACGGCGAATTGGCCTGTAACCTGCAACTACGGTACGAGCAGCCTAATGCCCTCAGGAAGCTGGTTTGCCTGCCCTTGGGCGTGCTGCAAGGTGGCGCCGGCACCGGCAAGACAACCGTAATGAAGATTCTCGCGTACGTCTGGGAACGGATGGGCGGCAACGTCGTCTTTGGTGCCTTGGCCGGCAAGGCGGCGCTGCAGCTCTCACGCGGTGCTTCGACCTCCGAAGAGCCTCGCCTAGCGCATACTTTAGCCCGGCTGATTTGCATGCTTGAGCAGCAGGCCACCTATGAAGAAGACCCGCAACAGACACGCAGGCCGGAAGTCGAGTTCAACAACAAGACGCTCCTAGTCATTGACGAGGCAGGCATGATGGACACGCCTACCTTCTACCAACTGCTCAAGCTCTTGCCCAAGGGCGTCCGCATCCTGCTTGCCGGTGACGATGGCCAGTTGTTCCCCGTGGCCTTCGGCAAGATCTTCCATGACCTCGTGGAGGAAGGCTCGCGCGTCGCCTCCCTCACCACCGTCCAGCGCCAGGCGAAGGACAGCCTTATCCCCCTTGTTGCCGGCGAGATCAGGAAGGGCATCACGCCTCAATTGCCTGTCTGGCAAGGAGAAGACAAAGGCGTTTTTCAGATTGATTCCGACGCTCTGGCGCGGCTTAGGCGCAGCGACGACTTCATGCTGATTGCTGCACGCAGGAATACGGTGTCTGAGTGGAATGATACAGAAGCAGCGAAGCATCGCAATGAACACTCGCCTACCCGACGCCTTGGCCTGACTACCGTCGCGGTGGGAGACCCAATCATTGTCACGCAGAACCGCTACAAGCATGGCCTGTTCAACGGGTTGCTGGGCATCGTGTGCAGCATCGACGATGAGCGGGCTCAAGTTCATTTCGACGGGGAAAAGGAGCCGCGCTATCTGCCGCAGGAAGCCGAGGTTGATGTTGAGCTGGCATACGCCATTACATGTCACAAGGCGCAAGGAAGCTCGGCGTCGACCGTTGTTCTGATCGCTGACGACGGTGGTCTGGTAACCAGGGAATGGCTCTACACGGGGATCACTCGAGGACGCGAGTTGGTATTGCTCAATTTCGCAAACCACGAAAAGCTTGGTGAGGCGGTCGCACGGCGCTCCAACAGGGTCACTGGGTTCAGACTGTGACTAGCGGAGGTGGGGTCAAGGGATCGTGGAATAAATGGAGGGGACCCGCTTGCGGGGAGGAGGCCGTTTATGCCGCGAAAGCCCTTGACCCCAACGCAGCGACAATGCTCTGTGGCAAGGGGTGGGGTTGGGTTTCAACCCCACCCTCTGCCACGCGGCGAGCGCAGGGTGTGGGGCAGCGCCCCACGCTCTTGCGTGCGGGGAACATTACGCAGCAAAAGGGGCGGCGCCCAGAGCCGCCGGTCTGGCTTTGAGGAAGCGGACGTTCGATGTGGATACGAACCCGAACACGGTGTCAGTGCCAAGGGAAATGTCGCCGTTCCCCTTGCGTGAGATGAACCAGAAACCACGGATCGTTCCTCGTCCTTGCGGCTCGTATTTCTTCGACTATTCGATGCAGGGTATGTGCGACCGAGGATTCTTGTTTCACGCGGTATCCCGCAATCGGTGGAGGTAATGTCTAATTTCTGAATTCACTATCCTGCGCGGCTTCGCACGACTCCGCTACAATGATGGGTTGAACAGATTCCTCAGTTATCTCCGGCGCTATAGAGTCCTCGTCAGCGCTACGTACTCCGTCATTTGCAGAAGCCTTTCGGATTTGCGAAACAGCTTCTGTTGTACTTCCGCTAGACCATGTTGAATGCAACGATTCAGGGTCGAGTACAGACTTAACCGTCGCGCATTCGTAATTAAGAAGGGGACGCCCGGCAAGAAACAATCGCCCATCCATCACCTGGGGCCAGAAGATACCGACGTCTGCGGAGTTTAGGTACTGGTAGACCTTCACAGCCTGGGGGGCCCCGCCGATACTGTCGTTAGCGTTTGCGCTCTTCAGAAGGTCTCGTATTACTTCGAAGGGCTCCATATTGAACTTCGCGGTAGGTGGGTGGCGCATGTCCAATCCATAGCGTGATTGCACCAACGTCTTCAGATTTTTCCGCATTGCTTCAGTCCACTCAGGATCACCGGCAATCTCTAGCTTCCCTAAATCCCCGAATTTATTGCTGCCGGTTCGCTCGTCGCTTCTGAATTGGTTTGTGGCTTCATCAAACTCAATACGCCAAATTCGGAAGTTCTTGTCCCACCAATCGTATCCACCAAACAGAAATGTAACGTCTGGAATATTTTGACCGCGAGCGAAGTTGTGAACCTCTCTCTGCATTTGATTAAGAATATTGACTACGTGCGATTTGAATTTCGAGAGACCCATTGATCGAGTTTGTGACGGCAAATGGAGGTCCGCTGCGTTGATTGCGGCCACAATCATCGGGTATGCCCAATCAGTACCACCCGCGAAACACATGACCGCATCAGATCGTGCGAAGCGAAAGGTTTTTTGGCAATGGTCAAAACGCTTTCCGTTACTGAGACGGCTATCTGAGCAGAAAATCAGTTCTTCAGCACCACTATCAAGAGTGCGGACCCATGCAGCAGCGATAGTCATCGAATGTCCTTGTTATTAGTGCGTGGAGGTAGAGTTGCCGAACAGCGTTGGCACGAACCCCGTGGGCCATACAACGGCGGATGTTTATGACATCGGTAATTATACACATCACAAGTGCTCCGCCTCTACTCTGCCAGGCTAACCGACAGCAATAGTGGAGCGTAAATCCACCGCAATGAGGGGATGTCCAGCAAGGCTTGAATACCCTTATTGGGAACGACCGAGCAACCGTCAGCTCCTGGCCGACAACAGCCGAAGTCGATGGCTCTAGCATTGATGGCGATCGACAGGAAGACCGACCGCGTGCTCCCGACTCCGAGCCGTCATTCGTCGCCGACACGGTTCAATGGCCGTTTACAGAGTCGAGCAGTCGTCTAGCACGACTGCTCATGGACAGCAACTCGGCAGGAGCCGATCTTCAATCGGTGACCTGTGTCGGTCCGCAATCCATCGGTCACCTGCCGCTCAGCAGCAATTCGCCCCTAACGGCAGCTCCTCCGCTGTTCAAATGCGAACTCCAGACCTATTGCAGTCCCTCACCACTGATCGAAGCGGTCACTCGGAGGGAAGGCTTGCCCTCAAATCGATTCGCGCCGGAGGCTACTTCCCCACGAATATCCGAGTGACGGACCCAAACGGTTGCCATTCGGGCACGCACGACTCGAGTTGTCCGTCCTCCCGCAGCCAGTGATGCGCAGCCCCCGGAAGCATCGAAGGGTGCAGCGGGTGCGCGGCATTTGGGTTGTGATACACGTCCATACCCTCCATCCACGTTTCGCTATAGTCAGGGGAGTTCACATCGTGGGTGAAAATAACCGGAAGCACGGAGTTCGGGTCACGATTGGCAGCGGTTCCCTCGCGCACCAAATGGACGCGCTTGGAACCAAAGCCTGCGAGGACTCCCATACGGTTGAACTTGGAGATGGTGGCACTCGCGTTGGAAATCACGGCGCTGATGTTCTCAGATCCAGGCAACGAAAAGAAACCGGACGCGACGGTCTTTTGCCCCCAAATGTGCGCTTCGATCTTTCTGGGGGTGATGATGAGCTTGCCATCAGCATCCTTTTGCCAATCCCATGCCATGCCATACAGATATATTGGCAGTGCCGTCCTGCTCATGACCATAGAGTTTGGAGCATGAAAATCTTGGATCGCGATGACAAGCGGACGTCCCTTGACGCTCTTCTTTTCCCAGTACATCTTACCGAGCTTAGTGGTCAGCGGTCCTGCGTATCGGATAGGCATGTACTGCCTCTGAAATGCCTGCATCTGCCCGTCCGTGTCGAGTGGCGGGGGAGGCACGAGTTCGCCGCCGCGAGTGCGGCTCGGGTTCACGGTCGTGGCTTCAACACACAACTCGCCAAAAGCATTTCGCGCGCAGAAGTCAGGCATGGCGAACCTCTTGTCAAAGATGTAGCCAGACTCAACCAGCGCTGCGAACAGGTACAGCTCCCAGAGCCTAGTATCGAAGCCAGTTGTCTGAAATTGCTCGACGAAATTGCCATCCGCGTCCTCGTACCAACGCATCATCGGCTTCATCAACTCAACGGCCGGTGAGTAGCCCTCGAGCGAGCTGATGGTCGCGAAATCGCGGTTGAGCTTTTCCTTGGCGACGATGGGGGTGAAGAAGTCGACGGGCTTGCCCCTCTCGTCGCCCTGCGCCTGCTTTCCGAAGTCGGAGTGAATCCTCTCGGCAAGTGCCGGAGCTGCAGCCAACGCCTTATCCATAGTCTCGAAGAATGTTGTCATCTCGACCCAGCGATACCGTTCCTTGAGGTCTCGCGCAAGGAGCATCGCCGAGTAGTCACCATCTGTGACGTCGCGGATCACTACGATGAGCACCTCCTCGTCGTATGCCTCGAGCCAGCGCACTTCCTCTGCCGCGATGAGTGCGCCTGGCTGCCTGCAGTACGCGGCAAGCGCCTCGAAGCGGACCTGTTTGATATCTTGCATTCCCCTCTCCTATCTAGCAGCAACGCACGCTACTGTCTGCTTTTAGCCTCGCTCCGGACTGCGCTCTTGAATCGGAAGCGGTCACAGAAGACCGACAAAATTGAATACCTGAACCGACCTAAATTGGCAGACCCGGCTCACTCCTAGCGACCATGACATCTTTTATATTTGGCACCGCTACCGCAGGGACACGGATCATTCCGCCCCGGTTTTTTCGCATTTCCTTGGGGCTCGGCGTTGTTCGGCTGGTTTAGGTTCACCGCCCGGGTGGGCCGGGCCATTCGTGCGGCGTCTTCGTAAATATGTGCGTTTGTTGCCGTTCTCGCCGTCGGTATGTGGATCGAGAAAGATTGCGTCCGGAGGTATGCTCCATCGGCACCAACCTCGGCCAAGACGCCGATGGCGTCATTAGCCTTGAGAGCCAACGCAGCTGCGCTGGCCTTGTCATTGACCTTTCTCCAGTCAATCTGGTGGTCATGTCGTTGTAGCCAAATGAAGAGTGGGTAACCGTCTCCAGACAGGCTAAAGTAGCGAGCGGGATACTGCTTCAAGGTTTGGAGAAGATCGAACAGCATCTTGGCCAGACTATTCCGGCCTTCCTCTCCCAAATCACGGATATGGCTCTCCGCAGAAAGCCAGCCTTGTGCTCTAGTGGCGTCAAGCGCTTCAAGCAGCTTCAACAACTCCTCCGGGAAGACCTGCGTCGGAAATGGCCCACTTTCCCAGTCTTCACCCTCGAAGCTCCTGTCTACGATATCGCTCATGCCGTCCCAGATGACCAGGTTTACCATGCCACCCTTCAACTGGTCGGCAATCTCCTGATCGAAACGGTTCTTCTTGAGATACGCGCCCAGATGGTCGAACTCATCGAAGAGATGAGCCCGGCGTATCCCTGCCACGGCTTGTCGAACCTCCATGTAGTGGGCAAACGAGCCGGGGGTGGGCAGGAACCGCTTGAGCACAAACAACTCGTCAATGGACAGCGATACGAAGGCATGCTTCCCAAACAGTGGCACGACCTGAGGCAATTCCTTGCAGTATGTCGAAAAGGGCGAGAACGACTCGACCGTCAGCCCAATCGGCACCATCACGCGGTAGCCGGAGCGGCGGACACGCCCGCACTCTTCGTACTTGCCGGCGACGAAATGGTAAAGCGGCACTTCGTCCGCAGAGTTCAGGTAGCTAAAGAAGCGCGCGCACTGCTTGTACGCTTTGAGCACCAAATCTTGCACGGACTGGGCGTGACGGCCGAAATCAAGTGCCGGCGACGCAATGGTAGCAGCCGCTCCTGCCTTGGCTTCAACCAAGAACAGCACGTCATCAACCAGAATGAGCGTGTCGTTTTCAGCCCACTGATTGCTGGCAGGGTCCTTGTAGTAGACCTCCTGAAAAATCTTGGCGCCGGGAAGCTGGGCGGCCAAAATGTCGGCGAAGGCACCTTCGCTCATCGTCTTTTGCCGATTTTCAAAGGTCTTCTTATAGTCAGGCTTTCGCTGAAGGAGGTTGTAGAGAAGCGCACGATACCCCGCGTCGCGGGCGAAACACGGGTCGACGGCGTAGTAGTCCGATCCAAGCTGGATTAGGGGTTTCTTCCGGGCCGGCAGTGTCTGGTAGGGTGTCCCCGCAAAATCGCCCGCAGCGAAGAACTCGGTTTCTTCTCCGCGCCGGTACGCCAAGTCTGCCAGCAGCGCTGACGGCAATTTCGTGTGACGGCTCACGTTGGTGATGCCGCCTCGAAAAATATCCTCCATCGCCCTCCCGGCGGCTTTTTTTTGTTCCGAATTGGCCTCAGCCCACGCCTTCATAGCATCTTCCCAAGGCTCGTCCTGCGCCGCAGCGAAGGCCCGCACTGCCTCAAACTGCTTCATCATTTCCTTGATAGCGTAGGCATGCCCAGAACGCGTGGCGTTGGCCATGGCCTGGAAGCCTTCCGCGATCTCGGAGGCCCCGACGCCATACACTTCAATTAGGACATCGTTGTGCGGAGCCAGAACATAGCGGTAGAACTCTTCTTCCAAAACTTGGTAGCGATTCCCGCGTAGCATGACCCAGGTAGATTTTGCACGGAACTCGATGTCGGCCGTGTCAGGACCGAATACGCCGTCCTTGGTATCGGCGGACGTGGCCATGGCGAAAAACATGGCCTGCGCTCGCAGTTTTCTACCAAGTTCAAGCAGCTCGGCGCACTGAGCTTCGTCGAATGCCATTTCCGTAGGTGCGGCATCTGACGCGAGAACCGCGTGCACGTACTCCAGCAGGAACTGGTTCTCGTTGATCAGATCATCCAGGCCGTCGTCTTCGCGTTTCTCCTCGGTGGCGCTTTGGTCTGCCATCGCTTTCATCATGTACTGGGCGTAGATGTAACCGAGCAGATCATGCGGAGGCATGGTTACAATCAGCCCGCGCATTCGAGCTGCAATCGCTTCCATTTCTTTCAACAAGGAAGCCGCGGTTTCTTTTCGTTTTATCTCGTCGATAACCAACGTATCCCCTATATTTCTGAAGCCAGAATCCATGCCAAAAGCATCATTGATGTGACACAGAGAATACTAGCAATATTAGTGACCGGTAGCCGTTGCATTGCTGTCCGACACCAGTGGATAGTTAAACGTCAGCAAAGGACGAGAAGCCGGAATTGCCCCTCCGGCAAGTTGCGAAGTGCAGCGGACTTTCATATGGAGGCTTTCAGGAGTGCTCGAACGTCTCTTGATGACCGACAACAGCCAAAGTCGTTGACACCAGCATTGATGGCGATCAACCGGAAGACCGACCGCGTGCTCCCGACCCAAAGAGGGCATGCGAGTATTTGAAAAGTAGACTTTCAACCTTAGTTCACTGGCCTGCACGGCCTTTCTGCACACTCAGAGGGATGAATGGTTGACCTATAACGGAACGATCCTTCCAAATGCAGTTTCGATGAGCCGGAGAATTTCTACTTCCGCATTCTCCGCTTCAGCGCGAGTTTCATTTTTCTTATAGATGAACGTATTTCCATGGGCATGTACGATAACCTCGAAAGGCCCCTCCCCACGGGTATCACGTATGGTAACGCAATCTATGCTTTGAAGCGGAATATATGAAGTGGAAGTCTTGGTGCATTCACTAACCTGCACCCATTGATTATTGAAAATCTTCACTATGTATTATCCATTGATTAAAAAATATAGCCGTTTAATTCCAGTGACCAAGGTCTGAAAACGCCCCCGAACAGACCTTTGTCCTTTCGAAAAGCGGACTATCGAACGTTTGAATCGAGCGGACTGCGCGGCTTTTTCACACAGGTCGTCTCGAACGCAGGATTAGGGCTCACGTTTTTTGGAGGTTTCATCAAGATATAGGTCGCTCAGTAGCCCAAGGAGCTCGATTCGGCGCGAACTCAACTTTATGAACGAGTCGCTCAAGTCGATTGGGCTGGCACCACCATGAATTGGGTTTGCTTGCTGCTGAAATCCGAAGTTGTCCTGCAGGTAAAGCTCGAATAGAGCGCTGACGCGGGAATTACCGAGTAGGTATGTAGCTGTACGTGCACCGCAGCACCTGTCTATTGCCGACGACAACGTGCTGAAGGCATCTTGTAGTTCCTGGGATGGCGCAATGGGAGCCGCCGCGTCTTCGATTTTGGTTCGGCGAAATAGACCCGAATAGGCGCTGTGTGCGTTCTCCACTTCGGCAAGCACCGCAGTGATGTCCGTAATGAGGTTCGCCTTCCGCTCGCTAGTCATCTTCCGTTTTTCCGAATCGGCAGCAAGATTTGCGATTGCTATGTCCTTTTGATGCGATGCTCTTCCGAGGTAGACAGTAACGAGCAGCGATGCCAGCGTAACTAGCGATGGGATTCCTATCTGAATGAGGGAGGTGACCCAAGATGCTGTATCGGCTGAAGTCGTCATGTCTTGTGAGTCCTAAGGTTGGAGCTAAAGGGCGGCTTGGGCGCAAGCCAAAGACGTCCCACTTGAGCGAGTTGTTATACGCACACTAACGCGCATTAAATACGGGCCCTAAAAGTTCCATAAGAGGAGCAATGCCGCCAGAATATAGATGATCTATATATTTACGATATAGAACTCTGCGAATTGTGGTTTCATCGGTTCCGCAAGAATTGCGGATGTATTCAACAATTGAGTCTAGTTTGTTTTTCGCCACCTTTCGTGGCGAATCTCCAGTAATTCTCCGGTATATAGGGAGCATGATATGGTTGGTTAGATTTACGGTTGTTCCATAAAAGTCGACACGCAGTCCATTGACGTTCATGTTTGCATGAAAAACATCGAACATGGCTGTAACGCCAATCTCGGGCGTGCATGGGAGGAACGAAACTGCGCCCCTGAACCGATCATATAAATCTGTTAGTGACTGTGTGCCATTTCTTCTGGCTTCTGGTATTGCCTCAGTTCGAACATCATCATCCAAGAAAACATGGCGCTTAACGTGGGCTGGGATAATTAACGCTGATCTTTCTAGCATTTGCATGACTTGATAGTAGCCGCCAACGGGCACGACTTTGTACATTGGCTTATGGGTGTTCCTGCTTTCCTCAAACCTTCCACAAAGTTGCTCAAGTAATAATTTTGCTTCTTCATCTTCGACGAAAAATATGAAATCGCTTTTGATCTCTTCGTCAAATGCGATCTCACCAAGAACTTGAGCCGGAAATACATTTGTTTTTGTTGTGTACGCCCCTTGATCATCTCTAGAAATGAAAATTATGTTTCTTCTGTTGATATTTTTCACCAGCGTTGATGAGTGTGTAGAGAAGATCACTGTTAAGCTTTTGTTGGTGACTATTTGAGTTATTTTATTTAGCAGCCTTACTTGTGCCTGAGGATGCAAGGCCATCTCAACTTCGTCAATTAGGATTAATGAGTTGTTTTCAGCGGCAGCTACTTTCTGAGCGAGTTTAAGTACGCATAACTCGCCAAGGCTAAAGTTCTTCTCTGAATAGTAGTGGGTTTCTCTTCCTGCTCTATATGGTAATAGGAATGCTTGGTTCCCTGTTCCTCTCCTAGTGTTAACGAACTTTAAGTCATTCCACTTGTTGTCGTGAAGAACGGAAGATAAGAAGTCTGTAATTTCATTACTTGCCTGATTAATTCTCCTTGGAATTATTTCTTCCGCGTACGGTTCTACCCTGCTTCCATCCGCTTGAATAAAATAAATGCTTGGATATGGAAACAGGGAGAGAATGTTTGCGTTGCTCCTTGGCGTTGGTGGCCAGCGCTTTCCTCCATAGGAATATGTAACTTGTTGCCCGTTAATTTTGTACCGTACTTTCGCATCCTTGAACGTATCCAATTTTTCTTGCGTAGCGGTGGTTTTGTAGTGCTCTTGAAAGGCGCGGCCATGTCTTATTCGATATAAGGCGGCTAGCAGGCTTGTTTTCCCAGATCCGTTTAGGCCGGTAAGAAGCCAAAGCCCGGGACTTGGAATATCAAATTCAAGATTGGAGATGCCTTTCAGATTTTCTAATTCAATTCTCATTTATTATTCACTTCATGATTTGCGTATAATTTGATATAGGGAGCAGTTTTGCTGAATAACATCGGCGTGTGCTCCCTAACATGGCACGACCGGCCAGCGGAGAATGGCTTGCAGACTAGCGCGGCGTGATTGCACTGTATGAGCATACAGAATTAACAGAATCGACAAAAACCTCACCCTACCGATTTCAGTTCCGGAGCAACGGCTGCTTTGTAGCGGCAAATCTGAACGTCCGCTCCTGGCCGAGGCTGTGTGAAAACGCAAGAATACGACTGTCCGAGAAACAAATCCCCACTTTCCAATGGATTTATCGAGGATTAATGGCCATCCGATGCTCCGAAAATACCGAATAACCTCGATATGAGCGGCCATTTCCCACTCATCAAAATCGAATGTACGTTTTCACACAGCCTCGGCCGACAACAGCTAAAGTCAATGACTCTAGCATTTATGGCGATCAACCGGAAGACCGACCGGGTGCTCCTGGCCCAGAGCAGTCAGTCGACACTGTGATTCTCATGTTGGCTTCAAGTCAATCATGTCGGAGGATCATTTTTATATATTCGTCATGGTGTTTTTTGTGGCGCAAGTTAAAAATACAGTCAACAAATTCTCCGTCATCTATTCCGTATTCGTTTTCATAACCAGAAATCACGAAGCTACTACGATGATGATCATAAATTTCATCATGCAGATCTTTGTAAAAAGTAAAAAAATCTACAGGGAAAAAGCACTCTGAAGGCAGCCCTGACTCGTAATGTGTCATTCTCTTAGTTGAGCCATCCACATTACGATGCAGCCCATCAATCCTCGACAACACATCGCCTTCTATACACTTAACTTCCTGCATGGATATGTTGTGCGTGAATTTAAAAGCGCAAAATAAAAAATAGCCTGGGCGGGTTGAGCTATACGATCTTGACGCGAGGTCTCCCATCGTCATGCCAATTTTGGCGAAACTGTTATCTAGGGCGTCGGCCCCAAGATACAACCACCTATCAAGCGACTCGAAATTCATTTTTGTATCCTGCTCAACATGTTCTAGCTTATAGTCGCCGCCAGAAAATGAGCCGAATCCGTCAGTAGATATAATTGTCTTCCTCAAAGTTATTCCTCTAGCATCGAATTAACCAAATTACTAACATGGAAGCATTCCGAGCACTGGACGTTTCGTTCAAGTGGCCGCTTCTGGCCGACAACAGCCAAAGTTGATGACTTTAGCATTGATGGCTATCTACAGGAAGACCGACCGCGTGCTCACGACCCCCTGCCGTCATTCATCTCCTTCGAGGTTCAACGGCAGGTATCTGAGTGGAGTAGCCGCTCGGCACGGTTGCTCACGGACGGCAGTTCGGCCAAAGCCACCGCCCACTAGCCGTTATCGGTGTGACCGCGTTGCAAAAATTGACAGCCCCAGATCAATGCACTGGCACCGCTGATGCGACTCGATTATCGAATTGAGTATTCAGAAGCACCGAAGTTCTGCGCGAAGATCTGGATGCTCGATTCATCGCTCCGCCAGTCGTGCTGCCAGTTGCGACAAAATGCAGGGGGCACTGATCCCAAGATGTGAGTCAGTTAGGATCAGTCGCTTGATATCGATCAACGCCCACCCTTCATCGTCGTCGTCGATCGCAAGCCAACGCTCAACCCGTTCGGTACGGACATAGCGCATGATTTGTTGATACCTCGTCGCTTTGTCCCACCACGTCAGGGGAACCTTGAAACCACCGATAGTTCTGCGTTCCAGTGACGAATGCCAAGTTCCTCCGATGACACGCCGCTGCAGCGACATCGGCAGAAATTTCCGAGCTCGGTTGAACCCTAAAACACGACACCAAGAGCTCGAAATCACGATCTCGACATCAGGGTGCGGTTCGAGGGCTTCTTCGAGGTAACCAGACCACATGAACAGACTACCTTCGCTGCGCAGCACCGGGCGACCGTTCTCGCGAAAAACCGCATCCGGGTGGAGTACCCCGTCATAATCAACGAATAAGATCACGCATCTCTCGCCATTGGGGATAAAACACCGAGGCTATACTTCATTGCTCGTGCTTGATGGTGAGTTGAACGTCGAAACGTCTCGCCAAATCGCACCCACAACCTGTGCTTGTCGGCACGCTTTGCGGCTTTGCCGCTACTGCTACCGTCACGGCGAATGCTTGAAGGCCCGCTTTCCAGGCGGCTGAGGGTCCGGCGTGTGGGATACGCCGCACTTCCAGACCCTTCGAGGTCGATTCCCACTTGATGGCGTCACCGACTTTCAGACCCAACGATCGAACAACAATCGCGGGCATTTTGATCCAGCCGCCGGGCTTGATCCGAACAGACCATCGTTTCGTCGGAAGACCTAGGCGTTGCCTGAGTCGTCCTTTGCGCTCCGTGGTAGTCATGGAAAATTGCTTCATGCTTGGCATGATTCAATGCGAGCCGCCATCTGTCTCCTGAGTGCATTTCTTCGCTCGGTTAAATGCCAGAATGGCTCTCAAAGCAGCTTCGCCATAGCTATCGCCCGCCTGAGAGAAGCCTTGAATATTGCAAATTACTTGTGCGCCATGCACCAGAAAACTAGCCCCAAGATCTTGTGCAGTCGCCATCGCATGCTCAGTCATTGCTCGCTCAAGCGATACGTGTTTGATTTTCCCGAGATCGGCACTGACTACCATTAGGATGTCCGCCTCCTGCTCGAAATACGCAAAGCCCGATGTTGGGCTGCCAACGGAAGGTTCTCCTTCGATGCAAACAGCCTGGACGAGGCTGATCCCAGACAACTGTTCAGGAGGAATGACACTCTCTGCCGGACTGCCTTTAGCCTTTGCGGCTTCGGCCCCGTGTTCTGTTCCAGCAGAAAGCAAAGCGTCGAGAGCTCTACCTAGGTTGCTCATGGCGATCCCATCCAACTCTATAGTGAAGTTAATTGTTAAGTGTTTCGACCTGTTAATAGTCGATTTTGGACTATTCTAAAATGGACTGCAACCTTGGCGTTCCTCTCAACTGGTGCGCCAATGGACAAGTCGATTTATTCCCTTGAATACAAAGTGTTTCTCGACCTGCTTCGCATGGCCAGGGAGCGTGCCGGCTTAACACAAGAAGAGGTTGCGTTGAGGCTTGGCGTAACGCAGAGTTTCGTAAGCAAATGCGAGCGGGGAGAGCGGCGCTTGGATATTGTTGAAGTTCGAGCCTGGAGCGTGGCGCTTGGCATTCCCTTCACGGAATTCATTAGTAGTTTTGACTTGTCCTGTAATTTCTAAGCAATTTAGGCTACTGGCCTAGGGCAAGAGCAGTCTTATTGTGCAAGCCGACGAGGGTAAGACCGTGGAACCGAATCAGTCTCAAGAAGACAGACAAGCCGCGCCGTCGAGGAGAGTCAGCTTTAAGTACCGACCCGGGCCTGCCGCTTTGCGCTGCCTGTCTGACGGCTTGGCCTATTTTGCGAAACCATCCGAGTTCAATGACTGCCTCGAAGCCAAGTTCGATCATTCGAATGCGGTTGACTACATCGAGCGCATGAATCGGTCGATCAGAAATTTGGCTGAGCAGCGCGGTTGTAGTGGCGGATACGAAGTGCCGAGGGGCGCGCTTGCTTCGTTTGACGCTAAGCACGGCCGCGATAATGCAAACTTCGTGGAGGCGACTCAGCGAGTCGGTATCTATTCGACGGCGAGCAGGCCAGACAACCAACCCATGTGGGCCTACTACTGCGACAACTCAAAGGGCTTCTGCTTCGAGTTGGAATGGCCCGACACCGTGCTGGGGCGATACCAGATTGCTCCAGTTGGTGTGCTTTATTCATCGGCGGCGCGCCTGCACAACCACGCTGAAATCTTTGACACACTGATCTGTGAGGAAGCTGAGTTACATCCTGATTGGTCAATGGCCCGAATCCTTGAAGAAACTCGGTCTGAATTCTTCAGGTTTCGCTTTCAGATGCTGAATACATGTCGCGCTGTGTCAATTAAACACAGCGACTGGTCGCACGAGCACGAAGTCCGGTTTGTCACTCCTCGCGCCGGCCCCTTGCCGATCATGGGCCAGATACTCAAGCGTGTTTACTTCGTGCGCACAGATTTCCCCGAGTGGAGGCCGGTGGTGATGTTGCTGCATCAGCTCTACCCGAACGTTGAACTGGCGAAGCTGACTTTTCAACATGTCGAGCCATATGTGGACGTGCAAGGCATGAGCAAGAAGCTGGTACCGACTCACGAATGAAGTTCGAGGCGCGCGGGCCAACTGGATAGCGCGTCAACTATCTCAGCATCACGAGCTAGCTTTGGACGCCGCTGAAAAGATGTCATTTTCGTCCCCATTCGAAATGCAAATAGTTGCGTTGCTAGATAGTCGTACAGATGCTGCTGCCGCAGCCGACGAGTGCGAACTTCACCGGATCACCACTCCGACGGGCAGACTTGCTTGAGCGACAATTTCACGACTAAATTGCCGTTAAGCTGCACCATCCCCACTAGATGGAAGCCCAACCAGATATCTTCCATCTATCGCACAAGGCACTAGATTGAACTGAACTTGTGTAAAACAGGGGTTTTGGGATACTCGTCTAGTGTTTCGCTCCGTATACCGGCTGTTATGCGGGTTATCGGCAAGCTCAGAAAGCAGCGAACGATCCCGATCGTCGCGCGCTGATCAGTAGTGCGGCGGGATTTCGTCGCGCAGATTGCGCGGCTCGGCGTTTTCGGCAGACTCGGCGTTGGCCCGCATCTGCCCGTAGAGATGGCGCAGCTGCGCCTGCAGCAGGTCGAGCTGTTGCTGCTGCCGATAGATCGTTCGATTGAGTTCATCGAGCAGATCTTCGTTGAGGCTCAACTTGATTTCTAGTTCGGTGATGCGGTCGTTCATGGTTCAATCCTCAAAGCGCCGTCGGCCGCTGGCGTGAGCACGAAGCGACCGACTATAATCCGGCAGACCTACAAAAAAAGGATAACGCAATGTCGCTCGTCGCCTGCCGCGCCTGCGGCCATCAGGTCGATACCTCGGCGCTAGCCTGCCCGAAATGCGGCGCCACCGACCCGGCGAAAAAAATCAGCCGGCAGCGGCGCGACGCGCGCAATTCAATCATCCTGGCCGTCGTCTGGATCACGCTGCTCGGCTTTACCGGCGTGTACGTCTGGAACACGCTGATTCCGACAGTCAAGCAGTACCTCGTCAAACCGCAAGGCGAGGCGGTCGGCCGGCCCTGAACCGGCTACTCATCGTCGTCGTCCGCAACTGACGGCCTCGCCGGTGCGGATTTCGCGGCGAGCATCGCGCGGCGCGTTTCAGGCGTCTCCAGGCTGATCCGACCGAGCTTGCCGTCGCGATAATCCTGCAACAGCACCGCCGACGCTTTCTCGAAATCGGGCTCGCCGCCGCGCATGCGCAAGGCGCGCCGCTTGGCGACGCCTTCGACGACCGCCACCGCGTCGATCCCGTCAACCGAGAAACCGTAACGCGCGGCGAGCAGCGCCGGGTAGCGCGCCAGCAACAGGCCAGCGAGAAACACCGCGACCTCCTCGTCGATGATCGCGTTGCGACCGACGGCGTGGCTCGCGGCGAGCATCAGGCCGTCGCTCGGGTGTTCGATCTTGGGCCACATCAGCCCCGGCGTATCGATGATCGACTGACGCACGCTGATCTGATGGATCTGCTGCGACTTGGTCACCGCCGGCTCGTCGCCGACCTTGGCGATCTTGCGTTTGACCAGCGCGTTCATCAGCGTCGATTTGCCGACGTTGGGAATTCCCATGATCATCATGCGCAACTGCTTGATGTTGTCGTTGCGATGCGGCGCCAGACGCTGACAGAACGCCGGGATGCGCGCCACGTCGCCGTGGTTCTTGGACGACAGTGCGATCGCCTTGACGCCGTCCTGGGCGTTGTAATAGTCGATCCAGGCTTTGGTCGCTTCCGGGTCGGCGAGGTCGGCCTTGTTGAGCACCTTGAGACAGGGGCGCTGACGAAAGAGGCGCAGCTCGCGAACGACCGGGTTGGTGCTCGCCTCGGGCAGGCGGGCGTCGAGCACCTCGATGACCACGTCGACTGACGCCATCGTTTCGGCCGCTTTTTTCTTCGCCGAGGTCATGTGACCGGGATACCACTGAATCGCCATGAATAATCTTAATCCTTGAAAAGTCGAGCATTATCCCATTTGTTCGAGCATGCGTCTAAAATGCTCGCTTTGCCCGAAAAAGACTCCGTGCCGCCCATCCCCGAAATCAAGCCCGAACAGTCGATCGAGTTGCTCAAGGAACTGCACATCCTGACGCGCGACGGCAAGCTCAACCAGGACAGCCGGCGCAAGCTCAAGCAGGTCTATCACCTCTACCACTTCATCGAGCCGCTGCTCGCCGAGCTTGGCGAACTGTACGCCTCGCCGGACGCCGCGCTGACGCTCGCCGACCACGGCGCCGGTAAGTCTTATCTGGGCTTCATCCTCTACGACCTGTTCTTCAAGTCGCGCCCAAGCGGCCATATCTACGGCATCGAGACGCGTGCCGAACTCGTCGACAAGTCGCGCGAGCTCGCCCAGCGCCTGCAATTTGCGCGGATGAGCTTTCTCAATCTGTCGGTCGACGAGTCGATCAGCTCGCCCGATCTGCCGGCGACGATCGACATCGTCACCGCGCTGCACGCCTGCGATACGGCGACCGACGATGCGATCCGCTTCGCGCTGCGCAAAGAGGCCAGGTTCATCGTGCTGGTTCCCTGCTGCCAGGCCGAAGTCGCCGCCGCACTGCGCCAGAACAAGGCGCAATCTTTATCGAAAACGCCGCTCGCCGAACTGTGGCGCCACCCGATCCATACCCGCGAGTTCGGCAGCCAGCTGACCAACGCGCTGCGCTGCCTGCAGCTCGAAGCGCACGGCTATCAGGTCACGGTCACCGAACTCGTCGGCTGGGAACACTCGATGAAGAACGAACTGATCATCGCGCGCCATACCGGTCAAGCACGCATGAACGCGCAGGCGCGGCTCGCGGCGATCCTGCACGAACTCAACCTCGATCAACTGCGCGAGCGCTTCATTCTCGGCGAGCAAAACGACGCAAGCCCGATCGGCTGAACATTGTCAGCGAAGGAAACAACGTGGAAAACTGGATCACGCGAATCGTCGCCGCGCTCTGCGCTGCCGGCGCCGTCGGCTTGTTGTGGATGTTTGGCGTATTCGTCGCGCTGCCCTGGCAACAAGGGCGAATGCTGGCGCTGGGTGGGGCCGAACTACAGGTCATCGGCGTCCCGCTGCTGATCGGCGTCGCTGCCGCGTGCGGCGCGCTGCATATTTTCGCGATCGCAGACCGCCAGGACCGGCCCAGACTCTACCGGGCGATCCGCGCGCTGCTGGTGATCGCCGCGATCGGCGCGGTGCTCGGCGGCACCGCCTGGACGCTGGCGCGAATTGATTAACAGCCGACTGACTGCGGACTAACTGCGTCCTGACCAAGCTGACGAAGAATATCAGGCGGTGGTATTGACCCGCGAACCCACCGTTTGCCCGTTGAGATTGACGCTCGGCCGGATTTTTTCAACATCGGCCTGGGCTTGCGCCTGACGCTCGCTAGACGACGAGCTCTCCTTCGTTTCCTCGCTTCCCTGAACGGCTTGCGATGTCTGTGATGACTGCGTCTGGGGCGACTGCTGCGCCTGCTGATCCTGCTCCGTGCGGCTACGCGTCGGCGATTGAAGACTAGCGATCAAAGCGGCGCTGCTGCTTGAAGAAACCGAACTGACGTCCATGACTGACTCCTCTATCCCGGGCTTGAGCAAGCCCGACTCGGCAATGGTAGACCATTGCGGCGGTTTTTGCCCGAATCGCTGCAAAAATATCGCCACCTGTCAATTCCGACGTTCAGGTACCGGCGCCTAGCGCAACAGGTAGTCGCTTATTTTCCTGCGCAAGGCCGCGGCCTGCAGTGCCGGATCGTCCTGCCCGCAGATCGCCGACACCACGGCAACGCCACAGGCTCCGGCCTGCAGCGGCTGCAGGCAGTTGTCCAGGGACAGACCGCCGATGGCGACCACCGGCAGCGATGTCGCCGCGACCAGCTCGGCAAAGGCCGGCAAGCCGGTCGCCGGCGCGGCGTCGCTCTTGGTCGCGGTCGGATAGAGCGGACCGATTCCCAGGTAATCGACGAGTCCAGGCGGCACGGCGGCCAGCTCGTCGCCATTCGAAACCGACAATCCCAGCCATTTGTCCGGACCAATCAGGCGCCGCGCCTCTTGTGGCGGCAAATCGTCCTGACCGACATGAACGCCGCCGGCGTCGACGGCCAACGCGATATCGACCTGGTCGTTGATGATCAGCGGCACGCCGAGCGGGTCGAGAACATGCTTGAGTTCGATCGCCGTCTCCAGCCATTGGCGTTTTTTCCAATGCGGCGCGCGCAGCTGGACGACGCTCGCACCGTACTGCGCGGCCAGCCGCGCAGTTTCGACCAGCTTGGCGGCGCCACCGCACAGCTCTGGATCGAGCACCAGATAGAGCGACAGGTCGAGCGCCCTCATGATGCCTGCTCGCGCAATTTTTCGGGGCTCAAGAGGTAGAGCGCATCGAGAAAATCGGCTTTGAACGATCCCGGCCCGCGGCTACTCGCTGCCGCGCGCGCGCCGCACAGTCCGGCCACGGCGCAAGCGGCGGCGACCGCGTTGAGACGATCAGGCGCCTGCGCGCTAAAGGCGGCGACCAACGCCGACAGCGCGCAGCCGGTGCCGACCACGCGCGTCATCAGCGGATGACCCCAGGGCGTCGCCCAGGTCGAACTGCCGTCGGTAATGAAATCCGTTTCGCCGGTCACCGCGACCACCGCGCCGGTACTGCGCGCGAGCTGCTCGGCGGCGGCCAGCGCCGAATCCGACCCGGTCGTGCTATCGACCCCGCGACCGACGCCAGCAAACCCCGCCAGCGCGAGGATTTCCGACCCATTGCCGCGAATCGCCGCCGGCTTGCTGGCGAGAAAATCGCGGCAGGCGGCGGTGCGGTAGTCGAGCACGCCGACAGCCACCGGGTCGAGCGTCCACGGCACGCCGGCCGCGTTGGCGGCGGCCACCGCCAGGCGCATCGCCGCCAGTCTTGTCGGATAGAGCGTTCCGACATTGACCAGCAAGGCGCCTGAAATCGCCGCAAAGGGCGCAACCTCGTCTTCGGCGACGATCATCGCCGGCGAAGCACCGGCCGCCAGCAACACATTGGCCGTAATTTCCTGCACCACCTCGTTGGTCAGGATATGGACCAGCGGATTGCCGGCACGCAGACGAGCAAGCTCGTCGGCGATGATTTCCATCGGCAGCGTATTGACCATGGCGCCTTTCTCGAAAAATAAACAGGCGCCAAGTATAGCGCCCGGCCTCAGGGCTTGCCGAAGACGAGCTCGGGATCGATGCGGATCGATTCGCCTTCACCGGTGATCAACATCTCGCCGTCCTGGATCAGGCATTGCAGACGCATCGCGCGGTTGGCGAGCGCGGCCAGCGCCTGCGTGTCCTCCGGCGCGAGCCTGAAGACCGTCAGGTTCGCGATCTTCTCGAGCGTCGCGCGGTTCTGCTCCCACCACATTTGCGCAACGCGGCCGCCATACGTAAACAGCACGACGCGCGCGGCACGACCCGACGCCTTGCGCAACCAGCGTTCGTCGGGCTGACCGACGAGTAGCCAGAGGTCAATGACGCCGGTCAGGTCCTTGATCCAGAGGTCGGGCTCCTCGTCGGTCGACAAGCCCTTGCCGAAGGTCAACAGATCGTCGGCGTAGCGCATGAAGGCCAGCAGGCGAACCATCATGCGCTGGTCGTTTTCCGACGGATGGCGCGCCAGCGTCAGCGAATAGTCCGCGTAATGGTTGCGATCCATATCCGCCAGCGAGAGATCGACTTTGAAAATCGTTGATTTGAGTGCCATGGGTTTGCTGTCCTGCAGTACTGACCGTCGCCGCCAAAAATATAGCCACAGCTCGACGGGCAGGCACCGCGTGGGGATGAATGAAGGCCGCTATACTAGCGGAAATCCTGCCCCGACCGCCGCCCCACTCTGCCACCTCATGCCTGTACGCACCCAGCTTCTGCCGCTGACCCTGGCCACGCTGACCATTCTTGCCCCGGAGGCAATGGCCTTCGGCGCTGCCGATCCGTTCAATACCGAAGCAATCGCACCGCCGCGCCTGCTGCTTTTCCCCGCCGAGCAGATGCGGGCGACACCGTGCCAGAGCCCCGCGCCAGACACCGTCTACGGCGTTCTCGAAGTGGTCGACCGAGCACTCTGTCAGAACCCGAAGACGCACGAAGCGTGGGCCAACGCGCGCGTCCAGGCGGCGCAGGTCGGGCTCGCGCAAGCGGCTTTTCTGCCCAGCCTCGACGGCAGCGCGACGGCAAGCCGTGTGCGCAGCGACGGCCAGAGCGCCACTCAGCGCAGCGCTTCGCTGATGCTCTCGTGGCTGCTCGTCGACTTCGGCGCGCGTTCGGCCAGCCTTGAAATTGCCAGACAACTGCTGAGCGCCGCCAGCTCGACGCTCGACGCCACGGTGCAGAGCGTCTTCCAGGCGGCGCTGCAGGCCTACTACAACACCCAGGCGGCGCGTGCCGCGGTGGTCGCTGCACGCGAGTCCGAAAAAGCCAGCCGCGAGAGCCTGTCGGCCGCAGAGGTGCGCTATCAGGTCGGCAGCGGTACGCCGGCCGACCGGCTGCAGGCGCAGACCGCCTGGTCGCAGGCGACGCTGACCCGCATTCGCGCCGAAGGCATCGTCAAGATCGCCTACGGCACGCTGGCCAACGCGATGGGAATGGACGCCAGCGCGCCGCTTGCGCTCGCCGACATTCCGCAGATTGCGCCGAACGATTCGTTCGAGTCCGAGACCAGGGATATCGACGCACTGATCGACGAGGCACGACAACGCCGCCCCGACCTCAAGGCCGCAGAGGCGAAATTTTCCGCGGCCCAGTCGACGATCGACTACGCACGCGCGTCCGGACAGCCGACGCTGTCGCTGGGCGCCGGACCGACTTGGCTCAATACCGATAACATCAGCAGCAACGGCAACTCGATTGGACTCACGCTCTCGCTGCCGATCTTTTCCGGTTTCGACACCACCTATCGGGTGCGCTCGGCGCAGGCCACCGCGCAGGCCGCAAGCGCACAACGCGAAACGCTCGCCCAGCAGGTCGCGCTCGACGTCTGGAGCGCCTACCAGAGCCTCTCTACCGCCAACCACACGATCCGCACCAGCGCCGATCTTTTGGCCAGCGCCGAACAATCGGAACGCGTCGCGCTCGGCCGCTACAAGGCCGGCGTCGGCAGCATTCTCGACGTCCTCAACGCGCAGAGCGCGCTGGCTGCCGCACGCCTGCAGCGCATCCAGGCAGTGCTCGACTATCACGTCTCGCGCGCCGCGCTGGCCCGCGCCGTCGGCACGCTCGACAGCAGCCTGCTCAACCCCTCAGCAGGAACCCCATGAAAGCCATCGTCAAAATCGCCCTCGTCGTCCTCGTCGCGCTGGCCCTGATCGGCGGCGGTTTCTACGCAATCATGAATCGAATGGCGCAGTCGCCCGAACAGCGCTACAAGCAGCAGGCCGTCGAAAAAGGCGAGATCGTGCAAACGGTCTCGGCCAACGGCACGCTCAACCCGGTGGTTCTGGTCAACGTCGGCACGCAGGTCTCGGGGACGGTCACCAAGCTCTACGTCGACTTCAACGACAAGGTCGAGAAAGGCCAGCCGCTGCTCGAACTCGACCGTTCGCTGCTCGCCGCGCAGGCGCGTCAATCGGCGGCCAACATCGGCAATATCGCGGCGACGCTCGACCTCGCGCGCGCCAGCGAAGCGCGAATGAAGTCGCTGTTCGAGCAGGAGTATGTGTCGCGCCAGGAAGTCGAGCAGGCCGTGCAGGCGCGCAAATCGGCCGAGGCGCAGCTGGCGCAGGCCAAAGCGGCGGCCGACAAGGACCAGGTCAACCTCAATTACACGATCATCCGCTCGCCGGTCTCGGGGATCGTCGTCGACCGCGTCGTCGACCTCGGACAGACTGTCGCCGCCAGCCTGCAGACGCCGACACTGATCAAGATCGCGCAGGACCTCTCGGAAATGCGCATCGATTCGAGCTTCGCCGAAGCCGACATCGGCAAGATCAAGGAAGGCCAGAAGGTCCGCTTTACGGTCGATGCCTTTCCCGACAAATCGTTTGTCGGCGAGGTGCAGCAGATCCGCCTCAACGCGACGGTCCAGCAAAACGTCGTGACTTACAACGTTCGCGTTTCGCTGCAAAATCCCGACCAGATCCTGTTGCCGGGAATGACCGCCTACGTCAATATCGGCGTCGCGCGGCGCGACGACGCGCTGATGGTTCCCAACACCGCGCTGCGCTTCAAGCCGCCCGAAGCCGAGGCAAGCAAGAACGGCTCGACGGTCGGCGAACCGAAGGCCAAGGGCAAGAAACGCGACGGCGCCAGCGGCACCGTTTATGTGATCGACGGCAAGGTTCTCAAACCGGTTCCCATCCAGCTCGGAATTACCGACAATCGCAATACCGAAGTCGTCGGCGGCGAGCTCAAGGCTGGCGACCTGGTGATCGTCGGCGAGAACACCGCGAGCAGCGGCGGCAAGCCATCGAGCGTCGGCATGAGGTTGTTCTGATGAATGAGGCGGTGATTCGCGTCGCCGGGCTCGGCAAGTCGTACGTCACCGCCGCCGGCTTGTTCCCGGCGCTCAAGGGCGTCGACCTTTCGATTGCGCGCGGCGAATTCGTCGCCATCATGGGGCCGTCGGGTTCGGGAAAATCGACCTTCATGAACCTGCTCGGCTGTCTCGACACACCGACCTTCGGCGACTACTTCCTGACCGGTCGCAACGTCGCGCATATGGGCAACGACGAACTCGCGGTGCTGCGCAACCGAACCATCGGCTTCGTCTTTCAGGGTTTCAACCTGCTGCCGCGCATGAGTCTCGAAGACAACGTCGCGTTGCCGCTGGTCTATGCCGGCGTCGCACGCGAGGCGAGGCGCGCCAAGGGCCGCGAAATGCTCGCGCGCGTCGGCCTCGAAAGCTACGCTATGTCGCTGCCGGCGCGCATCTCGGGCGGCCAGCAGCAGCGCGTCGCGATCGCTCGCGCGCTGATCAACCGGCCTCCCCTGATCCTTGCCGACGAGCCGACCGGCAACCTCGACAGCCACACCAGCGAGGAGATCATGGCGCTCTTCGGCGAGCTCAACGACGAGGGGATCACCATCGTGCTGGTCACCCACGAGGCCGACATCGCGGCGCACGCCAAGCGCCAGGTGCGCTTCTTCGACGGTCTGATCGTCAGCGATGTACGCCACGACAGAGCCCCCCCGGCGCGGATGCCCGCGCCATGCTAGCCGCAATGCTCGGCGAAGCCTGGCACGCGATGGGCTGCAACCGCATGCGAACGGCGCTGACCATGCTCGGCATGGTGATCGGCGTCGGCTCGGTGGTGCTGATGATGGCCATCGGCCAGGGCGCTCAATACGCCGTCGCGCAGACGATCAGCACCATGGGCAGCAATCTCTACGTGATCATCGCCGGTTCGACGCAGACCTCCGGCGTTCGCTCGGGCGGCGGCTTCGGTTTCACGCTGCGCGTCGCCGACGCCGACGCGATCGCCGAGCTCGACGACGTCACCTACGTCGCGCCGGTGCACCAGGGAACGCAACAGCTGGTCTATGGCGCCAAGAACTGGAGTTCGGTCGTCGTCGGCACGACGCCCGAATACCTCGATGCGCGCGCCTGGTCGGTCGCCAGCGGCCACAGCTTCGGCGAATCCGACGTGCGCTCGGCAACGCGCGTCGCGCTGATCGGCAAGACGGTCGTCGAGAACCTCTTCGAACCCGGCGAAGACCCGCTTGGCAAGACGATCCGCGTTCGCCAGACGCCTTTCGTCGTCGTCGGCACGCTCGGCGCCAAGGGCCAGAACCTCGACGGTCGCGACCAGGACGACACCATCATCGTTCCGCTGTCAACCGCGCAGCGCAAGGTCTTCGGCGTCCCCTTCGCGGGTTCCGTGCGCTCGATCATCGTCCAGGCCGCTTCGGCCGAAGCGATGCCATCGGTCGAAAAATCGATCACCGCGCTGCTGCGCCAACGCCACCGCCTGCGCGACGATGCCGACAACGATTTCTACATCCGCAACCTCGCCGCGGCGGCCGATTCGGCGGCCGAAACGACGCGCGTGATGTCGCTGCTGCTCGGCGCCATCGCCTCGGTCTCCTTGCTCGTCGGCGGCATCGGCATCATGAACATCATGCTCGTCTCGGTCACCGAGCGGACGCGCGAGATCGGCATCCGCATGGCGATCGGCGCGCGCCAAAAGGACATCCTGACGCAGTTCCTGCTCGAAGCGGTGATGATCTCGATCGCCGGCTGCTTGATCGGCCTGATGCTCGGCATCGGCGGCGCGCTGCTGACCAACACCATCACCGACATGGTGATCGTCATCTCAGGCGGCTCGGTGCTGGTCGCCTTCACCGTCGCCGCCGGCGTCGGCGTCTTCTTCGGTTTTTACCCGGCGCGCAAAGCCGCCGCGCTCGACCCGATCGAGGCACTGCGTTATCAATGAATCCTAATTAACCACAACGGGCACGGCGTACACGGCGAAAACACTTCAAGCCAAGTTCCCAAAAGATGCCGAGCTAAGCCCGCCAAAACAAGGTTTTTCGCCGTGGCCGCCGTGTTCGCCGTGGTTCAACTTCTTTTTCAACAAATAAGGTATCAAGATGCCCATCTACCGTCTCGGCGAACACACGCCGCAAATCGACCCACAATCGTGGATCGCACCCAACGCCACGCTCATCGGCCAGGTCCACCTGGCGCGCAACGCCTCGATCTGGTGGAACTGCACGCTGCGCGGCGACACCGACCGGCTCTGCGTCGGCGAAAACAGCAACATCCAGGACGGCTCGGTGCTGCATACCGACCCCGGTCTGCAACTCGTCGTCGGCAGCAACGTCACCGTCGGCCACCTGGTGGTGCTGCACGGCTGCATGATCGGCGACGGTTCGCTGATCGGCATGGGCAGCATCGTTCTTAACCGCGCGCAGATCGGGAAAAGCTCGCTGGTCGGCGCCAACACGCTGATCCCCGAAGGCAAGGTCTTCCCCGAGCGCGTGCTGATCGTCGGCTCGCCGGGCAAGGTCGTACGCGAACTTTCTGACGACGAAGTCGCGCGCCTACCCGGCAGCGCCGAGCGCTACGTACAGAACTGGCAGCGCTATCAGCGTGAGCTGGCCGCGCTCTGACTCACCGACCGCACATGCCACGGTCGTAACGACCCCGCGATCGGTTGCTCCATTGCTGTCCATCCGTTACGATGACCTGACCGCTCATAACATATAAGGCAGATCCCATGTCTGAAGCAGCTGCTACGCCTGATGGCACCGGGGCCAACAGCGCGGACGTTTCGCGTATTCTTGGCAATATCGTCATTCCACCTTGCCCGCGTATTGTCCTGGCCATGGTTGAGGAGGCGCGCAGCGATGATCCGGATTTTCTCAAGCTCGACAAACTGATCAGCGGCGATATGGGCCTGGCTTCGGCGGTGATCAAGACCGCCAATTCGCCGTATTACGGACTCAATCACAAGGTGCTGGCAGTCAAATCGGCGCTGCACGTGCTCGGGCTCGGCTCGGTGACCAACATCGTCACCCTGCTCGCGCTGCGCAATGCGCTCAGCGGCCCAGGGCAAGCCGCCGACCCCTTCTGGGATCAATTCTGGGACCGCACCAACTACCACGCCATCGCCTGTGCGCGTCTGGCGCGTCAGTTGCGTTTCATTTCGATGGACGGCGCCTACACTTTCGGCCTGTTCAACGATTGCGGCATTCCCGTTCTCGTCCAGCGCTTTGCCAACTACAAGGAAACACTGCTGCAGGCGAGCACCTCGGACTGGCCGCTGATCGAATTCGAAAATGAGCGCTATCAGACCACTCACGCGCTGGTCGGCTCGGCGCTGGCGCGCTCCTGGCATCTTCCTGAGCTGGTCTGCAACGCCATTGGCGAGCACCACAACTTCGATCTGTTCGACGCCGACAACTCGGCAGGCCAGGGCGACGTGGCCGCGCTGGCGGCGATCTCGCTGATTGCCGACTACCTGGTCAACGATTTCCTCGGTACGCGGCAGGATTCGGAGTGGCAGCGGCATGGCGCGCAAGCGCTCGATTACCTCGGCGTCGACGAGGATGAGCTGTTCGAAAGCCGCACCGAAATTTTTGACGAACTGCAGGAAACGCAGGCTTATCGTCAATAGCCGTTCAGCCGACCAGCCGTAGCCAGAGCGCGGTGATCGGCATGATCAGCAGCAGCGACGGCAGCATGTTGACGATCGGAAAGATCTTGATGCCACAGATGCGCAGCCCGGTGGCGAGCATGATGAGCCCGCCACACGCCGAGAAATCGGCCTGCATCGCCGGCGTCAGGATCGGAACCAACAGATAGGCGCCGTAGAACAGCGCGCCCTGAATCACAATCTGCGGCAGCGCGATCGCGGCGACCAGAAAGCCCAGTTCGGCGGCAAAAATCAAGGCGGTGAACAGGTCTAGCACCGACTTGGTGAGCAGGATGCTGGCGTCGCCGGTCATCCCTTCGTGCATCGCGCCGAAGATGCCCATTCCGCTCACGCAAAAAAGCACCAGCACGGTCACGAAACGGCTGACGAAATCCGGCGTGTGCGCAGCATCGCTCGACGACGGCAGGAAGCGTTGTGCGCTGTTGCGCAGCCAGGTGATCGCCAGCTCAAGACCGCGCTCAAGATAGAGCATCTCGCCGATAAAAGCGCCAGCGAGCATCGCCAGAGCCACCGCCGGGATGGTATGGACCTTGTTGATCATCACCGTGCCGACTCCCGCCGAGATGATTCCGCAGGTCAATGGCAGCGCATCGCGCACGCGCTTGGGCATGCCGTGGGCGAGCAACGCGCCCAAACCGCCACCGACCAGCAGCGCCGAACTATTCACCAACGGACCGAGCATGCCATTTCCTTCGCGAAGCCATGCCGCCTTCCGATGCCAGCACGCCGTACGCCGGAAATCTAATCGATCATGGTTGTTTTGATATGAGTGTCGAATGATAATCTTCTGTCGACAGGAAAAAAAATACCGTTTTTGTAAACTTCAAACTATTTTGATATGGGTGTGAAAAATGGACCTCAAGCGCATGCGTTATTTTTGCACCATCGTCGAACAAGGCCAGATCAGCCGCGCGGCACGCGCGCTGAACATGGCGCAGCCGCCGCTAAGCCAGCGGCTGCGCGAGCTCGAAGACGAATTCGGCTACCCCCTGTTCACCCGCGAAGGACGCGCGCTGCACATCACCGACGCCGGCCAGCTCTTCTATCAACGCGCGCGCGACATCCTGCGCGCGGTCGATGAGGCGCGCGACGACGTAATCCGCGTCGCCGCGCAGAGCGGACCTGCGCTGCGCATCGGCCTGTCGCCGACCTGCAAGAGCTTCTGGATCGCGCACTACCAGGCTTTGGTTTCTGTTTTTCCCGACCACCTGATCGGTCTGGTGGTCGGCGACTCGAGCTACCTCGAACACCTGCTGCAGATCGGCAAGCTCGACGTCGCGCTGATGCAGCCGCCGCTGCACGCCGAAAACTTCGTCAGCCACCGCATCGCGACGTGCCGCAGCGTCGCCGTATCGCGCAAGGGAATGCTGCCAGCGCGGCTGCGCAGCCTGTCGCTCAAAGAACTCGCCCGCCACCCGCTGTTGCTGTTGCGGCGCTCGGTCGGCATCGGCAGCTATGAACGGCTGTTGCAAGCCTTTCACGAGGCCGGGCTGAGCGCCAACGTCGCGCTCTACTGCTCCGACGTCGACGTCCTGCTCGAACTGCTCGAACAGGGATTGGCGGCGATCGCCGTCGTCCCCGAAAGCGAAGCCGGCGCCAACGACTTCGAAGTGCGACCGATCGACGTCGACCTTCCCGACTATCACCTGGCGGCAGTATTTGGCAAGGCCAACGACGAGCTGATCGGCCGCGTGCTCGGCTGCTGGCAGAACGACGCCCGCACCGGCTGGACCGGCTAAATCAGACCAGCTGCTGATAAATCGCGGCGATGTCGGCGCGGCTCATCGCGCGCGGATTGTTGTCGAGCAGGCGAGTCACCTTGGCGGCGCCGTCGACCAGCGTCTCGAGGTCGGCCGCGGTGATGTTCCACTGCTTGAGGTCAGCCGGGATCGCAAGATCGCGATTGAGCGCGAACAGCGCGTCGACCACCGCGGTCGTCGCTTGCTGCGGCGAGCGGCCGGCAACGTCGATTCCCATGGATATTGCCACGTCGCGGAACTTCGCTTCGTTGCCGACACCGTTAAAACGCATCACGTAAGGCAGCAGGATGGCGTTCGAGACGCCGTGCGGAATGCGATACTTGCCGCCGAGCGGATACGCCAGCGCATGCACGGCGGTGGTGCTCGAAGTGGCAATGCACATGCCGCCGTAGTAAGCGCCGAGCAGCATGTCGTGGCGCGCATCGAGGTCGCTACCGTCGGTGTACGCACGGCGAATGCTGCGCGCAATCAGAGCGATCGCCTTGAGCGCCAGCAATTCGGAAAAAGGATTGCCCTTCTTCGACATGTAGCACTCGATGGCGTGCGTCAATGCGTCCATCCCGGTCGACGCGGTGATCGCCGGCGGCAGGCCGGCGGAGAGTTGCGGATCGAGAATCACGCAATCGGGAATCAGCTTGGGACTGACGATACCGACCTTGAGTTCGTCCTCGGGAACCAGAACGATGCTGTTGGGCGTCGCTTCCGACCCGGTTCCGGCAGTGGTCGGGATCATCAGCGTCGGCACGCCACGCTTGGCGATCGTCGCCTTGCCGCGCAGCAGGTCGCGCAAAGCGACGTCGCTCGCGAGCAACACGGCGACGATCTTGGCGACGTCCATCGCGCTGCCGCCGCCGATGCCGACGATGAGGTCGTACGACTGCGCGCTGGCGCTTGCCAGAATCGCCTCGACCTGGCCGACGTCGGGTTCCGGCGGCGTGCTGTCGATCACGGTGACAGCCACGCCGGCCGCTTCGAGCAGCGCTTTCGGTTTGCCGAGCAGGCCGGCGCGCGCGACGCCCTGGTCGCTGATGATCAGCGCTCGCGTCGCTCCAAGATCGGCGGCGATCTCCTTGATATGCTCGATGCTGCCGGCGCCGGCGAAGGTGCGGCCGGCGCTCAAGAGTGAATAAGTGCTCATATTGGTCTGTCTCCTGCTGAAAAATAATGAACCGTCAAAAGCTTGACTTAACCACAGCGGTCACGGCGGGCACGGCGAGAAAAGCAAGAGTCCATGCGGTATTGATTTGATCGATGCCAAGGCAATTTCATAAGACTTTATGTATTTCGCCGTGTTCGCTGTGTCCGCCGTGGTCAATCGCTTTTTTTTATAGCCGATCCTGCTCCGAAAAATCGCCCGCTCAGCCGCGTACCCAGTCTTCGGCGACGCGGACGTACTTGATGCGCTGGCGGAAGTAGGTGTAGGCGATGTGCAGCGCGCCGTCGGGCGTCTGCTTGATCGACGGGTACGAGTACTCGCGGTTGAGTTGCAGCTGCGAGTTGTTGGTCATGCAATAGCCGTCGCCGACGTCGAGGTTGCGCTTGTACGGCCAGGTCTTGCCGCCGTCCTCGGAAATGGCGAGCGTCATCGGCGCGCGCGGCGCCCCCCAGAAGGCGGTCTTGCCCGAAGGCGAAGCAAGGGGCTCGACGGCCGGCGGCGTGCCCTCCGCCACCTCGTCCTCGCTGTCGTCTTCTATTTCGTCGTAGAGCGAGACGCGGCGCTCGGTCGCCTGCGCCGCGCTGATGTCATTGAAGACCATCGCCAGATGGCCGTTGGCGAGCTGCGTGAACTGGATCGACGAGTTGTTGTTGGGCAGTTCAGTGGCGGCCGGCGCGCTCCAGGTCCGACCGCGATCGGCCGACCGACTCATGTAGATGTTGTCGGCCCAGCGGCTGCGGAAGAACGCCAACAAGGAAGCGTCGGCGAGTTGCTCGACGTTCATGTGCACGCAGCCGACGCTGTCCGGCACCTCGTATTCGCGCCACGTCGCCCCACGGTCGCTGGAAATGCGCACGGCGCTGATGTCGTTGTTGCCGACCCACTTCTCGCCCGGCTGCGTTCTGCAATAGAAAACCGGGACCAGCCAGTCGCCGTTGTCGAGGACGACGACCGGCTGACGAACGAAGGTTCCGGCCTTGTCGAACAGCGTCGCGACCGGCCCCCAGCTGTGGCCGTTGTCGTCCGAAATCCGGTAACGGACGATCGCCGTATCCTGGTTGCCCGATTTCTGCGCGGTATAGAGCAGCCAGAGCTTGCCGCCCGGCGCCGCGAACAGGATCGGATTTTGCTCCGAGCGCGTCGGATCATCCGAGAGTTTCTGCGGAACGGTCCAGCACGAAGCCCCCTTGGCCAGCCGCGAGAAGTAAATCGAGATATCGGCGACACCTTCCTGCGAACCGCCGAACCAGACGCACGCCAGATCGCCATTGGCTAAGGGCATCAGGTTGGCGGCGTGACTTTGCACGCACAGCGTCGGGATGTCGGCGGTCAGCCGCTGCTCGTCGCCAGGCACGCTGACCAGGCAGCCAGCGGCGGAAACGTTCTCAATTTTGTCGGTCATGGCACCCTCTTGGATCGATAAAGCTTCAATTCAAACCACGGCGACACTGCGGGCACGGCGAAATACCGAACAGATCCCCGATGCAAAAAAGCTTCGAGGGGAAAAACGAGCAAGGCCTTTTCAATTGAATGCTGCTCGCTGTGCCCGCCGTGTCGCTGTGGTTACCTTCTCATTTCTTCGCGTCGCGCTGGCGGCGGCCTTCGAGCAACTTGACCGCGTAGTCGACCGCGTCGACCAGGCTGTCGGCGTTGGCGACGCCTTTTCCGGCGATGTCGAAGGCCGTTCCGTGATCGACCGAGGTGCGCAGGATCGGCAGGCCGAGCGTCACATTGACGCCGCTGATCGCCTGCCAGACGCCGGTTTCCTCGTTGACATTGAAACCGAGCAGTTTGACCGGGATATGCCCCTGGTCGTGGAACATCGCGACCACCGCGTCGAACTGCTGGGCGCGCAGCTTGATGAACACCGTATCGCCGGGAACCGGGCCGGTGACGTCGTAACCCTTGGCGACGTATTCCCTGATGATCGGCGCGATGATCTCGTCATCTTCCTTGCCGAGGATGCCACCTTCTCCTGCATGTGGATTGAGCGCGGCGATCGCCAGGCGCGGTTTCTCGAAACCCAGGCATTCGAGCGCGTCGAGCGTGACGTCGAAGACTCGGCGCAGACGCACCGGCGTCAATCGCTTGGGAACGTCGGCGATCGCACAGTGAGTGGTGACGTGCGAGACGCGCATTGGTCCATGCGCCAGCATCATCACCGCGTCGCGCATTCCGGTCAGGTGCGCGAGCAGTTCGGTGTGGCCTTCGAAATGGTGGCCAGCCAAGTGCAGCGCCTCTTTGGAGAGCGGCGCGGTGACGATGGCATCGGCTTCGCCCGCCAAAACCAGCTCGGCGGCACGCTTGACGGCGCGATACGCCCATTCGCCGCCGACCGCCGAAATCGTCCCGGTGACGATCTCACCATCGACCGGCCCGACGTCGATCATCGTCACCGGCAACAGGTTTTGCGCGATATCAACCTGCACGCAGGCCTTCTCGAGCGCCTTGGCGCTGCCGATCACGAGAAACTCGAGGCGCCCGGCGGCAACCTCGGCGCGCATCTGGTACGCGGCCTTGGCAATAATTTCGGGGCCGATACCGGCGGGGTCACCCATGGTCATGGCCAGACGAACTGCTTTGGTCATTTTCAATTTCCTTTCCTACGGTTGTCGCCGCCATCGAGCAAGCGAATCATCATCAATAGATCGTCGGCGCCGCCGAAGGCGCCTGAACGCGAATAACAGCGTGTTCCATCCCAAGCGCCGCCGACCAGCGATGCGCAGCCCCATCCCGTACGGATCGAGGCACCGGCGAGCAGCGCGTGCGCGCCGGTCGCCCGGCAGATGGCGAGCAAGGTGTCGCCGCCGACGATCAGCAATTGGCCCGGTTGCGGCAGGTCATCGACGATGCGCTGGATGTTCTGCTGCAACAGCGCCATCGACTCGTCCTGCGTCATCTCGCGCCGTGGCGAGAGATCGAAGCGCGCGTGCGCTGCGCCTTCTCGCGCCAAGCTGATCGCCAGATCGATTTCTTCGCGGCGCGCGCGTTCAGCGATCGCCGGCGTCGGCAACGCGCCCTTGAGCGCTTCCCACTGGGCATAGAGCACCGGCTGAAAGCTCGCACTGATCAGCACCGTCGGGCCATCGCGCCGTTGTCGCGGCGGCGCCGCTGCGGCGACCGGCGCCTGGCCCAGGCCGCGGGCCAGCGCATGCGCCAGGCCGGCGCTGCCGCACCACAACAGTTTGAGATGGCTTGCGCGTTGCGCTTGATCGACGACACGATCGAGGTCGTCGTCGCTCGCCACCTCTGGAATCCAGATCGCGCCGCCGCTCATCTGCGCAGACGAACGCACGCCTGAGCGCGCAAAGGTCTCGCGTAGCGGTCCCGCCACCGCCTGACGCGCCGCGCCCGGTTTGACCAAGCACTGATGATCATCGACCGTGATTCGCCCTTGCGCCGGAAAGGCCGGCGCAAACACGGCGCTGTCAAATTGGCCGTGCTGCATCAGCCAGGCGATTTCGGCAAAGGTATTGCCGCGCAACAGGCTGTCGACCTTCTTGAAGGCGACGCTGCCCGCTTCGAGCCAGCCGAGCGCCGGCTGCAGCAAAGCTGGCAAGTGGTCGACCGGCACATCGCGGGTCGGCGTCGCAACGACCGAAAGCGCAGCGTCGAAATAAGCTTCGCCAGCCGCCGGCGGGCGATCGACAAACACCGGAATGACGCCAGCGAAAGCCGCCGAGGTATCGAGCGCCCCGGTCAGGTCGTCGGCAAGAATGCGGATGGCGCTCAAGCGGGCCTCCGCGCAACCGTCAGCTTGACCCCGGCGCCGTGGATCCGCTCGATCTCTTCTTGCGGCGCGCCGTCGTCGGTGATGATCTCGGCCAGCTCGGCGACCTCGCAAACGCTCATGAACACGCGCGGACGAAACTTCGACGAGTCGACCAGCAGGCGACGCGAGGTCGCCGACTGCATCAACGCGCGCTTGACCGCAGCGACCTCCGACGAGGTTTCGGAAACGACGCCGTCGGTCACCGCATGCGCGCCGAACAACAGCACATCGGCGCGAATCGCTCGCGCGCCGGCGAGCACTTCATCGCCGACCAGCGTATTGCTACCTGGGCGCAATTGACCGCCGAACACATGGACGCGCAGCGCCGAGCCGGTACCAAGAATCTGGGCGATCTGGATGTCGTTGGTCACCGCCAGAATCTCGATATTGCGCGCCGCAACGGCGCGTGCCGCTTCGAGCACGGTGCTGCCGCTATCGAAGATCACGCACTGCCCCGGAACCAGCGATTCGGCGGCGACCATCCCGATCAGGCTTTTTTCCTGCGGCGACAACTCGAGCGCCGCAGCGAACTCGGGTTCAAAAGTACTGTACTGCTGATGGCGCAGCAGTGCGCCACCATGGGTGCGATCAACCAGACCCTCGTCGGCCAGTGCATCGAGGTCGCGGCGTAGCGTAGACATCGACACGCGCAAACTACGCGCCAACTGATGCAAGGTTGCCGCCCCGTGGCGGTGCAGAAAGTCGATGATGCGCTGCCGCCGCTGGGCCGGCAGCAAAGGGCTTGCCAATAGCGGTACTTTTAGAAGTTCGCTCATCGTTTCGTCGCGTCAGGTTTAACCACGTTGTCCTCTGTCGATCACCGGAAATACCCGCTTCCACCCACCGTGCGTGATACCAATAGCGATCCCGTCTGGTAGATAGTGACATCTTGTGACGTTTTTTGCAATATTTTTATTTCACCAAGAATCGCCACAAAAACGTTGTAAAAATTATTTTTTTCTTTATTAACCATATGGTTGAATAATTTCCAGAACAAGCACCAGAAAAAATCATCGTGAAACATTGTGAAAGCTATTGACAGACAATGAAGCTTAGATCAATCTAGCGGTGCGATGCCGGCGACAGCCTGACTGCCGTTTCACCCAGGCAAGTATTTGCAGATATCCACTCGAATCAGACTGACCAGGAAGCCGATAAATGACAGTGAAAATTAGAGGTGTTTTGACGGCGATCGTGACGCCATTCGACCCGGCCGGCGAAGTCTGCCCGCAACGCCTGCGCGCCCAGGTCCAGCGGCAGGTCAAGTACGGCAACGGCATTTTCTGCAACGGCACCAACGGTGAGTTCTTCGTCTTGAGCCTGGAAGAAAAGCTTCTGGTTACAGAAACTTGCGTTAACGAAGTCGGCGGCAAGGTGCCGGTCGTCGCCCATATCGGCGAAATTTCGACGCGATCGACGATCAACCTGGGCAAGGCCGTCGCGGCGATGGGCGTCAATGCCGTTTCGGTGATCTCGCCGTTCTTCGTTCCGCTCAAACAAAGCGAACTGATCTACCACTATTCGGCGATCGCCGACGCTGTTCCGGTGCCTGTCTATCTTTACAACATCCCGGCCAGAACCGGCAACACCATCGAACCGGCGACCGCCGCCAAGCTCGCCGAACACCCCAACATCATCGGCATCAAGGACAGCGCCGGCAGCTACGAAAGCCTCAAGGGCTTCCTCGACGCGGCCAGGGACATCCCCCACTTTGACGTCCTGAGCGGCCCGGACCACCTGGCCCATCAAGGCTTCGTTGATGGCTGCTCGGCCTGCATCTCGGGCCTGGCCAATGTTTCTCCGGAAGGCGTCAGCCTGATCTGGAAGCATTTCCGCGACGGCAATCTCGAGAAGTCAAAAGCCGCGCAGGACTTCATCAGCGCCTTGCGCAAGGATTTGTACGCCGTCGCTTTCGCTCCGGCAGCGGTAAAAAAGGCGGCGGTACTGCTCGGCGAGGATGTCGGCGAAAGTCGCTATCCGATCCGCTTCTCCGAACAGGACCTGGCCACGATCAAGGATGTCGCAGCCAAGTACGGCACAGCGCCGGCGCTGTAGAAAGTCGCGATTGGAGAGGCCGATCTTGCGGCCTGCAAAGGAAGTTCGAAGTCAGGCGGTAGGACTTGCAGTAAGCGGAACCCTGAAGTGCGCGGTACAGCGGTTCCTGTAGTTTTTGTTTTGATCGGGGTCCCAATGGCGAATGCTCTTGACACGAACCGCTGGCCGATCCTGATGCAGCACAGTGCATCGCACGACAACCCGGCGGTAACCAGAACACAACCCAGGAGGCTAAACATGAGCAGCAAACAATCCACCCCTTCGCAGCCGCGCCGCACCATCACCAAGTTGCTCGCGCTGACCGTCCTCGCCAGCCTCGGCTGCGTCGGCGTCGCGCAAGCGCAGACCTACCCCAACAAGCCGATCACGCTGGTCGTTCCCTACCCGGCAGGCGGCGCCAACGACATGCTCGGTCGCCTGATTGGCCAGAAGCTGTCCGAAGGACTCGGCCAGCCGGTGATCATCGACAACAAGCCGGGCGCTGGCACCTTGATCGGCGCCAACATCGTCGCCAAGGCCCCGGCCGACGGCTACACGCTGCTGGTCGGCGGCTTCGCCTCGAACGCCGTCAGCCCGATCCTGTTCAAGGCCGAATACGACCCGCTCACCGCCTTCGAACCGATCGGCATGTTCGGCACGGCGCCGACGGTCGTCATCACCTATCCGGCATCGCCGTACAAGACGATCAAGGACGTCGTCGACGCTGCCAAGGCCAAGCCGGGCGTGCTGATGTACGGCTCGTCGGGCAATGGCTCGCCGCTGCACATGGCCGGTGAAATGTTCACCGCGCAGGCCAAGATCGACATGATCCACGTCCCCTACAAGGGCGGCAGCGCGCACATCCTCGACCTGATCGGCGGGCGTCTCGACGTGATCTTCGACACCTCGACCAACTCGACGTCGCTGATCAAGGGCGGCAAGGTTCGCCCGATCGCCGTTTCGTCGAAGACCCGCCTGCCCGACTTCCCCGATGTCCCGACGCTCACCGAAGCCGGCTACCCCGACTTCGCGGTCAATGGCTGGTATGCGCTCTACGCGCCGGCCAAGACGCCCAAGGAAATCACCCAGAAGCTCTCCGCCGAACTGCAAAAAGTCCTCAAGAAGCCCGAAGTCATCGAGAAACTGCGCGGCGTCGGCGTCACGCCGGGAACCGGCGAGCAGGCCGAGCTGGCCAAATACGGCCCGGCCGAATTCGAGAAGTACAGCAAGCTGATCAAGGCCGCCAACATCAAGGCCGACTGATCGTTCGCCGCACGCAGCACTTACGCCCCAGCCGCCGGGAGTCACCGGTCGCTGGGGCGGATCACAAACACTGCAAGATCAAAGGAATTTCTGCATGAAAATCAAAAGTCAGCGAGATTTTTTCTCGGGGTTGCTCCTGATTTTCGTTGGCGCCGCATTCGCCATCGGCGCGACAAACTACAACTTCGGTGCCGCCGTTCGTCCCGGCCCGGGCTATTTCCCGTTCGGGCTCGGCATCATCCTGGCCATCCTCGGCGTCATCGTCTTCGTCACCTCGTTCGTCCGCCACTGCACCGACGGCGACCCGATCGGATCGATTCCGTGGCGTCCGCTGCTCTGCGTCGTCGGCGCCATCGTCTTTTTCGGCGTCTTTCTGCCGATCCTCGGATTCGTCATCACCTTTCCGCTGATGATCGTACTGACCGCCTTTGCCAGCACCGAATTCACCTGGAAGGACGCCCTGCTCAACGCGCTGGTATTGACCGTCGCGTCGTACGCGATCTTCATTTTCGGCCTGCAACTCAACATCCCCGTTTGGCCTGTCTGACAACGTCATGGGCTTTGGTTTGACATACTTAAGGACACGCCATGGATCTCGTTAACAACCTCTACATCGGTTTCCAAACCTCGCTATCGTTCTACAACCTGTGGTACGCCTTCATCGGCTGCGCACTCGGCACGCTGATCGGCGTGCTGCCCGGCCTGGGGCCGATCGCGACCATCGCCATGCTGCTGCCGTCGATGTACACGCTCGAGCCGACGTCGGCGCTGATCATGCTCGCCGGCATCTACTACGGCGCGCAATACGGCGGCTCGACGACAGCGATCCTGATCAACGTTCCGGGTGAAGCGTCGTCGATCGTCACCGCGCTCGACGGTTACCAGATGGCGCGCAAGGGCCGCGCCGGAACCGCGCTCGCGGTGTCGGCGCTCGGCTCGTTCTTCGCCGGCACCGTCGGCACGCTGATCGTCGCCGCCTTCGCGCCGCCGCTCACCGCGCTGGCCTTCAAGTTCGGCGCACCCGAATACTTCGCGCTGATGTTCCTCGGCCTGGTCGGCGCCGTCGTTCTCGCCTCCGGCTCGCTGGTCAAGGCGCTGGCGATGGTCGTTCTCGGCCTGCTGCTCGGCCAGATCAATACCGACGTGATCAGCGCGGTGCCGCGTTTCAGCTTCGGCATTCCTGAACTGATGGACGGCATCAACTTCGTCGTCATCGCGATGGGCGTCTTCAGCTTCGGCGAAATCATCGCCAACCTCGGCAAGCCGGCCGAGCACCGCGAGGTCTTCGTCAAGGCGGTGACCGGACTGTGGCCGTCGAAGGAAGACTTCAAGAAAGCGACCCCGGCCGCGCTGCGCGGCACCGCACTGGGCTGCATCCTCGGCGTGCTGCCCGGCGCCGGGCCGCTGCTCGCCTCGTTCACCTCGTACACGGTCGAGAAGAAAATTTCGAAGCATCCCGAGGAATTCGGCAAAGGCGCCATCGAAGGCGTCGCGGCGCCCGAAGCGGCCAACAACGCCGGCGCGCAAACGTCGTTCATCCCGATGCTGACGCTCGGCGTGCCGACCAGCGCGGTGATGGCGCTGATGGTCGGCGCCATGACGATCATGGGAATCCAGCCCGGACCGACGGTGATGACCAGCAACCCGGGACTGTTCTGGGGGCTGATCACCTCGATGTGGATCGGCAACGTGATGCTGGTAATCCTCAACCTGCCGCTGATCGGCATCTGGATCAAGCTATTGACGGTGCCCTACCGCTTCCTCTTCCCGGCGATCATGGCCTTCTGCGCGATCGGCGTCTATACGCTGTCGAACAGTTCGTTCGACGTCTATTGTGCGGCGGTGTTCGCGGTTGCCGGACTGGTTTTCAACAAGCTGGGATTTGAACCCGCGCCGCTGGTGCTCGGCTTCGTGCTCGGCCCGTTGATGGAAGAAAACCTGCGCCGCGCGCTGCTGATGGGCCGCGGCGACTGGAGTGTGTTCATCACCAGCCCGATTTCGGGAACGATGATCGTGATGTCCTTCGTGCTGATCATCGTCACCGCGCTGCCTTCGATCAAGAAAAAACGCCAGGAAGTCTTCGTCGAAGAATGATGTTGTAGCAAAAGTAGCCGCTTCGAAACCACGGCGACACGGCGGGCACAGCGAAAATAACAGTTCTTCTCGCCGTGTTCGCCGTGTCGCCGTGGTTGTTTATTATCAGGCTCAATTTCGCAGGAGTCCCAGGCTTACCGATTTTTCCCGTAGCGCTCCAGCGCATGGCGACTGATCGCCTTGGCCAGTTCGCCCTCGCCGAAGAAAATCGTTCCGATGCCTTCCTGCTCGAGCAAGCGCGCTTCCTCTTCGCTGTGCGTGCGAACGACCGTCTCGATCGACGGATTGAGCAGACGCGCGGTGTTGTTGATTTGCCGCACGTTGAACGTGCTCGAGGTAGCCACCACCAGCATGCTGGCGCGCGCGATATGCGCTTGAATCAGTACTGCGGGATCGGCGGCGTCGCCGCACACCGCAGCGACGCCCTGACTGCGCAGCCGTTCGACGAGTTCGCGGTTCTGTTCGGCGACGACGTAGGGAATCCCGCGTTCGGCCAAGGTCTGCGCGATACGCCGGCCGACGCGTCCGTAGCCGACCAGCACCACCTGCCCGGAGAGGAATTTCTCGTGCGTGCTGATCGGCAGCTCGGCGAGCGGATCGCTGCGCCGCTCGAGCGAACGCGCCAACGCCGAGCGTTCGCGTATCACTCGCAGCAGCGGCGCCACCGCCTTGAACATCAGCGGGTTGATCGCGATCGAGGTCAGCGCGCCGGCCAGGATCAGGCTTTGCCCCTGCGCCGGCAGCAGATGCAGGCTCATTCCCAGCCCGGTCAGGATGAACGAGAACTCGCCGATCTGGCCGAGGCTTGCAGCGACCGTCAGCGCGGTGCTCAGCGGGTAGCGAAAAGCAAGAACCAGCAGCGCCGAAGCGAGCGGCGTGCCGATCGTGATGATCGCCAGCACGGCGAGGACGTGCCAGGGTTGTTGCAACAGGATCATCGGATCGAAGAGCATGCCAACCGAAACGAAGAACAGCACAGCGAAGGCATCGCGCAGCGGCAAGGATTCCTCGGCGGCGCGGTGGGCGAACTCCGATTCGCGCATCATCATCCCGGCGAAAAAAGCACCGAGCGCGAAAGACACGCCGAACAGTTCGGCAGCGCCGAAAGCGACGCTGACCGCCGCCGCGACAACGCACAGCGTAAACAACTCGCGCGAACCGGTGCGCGCGACCTGCCACAGCAACCACGGAAAGACCCGGCGTCCGGCGACCAGCATCAGCGTGATGAACGCCACCACCTTGAGCAGGGTCAGCCCCAGCGTCTGCCACAGCTCGCCCTGCGCGCCCGGCTCGACATGACCGCTCAGCGACTGCGCAAAAGGCGGCAGCAGCACCAGCACCAGTACCATCGCGAGGTCCTGGACGACGACCCAGCCGACGGTGATGTGGCCGTTCATCGATTCGAGCGTCCCGGTCGCCTCGAGCGCGCGCAGCAACACCACGGTACTTGCCACCGACAGCGCCAGTCCGAAGACCAGCGCACCGCCGAGGTCCCAGCCCCAACTCGCCGCCAGGCCAAAGCCGAGCGCCGTAGCGATCGTCATCTGCAGCGTCGCGCCAGGCACCGAAATCTTGCGCACCTTGAGCAGATCATCGACTGAAAAATGCAGACCGACGCCGAACATCAGCAGCATGATGCCGATCTCGGCGAGCTCGGCCGCCAACTGACCATCGACCTCGAGACCCGGGGTAAACGGGCCGATCAGCACGCCGGCCAGCAGATAGCCGACGATCGCCGGAATCCTCACGCGAACGGCCAGGAAGCCCAGCACCAAAGCCATTCCCAGCGCGGTGGCGATGGTCGTGACCAAAGGAAGGTTATGCAGCATCGATTCGCCTTTGCGCAGTGTTCGTCTAATGGCCCGAAAACGGGATTCGGGCCAATTCTATATCACTGCCTTTGGCTTGACGCCGGTCGCGAGGTCGTCAGTTGTTGATCAACAGCTGCAGGATGACGCCGCTGGCGATCGCCACCAGGATATAGTCGCCGCCGTTCTGCACCCAATGGTAGCCGCGCGGCGGCGCGCTCAGGTGATAGCCGCGCCAGTCGTCGACGACGTATTGGTGGCCGCGGTATTCAGGCGGCAGGCGGTCGCCACGGTGCCAAGAATTGTTGGGACCGGCGCCACGGCTGTCGTGAGCGTAGCGGGCACGGTCGTCGTGGCGATCCGGCCCACGACGGTCGCGCGGGTCGGGGCGCCGGTCATCGTGACGATCAGGCGGCCCGCCGCGCTGCGACTGTTCATGGCGACCACGATCGCCGCCGCGGTCGTCATGCCCGCTGTTTCCCTGACCAAAGACGAGTCCGCTGCTGGCCAAAGTCATCGCCAGGACGACGGACATCACTGTTTTATTGTTCATAGCATGCTCCATTGGGTGGAAAATAAGCCGGCGTGCGCTGTCGCGGTCGAATACCGGTCGCTACACACCATAAACGCAAGAGACTGCGGCTTCAGTGCGCTGGCGCACATGCTTTGTAAAGAACGGTAAAACAGGCCGCCGAAAGCGCTTTACTGCGTCCAACTGGCTAAGATACGCGACTCGAACCCAAGACCAGGCCCCGTTCGCTGGCGCACAGACGTCGCCGAGCGCAGCGCGGCACACTGCCCGCCGGCCCCAGGCCGACCCCGTACTCAAGTGCTTGACGCTAAGGTCAGGCCGACGATTGAAACCTACCGATGCGCACTGATTTTCCGAAGAACCATCGCCGCGCCGCGCCAAGCGCTCGCTGGACGCTGCTCGCCAGCGCACTGCTCGTCGCGCTCGGCGGCTGCGCGGCGCTGCCCCCCGAATCGTCCGACTCATCCGACCCGTCCGAATTTTCCGCCGTCGCGGTACCGAACGACTGGTCGGCGGCGCCGGCCAGCGTGACCAGCGCCGCGACCCCGCTCGCGCAGTGGTGGCTGCGTTTTGACGACGCGCAGCTGTCCCGCCTGGTGAGCGACGCGCTGCACGCCAACACCAGCGTGCGCAGCGCACAGGCGGCGCTGCGTCAGGCGCGCGCGCTGCGCGACGTCTCGGCCGCGGCGCTGTGGCCGACGCTGGGCAGTTCGGCGTCGGCGCAGCGCGGAAAATCCGATGGCAACCCGGCCAGCAACAGTTTTTCAGCCGGCCTCGACGCCAGCTGGGAGCTCGATGTCTTCGGCGGCAAGCGCAGCGCGCTTGACGCCAGCGAGGCGAGCGCGCGCGCCAGCGCCGCGAGCCTCGCCGACGTCCAGGTGTCGATCGCCGCCGAAGTGGCGCTAGCCTACATCACGCTGCGCGACGCGCAGCAGCGCCTGGAGATCGCCAGCGACAACCTCGCCAGCCAGCAGCAGACGCTGCAGATCACGCGCTGGCGCTTGCAGGCGGGACTCGCCACCGAGCTCGACGTCGAGCAGGCGCGCACCTCGGCCGAACAGACCAATGCGCTGCTGCCGCCCTTGCAGACGACCATCGCGCAGACCGCGCACGCGCTCGCGGTGCTCAGCGGCCGGCCACCGGCGTCGCTGTCGACGCAGCTCGCAGCGCACGGCCCGCTGCCGCAGGCGCCTGGCGACCTGGCGCTGAGTTTGCCGGCCGACACGCTGCGCCAGCGCCCCGACGTTCGCGCCGCCGAACATCAGGTGAGCGCGGCGCTCGCCAACGTCGCGCAGGCCGAAGCGGCGCGGCAGCCCAACTTCACGATCGACGGTTCGCTGGGCCTGACCGCTTTGACGCTCGGCGCGCTCGGCGACGGCGCGTCGGTGATGACCAGTCTGCTCGGCTCCGTCA
>JAGTRW010000030.1 GCA_018262095.1 Pseudomonadota bacterium
GGCAGTCAACAGCCAGGTGGTCTTCGAGATTGACTTCGACAGTCAGGCAGGCGGCAGCAGCCGTTCAAGCGATCGCGCGAGTTGGTTGGCTGGCGCGGTCGAGCTGGGCGACGGCCGTGGCGCGCTGGCCAGCGCGGGGCGGCTGCCACGACCTGGCGTCAGGTGAGCGGGTTAGCCCTGCAATTCCTTGGGCAGCGCGAAGGTCACGTTTTCTTCGGCGCCGGCAAGCTGGGTGATGGGCTGCTGCCCGCCTTCGCTCAAGCGGGCGACGACGTTTTGCACCAGCACTTCGGGCGCCGACGCGCCGGCGGTGACGCCGATTCGCGTCGCCCCTGCGAGCCAGGATTGATCGATCTGCGCGGCGTCGTCGATGAGGTAGGCACGGGTTCCCAGCAGTTCGGCGACTTCGCGCAGGCGGTTGGAGTTGGAACTCGACCGGCTGCCGACGACGAAGACGACGTCGGTTCGCGCGGCCAGTTGCTTGACGGCGTCCTGGCGGTTCTGCGTCGCGTAGCAGATGTCGTCGTGGCGCGGGCCGGTAATCGCGGGAAAGCGTTGCTTGAGCGCGACGACGACTTTCTCGGCGTCGTCGACCGACAGCGTGGTCTGCGTGACGTAGGCGAGTTGCGTGCCGTTGCCGACCGCGAGCTGCTCGACGTCGGCGACGGTTTCGACGAGGTGCATGCCGTTCGCGCTTTGCCCCATCGTTCCCTCGACCTCGGGGTGCCCGCGGTGTCCGATCATGATGATTTCGTTGCCGGCCTGACGCAGCTTGGCGACTTCGCTATGCACCTTGGTGACCAGCGGGCAGGTGGCGTCGAAGACTTTGAGGCCGCGCCTCGTCGCCTCGGCGCGAACCGCTTGCGAGACGCCGTGCGCGCTGAAAATGACGGTGCCGCCGGCGGGGACATCGGCGAGTTCGTCGATGAAGACGGCACCCTTGGCGCGCAGGTCGTCGCAGACATACTGGTTGTGCACGACTTCGTGGCGAACGTAGATCGGTGCGCCGAATTTTTCGATCGCGCGTTCGACGATGGCGATCGCGCGGTCGACGCCGGCGCAGAAGCCGCGGGGGTTGGCGAGGGTGATTTGCATATCTACATGATTCCGATGATTTCGACCTCGAAGCGGATCGATTTGCCGGCGAGCGGGTGGTTAAAATCGATGAGCGCGGTGGTGTCGGTGAGCTCGCGCAGGAATCCGGCAAAGCCGCCGCCCTCAGGTGCGCCGAATTCGAGCAGCGAGTTTTCGCGAAGCTCGATTCCGGCGGGCAGCGCGCTGCGCGCGATGCGCTCGACGAGCTGTGGGTTGTGTTCGCCGAAAGCGTCTTGGCAGGCGAGCGCGATGACTTGGCGCTGGCCCGCAGGCAGGCCGATCAGTCGCCTTTCGAGCGGTTCGGCGAGCTGACCGCTGCCCATCTGCAGCGTCGCTGGCGACAGGTCGAAGGTGCTGACGTACTCGTTGCCGGCATCGTCAGCGAGCCGGTAATTGAGCGTCAGATAGCTGTCGGCGTGCACGGTCGGCAGGGTCGCATCTGTAGTCATCGTTGAAACCTCAGAATCGCCATGGCGAAGGCTTCTTCGACCACTCAATCGGCAATCGGTTTCGTCGCGAACTGATCCCAGGCCAGTAAGATGGCACCGAGCGTGATCGCCGAATCGGCGACGTTGAACGCCGGCCAGTAATAGCCGGCAACGTGCCACTGGATGAAATCGACGACGGCGCCGAAGCGCAAGCGGTCGATGACGTTGCCGAGCGCGCCGCCGAGCACCAGCGTGAGCGCCAGCGAGAGCCGGAACTCGCTGGTGTGACGGCGCAGCAGCATGACGATCCAGACCGAGATGCCAAGCGCCAGCAGCGTGAAGAACCAGCGCTGCCAGCCGCCGGCGTCGGACAGGAAGCTGAACGCGGCGCCGCTGTTGAAGGTCAGCACCCAGTTGAAGAACGGCGCGACGTAGCGCGAATCGCCCGGGCGCAGCGCGCCGAGAACGATCCACTTGCTGATCTGGTCGACGGCGATGAGCGCTGCGGCGAGCCACAGCCAGGACTTGATATTACGCGCAGGCACGCTTTTCGCCTTCGCCGTAGAGGTTCTCTGCGCAGCGGCCGCAGATTTCCGGATGCGCCGGGTCGGCGCCGACGTCTTCGCGAACGTGCCAGCAGCGCTCGCACTTGGCGTGGGTCAGCGCTACGCATTCGAGCTTGTCTTCGGCGCTGCGGACCAACTGCGTCTGCGAACAGATCAGCACGAAACGCAGGTCGTCGCCGAGCGAATCGAGGATCTCGTATTTTTCGCCGTCGGCGTGGATCGTCACCGCGGCTTGCAGCGACGAACCGATGCTGCCGGCGACGCGCAGCTCCTCAAGCGCGCGAGTCACTTCGGCGCGATAAAGACGGATCTTGCTCCACTTGTCGAGCAGCGCCGCTTCATCGGCGAGCGCCGGCAGGCTCTGCCAGGTTTCGAGCATGATCGAGCGATCCTTGCCGCCCATCACCTGCCAGACTTCCTCGGCGGTGAACGAGAGGATCGGCGCCATCAGTTTGACGAAAGTCTGCGTGATGTGCCACAGCGCGCTTTGCGCCGAGCGGCGCGCGGTCGAATCGGCGGCCGCCGTATAGAGGCGATCCTTGAGGATGTCGAGGTAGAAACCGCCCAGGTCTTCCGAGCAGAAAGTCTGCAGCGATTGCACGACGCGGTGGAATTCGTACTTGCCGTAGTCGGCCTCGCACAGCGTTTGCATCTGGCGCGTCATGGCCAGCGCGTAGCGGTCGATTTCGAGCCATTGCTCGGGCGGCAGCAGGTTCTTGGCCGGATCGAAGTCAGCGGTGTTGGCGAGCAGGAAGCGCAGCGTGTTGCGGATTCGCCGGTACGACTCGACGACGCGCTTCAAGATCTCGTCGGAAATGTTGAGCTCGCCCGAGTAGTCGGTGGCCGCCGTCCACAAGCGCAGGATGTCGGCGCCCAGCGTGTCGGAGACCTTCTGCGGCGCGATCACGTTGCCCTTCGACTTGGACATCTTGAGTCCCTTGCCGTCGACCACGAAGCCGTGCGTCAGCAGCGCCTTGAACGGCGCGCGGCCGTCGATCGCGCAGCCGGTCAAGAGCGAACTCTGGAACCAGCCGCGATGCTGGTCGGAGCCTTCGAGATAAAGATCGGCCGGGTAGGCGAGTTGTTCCCGGTGCGAGCCGCGCAGAACGCTCGAATGGGTGACCCCGGAGTCGAACCAGACGTCGAGCGTATCGCTCATCTTGCGGTACTGGTCGGCTTCGTCACCGAGCAGTTCACTGGCCTCGAGCGAGAACCAGGCTTCGATCCCGGCTTTTTCGACGCGCAAAGCGACTTCCTCGATCAGCTGCGGCGTGCGCGGGTGCAGCGCACCGGTTTCCTTGTGCAGGAAGAAGGGAATCGGCACGCCCCAGTTGCGCTGGCGCGAAACGCACCAGTCGGGGCGAGTCTTCATCATCGCTTCGAGTCGCGCGCGACCCCAGGCCGGGAAGAACTGCGTCTCATCGACGGCGCGTTCGGCGATGCGGCGCAGCGTCGCGGCGCCTTCGTGGTCCTGGTGGTCCAGGCCGCCATGGGCCGCCTCGCGGCGGTCCATTCCAATAAACCACTGCGTGGTGGCGCGGAAAATGATCGGCGTCTTGTGTCGCCAGCAGTGCGGATAGCTGTGCGTGATGCGTTCGTGCTTGAGCAGTCGCCCGCACGCTTCGAGTTCCTGCAGCACCAGCGGATTGGCTTCCCAGACGGTCTTGCCGGCGAGCTCGCTGACCGACAGCGGCGGCGTGTTGGCGAGGAAACGGCCGTCGTTGCCGACCGGGTTGTTGACCGGCAGGCCGTAGACGCGGCCGATCTGGTAGTCGTCGGCGCCGTGCGCCGGCGCGGTATGCACCAGCCCCGTACCGGCTTCGAGCGTGACGTGCCGGCCGCAGATCAGCGAGACGTCGCGATCCTGGAAAGGATGCTTGAGCAGCACGAGGTCGAGCGCAGCGCCCTTGGCCGTGCCGCTCACCGTGCACTCGCCAGCGGCGAAGCCGTAACGCGCTAGGCAGTCGGCGGCGAGTTCGCGAACCAGGATCAGCGCGCCTTTGGGCGTGTCGATCAGGTCGTAATCGTAGTCCGGGTGAATGCTCACCGCCTCGTTGGCCGGCAGCGTCCACGGCGTCGTCGTCCAGATCACGGCGAACGCCGGGCCGCGCAGGTGAGTCAGGCCGAAGATCTTGGCGACCTTCTCGGCGTGGTTGGGATGGACCGCAAAAGCGACGTCGATCGCCGGCGAGTTCTTGTCCTCGTACTCGACTTCGGCCTCGGCCAATGCCGATCCGCAATCGAGGCACCAGTTGACGGGTTTCAAGCCCTGGTAGAGATAACCCTTGTGCAGAATCTTGCCGAGCGAACGGATTTCGTCGGCCTCGGTCTTGAACGCCATCGTGAGATACGGATTGCCCCATTCGCCGAGAACGCCCAAGCGGATGAAGTCCTTTTTCTGGCGTTCGACCTGCTCGCCGGCGAAGTCGCGGCAGAGCTTGCGCACCTTGTCGCCGGCGATGTGCTTGCCGTGCAGCTTCTCGATCTGGTGTTCGATCGGCAGGCCGTGACAGTCCCAGCCCGGGACGTAGGGCGCGTCGAAGCCGGCCAGCGTCTTCGAACGGATGATGATGTCCTTGAGGATCTTGTTGACCGCGTGGCCGATGTGGATGTCGCCGTTGGCGTAGGGCGGGCCGTCGTGCAGCACGAACAGCGGCCGTCCTTTGGCCGCGGCGCGGATCTGCTCATAAAGCTTCTGCTCCTGCCAGGCGGCGACCCACTGCGGTTCGCGTTTAGCAAGGTCGCCGCGCATCGGGAACGGGGTATCGGTGAGGTTCAGCGTTTTCTTGTAGTCAGCCATGGTCTTTGCTCAATGCTTGAAATAGTCTTTGGCGGAGTCGACGTCGAGCGCAATCTGTGCCTTGAGCGCGTCGATGTGGGGGAATTTCATTTCGTCGCGCAGCTTGTGCAGGAAACGAACGTTGAGGTGAGTGTCGTAGAGATCGCCGGCAAAGTCGAAGAGATGGACTTCGAGCAGCGCTTGCAAGGCCTTGCCGACGCTCGGGCGGAAGCCCAGGTTGGCGACGCCCTTGAGCGGTGAGGTCAAGCCCGGCCCGCGCACTTCGACGGCGAAGACGCCGAGCAGCGGCGGCTTGTCGTGCTTGATGCGGATGTTGGCGGTGGCGAAGCCGAGCTGGCGGCCAATTTGTTCGCCGCGAACGACGCGGCCGTCGATCGCGTAGGGGCGGCCGAGCAGCCGCGCGGCGAGGTCCATTTGCCCGGCGGCGAGCGCGGCGCGGACCGCCGAACTCGACGCGCGTTGGCCATCGACGATGACGCTGGCGACGGCTTCGAGCGCAAAGCCGTGACGCTTGCCGGCGTCGGCGAGCAGCGCAAAGTTGCCGGCGCGGTCGGCGCCGAAGCAAAAGTCGTCGCCGATGATCAGGTGTTTGACGCGCAGCGCGTCGATCAGAATGCGTTCGATGAACTCGTCGGCCGAAAGCGCGGCAAAGCGCGCGTTGAAATGACCGACCCAGGTCGCCGCGACGCCTTCGTCTTCGATCAACTCGAGCTTTTCGCGCAGCGTCGATAAACGAGCCGGCGCCGATTCGGGCGCGAAGAACTCGCGCGGATGCGGCTCGAAGGTGAGCACCGCCGGCAGCAGTTGGTCTCTGGCGGCAATCGCTTTGAGGCGGCCGAGCAGCGCGCGATGACCCTGGTGGATGCCATCGAAGTTGCCGATGGTCAGCACGGTGGGGCCGGGCGCTGCGTGAGAGAAACCGCGATAAACGAGCATCGGAATGAGCTGCCGGGGAGAGTACGGAAAAGGGCTGAATTATAACGGTTTTTAGGATCAATTTGCCGGCCGGTGTGATGCCGCGAGCGATTGGCCGCGTCGGCGCGAGCCCGTTCAATCCTTCGGCCGGCAGGATCTGCACGCTGTCGAACTGGCTTATACTCTTCGCCGTTGCGGGGCGTCGGCAGGTGCCGGCGCTTTTTGCCAGTGGGAACCGAGCGCAGATGAGTCAGGACAATTGTTATCACTGCGGCCTGCCTGTTCCGGCCGGGCTGGCCTTGTCGGTGAGCATCGACGGCGAGCCGCGCGCGATGTGCTGCATCGGCTGCCAGGCGGTGACGCAGGCGATCGTCGATAACGGCCTGGCCGATTATTACCGCCATCGCGATGCCTTGCCCGATTCGCCGCGCGAAGCGCTGCCCGCCGTTCTGCAGGGCCTTGCACTCTACGATCACGCCGATTTCCAGAAGAGCTTCGTTCGCGACTTGGGCGGAGGCGAGCGCGAAGCGTCGCTGATCATCGAGGGAATCACCTGCGCCGCGTGCATCTGGCTCAACGAGCAACATGTCGCTCAGCTTCCCGGCGTCGTCGGCGTGCAGATCAATTTCGCGAGTCGGCGCGCGCGCGTTCGCTGGGACGAGCGGCGCATCAAGCTCTCCGAGATCCTGGCGGCGATCGCTGCCATCGGTTACCGCGCTCACCCCTACGACGCGGCGAAGAGCGAGGACCTGGCGCGGCGCGAGCGGCGCAGCGCGCTGTGGCGAGTCTTCGTCGCCGGTTTCGGGATGATGCAGGTGATGATGTACGCGGTTCCGGTTTATCTTGCCGGTGACGGCGACATGGCGCCCGACATCGAAGCGCTGCTGCGCTGGGCGAGCATGGTGCTGACGCTGCCGGTGGTCCTTTATTCGGCGGCGCCGTTCTTTCGCGGCGCCTGGCGCGACCTCGCGCGACGCCGGGTCGGCATGGACGTTCCGGTCGCGCTGGGTGTCGGCGCGGCTTTCGCGGCGAGCGTCTGGGCGACGCTGACGGCTTCGGGCGAAGTCTATTTCGACTCGGTGACGATGTTCGTCTTCTTCCTGCTCGGCGGGCGCTTCCTCGAAATGACCGCCCGCCAGCGCGCGGTGAGCGTCAGCGAGGCGCTGGCGCGGCTGATGCCGGCGTTGGCCGAGCGCCTTACGGCTTATCCGCACGATCGGTCGACGCAGCAGGTGATCGCCGCTGACCTCAAGCCCGGCGACGTGGTGCTGGTCAAGGCCGGCGAGACGATCCCGGCCGACGGACAGGTGCTCGAAGGGACGAGCTGTGCCAACGAGTCGCTGCTCACCGGCGAGAGCGCGCCGCTCGCCAAGTCGCCGGGGTCAATGGTGACCGGCGGCGCCGTCAATGTCGACAGCCCGCTGCTGATCCGCGTCGAGCAGGTCGGCGAAGCGACTCGTCTGTCGGCGATCATCCGCCTGATGGAGCGCGCGGCGATGGAAAAACCGGCGATCGTCGAACTGGCCGATCGCGTCGCCGGACGATTTATCCTGGCGCTGCTGGTGATCGCCGCGGCGGTGGCGGTCGCCTGGTGCCTGATCGACCCGAGCAAGGCGCTGTGGATTACCGTCTCGGTGCTGGTCGTGACCTGTCCCTGCGCCTTGTCGCTGGCGACCCCGGTGGCCTTGAGCGTGGCCAGCGGCGCGATGGCGCGCGCGGGACTCTTGGTGACGCACGGCCACGCGATCGAAACGCTGGCGCGCGCCACCCACTTCGTTTTCGACAAGACCGGGACGCTGACGCGCGGCCAGATGACCTTGCTCGCAACGTTGCCGCTTGGCGAACTCGATTCGTCATCGTCGCTGGCGCTGGCGGCGGCGATCGAGGCTTCGTCCGAGCATCCGATCGGCGCGGCCTTGCGCGCGGCGGCGGGCGAATCGCTGCCGGCGCTGACCGCGATTGCCAACGAGTCGGGCAGCGGCATGAGCGCACTCGACCACGGGCGGGCGCTGCGCGTCGGGCGGCTCGAGTACGTCGCGGCGCTGCACGGCCAGCCGCTGCCCGAAGCGGCGGCCGCTTTCGCCGCGTGCAGCGATACCGTGATCGCGCTGGGCAATGAGGCGGGCTGGCTCGCGCTCTTTCGCCTGGGCGACGAGGTGCGGCCCGAAGCGGCAGCGGCGATCGCTGCGCTGCGCGCCGCCGGGCGGCAGGTCGCGCTGCTTTCCGGCGATTGCGCGCCGGTGGCCTTGAAGGTCGCGCAGGCGCTTGACATCGACGAGGTACACGCCGCCGTCTCGCCGCAGGGCAAGCACGACTATGTGAGCCGGCTGCAGGCCGGCGGAGCGGTCGTCGCGATGATCGGCGACGGCGTCAATGACGCGCCGGTACTGGCGCAGGCGCAGGTCTCGGTGGCCATGGGCGGTGGTTCGCAACTGGCGCGAACGCAGGCCGATCTCATTCTGTTGTCGGAAAATCTCGAACACCTGACGCGCGGTTTCCTGGTCGCGCGCCGCGCACTGGCGATCATTCGGCAGAATCTGCTGTGGGCCTTCGCCTACAACCTCGTCGCGCTGCCGCTGGCGATGAGCGGTCTGGTCGCGCCGTGGATGGCCGGCATCGGCATGTCGGGTAGTTCGTTGCTGGTGGTGCTCAATTCATTGCGTCTGCAGAGGGCGAACTGATGGAAATCATGTATCTGCTGATTCCGCTTTCGGTGATCCTGGTCTTTCTGATCGGCGTCGTTTTCTGGTGGTCGTTGCGTAGCGGCCAGTTCGACGATCTGGAGGGGCCGGGCTATCGAATCCTGATGGACGACGACCAGGCGAGGGGTGAGAATGCCTCCACAACGCCGCCGGATCAGCATCGCGGCAGCGCTGCGGCGAATGAGTAAAGCGGCAAGCGTTGCTTTTTTGGCGTCTCGTTTTGATCGCGGCAGGTTTTCGAGTTGACTTATATCAAATTTGTTGGCGATTGGTTAGAATGCTATCCGTTTAATGCAATGCTGTCGGTAGGGGTATTCGAGGGCGGCGAATCCGTTTTATTTCTAAAAATGAGGTGGGTCCATGTCGGAAACTCAGTCAATGTATAACTACAAGGTTGTGCGGCAATTCGCCGTGATGACCGTGATCTGGGGCATCGTGGGGATGCTGGTCGGCGTGATCATCGCCTCGCAACTGGTCTGGCCCGAACTCAATTTCGGACCGTGGCTGTCGTACGGCCGTCTGCGTCCGCTGCACACCAACGCGGTGATTTTCGCCTTCGGCGGCTGCGCGCTGTTCGCGACCTCGTATTACGTCGTTCAACGCACCTGCCATGCGCGTCTGTTTGCCGGCGGGCTCGCCGCCTTCACCTTCTGGGGCTGGCAATTGGTGATCCTGCTGGCGGCGATATCGCTGCCGCTGGGCTTCACCCAGGGCAAGGAGTACGCGGAACTCGAATGGCCGATCGACATCCTGATCACCGTCGTCTGGGTTTCCTACGCCGTCGTTTTCTTCGGCACCATCGCCAAGCGTACCGTCAGCCATATCTACGTCGCCAACTGGTTCTTCGGCGCCATGATCCTGACCGTCGCCGTGCTGCACCTGGTCAATAGCGCCGCGGTGCCGGTGCTCGCCGCCGGCATCCTGACGCCCAAGTCGTACTCGGCGTACGCCGGCGTCCAGGACGCGATGATCCAGTGGTGGTACGGCCACAACGCGGTCGGCTTCTTCCTGACGGCGGGCTTTCTCGGCATCATGTACTACTTCGTTCCCAAGCAGGCCGGTCGCCCCGTTTATTCGTATCGCCTCTCGGTGGTGCATTTCTGGGCGCTGATTTTCACCTATATGTGGGCCGGCCCGCACCACCTGCACTACACCGCGCTGCCCGACTGGACGCAATCGGTCGGCATGATCTTCTCGCTGATCCTGCTGGCGCCGTCGTGGGGCGGAATGATCAACGGCATCATGACGCTGTCGGGCGCCTGGCATAAGCTGCGCGACGACCCGATCCTCAAGTTCCTGATCACCTCGCTGTCGTTCTACGGCATGTCGACCTTCGAGGGTCCGATGATGTCGATCAAGACGGTCAATGCGCTGTCGCACTACACCGACTGGACCGTCGGCCACGTGCACTCGGGCGCGCTCGGCTGGGTGGCGATGGTGACCATCGGTTCGATGTACTACCTGCTGCCGCGCCTGTTCGGCAAACCGCAGATGCACAGCGTCAAGCTGATGACCGTGCATTTCTGGGTGGCGACCATCGGCATCGTTCTCTATATCGCTTCGATGTGGATCTCCGGCGTCATGCAGGGGCTGATGTGGCGCTCGGGCAACGCCGACGGCACGCTGGCCTACAGTTTCGTCGAGTCGGTCAAGGTGACCTACCCGTTCTATGCGATTCGCCTGGTCGGTGGCCTGCTCTTCCTGTGCGGCATGCTGATCATGGCCTACAACATGTTCAAGACGATGGCCGGCGGCAGCACGGCAGATGCGCCGGTGCTGCTTGCGGCCGGTCAACACGCCTAACAGGGAGGCTTCGATAAAATGAAACTCACGCATGAATCGATAGAACGCAACGTCGGCCTGCTGATGGTGCTGATCGTGCTGGTCATCAGCGTCGGCGGACTGCTCGAGATCGTTCCGCAGTTTTTCCAGAAATCGACGACGACGCCGGTCGAGGGCTTGAAGCCCTACGACGCGGTGCGCCTGTCGGGTCGCGACATCTATCTGCGCGAAGGCTGCTACAACTGCCACTCGCAGATGATCCGCCCGTTCCGCGCCGAGACCGAGCGTTACGGCCATTACTCGGTCGCCGGCGAGTTCGTTTATGACCATCCGTTCCAGTGGGGGTCGAAGCGCACCGGTCCGGATCTGCACCGGGTTGGCGGTCGCTATTCGGACGAATGGCATCGCGCGCACCTCAACAATCCGCGCGACGTGGTTCCCGAGTCCAATATGCCGGCCTACGCTTTCCTCGCCAAGACGCCGGTCGATGCGTCGACGATAGCCGCCAAGATGAGCGCGCTGCGCAGCGTCGGGGTGCCGTACACCGACGCCGAGATCGGCGAGGCCGGAAAATTGCTCGAAGGCAAGACCGAGCTCGACGTGCTCATCGCCTATCTGCAAGGGCTGGGAATCGAACTCAAGGGCGCCAAGTAAAGCCATGGATATCAACGATCTGCGATCCATCATGACGGTCGTCTCGCTGCTCACCTTTCTCGGCATCGTGTGGTGGGCCTATGGCATGAAAGGTAACAAGCAACGCTTCGAAGAAGCCGCCAACTTGCCGTTTTCAGATGAGGGAGCCGATCGAGCTGAGCTCGGTCTGTCTCGCAACGAACAAAGGAAAACATCATGAGCGATTTTGTCAATGAGTTTTGGAACTGGTACGTCATCCTGATCGTGCTGGTCAGCATCGTGGCCTGCGGCGTCTTCCTCTGGTCGCAGAGCATCCACCATCCGGGTGGCGCCGAAACGACCGACACCACCGGTCATGTCTGGGACGAGACGCTCGAGGAATACAACAATCCGCTGCCCAAATGGTGGAGCTGGCTGTTTTATCTGACCGTCGTCTTCGCGTTGGTCTATGCCACCTTGTATCCGGCTTTGGGTCGTTTTCCGGGCGTCTTCGGCTGGACTTCGGCCGGCGAGCACAAGAAGGAGGTTGCCGCGGTCGATGCCCAGGTCAAGCCGCTCTTCGACAAGTATCTCAAGATGGACCTGCTGGCCGTCGCCGCCGACCGCGATGCCATGGAGATGGGCGGACGTCTGTTCCAGACCTATTGCATTCAGTGCCACGGCGCGACGGGGCAAGGTTCACGGGACAAGGGCTTCCCCAACCTCACCGACAAGGATTGGCAGTGGGGCGGAACGCCCGAAGCGATCGTCGAAACGATCAGCAATGGTCGCATGGGAATGATGCCGCCTTACGGCGGCAACCCCGACGCCATCGGCGGTGAAGCCGGCGCCAAGGAAGTCGCCAACTACGTGCGCTCGCTGTCCGGCCTCAAGCACGACAGCGCGCTGGCGACCAAGGGCAAGGCCAGGTTCGATACCGTCTGCTTCGCCTGTCACGGTCAGGACGGCAAGGGAATGCAGGCGGTGGGCGCGCCCAACCTGACCGACAAGGTCTGGCTCTACGGTAGTTCCGAGGCCAAGATCGTCGAGACCATCACCCAGGGACGCGCCAATCAGATGCCGGCGTGGAAGGACTTCCTGGGCGACGCCAAGATCCATCTGCTTGCCGCCTACGTGCTCAACATCAGCGGCGGCGGCGAGAAGAAGTGATTTTTTCGGCCACGGGGCGACGCGAGTCGCCCGGTCTTGGTCGGCAGAGCTGATTCGTTGCACCGTGGGCTCTGGCGATCAGCATTAGCGTAATGTGTAATTCTGAAATACCTTAAGGCGCAGGTCATGAGTAAGCCAGTCAAAGATTCGCTCAAGCCGGTAGTGATCAATACCGACGGGCTGTTCGAGAAGCACCAGACGATCTACGCGCGCAGCGTCAAGGGCGTTTTCGACAACTGGCGCTGGGCCATGGTCTTTTTTACTCAGGCCTTGTTCTACGGCCTGTGCTGGGTCGATTGGGGCGGGCGCCAGGCCGTTCTCTTTCATCTGGTCGAGCGCAAGTTCTACATCCTGGGAATGGTCTTCTGGCCTCAGGATGCGATCTATCTGGCGGTGCTGCTGGTCATTTCGGCCTACGCGCTGTTCCTGGTGACGGCCGTCGGCGGCCGCCTCTTCTGCGGCTACGCCTGCCCGCAGACCGTCTATACGCAGATCTTCATGTGGCTCGAGCGCAAGATCGAGGGCGAGCGCCCGGCGCGAATCAAGCTCGACGCGCAGCCGATGAATTCGCGCAAGTTTCGCATCAAGCTCGTCAAGCATTCGCTCTGGCTGATCGTCGCGCTATGGACCGGAATCACCTTCGTCGGCTATTTCACGCCGATCAAGGAGCTGATCGCCTCGGCCGCAGCGACGACGCTCGGTTCCTGGGAAATTTTCTGGATTCTGTTCTACTCGGGCTTTCTCTACATGATGGCCGGCTTCATGCGCGAGCAGGTGTGCAAGTACATGTGCCCCTACGCGCGCTTTCAGGGCGTGATGTTCGATCCCGACACGCTGATCATCACTTACGACGCGGACCGCGGCGAGCCGCGCGGACAGCGCAAGAAAGGCGCCGATGTCCAGTCACCGCCGCTCGGCGATTGCGTCGATTGCGGCATCTGCGTCCAGGTCTGTCCGACCGGGATCGACATTCGCGACGGCCTGCAGTACGAGTGCATCGCCTGCGCCGCCTGCATCGACGCCTGCGATACGGTGATGGACAAGGTCGGTTCGCCGCGCGGACTGGTGCGTTACTCGACCGAGAACGCGCTGGCCAAACACTATGCGCCGCGCGACATTCTGGGCCATCTGCTGCGTCCGCGCACCATCCTCTACGCCGCCATCCTCTTGCTGATCGTCGCCGCCACGGGGTGGAGCCTGAGTACGCGGATACCGCTCAAGGTCGATGTGCTGCGCGATCGCGGGACGCTCTATCGCGAAGCCGACGACGGGCGAATCGAGAACGTCTTCACGCTGCACGTCATGAATACCGACAATACGATGCACCGCTACGCGATCAGCGTTGCTGGCGTTCCCGGAATCGAAATCGAGGGCGAGCGGATCGTCGAGGTGCCGGCGGCGACCAACAAGAAATTCCTGGTCGTCGCCGCGGTCGACGACGGCGCCGCCAGCAGCGGGTCGCACAAGATCTTCTTTGACATCCGCGCGCTCAACCACGACCCGATCGCGGTGCGCGAAAAAACGACCTTCTTCATGCCATGACGACCCCTCTGAGCGACAAGATCCAACCCTGGTATCGCCATCGCTGGCCCTGGATGCTGATGGCCGGTCCGTTGATCGCAGTCGTCGCCGGCCTGTTTACGGCGTATCTGGCGGTGACCAGCAACGATGGACTGGTCGATGACGACTACTACAAGCAGGGCCTGGCGGTGAATAAGGTCACCGAGCGCGACCAGAAGGCCCGCAGCCTGGGCTTGCAGGCCGAAGTGATGCAGGGCAGCGACGGCGTGCAGCTGCGGGTTCTGCTCAGCGCCAAGCCCGCTGTCGCGCTGCCTGAAGCGCTCACCTTGCGCCTGGTCCATCCGACGCGCGGCGGTGTCGATCAGAGTGCGCTGCTACGCGCCGCCGGCGGCGGCAGTTACACCGGCAAGCTGGCCGCGCCGCTTGCCGGGCGCTGGCATGTCGCGCTCGAAGACGATCAGAAGCAATGGCGTTTGACCGGCAACTGGGCGGTCGAGAAGAACGCTTCGTTGCATTTGCCGGGCGCTGCGAAGGCCGGCGTCGATTCGTATCCACCGGGGAGGTAAGTCATGGCCTGGGAACTATTGCTGACCAGCGGCATGGGGCTCTTTAGCCTGTTCGTCATCGTCTTCATCGTCGGCATGGCGGTCTGGTTTTCGCGCTTCTACCAGCGCAAGATGCGCGAAGACGAGAATGCGGCGAGTGCGCGGGAGCGCCGCCTGCAGTGAGCTTATCGGCTTGTGCGGTCGCCTGCAGTGCTTACCTGGCTTTGCCGAATTTTGCCATCAGCTGGTTGAGCTTCTCGCTGCGCTGACGTTCGGCCGCCTCGGCTTGGCGTGCTGCCGCCTCGGCCTCACGCTGGGCGCGGCGCCGCTCGGCGTCCTTCTTGAAGCGCTCGCGCAGCACTTCGCTGGCATGGCTACGATGGTCCGGCGTCACTTCCTCGCCGGTTTGCCCATCGAGATCGAGGCGGTGCGTCGCTTTCTCCATGGTCTTGAGATAGCGCAGCGAGTGGGTGTGCATGCCCAGCGCGATGCGCAGCGTCTTGCGATCGATATCGCTGCGGCGTGCCAGCAGCTGCTTGTCGATGCCGATCGCCAGCGGCGAGTAGTCGCGGAAAACCGAAAAACTTTCTTGCAATGTCTTGAGCAGTGCGCGCGCGTTTTGTACGGGATTTTCGGTGGGCGTGTTCATGGTCAGAATGAAACGGTTGTGATTGATTGGGGCCGCAGGTCTGCGAGCTTACCACGAGTTCGGAAGGTCATGCCGCGCATCATTCGGGCGAAGGCTTGGGCAAGCTTGCGGATCGTCGTCAGTCGATTGCCTCCCCTTGCCCTTATTCGCTCTACAATGCCAACGGGAAGCGAGCGTAGCAATGCTTGACGCCCTTTTGGTGATCATCGACAAGGAGATTGAGATGGGAAAAAAGCTCAAAGCACTGACGGGTAATTTGACCGAAAATCAACTCGCACTCACCGTCAAGGATTCGGCTCAGCAGATCTGGCTGGCTGGGCTGGGCGCTTTCGCCAAGGCCCAGCAGGAGGGCGGCAAGGTGTTCAATTCGCTGGTCAAGGAAGGTGAGACGATTCAGGCGCGTACGCGCCAGATCAGCGATGAGAAGGTCGCCGCGCTGACCAGCCGGGCGGCCGGCACTTGGGATCGCCTGGAGCAGGTCTTCGAGGACCGCGTCGCGCGCGCCTTGGGGCGTCTTGGCGTGCCGAGCAAAAAGGAGATCGACAAGCTGGCCAAGCGCGTCGCCGAGTTGACTGCCGTCGTTGACGGCTTGGCTTCCGCCCAGGCGGCGGCCAGCAAGCCTGAGCGCAAGCCGGCGCGCAAGCGTGTGGTCAAGGCGACGGTCTGACGCGAATTCGCGAGCGGGCGGCGCGCCCTGACTTTCGCGCAGGATTGCTAAAGTATTGCTTTAGGCATACGTTAAAGACATGTCAGAGTGAGTCTTCAGGCGTCAGTGTGTCGCAGCAATAGCCAGAGGAGCATGTCGTGAACCTGCAAAGCGAAGAGGTCGAAGTCGCCCCAGCCGTCGTTCCGGCGAGCCCGCCGAAACTCACGCTGGTCGTCATCCTGGCGGCGCTGCTCGGGGTTCTGCTGACGGTCATCGCCGCCGGTGCCTGGCTGCATTATCAGCAACGCGCGGCCTGGGACGCTGAAGTGCTGACGCTCAAGGACGCGTTGAAGAAGAAGGCCGTTGCGCTTGACGAAATGCAGGCGCAAAACGCGACGCTCGGCAAACAGCTCAAGATCCTCAAGGCTTATTCGATCGCCAGTTCGACAGCTGCCAGCGAAAAAGTGAGCAAAGCGGAAGACGTTGCGGCGCCGGCTGAGGGTGAGCCGAAGCCGAAGGCGGCACCGAAAACGCCCGTTTCGACGAAGGCGAAACAGGCCAAGGCGCAGCCTCAGGACTGCGAATTGATCGGCAAAACACCCGAGCAGCAAGCGGCGACGTTACAGCGCTGCGTCAGCCAGATCGAATCGCCGCCGGCCAAGCCGCAGCGCTAGGCGCTGCGCTTCAGCGCTCGACTTCGGCGCACAGCGAACGGAAAGCCGCGTAGCGGCGCGCGTCGATCGCGCTCGCCTTGAGCGCCGAATGGATCGCGCAATCCGGTTCGCGGTCGTGGCGGCAGTTGCGGAAGCGGCATTGGCCGAGCAGCGGCCTGAACTCGAGGAAACCGTGCTCGATCTCGCCCGGCGACAGGTGACGCAGGCCAAACTCCTGCAGTCCCGGCGAGTCGATCAGCGTCGAGTTGTCGTCGAGCCGGTAGAGCGTGGCGTGGGTCGTGGTGTGCTTGCCCGAGTCGAGCGCGTCGGAAATTTCGCGCGTCGGCGCCTTGGCCGAGGGAATCAGCGCGTTGGTCAGCGTCGACTTGCCCATCCCCGATTGGCCGACGAGAACGCTGGTGTGCCCCGACAAATAGGGGCGCAGCGCCTGCGCATCGTGATGCGCCGAAAGCCTGAGCAGCGGGTAGCCGAGCTTTTCGAAAGGCAATAGCATCGGGATCGCCGAGGCCACGCGGTCGACGAGATCGCACTTGTTGAGAACGATCAGCGCGTCGATATCCTGGCTTTCGGCGGCGACGATGCAGCGCGTGATCAATTCGTCCGAAAACGAAGGCTCGGTGGCGACGACGACGACGATCTGCGTGACGTTGGCGGCGATCAGCTTTTGTTTGAACTGGTTGGATCGGTAGAGCAGCGTGCGGCGCGGCGCGACATCATCGACGACGCCCTGGCCGTCGCCGCTGCGCGCTATGCTGACCCGGTCGCCGCAGGCCAGTTCGCTTTTCTTGCCGCGCGGAAAACAGAGCAGGATCTCGCCGCTCGCGAGTTCGACCCGATATTGCCGGCCATGCGCCGCGACGATGGTGCCTTCGAGTTTCAAATCGGTGATCTTTGCATGGTCAGCGTCCAGAGAGTCGAGCGATGCGCAGTGCGGCGGGCGGGTGCGAGTCGTAGAACAACGAGTGCAGCGGGTCGGGGGTCAGCGTCGCGGCATTGTCCTCGTAGAGCTTGACCAGCGCGCAGACGAGATCGTCGGCGCTGGCGTGCTCGGCGGCGTAGCGGTCGGCCTCGAATTCGTGGCGGCGCGAGAGCTGGCTCGACAGCGGGGTCAGCAGAAAAGTGAACACCGGCACCACCAGGAAGAACAGGATCAAGGACAGTGCGGTGTTCTGTGCCTGGACGCCGAGGCCGACATAGAACCACGGGGCGTTTTGCAGGTGGCCGAGTGCGGCGAGGAAGATAAGCGACAGCGCGAAGAGCAGCGCGATGCGCTTGATCACGTGGTGGTGCTTGAAGTGACCGAGCTCGTGCGCCAGCACCGCTTCGATCTCGGCCGGCTGCAGCCGCGAGAGCAGCGTGTCGAAAAAGACGATGCGCTTGGTCTTGCCGAAGCCGGTGAAATAGGCGTTGCCGTGGTTCGAGCGCTTCGATCCGTCCATCACGAAGAGGCCGCCGACGGCGAAACCGCAGCGTTCGAGCAGGCTTTCGATGCGCGCCTTGAGCGGCGCGTCGTCGAGCGGCGAAAACTTGTTGAAGAGCGGCGCGATCCAGGTCGGGTAGATGAACAGGATCAGCAGGTTGAAGGTGCACCAGAACAGCCAGACGTAGAGCCACCACAGCTCGTCCATCTGCGCCATCAGCCAGAGTACGGCGAGCAGCACCGGCGCGCCGATGACGACGCCGAGCGCGCTCTGCTTGATGAGGTCGACGATGAACAGCTTGATCGTCATACGGTTGAAGCCGTACTTCGCCTCGATCACGAACTGTTTGTACAAGGACAGCGGCAGGTCGATCAGTCCCGAGACAAACATCACGCTGAAAATCATCGCCACGCCATAGGCCAGGCCGTCGAGTCGGGCGTTCCAGAACTCGTGCAGAAACTGCAGCCCGCCGCCGAAGGTCAGCGACAGCAGCAGCACCACCTCGAAGGCCAGCGCGATGCGCCCGAAGCGGGTCTGTTCGACCGTGTAGTCGGCGGCTTTCTGATGCGCCGACAATTCGATGCGATCGGCAAATTGCTCGGGAACCGCGGCGCGATGGGCGAGCACGTGCGCAATTTGGCGATCGGCGAGCTTGCGACGGATCAGCACCATCAGCGCCAGCGCGAGAAGAAAGGCAAGGGAGAAAGTATTGGTCATTGCTTGTGCGAAAATGTCGGTTTAAGAGCTCGGACGGATTATATGGCACAGGACGCAAATCACCTCATCTGGCTGGACATGGAAATGACCGGCCTTGATCCCGAGCGCGAGCGAATCATCGAGTTGGCGATGATCGTCACCGACGTCAATCTCGTCACCGTCGCCGAATCTCCGGTCTGGGTTATTCATCAGTCGGCTGCCCAGCTCGACGCGATGGACGACTGGAACAAGGCGACGCACGGCCGCTCCGGGCTGATCGCCAAGGTTCAGGCGTCAACGCTCGACGAGGCGGCGGTCGAGGCGGCGGCGCTGGCGTTCATGCAGCAGTATGTGCCGACCGGCGCGAGTCCGATGTGCGGCAATTCGATCGGCCAGGACCGGCGCTTCATGGCGCGCTACATGCCGCAACTCGAAGCCTGGTTTCACTATCGCAACCTCGACGTGAGCACGCTCAAGGAATTGTGCCGGCGCTGGAAGCCTGAGCTGGCCAAGGGTTTCGTCAAGAAATCCGAGCACACCGCGCTCGCCGACATCCGCGAGTCGATCGAGGAGCTCAAGTATTACCGCGAGCACTTCATCAAGCTGTGATGGGGGTCAGCGGCGCGCCGCGCCGTTCTTGAGCTTTTTGGCCGGTGCGGCCGATCCGCCATCGCGCCGATAGAGAACCAGCTTTTCGCTGTCGCGGCGGTCGCTCGGCCGCCGCCCCTCCCAAACCTTGTGCCAGCCGGCTGCAGTCTCGCTCGGCGGCTCGCCCTGTGCCAGCAGCCAGTCGCAGGATTTGCCGGCAGCGCTGCCGTGCTCGACGGTGCGGATTCCGTTGAAGTAGTCGAGCGAGGCGAGAATCGAGTCGCTCAGATTGCTGTTGGCGACGCAGTTGCCGCGTGCCGGCAGCGTTTCGGCGAGCGACGCTGAGAGCGGGCGGTAGGTCTTGCCGTAATCGATCCACGGCATCCAGAGCGTGGCGATGAGCAGCCAGAACAGCGTCAGTCCCGCCATCCAGTGCATGATGCCGCGCATCGGCGAGCGCGGGCTGGTGACGATCAGCCAGAACCAGACGATCGTCACCAGCAGCGCGAAGACGAAGGCGATCGGGTCGAACTGGCCGACGAATCCGGGTTCCAGGCGAACCACCTGACGCGCCAGCCGCTCGGGCCAGCCGAAGACCATCGCGCTCCAGGCGATCCAGACGACGACCGCGAACAGCGTAAAGGTCATCATGCCGAACCAGTCGAAGGCGTTGGCTGCGCCGCGCCGCAGGCTGGCGACGCCGGGCTCCGCGAGCAGTACCAGCGGCGGCAGCAGCAACAGCGTCACCGCGCTGCTCACCTCGATGCGGGCGCCGAGAATCAGCAGCACCGCGACGAAGGTTGCGATCGGCAGCGCCAGCGGCTTGCTGGCGAGCGCGCGGCGTTTGGCCCACAGCGCCCAGGCCGCCAGCGGCAGCGCCGGCCAGGCGTACCACAGCAACAGGTTGAGGTAGCGCCCGATATTGGGCAGGATAGCTACGGGTTTGGCGAGCGAAGCGAGCTCGCCGTGCAGAAAACTCGCGAGATAATCGGGCGCGGCGAGCTGCAGCGGCAGCAACCAGGCGGCGCACAGCGCCAGCGACAGGATCAGCGCGGCGAGCAGCAGCAGCGCGCTCGTTTTCCTGTTCGCCGATTGCCACAGCGCGCAGATGGTGAGCGGCAGCAGCGTCAGTACCGGCAGCAGTCCGTTGGCGAGAAAGCCGAGCGCCAGCGCGGCGCCAAAAACGATCGTCGCCAGGCGCGGACGACGCGGCAGCAGCGTGAGCGCCCAGTAGGCGGCAGTGTGCGCGGTCAGTGCCGCGAGCATCGGCTGCGCTTCGTGCGCGTGAAACAGGAAGCCGATGCTGCCGGCGAGGATCAGCGGCGCGGCGGCGGCGTGCTCGCGGCCATGCAGTTCGCGCGCGGCGAGCAGGATGAACTCGAGCGCCAGCAGCGTGTAGAGTCCGCTGGCCAGGCGCGCGGCGTCGTGTACCGGCAGCAGCCAGGAAAAAAAGTGGGTGGCGAGCGCCGCGGTCCAGTAGTAGAACGGCGCGTGCGGATGCGCCTGTCCGGCGAGTTCCGGCGTCAGCCAGTCGCCGTTGCTGAAGATGTCGTAGGCGATGCCGATCGAAATCGCATCGTCGTGTTTCCACGGGTCGTGGCCGATCAGCCCGATGAAGATGTAGGCGGCGAGCAAGAGCGCCAGCACCCAGCCGCTGGGGGGCAGACTGATTCCCTTGAAGCGAGGATGTTCCGGGAGAAAGGGCATGGCCGGGGTGTGATATGTCTCGGTCGCGAGCTTGCTGGTGGGCTCAATAAAAAAGGCAGCCGTGCGGCTGCCTTTTTGCTGAGTCCGCGTGAACTCGATGTTTGAATCAGGCGGGCTTGTGCATGGCGCCGTATTTGCGGTTGAACTTCTCAACGCGGCCGGCGGTGTCGATGATCTTCTGCTTGCCGGTGTAGAACGGGTGGCAAGCCGAGCACACTTCGACGTGCAGCGCCTTCTTCATCGTCGATTGGGTTTTGAACACGCTGCCGCATGAGCAGGTGACTTCGACTTCTTGGTAGTCGGGATGGATATCGGATTTCATCTTGGGAAATTCCTGTAAGTCAAATCTAGCCGGCTCGAGGTAAACGGAGGTTACTTCGGTGACCGGCTCCGGAAAACGCGCAATTATCCTTGATTCTTTTGCAATTAGCAATCAAGAGAAGATCAGCGACGCATCGAGTCGAAAAATTCGCCGTTGTTTTTGGTCGCCTTGATCTTGTCGAGCAGAAATTCCATCGCTTCAAGGTCGTCCATATTGTAGAGCAGCTTGCGCAGCACCCACATCTTTTGCAGCACGTCGGGCATCAACAACAGTTCCTCGCGGCGGGTTCCCGAGCGGTTGACGTTGATCGCCGGGTAGACGCGCTTTTCGGCCATGCGGCGGTCGAGGTGGATTTCGAGGTTGCCGGTGCCCTTGAATTCTTCGTAGATGACGTCGTCCATGCGGCTGCCGGTGTCGATCAGCGCGGTGGCGATGATCGTCAGCGAGCCGCCTTCCTCGATGTTGCGCGCGGCGCCGAAGAAGCGCTTGGGCTTCTGCAGCGCGTTGGCGTCGACACCGCCGGTCAGCACCTTGCCGGAAGCCGGTTGCACGGTGTTGTAGGCGCGCGCCAGACGGGTGATCGAGTCGAGCAGGATGACCACGTCCTTTTTATGCTCTACCAGGCGTTTGGCCTTTTCGATGACCATTTCGGCGACCTGCACGTGGCGCGTCGCCGGTTCGTCGAAGGTCGAGGCGACCACTTCGCCGCGCACCGAGCGCGTCATTTCGGTGACTTCCTCGGGGCGCTCGTCGATCAGCAGCACGATGACCTTGACGTCGGGGTGGTTGGTCGTGATGGCGTGCGCGATGTGCTGCATCATCACCGTCTTGCCGCTCTTCGGGCTCGACACCAGCAGGCCGCGCTGGCCCTTGCCGATCGGCGCGATGATGTCGATGATGCGGCTGGTGGTGTTTTCCTCGCCGCGGATGTCGCGCTCGAGTTTCATGTGCTCGGTCGGGTGCAGCGGCGTCAGGTTCTCGAACAGGATCTTGTTCTTCGACGCTTCGGGCGCCTCGCCGTTGATCTTGTCGACCTTGACCAGCGCGAAGTAGCGCTCGCCCTCTTTCGGCGTGCGGATTTCGCCTTCGACGGTGTCGCCGGTATGCAGATTGAAGCGGCGGATCTGGCTGGGCGACACGTAGATGTCGTCGGTGCTGGCCAGATACGAGGTGTCGGGCGAGCGCAGGAAACCGAAACCGTCGGGCAGCGTTTCCATCGTGCCGTCGCCGAAAATGGTTTCGCCTTTCTTGGCCTGGTTCTTGAGCAGGGCGAAGATCAACTCATGCTTGCGCAGTCGGTTGGCACCCTCGATCGCGTTGTTGACGGCCATGTCGAGTAACTGGCTTACATGTAGGGCTTTGAGTTCAGATAGGTGCATGAGCAGATAAGAAGAAGGATTGGGGTAACACTTAGGGGCGTTGTCACGAATGACGCGCGCCGAGAGAGGATGTTGAAACTGTGTTGGGGAGTGCAGGGAGCGTTGCCTGAGGCTGCTTGGGACAGGCGACTACGCCTGAAAGTTCTTTGCCGGCTTTCCTGTTACCAGGCGCCGCGCTTTGCGAACCGTCAGGCGGAGGGTAGCGACTTTACAGATGGCTGTCAATGAATGCGACGAGTTGCGATTTGGACAGCGCGCCGACCTTGGTCGCCTCGATGTTGCCGTTCTTGAACAGCATCAGCGTCGGGATGCCGCGCACGCCGTAGTTGGCCGGCGTCGTCTGGTTGTCGTCGATGTTGAGCTTGGCGACCTTGAGGCGACCGGCATAGTCCTTGGCGACTTCGTCGAGGATCGGCGCGATCATCTTGCACGGGCCGCACCATTCCGCCCAGTAATCGACCAGCACGGGTTGGGCCGACTGCAGAACCTCGGTGGCAAAGTTGTCGTCGGTGACGTAATGGATGTGTTCGCTCATCAGAAAGCCTCTTGGGTCGAAAGGGGGAGGATGGATAATGGCCGGCTGGAGAATTGAACCTCAGCGGAAGCGGCTATCCTAGCGAAAAAAAACTCTCATGGGAAGCGAGCTCAAGCTAAAAATAGGATATGGTTTTCTCGTCAACTCTGGAAGGAAGAAATTATGGCTTACGTTGTTACCGAGAACTGCATCAAGTGCAAATACACCGACTGCGTCGATGTTTGCCCGGTCGACTGCTTTCACGAAGGCCCCAACTTCCTGGTGATCGACCCGGAAGAGTGCATCGACTGTACCTTGTGCGTCGCCGAGTGCCCGGCCGAGGCGATCTTTGCCGAGGATGACGTTCCCGATCAGCAGCGGCAATTCATCGCGCTCAACGTCGAATTGGCCAAAGTGTGGCCGGTGATCGCCGAGCGCCGCACGCCGGCGGCCGACGCCGACGACTGGAACGGCGTCGCTGACAAGCTCGACAAGCTCGAACGCTGATCCGGCAGTCGCTTTGTCCTCACCGCTTTCGGTCGACCGGCTCGACTCGACCGCGCTGCCGGCCGGCGAACTTTTTTTCGACGCGCTGGCCGAAGCCATTCTCGAGCGCTGCGCCGACGAGCTTGCCAGCGGCGACCTGTCGTCGCTGCTCGTTCTCGTTCCCGCCTTGCCGCTTGCCGCCGAGTTGCTCGCCGCGCTGCGCCGCGCAGCGCCACGGCCGCTGCTGCTGCCGCGCTTTGATACCCTGACGCACTGGGCTGGCTCGGTGGCGGCGAGCGATGCGCCGCTGCCCGACAGCGAGCGGCTGGTGCTGCTGCACGAGGCGCTGCGCGAGCGCGGCTGGTTCGACGAATCGGCGCTGTGGGGAATCGCCGCCGAGATGGCCGACTTGTTCGACGAGCTCACCGCTGCGGCGCTGGCGCTGCCCGACGATGCGGTCGCACTCGAAGCGCAGTTGCAGCGCGCCTACGATTTGCGCGCCTGCGCGCCGCTTGCCTTCGAGGCGCGCGTCGTGCACGAGCTATGGCGCGCGTTGGCCAGCGCCGGGCGACTCGACGCCGCGGCGACCTACCGGCTGCGCCTGGCGGCGCTCGCCGCTCAGCCGGGCGATGGCGCGCGCCGTCCGTTGCTGGTGCTGCTCGACGCGCCGCCCGCCGAGTCGCTCGACCCCGCCGAGCGCGAATTCCTGGCGCGCTACGGCGCTGCGCAGCCGCTCTACGTGTTTCATCCGCTGCCGCGCGAAGCGGGCGGTTCGCCGTTGTTGGCGACGCTCGCCGCGGCCTGGCCCGAGCCGGCCGCGCCGGCAACGCTTGGCGCGCCGCTGCGTGAGCGCGCGCAGACGCTGCAGATGCTGCCCAGCGCGCTCGCCGGACGGCTGCAACTGGTCGCCACCGAGGGGCGCGAGCAGGAAGCGCTGGCGGCGGTCGCGCAGGTCGGGCAGTGGCTCGCCGACGGCCTGCGGCGGATCGTGCTGATCGCCCAGGACCGCCTGACGGCACGCCGCGTTCGCGCGCTGCTCGAGCGCGAGGGCGTGCTGGTCAGCGACGAAACCGGCTGGACGCTGTCGACCTCGCGCGCCGCGGCGAGCATCGATGCGCTGCTCGAAACGGTCGCCGGCGGCGCCTACTATCGCGACCTGCTCGACCTGTGCAAATCGCCCTACGTCTTTGCCGACGTCGACGAAGGCGAGCGCAAGGCCGCGGTCTACCGGCTCGAAGCCGCGCTGCGCGCCGCGTCGGTGCGCTCGGGGCTCTCGCGCATGCGGCGCGCGCTGCTCGAATTTGGCAGCGGCGATCAGCACGGCGCCGATCGGGAACTCGCGCAGGCGCTGCTCGATCGCGTCGGATCGGCGACGGCGCTGCTCAACTCGCGTCCGGCGCCGCTCGCACGCTGGATCGAGCGCCTGCTGCAAGCGCTTGAACTGCTCGGCGCGCAGGCCCCGCTGCGCCAGGACGCCGCCGGCCAGACGCTGCTCGACCTCTTGGCACTGCGCGGCGCTGAGCTTGCGGGCAGCAGCGCGATCTTCTCGTTTACCGCCTGGCGCGACTGGCTCAACCGCCAGTTCGAAGCGGCGACTTTCCGCGACGCGACGATTGCCAGCACGATCGTGCTGACGCCGCTCAACGCCGTCTGCCTGCGCCGTTTCGACGCGGCGCTGCTGCTCGGCGGCGACGCGCGCCAACTGGCGCCGGTGGCGGGCGGCGACTTTTTCAACCAGTCGGTGCGCCGCGAACTCGGTCTGCGAACGCGCGATGACGGCGAGCGCGAATTGCGCCGCGATCTCGAATTGCTGCTCGCCACCGTGCCGCGTGTGACCGTCACCTGGCAATCGATGCACGACGGCGAAGCCAACCTGCTGGCGCCCGAGTTCGCGCTGCTCTCTACCCTGCACCTGCTGGCCTGGGGCGACGATCTGCGCCGCCCGCCGCTGCCGGCGCGCGGCGAGGCGCCGCTGGCAACGGCGCCGGTGCGCGCCATCCCGGCAGCGCCGGTGGCGCTGCCGACGCTGATTCCGCAGCGCGTCTCGGTGAGCGGCTACGCGAGTCTGGTGGCGTGTCCGTACCGCTTCTTCGCGCGCCACGTGCTGCGCCTCGGTGAAATGGACGAGGTCGCCGAGGAAATGGCCAAGAGCGACTACGGCGCGCTGGTGCACCGCGTTCTCGAACGTTTTCACGAGCGTCACCCGGTCCTCTCGCAACTGCCTGAAGACGAGGCGCTGTCTGCCTTGCAGCGCTGCGTCGAAGAAGTCTTCGCGGCCGCCGTCGCCGACAACTTCCTGGCGACCGGCTGGCGCTTGCGCTGGGAGCAGCGTCTGCCGGCCTACCTCGACTGGCAGCGCGAGCTCGAGGCGCAGGGCTGGCGCTGGGCGCAGGCCGAAACGAAAGTCAGCCGGATGCTGCCGCTGGCCGCTGGCGACGAGGCGATCGATGCCATTGAACTCTACGGTCGCATCGACCGCGTCGATCAGCGCGCTGACGGCGCCGTGGCCTTGTTCGACTACAAGACGCAGAACGCCAAGGCGATCCGCGACCGCTTGCCCGACGACGTGCAGCTGCCCGCCTACGCGCTGCTCTACGGCGGTAACTGCGCGCAGGCCGCCTACGTCGCGCTCGACGACGAGGCCGTCGTCACGGTCGCCTCGGGCGGCGAGGATCTGATGGATGACGCGCAGGCGCAGGGCCGGCGTCTGCAAAACGCGTTCACCGCGATGCGCGGCGGAGCGAGGCTGCCGGCGCACGGCGTCGATAGCGTGTGCGCCTGGTGCGAGATGAGCGGCTTGTGTCGCCGCGATCATGTCTAATGGAAATCATCGATTGGAGTCTGCAGTGCGAACGATAGCGTCATTTTTTCTTGTTTTGGCAATGCTCGGCGTGCTGCCGTTGGCCGCTGCGGCGCCAATCGACGGCCGCGGCGTGGTTTTTGAGACGAAGCAGCGGCCGCTGACCGCCGAGCTTTTTTCGGCGCCTGGCGCCGGCAAGCGACCGACGGTGGTGATCCTGCACGGCGTCAGCGGGCTCGACGCTTCTCCGGCCCTCTCCCAGTATCGGCGCTATGCGGCCGCGCTCGCCGGCGCGGGGATCGATGCCTACGTGCTGTCCTACTACGATGCGGCAGACGCCGTGGCGACCAAGAGCAAGATCGCCGACGAGCGGCGCGCCGTGTTCAACCAGCGAATCCGTTCATGGGCGTCGTCGGTCAGCGAGGTGGTCGGTCTGATCCTTGCCCAAGCCAATTCTGCGGGCCGCGTCGGTGTGCTCGGCTTTTCGCAAGGTGGCTTCCTGGCCACCGCGGCGGCCGCGCAGGATCAACGGATCGCGCCGCTGGTGGTGTTTTACGGCGGGATTCCGAGCCTGCTCAAAGACGAAATCACGCATCTGCCGCCGCTGCTCGAACTGCACGGCGACGCTGACCGCGTCGTCGCGCTCGCTGACGGCCAGGCGCTGGTCGATCTGGCGCGCGGCCTCGGCCAGCCGGTCGAGATGACCGTCTATCGCGGCGCCGGCCATGGTTTTGACGGCGCTGACGCGGTCGACGCGCAGCGCCGGACGCTGGCGTTCTTTGCGCAACGGTTGCTGAAAGCGCCGGGAAAATGAGCGGCAAGCGTCATGGCTGATTCGTCCGCTTCGCTCACGCTGCGCGCGCTCGATCCGGCGCGCAGCGTCGTCGTCGAGGCCTGCGCCGGCAGCGGCAAGACCTGGCTGCTCGCCTCGCGCATCGTTCGTTTGCTGCTCGCCGGCGTCGCGCCCGGCGAGATTCTGGCGATCACCTTCACGCGCAAGGCGGCGCGCGAGATCGAGGAGCGCGTCGTCGGCTGGCTGCAGTCGATGGCCACCGACGACGACGTCGCGCTTGCCGCCTTTCTCGCCGAACGCGGTGTGGCGCGCGCTGACGGCGATCAGCTGCGCACCGCGCGCGGGCTCTACGAGCGCGTTCTGGCGGCGCAGCCGAAGCTCGCGGTCAACACCTTTCACGGCTGGTTCCTGCAACTCGTCGATGCCGCGCCGCTGTCGGCCAATCTCGCCGGGACGACGCTCGCCGACTCGGGGTCGCGGCTGTTCGACGAGCTCTGGCAGTCGTTTGCCGCGAGCTTGCAGAAGACGCCCGACAGCGAACTCACGCCAAGCTTCGTGCGGTTGCTCGCCGACGCCGGACTCGAGTCGGCGCGGCGCCTGATCCGCCGCGCGCTCGACCGGCGCAGCGAATGGCTGGCATTCGGCGAGGACTCTTCCGACCCCGCGGCCAAGGTCGTCGGCGCGCTGCGCGAGCGTCTGGCTGCCGGCGAGCCGGGAGACGCGCTGGCCGAGTTTTTCGAAGGCGACTGGGATGGTGAGTTTCAGGCCTACCTCGGTTTCCTCGAAATGAGCGAGCTCAAGGGTGACCAACAGAGCGCGGCCAATCTGCGCTCGGCCTTGGCCGAGTCCGACGACGCGCTGCGTTTCGCCGGGCTGCAGTCGGTGTTGCTGACGCGCGACAATACGCTGCGCTCGAAAAAGCCGGGAAAGACGCTCGATCAACGCTATACGCCGGCCGGCGCGGCGCGTTTCCTCGAACTGCACGGCGAGCTCGGCACGCGTCTGATCGACAGCCTCGAAGCGCAACGCGCCGAGACCATCGTCGCCTTCAACCGCGACGCGTGTACGGTGTTCCAGGCCTTCCTCGCGCACGTCGATGCGTTCAAGCAGGCGCGGCGACAGATCGATTTCGTCGACGCCGAGTGGAACGTGCTCAAGCTGCTGCGCAGCGAGGACACCGCCGCTTTCCTGCAGGCGCGGCTCGACGCGCGTTACCGCCACGTGTTGCTCGACGAGTTCCAGGACACCAGCCCGCTGCAATGGCAGATCCTGCTGGGCTGGCTGGCGGCGTATTCGGATGGTTCGCGGCCCAGCGTTTTCCTGGTCGGCGACCCCAAGCAGTCGATCTACCGCTTCCGCCGCGCCGAGCCGCGTCTTTTCCTGGTCGCCGCCGATTTTCTCGAAGCCCACTTCGCGGCGATCCGCTGCGAACTCGATTCGACGCGGCGCAACGCGCACGCGATCGTCGACGTGGTCAATTCGCTTTTTCTCGGCGTGCGCGAGTTCGCGCCTTTCCGCACGCAGAGCACGCTGGCCGGCGCGCTGCCCGGTCGCGTCGAGCTGCTGCCGCTGTGCGTCAGGGACGACGCGGTGCCGGATGGCGCCGAGGCGACTGGCAGGCTGCGCGATCCGCTCAATGAGGCCGCGCTCGAACCCGAGGATTCGCGGCGCCGGCAGGAGGCCGCGGGCCTCGCCGCGAAGATACTCGAGATGGTCGGCACCGACGGCCGGGGCTGGCAGGTCGAAGACAGGGGCGCCGACGGGGCTGGCCGGCGGCGGCCGCTGCGCTACGGCGACATCATGCTGCTGGTGCGAACGCGGACCAACCTCGCTTGTTACGAACGCGCGCTTGCCGCCGTCGGAATTCCTTTCGTCGCCGGGTCGCGCGGCGGCCTGCTGGCAGCGCTCGAAGTTCGCGATCTCGTTGCGCTGCTCGAATTCCTGGTGACGCCGCTGGCCGACCTCAAGCTCGCCCAAGCCTTGCGCTCGCCGCTTTTTTCCTGCACCGACGACGACCTGATGCGGCTCGCGGCGCGCAGCGAAGCCGGCTGGTGGCAGCGGCTGCAGGCGCTGGCCGCCGAAGGCCCGGGTTCGCCGCCGCTTTCGCGCGCCGCTAGGCTGCTCAGCGACTGGCTGCCGGCCGCCGACCGCCTGCCGGCGCACGACCTGCTCGACCGCATCTACCACCAGGGCGAAGTGCTGGCGCGCTATCGGCTGGCCGTTCCCGAGGCGCTCGCCGCCGGCGTCGAGGCCAACCTGCAGGCGCTCTTGCTGCTCGCGCTCGACGTCGACGGCGGGCGCTATCCGAGCCTGCCGCGCTTCATCGACGAGTTGCGCGAACTGCGCGACGCCGATGCCAACGATGCGCCCGACGAAGGCGCCATCGAGTCGGCGAGCGCCGACGCGGGTCGCGTGCGGATTCTGACCATCCACGGCGCCAAGGGGCTCGAAGCGCCGGTCGTCTGGCTGCTCGACGCCAACGCGAGTCCGCGCGCTCAGGAGTCCTGGGACCTGTTGGTCGATTGGCCGCCGCAGGCCGCTGCGCCCGAACACGTCTCGTTCTATGGTCGCCAGAACGAGCGCGGTGCCGCGCGAGCGCCGCTGTTCGACGCCGAACTCGCGGCGGCGGCGCGCGAGGAGCTCAATCTGCTCTACGTTGCGATCACGCGTGCGCGCCAGGTCTTCATCGCCAGCGGCATCGAGAACGCCAAGGCCAGCGCGGCGACGCCCTACCGTCTGCTCGAGGCGGCGCTGGCTGGCTTGGGTGCGACGCTGGCGCACGGCGACGAGTTGCCGATCGGCGTGTCGCCGGTCACGGCCACTTTGCTACCCCCGGCGACCGTCTGGGCGCCGTTGCCGCCGATCGGCGAGCGTCGCCAGTTGCCCGGCGACGCCGAGCGTTTCGGCGTGTTGCTGCACGCCATCCTCGAACGGCGCAGCGCGGGGGAGGCGGTCGATGGCTGGTGGACGGCGCTCGGCTTTGACGACGCAGACTACCGGCGGGTGCTGCCGGTCGCCGAACGCATGCTCAGCGCTGCGGCGCTGCAGCGCTTCTTCGATCCGGCGCAGTATCGGCGCGCGTGGAACGAGATCGATTTGTCGACCGGCGCCGGTGGCTTGCTGCGCATCGACCGCCTGGTCGAGTTCGACGACGCCTGGTGGGTGCTCGACTACAAGAGTTCGCGCAGCGATAGCGCGCGACTTGACGAGTACCGCGCGCAGGTCGCCAGCTACGGTCTGGCGGTCGCCGACGTTTTCCCGGGCAAGGCGGTGCGCGGCGCGCTGATCTTCGGCGACGGTTCATTGCTCGAAGTATGCTGAGCGAATGATGGCCGGGTTTGTTGCGCCGGGCAGGGCGTCGCCTTGCGCTAGAATGCGGCTTCGATGTTTTCCTGGCGAGGTTCGCAATGGCGCAAATTCACCGTGATCTGACGCGTACCACCCTGGCTATTCTCTGCATCCTGCTCTTGATCGGCGTTTCGCTGTGGGTGCTGCGCCCCTTCCTGGCGGCGGCGGTGTGGGCAACGATGCTGGTCGTCGCCACCTGGCCGCTGCTCAAGTCGCTCGAGCAGCGCTGCGCCGGCCGGCGCGCGCCGGCAGTCACGATCATGACGCTGGCCATGCTGCTGCTGCTGGTCGTTCCGCTGTGGTTGGCGATCGGCACCATCGCCAATCACGCCGAGGACATCGCGAGCGTTGTCCGCAAGTTCGCCGCTTCGGGGCTGCCGCAGCCTCCGGCGTGGGTAGCGACGCTGCCGCTGGTCGGCGACAAGCTGGCGAGCTTTTGGGGCGAGCTGGCCGACGGCGGTCCGCAGGGCGTGGTCGCCAGAATCCAGCCCTACGCGGCGCAGTCGGGCAAGTGGGTGCTGGCCGAGGTCGGTGGCCTGGGCTTCATGCTGCTGCAGTTCCTGCTCGTCGTCGTGCTCTCGGCGATCCTCTACGCCAGCGGCGAAGGCTGGGCCTCGGGCGTGCGGCGCTTTGGCCGCCGGCTGGCCGGCGAGCGCGGCGAGAATGCCATCGTTCTGGCCGGTCAGGCGATCCGCGGCGTCGCGCTCGGCGTCGGCGTCACCGCCATCGTGCAGAGCGTGCTCGGCGGCATCGGCCTGGCCGTCGCCGGCGTGCCTTTCGCTGCGCTGCTCTCGGCGCTGATGCTGATGCTCTGCATCGCCCAGCTCGGGCCGGGGCTGATCCTCTTTCCGGCGGTCGGCTGGATGTTCTGGAGCGGCGACACCTCCTGGGGAATCGCGCTGCTGATCTGGAGCCTGCTGGTCGTGACGCTCGACAATTTCCTGCGTCCGGTCCTGATCAAGAAGGGCGCCGATCTGCCGCTGCTGCTGATTTTTGCCGGCGTCATCGGCGGCATGCTCGGTTTCGGACTGATCGGGATTTTTGTCGGCCCGGTCGCGCTGGCCGTCACCTATACCCTGCTCGAGGCGTGGATGGCCGACGCGCTGGGCGCCGACGAGAGCGATTGACGATGCGCTCGACGCGTGCCACTGCCGCCGTCGCCCGCTTGAACAAGCGTAGCGAAGGACGCCTGTATCAGATGGTGATCACCGGTGCCGGCCTGTTCAAGCTGAGCGAGCAGAGCGAAGGCGGAATCAGTTCGGAGGCGATGTCGCTCGACGATTTCGTTCGCTATGTCGATGCGCTGGGGCCGCAGCCGGTTCGCCGCGTCACCAGGAACGACGCCGCCTTCGCCAAGCAGCTGGTGAAGAAGCCAGCGCCATAGCAGGTACAATCCGCCGCTGCGCTCATCAATCCAACAAAAGGTCACCCCATGTCAAAGCTATTCCCGATTGCCGCTGCCGTTCTCTGCGCCGTCTCGCTGCACGCCGCCGCGGCGGATTCCAAGGAGACGAAAACCGCTTCCGGGATCGTCATCACCACGCTCAAGGAGGGCTCCGGCGCGAGTCCCAAGAGCACCGAAACGGTCAAGGTGCACTACCGCGGCGTGCTCGAAAACGGCAAGGAATTCGACAGCTCCTACGGTCGCGGACAGCCGGCGACTTTCCCGCTCAACCGCGTGATCGCGTGCTGGACCGAAGGCGTGCAGACGATGAAGGTCGGCGGCAAGGTCAAGCTGCTCTGCCCGTCGAACCTCGCTTACGGCAGCCGCGGCGTCCCCGGGACGATCCCGCCCGACGCGACGCTGATCTTCGAAGTCGAACTGCTCGAAATCGTCAAGTAGCCGTTGCGCTTTGCCAATGCGACGAAGCCCGCTGTGCGGCGGGCTTCGTAAGACGTCCTCGGCGAAGATTTTTACTTCTTCTCGACGCTGCCGGTCAATAGCGGAATGCTGCCGTCCGAGTTCGAACCGAGCAGGCCGCTGCGGCTATAGATGCCGAGCTTGTGGCGCGTATCTGAGATGTCGAGGTTGCGCATCGTCAGTTGGCCGATGCGGTCGGCCTGGGTGAAGGCGGCGTCTTCGACCTTTTCCATCGACAGACGCTCGGGCGCGTAGGTGAGGTTCGGGCTCTCGGTGTTGAGGATCGAGTAGTCGTTGCCGCGGCGCAGTTCGAGCGTGACTTCGCCGGTGATCGCGCGCGCCACCCAGCGCTGGGCGGTCTCGCGCAGCATCAGCGTCTGCGGATCGAACCAGCGGCCTTGATAGAGCAGGCGGCCAAGGCGCAGACCGTTGATGCGGTACTGCTCGATGGTGTCCTCGTTGTGGATGCCGGTGATCAGTCGCTCATAGACGATGTGCAGCAGCGCCATTCCCGGGGCTTCGTAGATGCCGCGGCTCTTGGCTTCGATGATGCGGTTCTCGATCTGGTCGCTGGTTCCCAGGCCGTGGCGTCCGCCGATCACGTTAGCCTCGGCGAACAGCTCGACGGCGCTGGCGAAGGTCTGGCCGTTGATGGCGACCGGCTCGCCTTCCTCGAAGCGCACGCTGACCGTTTCGGGCTTGACGACGACGTCGTCGCGCCAGAAGGCGACACCCATGATCGGGTTGACGATGTTGATGCCGTTCTTGAGAAACTCCAGATCCTTGGCCTCGTGCGTCGCGCCGAGCATGTTGGAGTCGGTCGAGTAGGCTTTTTCGACGCTCATCTTGTAGTCGAAACCGTTCTTGATAAGGTACTCGCTCATCTCCTTGCGGCCACCGAGTTCGTCGATGAAGTCCTGGTCGAGCCACGGCTTGTAGATGCGCAGCGCCGGATTGGCGAGCAGGCCGTAGCGGTAGAAGCGCTCGATGTCGTTGCCCTTGTAGGTCGAGCCGTCGCCCCAGACGTTGACGTTGTCCTCTTTCATCGCGACGACGAGTGCGGTGCCGGTGACGGCGCGACCGAGCGGCGTGGTGTTGAAGTAGGTGGCACCACCGGTCTTGATGTGGAAAGCGCCGCACTGGATGGCGGCGATTCCCTCGGCGACGAGTTGCGGGCGGCAATCGATCAGGCGGGCGATCTGCGCGCCGTAAGCCAGGGCCTTGCGCGGGATTTCATCGTAATCGCTTTCGTCGGGCTGGCCCAGATGCGCGGTGTAAGCGCAGGGGATGGCGCCCTTGCCGCGCATCCAATGGACGGCGGCGGAAGTGTCCAGACCGCCAGAGAAGGCGATGCCGACGCGTTCGCCGGTGGGAATCTTTTGCAGGATAGTTGCAGCCACGGAAATTTCTCGCGATATTTGGAAAGCGCCTATTGTAGCGTGTCCCGACATGATGCGCCGGGCCGCAAAGCGCCATGCCCAGCGTTTCGACGGCGCGGCGCGCGAATCGGCAGGCGAGCCAAATACGGCGTTGGCGGCAATGAACTGTTGCCCGGCGACGGCTGTCGTATGGACCGGGCAGCAGAGCGGCTGGATCAGCGAAGCTCACCGTACGCAGCCGGCGCTGTGCCTATCGAAAATCAATCCCTGAATCTGAACGGAGCCATGATGTCTTCTCTCTGCCTTGAAGATCGTGCCGTGGGCGCCTTGCTGGGTGCCTTCATCGGCGACGCCCTCGCGCTTGGCCCGCATTGGTACTACGACCTCGATCAACTCCATGCCGATTACGGCCGGTGGATCAGCGACTACAGCACGCCAAAGCCGGGGCGCTATCACGCGGGAATGAAGGCGGGACAGCTTTCACAATCCGGGGTACTGCTGCGACTGACCTTGCAGTCGCTGGTCGATTGCGCCAGCTACGATGAAGCCGACTTTTGCCGTCGTCTGGACACCGAGTTCTTCCCGCTGCTCGATGGGACGCCGCTGAACGGACCGGGCGGCTATACCAGCCAGTCGATCAGGGAAGCCTGGCGCAAGCGGGTTGGCGCCGGGTTACCTTGGGGGCAGGTGGCGGGAAACGCCGATACCACCGAAGCGGCTGAGCGCATTCTGGCCATTGCCGTGCGTTATGCGCTGCAGCCGGCAGAACTCGCTTCGGCCGTCTGCCGCAATACGCTGCTGACGCAGAGCGATGGAACGGTCGTCGCCATGACCGTCGCCTTCGGCGCGGTGCTCGGCATGCTGGTTGAAGGGCAGATCTTGGATTCGAGCATCTCGGGTAAACTGATGGCCCGGGTCAAGTCAGGTGAGCTGCCTTTTCATTCCGTCACCAGCGGCAATTTGCAGGCACCGCGTCCCAGTCAGGTCGAAGCCGCGACTGCCGGCCGCTTTCCTTCGCCGGACGCCTTGTTGAGCCAATCCTCGATTGCCCAGGCGGCGATCGATCCCGATATTCGTATCGAGCCCGCCTGGAAGGTCTCTTTGGTATATGGCATGCCCTGCGCCGTATATCATCAGTTTCCGGCCGCTTACTATCTTGCTGCACGGTTTCATGACGACTTCGAGTCTGCCGTGCTTCATGCGGTCAACGGCGGCGGGCAGAATCAGGCTCGCGCCATTCTGGCCGGCGCCCTTGCCGGAGCCCAGACCGGGCTTTCGGGAATACCTCAGCGTTTCCTTGATGGTCTGGAAAATAGCGGCGAGTTGCTCGATCTGGCGCGGCGGCTGGCTAAACAGATGATTTCCTGATCGGCTTGTCGCGGGCAGCTTTTCGAAATTCGCTACTCACCCTACCGACCCACAGCCGTCATCCATCTCATCAGTCGTTTAGCGACAGTTATCAGAGTGGAGCGGCCACCCGGCGCGGAAACTTATGGACAGCAGTTCTGCCATTGGAGGTCGGGCTTTAACGCGGTCATTCAAGACTTCTCTGTGCAGGCACTCCATCAGTTACCACTATCACTACTTGGAAAAGTTGCGATTCGCAATTATATTGGTTGTCTATTGCAACCAATATTCGTGATCACAGATGGCTATCTCCTTACCTGACTTGCAGCCAAGCAACGATGCTATCCTCAAACTGCGCGAGCAATCCCGTAAACTGGTTCGTGAACTGGGGTTCATGCGGCCATCGATAGCCGACAGCGATCTTGCGCCGTCGGCGGTGCACGCAATTATTGAGATTGGGCACTGCCCAGGTATTCAGGCACGCGACTTGGCGAAGATTCTCCGTCTGGACAAATCAAACACAAGTCGGCAGGTTGCGAGACTTGAGTCGCAGGGATTGGTCTTCCGTGAAATCGCCAGCAGCGATGCTCGTTCGTCAAACTTGTTTCTGACCGAGACTGCCCGGAAGCTACTCAAACGAATTGACATCTTTGCGACAAACCAGGTCTCAAATGCTCTTAGCCGTCTAGCCTCCGACGATCAGAAATCATTGATTCGTTGCATGTCGCTATACGCGGATGCACTTGCTGAGCACAACCCGAATGAACAACAAGCGTCGCCAGCGACAGATGATCGGATTCACCAAGGATACATTGAGGGTTGCATTGGCGACATCGCTAGCCTGCATGCACGGTATTACGCAAAATCGTCCGGATTCGGAGTGTTCTTCGAGAATAAGGTTGCGACAGAACTAGCAGATTTTGTACAGAGGTTGCCGGCCAGTGATAAGGAAATCTGGCTCTACGTCGAAGATGAGCGGTCTCTGGCTTCTGTGGCCGTTGATGGAGATGCAACAACCAAAGTTGCACATCTACGCTGGTTCATTGTCGACGAGAGTTTGCGGGGAACTGGCATTGGACGCCGGTTGCTCACTACTGCGATGAAGTACATCGACGAGCGGTTCGATGAAACTTTCCTTTGGACTTTTGGCGGATTGGATGCCGCTCGCCATCTTTATGAATCATTTGGTTTTGGCCTTGCTGAAGAGGCCGCTGGAAAGCAATGGGGTTCAACAGTAATTGAGCAACGATTCGTACGAAAATTGCACCACGGCTAATATACCGAACGAATAAACTCGCCAGAGAGAGGGGGCGAGTTGATGAAAGTCATTAGGCTAAATTCCGTCTCTATCAAGTGTCAGTAACAACTTGCAGATGAATGGCGGCTCGTTCATGCGGCAAAGGGTGGCTTTGGGTCGATTCTCCCCGTTGATCTATACAAGACCTGCCGTTGACATAGTGATCTTTTCCCTATGGCCTAGCGGTCAGCAATTTGCCTTGTTGCTGACATTCCAATGAAGGCGTCCCTGTGACAATTGGCCGAGTTGCACGCGTGGCCAGTTTGGCAGGTTTTGGATGCTGAGCCGTCGTCAGGATGGCTGCTCTCTAGCATTCACGAAGGTCGGCTCCTGGCCGAACAGAGACGAATCGCCTTCCTGGCGGTTCGCCATCCGCCTCATGCGGCGCACCGTCTTAGCCGTCGTCGCGTGTCTGGCTGACCCAGATCAAGCGGTCGGTATCGATACCCTGTGCTCTGGCCTGGCTGATCAATTGCTCGCGCAAGCCCGCCGGCAACTGCCTGTCGCGCGCCAGGATCCACAGGTAGTCGCGGTCGGGGCCGACGACCATCGCCCAGCGGTAGTGCTGCTGGTCGAGCGCGACGACGTGGTAGCCGCCGTAGAAGGGGCCGAAGAACGACACCTTGAGCGAAGCGCGGTTGGGATCGCCGGTGAACAATGCGCGGCCGATGGCCTGGCGCCACTTGCTCCCGTCGTGGCCGCGGTTGATCACTTCGACGCTGCCGTCGGATTGTTGCGTATAGGTCGCGCTGACGTCGGAAAGTCCGCGTTCGAACGAGTGGTCGAGGCGCGCGATTTCGTACCATTTTCCCGTATAGCGCGCGATCTCGAACGGCGTCACCGAAGTCATTCCGGTGGGTGGCGTCGTCGAGCAGGCGATCATGCCGAGCATTGCCGTCAACGCCAGTGCGGCGCGCCGGATGGTGCGTCCGACATGGTGCGAGCAGCGCAAACGATGAGTCATGGCTAGGCCTTTATTCACAATGAATGGCCTCGATACTACCCCGCTTCACTGCACAGCGGGAAAGCAGGCGTGGTCTGTTGTGCAGACCGGGCTATCCGCGCAAGTGGTCAGCCCGGCCCGGACGATTACTTGCCGTGGGCCGCCTTCTTGAGGTCGGCCTTGACGTCGCCAAAAGCCGCCTGCACCTTGCCGGCGGTGTTCTGAATCTTGCCTTTGATTTCGAGCTTGTCGTTGCCGACGATGCGGCCGGCGACTTCCTTGACTTTGCCTTGGGCTTCGGCGATGCGACCGCTTGTTTGGTCCTTGTTCATGAGTTGCTCCTGAAATGATTGGGGTTGGGCGCCGAACATTCTCGGCGCTCAACGGCAATCATAGGCAGCGCTGGCCGCAGCTTCTGTGCGCCAGCGCCCACAAGCCGCCAGGAGGTCGTCGGGGAGCGCCGCGCTTAGCGGCTGGCCTCGGCGTTGAACTCGTCGATCAGCGTGTCGAGTTCGGCGCTCTGGGTGCGCAGGCAGCCCCAGTAGTTGCGGTGGTCTTCCCACTGCGCGCGCAGTTCTTCGACGCTCTTGCCGAGTTGCTCGACCCACGAGAAGTACTTGAGCTGGTGCACGCGGCGCTTGTCGACCTGCGAGAGTTCGAGCACGTGGTCGATCGACGTTCCGGCGAGCCGGTCGTAGTCGCGGTCGGCCTGGCGCTGGTCGTAATTGCCGCGCTCAGCGTTGAGGTCGGCAAGGCGGCTTTGGTACATCGCCATCGAATCGGTAAAGACGGTGAACACGACGTCGTTCTCGCCGAGTTCGTAATACTTGGCGAACTTGATCGCCGCGAGCATGTTGCCGATGCTCGAAATGCCCATCCACTCGAGCTTGTCGATGATTTCCTGCGCGACGCCGTTCTCGGCCAGCAGCTTCCTGCCCGCCGGTTCGTTGAAGAGGCGCATCAAGCGGATCGGCAATTCGTCGTCGACGCCGATCGCCGCGTCGGTGTCGCGAACATTGTGGATCCACGGAATGTGCTTGTCGCCGATGCCTTCGATGCGGTGGTCGCCGAAGCCGTTTTCAAGGATCGTCGGGCACTGCAGCGCTTCGGCGACGCCGACCTTGGCACCCGGGAAAGTGTCGCGCAGGTACGATCCGGCGGCCATCGTCCCCGCCGAACCCGACGAGAGCACGGCGCCGGCGAGGGCATCGCCGGGCCTGGCGATCTGTTTGAACACTTCGGCCATCGCCGGTCCGGTGACGTTGTAGTGCCACAGCGGATTGGGCAGCTGGTCGAACTGGTTGAAGATCACCGCGTCGGGGCGAGTCGCTTCGAGTTCGATGCACTTGTCGAAGATTTCCTTGACGTTCGATTCGCAGCCCGGCGTCGCGATCACTTCCTCGGCCATCGTACGCAGCCAGGCGAAGCGCTCCTGCGACATGCCGGCCGGCAGGATGGCGACCGACGGGCACGACAGCAGGCGCGAGATGTAGGCGCCGCCGCGGCAGTAGTTGCCGGTGCTCGGCCACACCGCCTTCTTGCTCAGCGGGTCGAAGCGGCCGGTGACGAGCTCGGGCAGCAGGCACGAGATCGCCGGGCCGACCTTGTGCGCGCCGGTCGGGAACCACTTGCCGGCGATGCCGACGACCCGGGCGCGGGTTCCGGTGATCGCGCTCGGCAACTCGATGAAATTGACGCCGCCGAAGCCGCCGCCGTGTTCGACCGGCGCGTTGTGCCAGTTGATGCGAAAGAGGTTGCGCACATGGACGTCCCACAGGCCGATTCCGGCGAGCTCTTTCTTGATCGCGTCGGGGATCAGCGCCGGGTCGCGCATCTGCGCGTAGGTCGGCAGGATGATTCCCTTTTCGCGGCAGCGGGCTATGTTTTTCTTGCGCTGCGCTTCGTTGATTTTGAGGTCGATCATGCTTGTTCTCCAGTGGGTTGTTGGTGGCCGGGGTTAAGTCCGAGGCCAAGGGTCGCGGCGCTGATGTCCTTGAGCCCCGAGCCGGTAATCAGCAAGACGCAGGTTTGGTTCGCGGGAATCGATTCGCGAACCTTGAGCCAGCCCGCGAAAGCGGCGATCGACGACGGTTCGGCGAAGAGGCCCGAACTTGCAGACAGTTTCTGCTGCGCGGCAAGGATCGCTTGGTCGTCGACGGTGACGACGCGGCCGCCGTGTTTCCTGAGCTTGGCGAGCGCGTGCAATCCGTTGCGCGGAACGTCGACGGCGATCGAATCGGCGATCGTCGATGAGCGCAGCGGGTCGGAAAAAGCGTCGTTGCCGTCACGGTTCGAGGCGAAGGCGCGCGCGATCGCGCTCGATCCCTCAGCCTGGCATGCCCACAGCGTCGGCATTTTGGCGATCCGGCCGAGTCTCTTTAGGTTCTCGAAACCGCGGTAGACGCCGGCCAGGATCACGCCGTCGCCGGTCGGAACGAAGACGTGGTCGGGTTCGTTGCCGCCGGCGCGCAACAAGTCGTCGACCATTTCGAACGAAACGGTCTTCTTGCCTTCGATGGTCAGCGGGTTGTAAGCGGTATTGCGCGACAGCGATCCGCTGCGCGTCGAGTACTCGAGCGAGAGGTCGAAGGCCGCATCGTAGTTGCCGTTCACCGCGACCAGTTCGGCGCCGTACTGCAGCACCTGGATGCGCTTGGCGACGGGCGCTGCGGCCGGCAGGAAGACCTTGATCTTGAGGCCGGCAGCGGCGCCGACCGCGGCCATGCTCGACGCCGCGTTGCCGGTCGACGCCAGAACGATCTCGGGCAAACGGTGCTCTCTGGCGAAAGCGGCGACCAGATAAGACGCTCTGTCCTTAAACGACCCCGACGGGTTGCAGGTGTCGTCCTTGATCCAGAGATTGGGCGCGCCAAACTCGTCGCGCAGTCGGCGCGGCGCCCACAGCGGCGTGTTGCCGACCGGAATCGGTGGCAACCACTTCTTATCGACCGGTAGCGGAATGCTCCCGGCCGCGACTTCGCCTTCCCAGTCGACGTCGAGAACGCCCGACAGCGGCCGCTGCGGCTGTTGTTCCTTGGCGCAGTGCTCGCAGAGGTAGCGCCCCGGCGCGATGGCGTAAGTCGCTGCGCAGGCGGGGCAGCGGTAGAACCATTTGATGCTCATGCAGTATCCGTCCTGTTCAGATGAAATGGCACGCCGCCCAGTGCTGCGGCCCTTGCGCGGCAAGCTGCGGCGAGCTCTCGGCGCATTCGCTGCGCGCCATTGGGCAGCGCGTGCGGAAGGTGCAGCCCGACGGCGGCTTGGCCGGGCTCGGGAGGTCGCCCTTGAGCAGCGTTTTCTCGCGCGCGAGCCCGGCGCCGACCTTGGGCACTGCCGCCAGCAGCGCCTGCGTATAGGGATGACGCGGGTTGGCGTAGAGCTCGCCGACCGGGCCGATCTCGACGATGCGGCCAAGGTACATCACTGCGACGCGCTGGCTGATGTGGCGCACCACCGCGAGGTCGTGCGCGACGAAGAGGTACGAGACGCCGAGTTCGTGCTGCAGGTCTTCGAGCAGGTTGATGACCTGCGCCTGGATCGAGACGTCGAGCGCCGACACCGGCTCGTCGCAGACGATCAGCTTGGGGTTGAGCGCCAGCGCGCGAGCGATTCCCAAGCGCTGGCGCTGGCCGCCCGAAAACTCGCTGGGAAACTTGCGCATCGCCTCGCGGTCAAGGCCGACTCGCGCGAACAGCGCGGCCATCTTGTCGTCGTCGCAATCGCCGGAGCGCCCGAAGTTCTGCAGCGGTTCGGCGACGATGTCGCGCGCACGCATCCTCGGGTTGAGCGACGAATAGGGGTCCTGAAAGACGATCTGCAGATCGCGCCGATAGGGGCGGAACTGGCTGGTCGAGAGCTTCGCGATGTCGGTGCCTTCGAGCACGATGGCGCCCGAAGTCGGCTCGATCAGGCGCAGGATGGTCTTGGCCGCGGTCGACTTGCCGCAGCCCGACTCGCCAACGAGGCCCAGCGTTTCGCCGTAGCCGATGGCAAACGAGATGTTATCGACCGCCTTGATCGGCTGCGGCTTGGGCCAGACGCCGCGGCCCGGGTAATACTTGACGAGCTCGCGCACTTCGAGCAGTGCCGGCTTCTGACTCGGCGTCGCCGCTTCTTGGTGGGTGGAATTCATTCGGCAATCGCTTCGCAAACGGTGCGCCAGCAGGCGGCGCGATGTGTTGGGTTGGCGCCATCAATCGGCGCGAACGGCGGCACCTCGCTGCGGCAGCGGTCGATCGCCAGCGCGCAGCGCGGCGCGAAACGGCAGCCGACCGCCGCGCCGCGCAGCGACGGCACCATGCCGGGAATCTCGGGCAGGCGGCCGCGCGGTTCGGTAAGCGGTGTATCGAGCCGCGGCATGGCGTCGAGCAGGCCGCGCGTGTACGGATGGCTGGGGCGCGCGAAGAGCTCATTGGTTGCCGCTTCTTCGACCTTGGCGCCGGCGTACATGACCACAACGCGGTCGCAGCTTTCGGCGACGACGCCCAGATCGTGGGTGATCAGCACGATCGCGGTGCCGGTCTCGCGGCGCAAGCGGTCGAGCAGTTCCATGATCTGCGCCTGGATGGTGACGTCGAGCGCGGTCGTCGGTTCGTCGGCGATCAGCACGTCGGGTTTGCACGCCAGTGCGATGGCGATCATCGCGCGCTGGCGCATGCCGCCCGAGAACTGGTGCGGGTATTCGTGGACGCGGCGCTGCGGATCGGGGATGTTGACCAGGTCGAGCAGTTCGACGGCGCGCGCCCAGGCGGCGCGGCGCGCGAGCTTCTGGTGCAGCATCAGCACCTCGGCGATCTGTTCGCCGATGGTCAGCACCGGATTGACCGAAGTCATCGGGTCCTGAAAGATCATCGAGATCTCGTTGCCGCGGATTTCCTGCAGCCGCGCTTCGCTCGCCTGCAGCAGGTTCTCGCCGCGAAAACGGATCGCTCCGCTGATATGCGTCGTCGGCGGCGCCGGCAACAGGCGCAGCACGGCCATCGCCGTGACGCTCTTGCCGCAGCCGGATTCGCCGACGATGCCGAGCATTTCGCCGGCGTTCAGCTGCCAGGAAACGCCCTCGAGCGCACGCGTGACGCCCTCGCGGCTGGCGAAAGCCAGGTGCAGGTCGGTCACTTCAAGCAGGGGAGTACTCATCCCTAAAACCTCAGTTCAAACCACGGCGACACGGCGAACACAGCGAAATGCCTGAGGTTTTCAGTATTTTTTCGCCGACCCAAAGGCTGAATCGAGAAACCTTTGCAATTAGTTGTTTTTCCGCTGTGTTCGCCGTGGTCAACAGCTTTTTCTAGGTTCATTTTTCGCTCACAGTTTCTTGGCGATTCGCGGATCGAGCAGGTCGCGCAGGCCGTCGCCGATCAGGTTGACGGCCAGCACCGTCAGTCCGAGGAAAAGACCGGGGTAGAGAATCACGCCGAACGCCAGTTGGACGACCGAGCGGCCATCGGCCATGATGTTGCCCCAACTCGGTACTTCCGGCGGCGTTCCGGCGCCGAGGAAACTGAGATAGGCTTCGAAGATCATCGCCGAGGCGCAGATGAAGCTGGCCTGGACGATCAGCGGGGTGAGCAGGTTGGGCACCACGTGGCGCGCCAGGATTCGCGGCAGACGGGTGCCGCAGGCATGCGCGGCCTGGATGTAGGGCTGCTCGCGGATGGTCAGCACCAGCGCGCGAACCAGCCGAACGACGCGCGGGATTTCGGGCAGCGCGATGGCGATGATCACCGTCTGCACGCTGGCCTGGGTCAGCGTCATCAAGGCCACCGCCAGCAGGATTCCGGGGATCGCCATCATGCCGTCCATGAAGCGCATGACGATGGCGTCGATCCAGCGCGAGAAGCCGGCGACCGTGCCGACGACGATGCCGACTGCGGCACTGAGCAGCGCGACGCAGAAGCCGACCAGCAGGGACACTCGCGCGCCGTGGAGCGTTCGCGAAAAGATGTCGCGGCCCATCGCGTCGGTGCCGAACACGTGCTCGGCCGACGAGGGTTTGAGGCGCGCGATCACGTTCATTTCGGTCGGGTCGTTCGCGCACAGCCACGGCGCGAAGATCGCCAGAAAAACGACGATAGCGAGCAGCACGAGGCCGAGCACGAGCAGCGGATGACGCCGCGCGAAACGCAGCGCGCGCGGCTGATTGGCCTGGCGTGCGATGCGTTGTTCGAGACGTTCGAGGGAGAGATCCATGGGCTTCGTTTCCTGTGCTGATCAATAACGGATGCGCGGGTCGAACAAGCCGTAGAGCAGGTCGATCACCAGATTGATCGCCACGTAGGCCAGCGAGGTGACCAGCACGATTCCCTGGATCACCGGATAGTCGCGGCGCAGGATCGAGTCGACGGTGAGACGGCCGATACCGGGAATGGCGAAGACGCTTTCGGTGACCATCACGCCGCCGAGCAGCATGGCGATCCCCAGGCCGATGGTGGTGACGATCGGCACCGCGGCGTTCTTGAGCGCATGGCGCAGCAGCAGGCGCGGCAACAAGATCCCCTTGGCGCGCGCGGTGCGGATGTAGTCTTCGCCGAGCACGTCGAGCATCGTCGCGCGAGTCATTCGCGCCAACAAGGCCGTATAGATCAGGCCGCCGCTGACCACCGGCAGGATCAGGTGGCGAATGAACGGAAGCGCGCCGTCGGCGAGGCTCTTGAAGCCCTGCACCGGCAGCCAGCCGAGCCGCGTCGAAAAACCGTAGACCAGCGCGTAGCCGATCAGGAACACCGGCAGCGAAAAAGCGATCACCGACAGTGCGGTGACCAGCCGGTCGACCCAGGTGTCGGCTTTCCACGCCGCCCAGATCCCCATCGGCAGCGCGAAGACGATGGCGAAAGCCATGGTCAGCGCGGCGAGCCACAGCGTCGGCTCGACGCGCTGCATGATCAGCTTCAAGACCGGCATGCCGGTGAAGATCGAGACGCCGAAGTCGCCGTGCAGCAGCTGCCAGATCCACTCAAAGAACTGGCCGAGCAGCGGCTGGTCGAGGCCCAGCGAACGGCGGATGGCCTCGATGTCCTGCGCGCTCGCCGAGTCGCCGGCGATGATCACCGCCGGGTCGCCGGGCGACAGGCGCAGCAGCAGGAAAACGATCACCGCGACGACGGCGAGGACCGGAATGACTGCGGCAATGCGTTTGATCAGAAAATACATTTGATCCTTGAACCTTGTTGGGTCGGGTGAAAATTACAGCGCGTTCGGCGGCGGCTTCCAACCCCCCCAGCCCCCCTTCTCAGGGGGGAGTAGGTGGTCTCCTCCCCTGACAAGGGGAGGTCGGGAGGGGTTATCGTCCGCTTACTTCTTTTCGACGTTCCACATCACCGGGATGCCGACGTCGAGAACGCCGGTGAGGTTGCTGCGGTAAACCATCGGCTGGAAGAACTGGCCGAAGTTCACGTAGGGAACGACCTCGTACATGCGCGCCTGGATCGCGTCGGTGATCTTTTTGCGCTTGGCCGAGTCGCTTTCGGCGACCCACGACGCCCTGAGCTTTTCGAGCTCAGCGTCGCACGGCCAGCCCGAAGGCGAAGCGTCGCAACTGGCCTGGGCGTACGAATTGACCGCCGGCGAGTAGACGTCGGCGCCGACCGAGTAGGTATGGAAGATGTTCCAGCCTTCCTTCTTGGCGCGGCGCGCCTGCAGCGTTCCCCAGTCCATCGCCTGCGCCTCGACATTGACGCCGATCTTCTTGAGATTCTGGATGGTGACCAGCGCGGCGGCAGCCTGGATCGGCGGCTCCGACGGCGCCAGCACGATGACCTTCTCGCCCTTGTAGCCCGACTCCTTCATCAGCTGCTTGGCCTTCTCGAGGTTCTGTCCGCCCTGATACGGCTGCGCACCGGCCTTCGAGTCATTGACGCTGCCGCACATGAAATAGGCCATGCACGTCGGGTGCTGGTACTTGGCCGAGAAGCCGGCGGCGGCCAGGTATTCGCCCTGGTTGACCATGTAGATCAGCGCCTGGCGCGCCTTGGCGTTGTTGAACGGCGGCAGCAGGTGATTGGGGCGCAGCCAGCCCTGGTTGCCGAGCTTGTCGATCGACAGCTTGATGCTCGGATCCTTGGCCAGCGGCTCGAGGAAGTCGGCGGGCGGCAACTCGTAGACGTCCATTTCGCCGCCCTTGAAGGCTGAGAGCGCGGTGTTCTGGTCGGGGATGACGTTCCATTCGACGCGATCGACCTTGACCACCTTGCCGCCGGCCAGGCCGTCGGCCGGCTCCTTGCGCGGAACGTAGTTGGGGTTCTTGACATAGACGACCTTGCTGCCGGGAACCCATTCGTCGTTCTTGAAGATGAACGGGCCCGAACCGGTGGTGTCCTTGATCTGCTCGGCGGCCTCGGTCTTGGCGACGCGCTCGGGCATCATGAACGGAACGTTCGACGAGGGTTTGCCGAGCATTTCGATGACCGGGCCGAAGGGCTTGGCCAGCGTGATGGTGAAGGCATTGACGTCGACCGCTTCCATGCTGCCGATCGCCGCGCCGAGCAGCTTGCCCGAGACGTCGCGGCTCGCCCAACGCTTGATCGAAGCGACGCAGTCGGTCGAGGTCACCGGCGTTCCGTCGCTCCATTTGAGCCCCGGACGCAGCGTGAAGGTCCATACCTTCTTGTCGGCCGAAACCTTGTAGTTATCGACCATCTGCGGCTTGATCTCGCCCTTGCTGTTCTGCGAAAACAGCGTGTCGTAAATCATGTAGCCGTGGTTGCGCGTGATGTACGAGGGGTTCTGGATCGGGTCGAGGATCTTGAGGTCGCCCTGCGGGATCATGTGGATGGTCTTGACGTCGGTCGCGGCGAAGCTCATTGCCGAACCGAGCGCGGCAACCGACAGCAGGGCGGCCGGCAGCAGGCGAAGCGAGAAACGGTGGCGCATGGTGTTGCTCCTTGAGTGATGGGAAAGGCGGTGGAGGAGGCGGAGGGTGAATGGCGTCATGGTGTTCAATCGTGGGCCAGCGGCGAACCGTCGGCGGCGAGCGTCGTTCCCTTGCGCTCGACGATCAGGCCGTAAGCCTGCGGCTGGCGGTGCAGGTCGAAGTTGAAGGTGGTTTTCTGGTAGATCGCGCAAAAGTCGAGGTCGCAGCGCGCGATGGCGATCTCGTCATCCTTGGTGATACAGGCGGCGACGACCTCGCCCGACGGCGCGATCAGGCAGCTGCCGCCGATGCTGTCGACGCCTTCTTCGAGCCCGGCCTTGGCGACGCCGGCGACCCAGCAGCCGTTGTGATAGGCGCCGGCCTGCAGCGACAGGCGGTTGTGGAACAGCGACAGGTCGTCGTGCGCCGGCGCCGGCGCGTTGTGGATCGGCGTGTTGTAGCCGATCAGCACCATCTCGACGCCCTGCAGGCCCATCACGCGGTAGGTCTCGGGCCAGCGCCGGTCGTTGCACAGCGCCATGCCGAAGACGCCGCCGAAAGCCCGGGTCACGCCGAAGCGGTCGCCGGGTTTGAAGTAGCGCTTCTCGAGGTGCTGGAAGCGCCGCCACGGCTCGTGTTCGCTGTGTCCCGGGACATGCACCTTGTGGTACTTGCCAATGATCGTCGCAGTCTTGTCGACCAGAATCGACGTGTTGTAGCGGACGCGTTCGCCGGCCTCGTGAGCGAGTTCAGCGTAGCCCAGATAGAAGCCGACACCCAATTCGCGCGCCAGGTCGAAGAGCGGCTGCGTCGCCGCGTTGGGCATCGAAGTTTCATAGTAACTGTCGAGCTCGGCCATGTCCTCGATGTACCAGCGCGGGAAGAAGGTAGTCAGCGCGAGCTCGGGGTAGACGATCAGGTCGGCGCCCAGCGCGTGCGCTTCGCGCATCAGCTCGCACAGGCGCGCGACGACCTGCGCGCGGCTGTCGCTGCGCTGGACTGGACCGAGCTGACCGAGGGCGACATTGACGAAACGGGCCACGATTTTCTCCTGGGTAAATGGCTATAGGTTTGGTGGTGGCGCGTTCAGGGCCGTTCAGCGAGCTCGATCAGGAGCTGCAGCAGGACCTGCGCGCCGGCGATCAGGTCGGCGGGCTTCGTGTATTCCTCGACGTTGTGCGACAGGCCATTGACGCTGGGGACGAAGATCATCCCGGTCGGGCACATGCGCGCCAGGATCTGCGCGTCGTGGCCGGCGCCGCTGGGAAGGCGGCGGTGACTCAGGCCACGCTCACCGGCGATGCGTTCGACGCGATCGACGATCGCCGGATCGAAGCGCACCGGGTCGAAGCGCGCCAGCGCGCGGCGTTCGCAGGCAACGCCTTCGGCGGCGGCGGTCGCTGCGGCGAAGTCCCACAGTTGTTGCTCGGCGGTGGCGAGCACCGCGCCGTCGGTGTTGCGCAGGTCGACGGTGAATACGGCCTGGTTGGCGATGACGTTGATGAGGTTGGGCGAGAGCGTCAGCGCGCCGACCGTCGCGATCTGGTTGCCACCGTGCTGCTGCGTCAGTTCGCGCGCAAAGGTCGCGACGCGCGCGGCGACGTAGCCGGCGTCGTTGCGCATCTGCATCGGCGTGGTGCCGGCGTGGTTGGAGACGCCGCGCAGCGTGAACTCGGTCCAGGAAATTCCCTGGACGCCCTCGACGACGCCGATGCGGATGGCTTCGCGGTCGAGCACCGGGCCCTGCTCGATGTGCAGTTCGACGTAGCTGTCGACGCTGTTGGCGCCGACCGGCGCGGCGCCAGCGTAGCCGATGCGGCGCAACTCGTCGCCGACGGTCGCGCCGTCGATGCCGCGCGTCGCCAGCGCCTGCTCGAGCGGCAGATCGCCCTGAAAGACCAGGCTGCCCATCATGTCGGGCGCGAAGCGCGACCCTTCCTCGTTGGTGAAGAAGGCCACCGCGATCGGCCGTTTGGTGCGCAGCCCGGCGTCGCGCAGCGCGGCGACCACTTCGAGTCCGGCGAGAACGCCGTAATTGCCGTCGTAGAGGCCGCCGGTACGCACCGTGTCGATGTGCGATCCGGCCATCACCGGCGCGCGTTCTTCAAGTCCATGATAGACGCCGACACCGTTGCCGATGGCGTCGATGGTCACGCTCATGCCGAGCGCGCGCATTCGCGCGACGACCCAGTCGCGCCCCAGACGGTCAGCGTCGGTCAGCGCCAGCCGGCAGACGCCGCCGCCGGGCAGCGCGCCGATGCTGCCGAGTTCTTGTAGCGAAGCGAGCAGACGGGCTTGGTCGAGTACGGGAGTCGTCATTTTTTTCACCTTCAATAGCGGTTCATTCGTCGAGGTCGTCGAGCAACAGGTGGATCTGTTCGATGCGTTCCATGCGCTGGCGCGACGTCGTCCGCGCGCTGGCGACCAGTTCGCCGGCGAGGTAGTTGACCAGGCTGATGGCGGCGACGTAGGAGTCGAAAATCGTCGATCCCTGCGTCGGGCAGGTCAGCACCACCTGCGCTTGGGATGCGAGCGCCGAAAGCGGCGCGTAGGTCAGCAGCACGACCGCGGCGCCGGCGTCGCGCGCCACCGCGACGACCTTGGGCAGTACCCGGGTGCGGCGGCGAAAGTCGATGGCGAACAGCACGTCGCCAGCACTGACGTCGGCCAGGATGTCGGCGCCCTTGGCCGCCGCTTCGTTGATCAGCGTGACGTCGGCACGCGCCTGCGAGAACAGCACGTGCGCGTAAAAGGCGCTGGCGTAGCCGTTGCGGTAGCCGACCACCCACAATCGGCGCGCGCCCTTGAGCAGCGTCAGCGCGTGTTTGAGATCCTGCGGCCTGACGCTCTCCCGCATCGCCGACAGATTGCGCGCGTCGGTTTCGACGTGACTCGCGAAACCCGGTTTGCGATCGCTCTCTGGCGTGGCGTGATCGAGCTTGTAGAGCGGCGACTCGGACGAAAAACGGGCGCGCACGCCGGCGCGAAACTCGTTGAAATTGCGATAGCCGAGGCGCTTGAAGAAGCGCGCGGCACTCGGCTTGGACACCCCCGCGAGTTGCGCGAGTTCGGTTGCCGAGTAGGCGACCAGATCCTTCTGACGCGCGACGATGACCGCTGAAAGCTTGCGATCGGACGGGGAAAACTGGTCGTAACGACTGCGGATCAATTGCTCGATCGGCTGCGACTCATCTATCGAGAAGTTGGCAGGAGCCTGGTTCACTGGGTCGTCACTTTCACCAATTTGGTGCGAGCAGGGCTGGGAACGCACCGAATTGTAACAATAGTTACCAAAATTTTGAGTTTTTGACGCATTTGTTTCTACTTCAGCAAAATTGGTGCCAGGAATTTTGGGGGCAGGTCAGGCCGAGAGACTGACGGATGGGCTGCGCCGGTTGCGCAACGCACAGTTGAGACCTCATGCGAGGTTGCGCAATAGTCTGGCAGGGGGCGGCCAGGATCTGCTCTGCGTGAATGCCAGGCAGCGGCCATTCTGACGGCGGCTCTACATCTTGGACTTCCCAACCGGCTAAGCCTGAAACTCAGCCTGAACGGTCTCTAAGGGACTTCCTGTCAACCCCGCCAAATTTTAAATCTGGCTGTCAGCCCGGTTCATTGTCGTTGATCAAGATGTATTGATGTTC
>JAGTRW010000031.1 GCA_018262095.1 Pseudomonadota bacterium
GGTCACGTGACTCCCGAGCAGATCGCCAGCGTGATCGGCGTCATTCCCGAGTTGCCGGGCGTCATGGCGGGTGGCGTGCCGCGCGTTTCCGGTTCGCTCGACGGCCATTACGCGCCGCGCACGCCGATGCGCCTGGTATCCGGCGAACAGCTGTCGTCGCTCGTCGGCGAGCTGCAGCAGCGCGGTCAGCGCTGCGGGGTACTCGCCTACCGTGCGCAAAGCGCACCGGCGCAGGCGTATCGCCGCTTGCCTGACGACGCGCAGGGATACGCGCGTGAAATCTACGCCGCGCTGCGCGAACTCGACCAGGCCGACATCGACCTGATCGTCGTCGAAACGATTCCGGCAACCGCCGAATGGGTCGCAGTCGCCGACCGCATGCGCCGCGCCGCCTGCGGTTCGGGCGAGGCGTGAACGTCGTCTGATTGGCGCGAGGCGCGTTTCAGGGCGCCTGGCGGCGCGCCATCTCGGCGCCCATGGCGCGGAATTGCTCTTCGGTTTCGTGCTTGATGAAGGGGCCGCCAAAGGTTCGCGCGATCCCCGAGCTGGGCACCACTTCGGCGTGATAGCGCACCTCGGTGCCATCGTCGCTGGGCGAGAGCTGCAGCTCGCTGACAAAGCTCTTGGCATTGCCCGAGAGCTGGCGCGCGACGATGCGTTGCATCGGCTCGAGGCGGATTTCGCGCTCGGAAGTGAACGTGTAGGAGAAAATTCCGTAGCGGGCGACGCCTTCCTGTTGTACCTGCAGGGTATTGTCGGTGCGACTGACGATTTTGCTCGTTGAGAGGTTGTTCAGGATCGCCGTCATGTGGTCGAAGTCGGTGAGCACGTCCCAGGCGGTGCGCAGCGGCGCCGGAAAATCGATGGTCGCATCGACGACGAAGCTCTTGCCGCGCTTGTCGACCGTGACCAGCCATTGCGGGTCGGCGGCAAACGCGGCAAAACCCTGCAGCAGCAAGACGGTCGACAGCGTGACGGCCAATCGTTGCGCAGTGAGCATGGTCAACTCCGATCGCGATGCGATATCTCAATGACCCGCGCGCGCCGCGCGAGTTCCTCGACCAGCGCGAGCGCCGCCGCGCGATTGGCCGCGTCGAGGTTGGCGTCCCACTCGTCGAGCAGATAGACGGGGTAGGCGGTGTTGGCGACGATCTCGCGCAGCACCTGCAGTTGGCGTTCGCCCGACGAATAGCCTTTCTTCTCGACCGCGTCCTCGGCGGCGACGATCTCATCGGCATCGTCGGAGTTTTCAGCGACTTCTGCGTTGCTGCTGTTGAACGCAAAGGCCAGTCGGTCCTGCGTCGGCCAGTAGTAGGCGCGGCCGTGCAGCTGCGCCTTGAGCGCCGCGAGCAGCGTCGATTTGCCGCTGCCGTTGCCGCCGCGCACGGCGATCAGTCCGCAAGGGGCGGCCAGCGCGTGGTGCATGGCGTCGGCCAGCGAGCTGCAGCTTCTTTGTTGATCGCCTTCCTTGAGCACGACGCGGCCGAAACCGATGCGCGCGACAAAACCGGCGTCGGGCAGCGGCCTGATGTGCTCGCAGACGCCCTTGATTCGCGTCCATACCGCCAGCAGGTCGGTAAAACCGGCGGTCAGCTGGTGCATGTCGAGCGTCATCTCGATCTGCCTGGGCAGCGTCGCGGCGAGCGCGATCAACAGCGTCGTATTGCCGGCGTCCTGGACCGCGATCCAGGCTGTCGTCGATAGCACCAGCACCAGCGCGATCAGGCCGCTGACGGCGCTCCAGCCTTCGCGCAGCAGGATCGCGCGAACCTGCGCGTCGAGCGCGGCGGCAAGGCGCTGGCGAAAATCGCGGTGCCACAGGCCGAAGTTGTAGCGGTTGCCGGAAAAGATATTGTCCCAGGCGTTGTAGGTGCGCGCCGTCATGCGGTTGGTCATGCGCTGGTTGTGCAGGTAGGCGGCGGCCAGCGGCCGGCGCAGGAACCACTGCAGCACGGCGAGAACGACGAAGGCGGCGGCGAAGGCGAGCGGCAGACCGGCGTCGATTTCGACGCCGAGCACCAGGCAGTTGAAGAGCAGCTGGAAGAACAGACGCAGATGAAACTGCAGCGTGAAGATCAGCTCGAAGCAGACGTGGAAGGTTTCGCTGGTGAGGAAGGGTTCGCTCTGTTCGCGTGCGCCGGTATCGCCGAGCAAGGCGGTCGAGAAGCGGTTGTGGCGTGCGAAGTGCAGCATGTAGCGCGAGTAGGCGCCAAAGCCGGCGCGCTCGGCAAAGATCCAGCTCACCGCGCTGGCCAGATACGACACCGTCTGCGCCGCGATGATCCAGGCGAACAGGCCGGCCGAGACGGTTTCCTCGGTGATGTCGCGAGCGATCTTGATCACCAGCCAGGTCGTTGCCGCGCTGCAAAACTCCTGGAGCAGGATCATCGCCAGCATGGCGAAGATCGCCGGGCCGATCACGAAGCGGAAGAAGTCGCGAGGCCGAAAGGCCTCTGGCTGGGCGCAGGACATCGAAGAGGGGCCGAGGCGAGGTCAATGATCAGTGGCTGAACGACAAAAAAGCAGACTTGCGCCTGCTTTTTTGTCGTTCACGAAACAGGCTGAGCCTGTCGGTGATTACTTCGGGGCGGGTTTCTTGCCCTTGGATTTTTTCTTCGCAGCCATGGTTAGGACTCCAGTAAAGATTGTTGAATGAATGCAGCGAACACGTCGCAAATGAAGTGTATGCGATATGCACTCGGCGCAGATATCGACAATTTGTAAGAATTTGTAAGTCGCCCGCTGGCGGCGCCGATCATTGGCCGGTCGCGCTGCGGAACATTTCGGGGGCGAGCTCGTGTTTTTGCAGCAGGCGATAGAATTCGGTGCGGTTGCGTTCGGCGATTCGCGCGGCGTCGGCGACGCTGCCGTCGGTGAGCTTGAGCAGCTGCACCAGATAGTTGCGCTCGAAGCGCTGCTTGGCTTCGGCGTAAGACAAGGCGTCGAGCGTCGGCACGCGCAGTGCGCGCTGGACCTGCGTCAGCGTGATCAGCGGCGCGGTGGTCAGCGCGCAGCATTGTTCGACGACGTTGTAGAGCTGGCGAACATTGCCCGGCCAGGCGGCGGAAGAGAGCAGCGCGAGCGCTTCGGGCGCGATGCCGACGATTCCCTTGGCGTATTTCTTGACCAGTTGCTGGACGAAATGGGTGGCCAGCAGCGCAATGTCCTCGCGTCGCTCGTCGAGGCGCGGCAGCGTCAGCGTGACGACGTCGAGGCGGTAGTAGAGATCCTCGCGAAAGAGCCCTTGCGCCATCGTCGCGTCGAGGTCGCGGTGCGTCGCCGAAAGCACCCGCACATCGACCGGTTCGGCGCGCGTCGCGCCGACCGGGCGCACGGCGCGTTCCTGCAGCACGCGCAGCAGCTTGACCTGCAGCGCCAGCGGCATGTCGCCGATTTCGTCGAGCAACAGCGTGCCGCCGTCGGCGCTCTGAAACAGGCCCGTATGCGCGCTGGCGGCACCGGTGAAGGCGCCGCGCACGTGGCCGAACAGTTCCGATTCGAGCAGCGGCTCGGGAATCGCCGCGCAGTTGATGGCGACGAAGGGCGCTTTGGCGCGCGGGCTGGCGCGGTGGATCGCGCGCGCCAGGATCTCCTTGCCGGTGCCGCTCTCGCCGCGAATCAGCACGCTGGCGTCCGAAGCGGCGACCACCCGCGCGTCTTCGATCACTTCGGCCATGCGGCTGCTGCGGAAAATGATTCCCTCGCGCCAGGATTCGTCGAGTCCCAACGCGCCCATCGTTCCCGTCGCGCCGGCGGCAGGCAGCGGCGAAAGCTGCAGCGCCTGCTCGATCTTCTCGCGCAGCACTTGGCTGTCGAAGGGCTTGGTGAGGTAGCAGTAGACGCCGCGCGACATCGCCTGGACGGCGTCGGGAATCGTTCCGTGCGCGGTCAGCAGGATCACCGGCAGTGACGGGCGGCTGGCGCGGATTTCGTCGAACAGCGCCAGGCCATCCTTGCCCGGCAGGCGGATGTCGCTGAGCACCAGTTGCGGCGCCTCGATGGCAATGCGCGCCAGGCCCTGCTCGGCAGACGCTGCCGTCGATACCCTGAAGCCCCAGGCCTGCAGGCGCAGCGTCAGCAGGCGCAGCAGGTCCTGATCGTCGTCGATGATCAGGATGTGCGCGGCGGCGGGCCTGGCGGCCGGATCGATTGTCGTGTTCATCGCGCAGCTCCGGGCGCTGTCTCGCGGCCGCTTGGGCGCGCCGGCAGCGAGCGTTCGACGTCGGCCAGCGCGTCGAGCTTGTCCTGCAGTTCGCTGCTGTGCCGCTGGCTTTCGCTCAGTTGCAGCGTCAGCCGTTCATTCTGTGCCTGCAGCCGCTCGCTTTGCGCCTGTAGTCGCTCGCCTTGCCCCTGCAGCCGCAGCCGTTCCTGGTATTGATTGGTCAGCAAGCGCGCCAGCGGGTGCATGCTGGCCGCCGCCGGTTCGCTCGATCTGAGTATCTTGTCGAGCAGCGCCAGCGCGCGTTGCAGGTCGGCCGGCGCGCGTGTCTGCCCGAACAGCATGGCCAGGCGCAGCTGCGTCGACGGCGTCGGCGGGATGTAAAGAAGCACCGCGCGTTCGCGCGCCAGTTCCGGCGGCGAAAGCTGCGCGAGCAGCTGCAGATAGCCGAGCAGCGGCAACATCGACGACTCGTCGACCTTGACGATTTTCTCGTCGACGTCGGCCACTGCGGCCGGCGGCGCCGGGACGTTGACCGCCGGTCGCGTCGCGCAGCCCGCGAGCAGGGTGATGGCCAGCGCGGCCAACACTTGGCTGCGTGCTTGATTCGTCTTCATTGCTTGATCCAGTCAGTTCTGTTCGTCACACGGCAGTTCGATCGTGAAATTGGCGCCGCCTGCCGGGCCGGCCGCCAGTCGCACCTCGCCGCCCATCGCGCTCATCAGCTCGCGCACGATCGACAGGCCGACGCCGCTGCCCTGGCGCGGCGTCGGCGGTGCGCGGCGGCCCTGCACGAAGGGGTCGAAGATGCGCTGGGCGTCTTCGGCGGCGATTCCCGGTCCCTGGTCGCTGCAGGTGATGGTCAGCGTTTGATCAGCGAGCGTCGCGCGCAGCCGGATGAGCCCGCCGTCGGGCGAGAAATCGATGGCGTTGGAGAGCAGATTGTCGAGAACGACCTGCAACTTCTCGCCGTCGAGAACGCGCATGATTGCCGGTGCTTCGCTCTCGACGCGCAATTGGCGCGCCTGAATCTGCAATTCGCGCGCGCTGACGACGTCGCTCAGCAACTGGCGCAGCGACCAGCGCTGGTAATGCAGCCGGCGCGATTCGAGGGCAACGGCGTTGAGTCGCAGTAATCCCTCGATCTGGCGCTGCAGCGTGATCACCTGGTGCTGCAGGATGTCGACGACTTCCTGCTGACCGCCGGCCAGCGTCCCGACGACGCCCTCCTGGAGCAGCGCGATGCCTTCGCGCAGCGCGGTCAGCGGCGTCTTGAGCTCGTGCGAGACGTGACGCAGCGTCTGCTCGCGCTCGGCCTCAAGTTCGCCCAGGCGAGCCCGCAGCGCGTCGAGGCGACGCCCGAGTCGCCGCAAGTCGGCCGGGCCGCCGACGCGCACCGGATCGCCGAAGCGCCCCTCGCCCAGACGTTCGATCGAGCGTTCGAGGCTTTCGAGCGGGCGCGTCAGCCACCAGTTCATCGCCAGTGCGACCAGCACCGCGCCGACCACCGCTAGCGCCAGCAGGCGCGCGAGGTGCTGACGGTTTTGCTGCAGCTCGGTGAGCATCGTCGCCTGCTGTGCGCCGATCCAGCGTCGGCCGCTGTGCTCCAGTTCGCGGTTGAGCTCGGCCAGTCGCTTGAGCGAAGCGCCCTGCGCAGCGCCCGGCGCGCCGTGGCGCAATTCCTCGCCGAGTTGCGTCAGCGTCTGCGCCCAGTCGCCGGCGAGCGCCGCCAGGGCGTCGCCGGGGATCGCCTGCAGGCGTGTGGCCGCAGCGCGCGCGTGGGTCGCGTTGTCGTCGAAGCGAGCGAGCAGCGCCGAATCCTTGAGAATTGCGAACTGACGCGCGCTGCGTTCGAGATCGACGGTGCGCTCGGCGAGTTCCTGGATCGCGGCGCTCACCTGCAGCGCCTGCTCGTTGCCGCGCCGGCTCTGCTCGACGAACTGCTCGAGCACCAGCCAGCTGCGTAGCGCCGCCCAGCTCAGCAGCACGGCGATCAACAGGAATCCGGCCAGCATCGTCTGGCGAAACGAGATGCGAATCAAGCGGTAAACCCTCGATGGACAGGCCGGCAGTGTAGACGATTCGCCGGGCTTCGGGCGCATACGATGCGGCGAAAGTCGCCTGGCTGGCGTCTTGAGGTGTATTTATTGTTCAAATAAATCAATTGCTTGAAATATTTGTCGGGTTTCGGCGACAAGGCTAAGCCTTGTGCCAGCCAGCTTTTCGACGAAAGCCAGGAAAGGCTGTCGCTTTTTCCCGACAGATCGCTGACCAAAGTTCATCCGAGATCCAAGCGATTTTATTCAACGCCTTGATATTAAACGGAAAGATCTCCATGGCATGGATCCCGCTAAGGTCGCTGTGCTGCATCGTCTTCACCTTCAAAAAGGAAATGCCATGTTCAACAAACCGTCAGTCTTTGGCCGCAACGAACCGGTGACCCGCCGCGACGCGGTGCCGGTCCTTGCCTCCGGCGCCGAGTCCGCCGCGGCCCGCAGCGCTGCCGCTGCGCGCGCCGCCAGCGTCAATCCAGCCCCCGTCGCGCCTCCGCCGGTCGCCGCGCCGGCGGTGATTGCTGAGACTCGCCGTGACGCGTCGCCTGACGATCAGGCCAGCGGCGCGCGCCTGATCGTCGGCCCCGAGGTCAAGCTCAAGGGCGCCGAGATTCTCGATTGCGACACCTTGGTCGTCGAGGGCCGGGTCGAGGCGACGATGGACAGCCGGCTGATCCGGATTGCCGAGAACGGCGCTTTCATCGGCAAGGTCAGCATCGATATCGCCGAGATCGACGGCTCGTTCGAAGGCGAGCTCACCGCGCGCTCGCAGTTGATCATCCGGTCGACCGGGCGGGTCAGCGGAACGATTCGTTTCGGCAAACTGGTCGTCGAAAAGGGCGGCGAACTCAACGGCGAGATCAGCGTGCTTGGCGGCAACGCTGCACCAGCGGTGGCCGCGGCGGCGACGCCGCGCGCCGTGATCGAGCCTTTCGTCGCGCTCAGCGCGGCAAAAGCGTGAGCGCGACATGAACGGCGCGCTCAAACGCCTGGCGCCGCAGGCCCCGCCGGCCGGCGCGCTGTTTCCGTCGCTGCGGCCGCTGTGGGGCCGCCTGCAGCGCTTGCACGCTTATCACGTGCGGCCGGTGCATGACGAGCAGCAGCGCGACCTGGTCAACGCACTGGTGCAGCGCCGCTATGCCTGGCGCGGTTATCACACCGAATCGCTCGCTTACCCGGCGGTTGATCCTCATCGGCTGACGCTCGCCGCCTGGCAGTACGGCGAGTTGGCGGCGACGCTGACGCTCGGCCGCGATTCGCCGCTCGGGCTGCACGCCGATGCCTTATACGCCAGCGAGCTGCGCCGCTTGCGCGAGCCGCAGCGCGTGCTGTGCGAAGTGTCGCGGCTGGCGGTCGACCCCGATTTCAGTTGCCCGGAACTGCTGGCGAGCCTCTTTGCCTCGGCGCTCGACTATGGTCGACGCGTATTCGCGGCAAGCGACGCGGTGATCGGCGTCAATCCGCGCCACGCCAGCTATTATCAGCGCCGCCTTGGTTTTCGCCAGATCGGTGCGCTGCGGCATTGCCGCTGCGTCGACGCGCCGGTGCTGCTGCTGCATCAGGCGCTCGACCACGATGAGTGCTGGGAACGACTCAGCACGGCCAATGCGCAGCACTTTGCCGGGGACGCCGCATGACTGTTGGCGGTCTCGGCAGCATAGGCTGAAATGACCTGTTGACGGCCTTTCCAGGCGGTCTCAGGCCATGATGTGCACGCCGCCGTCGACATAGATGGTGCTGCCGGTCAGCCGCCGCGCGTAGGGCGTGGCGAGGAAGGCGCAGGTAAAACCGATGTCCATGATATCGACGAGTTCGCCGAGCGGCGCGCGTTCGACCGCCTCGTTGAGCAGCAGGTCGAAGTCCTTGAGCCCCGACGCGGCGCGCGTCTTGAGCGGTCCCGGCGAGATCGGGTGCACGCGGATTCCCTGGCGGCCCAGTTCGTAGGCGAGGTAGCGGCACGACGATTCGAGCGCCGCCTTGACCGGCCCCATCACGTTGTAGTTGGGCGCGACCTCGTTGGCGCCGTGGTAACTCATCGCGAACATCGTTCCGCCTTCGCTCATCAGCGGCGCGGCCAGCCGCGCCATACGGATGAACGAGTGGCACGAGATGTCCATGGCCTGGGCAAAGCCCTCGGCCGAACAGTTGAGCAGGCCGCCTTGCAGGTCGGCCTTGGGCGCGAAGGCGATCGAATGGACCAGAATGTCGAGCCGGCCCCATTGCTTGGCGATCGTCGCGAACAGCGCTTCGAGTTGGCCCGGCTGGCTGACGTCGAGCGGCATGAAGATCGGCGCGTTCAAGTCCTTGGCGATCGGTTCGACGTAGGGTTTCGACTTTTCGTTGAGGTAGGTCAGCGCGAGATCGGCGTCGAGTTCGCGAAAGGCCTTGGCGCAGCCGTAAGCGATCGAATGCTCGTTGGCGATGCCGACCACCAGCGCTTTCTTTCCCTTGAGCAGGGGACGCGGCGTGTCAGGGGTCATGATGCGTTTCTCCTCGTAAGTGGCAGGTGGTGGCGCGGCGGCGGGTTCCTGCAATCTAGCTTTTTCTCCCGGGCTCAGGAATACGCGGATGTCGGTAGCGCGCTTACCTGCGGCGCGGTAAGCGAGTCATCAATCGGGCGGGCGCCTAAAGCGACGCGTCGGCGCGCTGACCAAGCCAGCGATCCTTGTGGCGCGTGATATAGACGCCGGCAAAGACGAAAGCGGCGCCGGCCGCCTGCAGCGCGCCGAAGGTTTCGCCGAGCAGCAGGTAGCCGGTGATCACGGCGAACACCGGCGACAGGTTGTTGAAGATCGCCGCGCGCGAGGTGCCGATCACGCCGGTGCCCCAGATCCACAGCACGTTGGCCAGGCACAGCGCGAGCACGGCGGAGAACAGCACGCTGGTCCATGCCGCCACGGGAAGGTCGAGCCAGGCGACGCTCGTCACCTCGGGCGCCGAGACGGCGAGCAGCATGACGCTGGTGATCACCATCAGGTAGGCGGAAACCTGATAGCTCGAGTAGCGCGCCAGCAGTTCCTTCGAGAATACCGTGTAGTACGCGTAACCGGCCTGCGCGACAAGGATGAGCAAGGTGCCCAGCAGATGGCCGCTCGACAGGCTCAGCTCGCGGCCGGCGCCGACGACGATCAGCGCGATTCCCGAAATCGAACAGACAATGCCGATGACCACCGGCCGGGTGATCGTCTCCAGGCCAAAGAGCTTGTTGAGCAGCAGCACGCTGACCGGCATCAGGCAGAGCATGAACGAGGCGTTGCCCGACGTCGTGCGCTGGATTCCTTCAGTGAAAAAGAGCTGGAAAACGAAGAAGCCGAGCGCACTGACCTGGCAGAGTTTCCAGAAGTCGGCGCGGTCGACGCGGCGGTAACTACCCGACAGCCACAGCGCGATCAGCGCGGCGACGCTGGCGACCAGCATGCGCGCGACATTGTACGGCTGCGGCGCGAGAAACTGCAGGCCGAGCTTGATGATCGGCGGGTTGATTCCCCAGATGATGGCGACCAGCAACAGGATCAGTTCGGCGAAATGGGTTTTTTTGCGCATGGGCTCGGTTGAAGTCGGGGTGAGAATGAACTGAACTTCCGGCAGCGCTCTTAGCGCGTTCCCCAAGGCATCAGCGGAACGGTCGAGATGCTGTTGGCCGGCGCACCGTCGATCAGCTTGCGGCTGATCGCGAGGTAGACGAGCGTGCGGTTGGCCTCGTCCCACAGGCGGACGACGCGGGTTTCCTTGAAGAAGACCGAGGTGTCCTCGGCGAACACCGTCGCCTCCTTGGGCAGCTTGTCGGGCAGCGTGATCGGGCCGGTCTGCCGACAGGCCAGCGAGAACTGCGAAGGATCCTGCGCCAGACCAAAGCTGCCGGCCACCCCGCCGGTGCGCGCCTGGCTCACGTGGCAGGTGACGCCGGAGATTTTGGGGTCGGCGAACGACTCGACGCAGACCTTGTGGTTGGCGCCGAGCAGCTTCCATTCGGTGGTCACGCAGCCGATTTTTTCGGCGCACGCCGCTGAACAGAAGATCGACAGCGAAACGAGCAGCGGGTATCTGAGATTCATCACGGGGGTCACGAGCAACGAGGCAAGGGCGAAGTATGCACTGGTCAGCGGAACAATGGCGCCAAACCGCGTTCAAACTTAGCGACGATCAGTGCGTCAGGAAGCGAGGCGGCAGCCACGGTGGTCGACGACGAGTGCATACGGAGGCAGCAAATGAACCAGCACAGCAAACCGGATCCGACGATTGTTGCCAGCCAGATCACGCCGCGCGACGTATTCGAACAGCGCCGCACGCTGATCAGGGCAGCCGCGGCGGGCGCCTTCGGCGCGACGCTCGCGCCCTTTTTCGCGCGCAGCGCCTTGGCGCAGACGACGCCAGCTGGCTCCGGCACCAAGCTGGCGGCGACGCGCAACGCGCAGTACGCGCTGATGGAAGCCCAATCGCGCTACAAGGACGTCACCAGCTATAACAATTTCTATGAATTCGGCACCGACAAGGCCGACCCGGCCAAGTACGCCAAGTCGCTGATCACGCGGCCGTGGACGCTTGCCGTCGAGGGGCTGGTCAAGAAACCCAAGGTTTATGATATCGACGAACTGCTCAAATTGGCGCCGCTCGAAGAGCGCATCTACCGCTTGCGCTGCGTCGAGGGCTGGTCGATGGTGATCCCCTGGATCGGTTTTTCGCTCGCCGAACTGATCCGTCGCGTCGAACCGACCGGCAGCGCCAAATACGTCGAATTCGTGAGCCTCGCCGACAAGAAGCAGATGCCCGGCCTCGCTGTCCCGGTGCTCGACTGGCCGTACGTCGAGGGATTGCGCCTCGACGAGGCGATGCATCCGCTGACGCTGCTCACCTTCGGCCTCTACGGCGAGGTGCTGCCCAAGCAGAACGGCGCGCCGGTGCGCATCACCGTTCCCTGGAAGTACGGCTTCAAGAGCGCCAAATCGATCGTCCGCATCCGTTTCACCGAGACCGAACCGAAGACCAGCTGGCACGTCTCGGCGCCGACCGAGTACGGCTTTTATTCGAACGTCAATCCGGGCGTCGATCACCCGCGCTGGAGCCAGTTTTCCGAACATCGCATCGGCGAAGGCGCCAGCCTGTTCACGCCGACGCGCAAGACGCTGATGTTCAACGGCTATGGTGAGCAGGTGGCGTCGCTTTACGCCGGCATGGACCTCAAGAAATTCTTCTGAGCGCGCTTCGTCAGCACGGCATGCCGGTCTGGCTTCGCTTTGGCGTCTTTGTCGCCAGCCTGGCGCCGCTCGCGCGCCTGGTCTGGCTCGGCAACCATGACGGCCTCTCAGCCAATCCGCTCGAATTCGTCACCCGCTCGACCGGCACCTGGGCGCTCGTCTTCCTCTGCCTGACGCTCTCGATCACGCCGCTGCGGCGCCTGACCGGCCAGCCGCAGTGGCTCAAGTTGCGGCGAATGCTCGGCCTCTACTGCTTCTTCTACGCGCTGCTGCATTTTTCGATCTGGTTCTGGATCGACCACAACCTCGATCCGGGGCAGATGTGGGCCGACGTCGTCAAGCGCCCTTTCATCGCCGCCGGCTTCACCGCCTTCGTGCTGCTGCTGCCGCTCGCCGCAACCTCGACGCGCGCCATGATGCGCCGCTTGGGCGTCAATTGGCTGCGCCTGCACCGGCTGATCTACCTGATCGCGATCGCCGCGATCCTGCACTACTGGTGGCACAAGGCGGGAAAGAACGACTTTGGCACGGTGCGCATCTACGCCGCGGTGGTCGCCGCGCTGCTCGGCATCCGGCTGTGGTGGGCGGTCAAAAGCGTTTTGAAGAAAGTGGCGAACAAGCGATCCGCTGATTGCGTTTAAGCTTGTTCGCAACGCCATTGCTGGTAGACTTTCGGCATGCCGACCTTGCTCTGTGTTCTTGGCTTCCGGTTTTTCTTCTTCAGCGGAGAAGGGGCTGAGCCGCCGCATGTACACGTCGAGCATGGCGACAAGGTCGCAAAATACTGGTTGAATCCGGTCACGCTGGCCATGTCTGAAGGTTTCAGGAGTCATGAATTGACACGAGTTCGAGCACTCGTCATCGAACATCGGGAATTCTTTTTGGAGAAGTGGAATGAGCACTTTGGCGCTTAAGCTCGACGCCCACGCCATTGACGTTTCGATCGACGACAACGCGCTGCATTTCGTCCTGGTTGACGGCCGGGAAATTTCCGCGCCACTTGAATGGTTCCCGCGTCTGCGCGATGCTTCCCGTGCTCAGCGTCTCAACTGGCGTTTGATCGGCAAGGGGGTCGGCGTACATTGGCCTGAAATCGACGAGGATATTGCGGTGAGTACCTTGATGGATAGCCGTTAATCCATGCCAGGTGCGTTGCCGGTGGTATGCGCATGACCCCAATCCCGTTTGACGTCCCGTTTCCCGGTCGGCTCATCAAGGCCGACCATCTGGCTGGCCGCGCGAAGCTGCCGGCGCTGCTGATCCACGGCGCCGGACAGAGCGAGCGTGGGCGTTTCGCGCCGCTACGCAGCGCCTTGCTCCGGCGCGGCATAGCGTCGACCGCGTTCGACTGCGTCGGCCACGGCCAGACCGGCGGGTTGCTCTGTGCGTCGTCGCTCGCCAGTCGCACGCGCCAGGCCGCTGCCGTCGCCGACGCGCGACACGGCGCGTCGCCGCTGGCGGTCGTCGGCACCAGCATGGGCGCCTACAACGCGATCAAGCTGCTCGAGGCGCGCCAGGTCGAGTCGCTGGTGCTGGTCGTCCCCGGCGTCTATACGCCGGCCGCCTACGAATTGCCGTTTGACGCCGGATTCTCGGCAGTGATCAGAGCGCAGCGCAGCTGGGAGGCGACCGACGCCTGGGACATCGTTGGCCGATTCACCGGCAGATTGCTGGTGATCGCCGCGCAGAACGATACGGTGATCCCGCCCGAAATCCCCTGGCGGCTGGTCGAGGCGGCAGGCAAAGCGTCGTGGCGCCAGTTGCACGTCGTCGCCGACGCGCAGCACAACCGGCTGTTCTCGCTGCTCGCCGAACGGCCGGCGGCTTTCGCCGAGACCATTGAACTGATCTTCGCCTGCCTGGCGCCGACCGTCTGAGCTTGGCTCGCCAACGCTTGGTTGCTGGCGATCAGCCATTCCACTAGACTGGCCGCTCGCCGTATCAATGCCGACCTGAGGAGACAACGTCATGACGATGTTCAGCCGAATCAAGTGTTTGACGGGCGCGCTATGCGCCGTTTGGTGTTGCGTCGCTGTGGCGCAATCCTGGCCGACCAAACCGGTGACGATCGTCGTCCCGTGGCCGCCCGGCGGCCCGTCGGACATCGTTGCGCGGCCGATGTCGAAGGGCTTCTCCGAAGCGTTCGGCAAGCCGTTCGTGATCGACAACCGCGGCGGTGCCGGCGGCAATATCGGCAGCGAATACGCGGCCAAATCCAATCCCGACGGTCACACGCTGCTGATCACCTCGGGCGGGCCGATCGTCATCAACCCGCACGTCTACACCAAGATGACCTACGATCCGCGCAAGGACCTGGTGCCGATCACCAACCTGCTGCGCGTTCCGGTGGTGCTGGCGGTCAACCCGGCGGTGCCGGCCAAGAATCTGGCTGAGCTGATCGCCTACATCAAGGCGCAGGACGGCAAGGCGCCCTGGGCCTCGGCGGGCAACGGCACGCCGCAGCACATGACCGGCGAACTGTTTCGCACCACCGCCAAGCTCGACATGATGCACGTGCCGTACAAGGGATCGGCGCCGGCGATCGCCGATCTGATGGGCGGTCACGTCGCGATGATGTTCGACACGACCATCGCCATCGTTCCGCAGATCAAGGCCGGCAAGGTGCGCGCGATCGCCGTCAGCGGTGTCAAGCGCTCGCCGCAATTGCCCGACGTGCCGACTTTCGCCGAGGCCGGTCTGGCCGGCGTCGAGTCGTACGGCTGGTATGGTTTGTTCGCGCCGGCCAAGACGCCCAAGGAGATTGTCGCCAGGATCAACGAGGCGGCGCTCAAGTACATGAAGACCCCGGAGTTCCAGAAAGTGCTCGCCGACACGGGGTCGGATTACGTCGGCGATACGCCCGAGAATTTCGCCGCCTTCGTCAAGTCCGAGAACGTCAAATGGGCGCGGGTCGCCAAGGAAACGGGCGCCACGCTCGATTGACCGCAGCGCGCCATCCGCCTCGGCGGGCGGCGCGCTGAGAACGAGCTACGAGCTTTCTGCGCCGCGCGCCACCAGGCGACGGACTTCTTTGAGTTTGGCCTTGAGCGCGCCGGCATTGGCGGCGCCGATGCGCATCATGATCTTCTGGCCGGACGAGCGTGCTTGCAGTTCGGCGTCGGCATACTCGTAGAGCACCTTCGGCTGGACCAGCAGGGCGCCTGGCTCGAGGTCGGGGGCGGCGAGCAAATCGTCGATCGCCGCGACCAGGCGATCGTTGAAATACGCCTTGGGATAACCCAGTTGCGCGTAGGCGCGCTGAAACTGCGGGTAAAACTCGCGATAGAGCGCAACCAGTTTGGCGCTATCGACCGCGGCGATGAGCTGCACAGTGGCCGTATAGCGTTTCGCATTGCTCGCGTCGATCGCCAGCGTCTCGCCGCTGCCGGCGGTCGCGAAAGCGCCCGGCATCCGCTTGAGCGGTACCAGTGAAGCGGGCAGGTGCTGGCGCGGCAGATTGTCGACGGTGACTACAATACGGCGGATCAGTTCGTCGGGAACGACGAGCGCCAGCAATTTCTTGCCCAAGACCTTGGCCAGCGCCTTGGCGAGCGCGACATCGGCCTTTCCGGGTTCGAGCAGCGGCTCGGTCGCCGGCTCGGCTTCAAGCGGATGGGCGATCACCGGCTCGGCTACCGGGGCCACCGCCTCGGGCGGTTTGCGTGCGACCGGTACCGGCGCGGTGAATACCGGCGCCGGCGCGGGCGGTTCGGCGTCGCGTTGCAACAGCAGATAGCCGCCGAGCACGGCGCCGAGCAGCGCGATGGCGACAAACACCCCGATTTTTCTTGGCATGATCGATTCTCCCGTGGCCGCGTTCGATGAATTCAACGTTCGAATCGCTGGCGATGCGAAGATGATACGCCGGTGTCACGCGGCGGGTCGATCGCGACTCGATTGGCGCGCAGGCTCGCGGCGAGCCAAATGGCCGCGGCCGGGGTGCAGCGCTTATAATGCCGCAGGTCCGCGCCGATGAGGGCCATCAGCGTTCGGCTTTGGCCGACGCCCCGCTGCTGCGGACAATCGCTGTTCGTCGCGCTCGGCGCCAACGAAGCCGCTGGAACATGAACTCCACTATCCGCTTGAACCGATCTTTGGCGCGCGCTATCGCCGTCCAGGTGTGCATCCACGCGTGCATGTCGGCGATCCGCATGGCGGCGCCGTTGCTGGCGCTGCGCCAGGGTCACAGCCCGGCGGCGGTGGGCGTGCTGCTGGCGCTGTTTTCGCTGCCGCAGGCTTTCCTGTCCTTGCCCGCCGGGCGCTACGCCGACCGCCACAGCCTCAAGCGACCGGTCGTCATCTGCGTCGGCTTCAGCGTCTTTGGCGCCGCGCTGGCGGCGCTGTGGCCGGTCTTTCCGGCGCTCTGCATCGCCGCCCTGGCGAGCGGCGGAGCGACCGCCGCGGCGCTGATCGCCGTGCAGCGTCAGGTCAGCCGGATGGCCAGCAACACGACTGAACTCAGGCAGGTTTTCAGCTGGCTGGCGATCGCGCCGTCGATCGCCAATTTCATCGGTCCCTTCGCCGCCGGACTGCTGATCGACCACGCCGGCTTTCGTTGCGCCTTCGCGGTGATGGCGGTGCTGCCGCTCGCCTCGTGGTATTGGGTGCGCCATACGCCCGAGCTGGCGCGACAGGATAGACCGGCCGGGCCGGCCAGCAAGGGGGTTTGGGATCTGCTCGCCTTGCCGCAGATGCGCCGCTTGCTGCTGATCAACTGGCTTCTCGCGTCGTGCTGGGACGTGCACACTTTCGTCTTGCCGATGCTCGGCCATGAGCGCGGCCTGTCCGCATCGGCGATCGGAACGATTCTTGGCGTCTTTGCCGTGGCCACCACGCTGGTGCGCCTGGCCATGCCGATGATCGCCGCGCGCCTGCGCGAGTGGGCGGTCATCGCCGTTGCGCTGGGCTCGACGGCGGTGCTGTTCGGCGTCTATCCGCTGTTGCATTCGCCGCTGGCGATGGGGTTCTGCTCGCTGCTGCTCGGCTTTTCGCTCGGTTCGGTGCAGCCGATGATCCTGAGCTCGATGCACCAGATCACGCCCGAGCATCGTCAGGGCGAAGCCATGGGGCTGCGCATGCTGTCGCTCACCGCATCGGGAATCGTGATGCCGATGCTGTTCGGCGCGACCGGTGCGTTCGGCGGCGTCGCCAGCGTTTTCTGGGCGGTCGGCGCGGTCGTCGCCGGCGGGACGCACGCGGCGTGGGGGCTCAAAGCCAAGAAATGATTGCGATCCGATTTCCATGATTGACCGGTGTCCAAAGTCTCGGAACGCGGCCAGATCGTCATCCGTTCTTGCGCGGTGCAGGACGACGCAGCGGGCTCGGTCTGGTCATCTCCCAACGCCTGACCCGACTGATGGGGGGCGAAGCCACGCGCGCCATCCGCCAACTACCCGGAATGGCGGCCATCACGATCATCGCGATGACCGCCAGCGCTTTCGACGACGATTGTCAGCGCTGCCTGGCGGCTGGGATGAACGGCCACAGCGGCAAGCTGCTCAGCGCGGGCGTCCTCTACGCAAGACTGTGGGATTGGTTGCGGCTGGCATGAGATGCGGCAGCGTCGTCGCCAGAGCAAGAGCGACGGGAAAGGCCGGGCGAACCGTGGCCATGCGCTTCGCTTGAGCCGTTCGTGGTGAGCCTGTCGAACCATCAACGGTTTGGCGACCGATGAATACCGCCAGGTCCCCTTTGTCGGGAATGATGGCGGGAATGTTAAAGAAGACTATCGACGCCGACCAGACAGGGAAATGCCGTCAAAATTTTCATCAAGATCGTCCATAGGATCACGAGTCTTGGTGTGCTGATACCCGCATGCCCGACTACGTGATGATGATCACCACGCTGGGTGGAATGGCGGTATTGGGCGTCAACGGCTTCGTCGTCGGGCCGGTGGCCGCAGCGATGTTCATCGTCGTCTGGCCGTGGTGCTTTGCCGGGACAGGGCCTCGCCGACGCGGTCATTTGGCTCACTTTGTTGTCAACAGACCCTAGCGGTTCTGTCGCTTGACTTACCGACTAGCGAGTAGGAAGCGGCGTCGCGTCTGCGCACTCGACGATCCGGCGCAGGAGCCCGTCACGTTGACCGAGGTGGCGCCGAGGACCGCTTCGGCGCATGTGCGAGGTCTGTTTCTTCGGTCTGGGCCGCATGATTACTGCGTTCTTGGCCGGAATGTGTCGGCGGCGCAACGGTCTCATCGTCGATGCGCTCGCCGGGGATCCGCGCGGTGCCCGCGCCGCGCTACGCAGAGGGATTTGCGGGCCACGCTTAGCGCCCGTAATTATCGTCGAAACGAACGATGTCATCCTCGCCGAGATAGGAGCCCGACTGCACCTCGATCATTTCCAGCGGCAAATGACCGGGGTTCTCGAGGCGGTGATGGGTGCCGAGCGGGATGAAGGTCGATTCGTTCTCGGACACCAGGTAGCTGGTATCGCCGCGGGTCACCTTGGCGGTTCCGCGCACGACGATCCAGTGTTCGGCGCGGTGATAGTGCATCTGTAGCGATAGGCTGGCGCCCGGCGTGACGATGATGCGCTTGACCAGGAAGCGCTCACCGACATCGACGCCGTCGTACGATCCCCTCGGGCGGAAGACCTTGCGGTGCAACTGGCCCTCGCTGCGGCCTTCGCGCTTGAGGTGATCGACGATCTTCTTGACGTCCTGCGTCTTGCTCTTGTGTGCGACCAGGATGGCGTCCGGGGTTTCGACGATGATCAGGTCGTCGACGCCGAGGCAGGCGACCAGGCGGCCCGCGGACATCGCCAGCGTGTTGCGGCAGTCAAACAGCGCGCCACACGACACTAACGCAGGCCGAGGAACGACAATATGGCCAGGACGATGACGATGGCGCCGACCAGGTAGACGATGCTGTTCATGAGATATTCCTTTCGTATCGTTTAAGGATTTCAACGATACCCGGCCAGTCGCGAAAGCTCAGTTCGGCAGAACACATAAGGGCGGCTTAATTCGACCCGCGGGAATAGACACCCGGGCATGGTCGCGGCGCTTGCGCGGCGACAAGTCGGATGTTCAGCATTCCTTGGCCGAGGTGATCGCCTTCAACTGCGCTTCGAGGCGTTTGGCGCGGCTGATGTCGTTACACGTAATCACGACGCCGTCGATCACGTTTTTCAGGGTGCGGTAAGGCATGATCTTGACCTGGAACCAGCGCCCGTCGTCGGTCGCCACTTCCCGGTCGGAACCGACCAGACTGCGCAGGACCTCGCTGGTGTCGTCGATCAGGCCGGGATAAACGAGATGGGTGACGATATCCGAAAGGGCCCGGCCGAGATCGCACGGGATCAGCTTGAACAGGCGCGTCGCCTGGGTGGTGAAGCGCCGCACGTGGAGGGCGCGATTGAGGAATACGGTGGCCGTGTCGGTGCTGTCGAGCAGGTTTTTCATGTCGTTGTCGGCCGTCGACAGATCATCGACCCTTGATTGCAGTTCGCGGTTGACCGTGTGAAGTCGCTCGTTGATCGAGTGCATTTCCTCCTTGGAGGTGGTCAGTTCCTCGTTGGTCGATTGCAACTCCTCGTTGGTCGTCCTGATCTCCTCCTGCGCGGCTTGCATTTCCTCGCGCAACGACTTCTTTTCCTGCTCCAGCTGGGCCAGCGCCTGCGCCAACGCGGCCTCCCGCGGGCGGGACCCGCCTAGTTTGCCGACCGCGTCGGGTGGCGCTGTGGCGACAGCCACGTCGCAGAATACGACCATGGCCATGCCGCGCAATGCCGCCGGTTCGTCGATCGGCCGGATCGCGAGATCGACGGTCAGCATGCCGCTGTTGGTGCTGATCTGCAGATTTCTGCACAGTACCGGCTTGCCGCTGCGCAGCGCTTCGGGTAGCGCCAGCGCGAGTTCATGGCGCAATCCGCGGCGCGCCATCGCGTGAATGTTCCAGTTGACCTTGCCGGCGGCAGGTTCCAGGTAGTTGCCGGTGCGGCCGTTGATGTAGACGAGGTCGCCGCTGGCATTGACCAGCACGGCGGCGGGCGAGAACTGCCGCAACAGCAACTGATCGGCAAGGCTCTGCAAGGTGGCGGTCGCGGGCTTGTCATTCATGGGCGATCCGATTTTTGTGGCCAGGTGGCGGCAGGGAAACTCAAGATCGACCGGGGCCTGGTGGCTACTACTGCGCTGAAACAGGCAGGCCTTGCCTTCAAGCGGCGAGAACAATTCACTCAAACCTCCGATCGATTCGACGCTGCCCAACATGAGGATGCCGTCCGGCTTGAGACAGTAGTGAAACAGTGGCAAAAGCTTCTTCTGCAACTCGCGGCCAAGATAAATCAGCAGATTGCGACAGCTCAGGATGTCGAGCTTGGTAAAGGGGGGATCCATAAGGACGTTGTGCGGCGCAAAGACCACCATCTCGCGGATTTCCTTGCTGATCCGATAGCCGCTGCCGTTGCGGACAAAGAAACGCTTGAGGCGCTCAGCGGAAACGTCGGCAGCGATGTGGGCCGGATAGATCCCCCGGCGCGCCTGGTCGATGGCATCCGGGTCGAGGTCGGTGGCAAAGATCTGTAGCGAATGGCGCCCGGATGAACCCATCCGCTGCTGCGCTTCGCGGAAGATGATCGCCAGTGAATACGCCTCTTCGCCGGTTGAGCACCCGGCAACCCAGGCGCGCAGGGCGCTGCCCGTCGGGTAGGCGGCGAGCAGTTGAGGCAGCCTGTGCTCGGCGAGCAGGCTCCAGGATGCCGGGTCACGGAAGAAGCGGGTCACGCCGATCAGCAACTCCTTGAACAGCAAGTCAAGCTCCTGCGGGTTCTCTCGCAGGTAGAGCACGTAGTCGGCGATGCGGTCGAGCTGATGGATGGCCATCCGGCGCTCGATGCGGCGGTACAGCGTGCTGTGCTTGTAGAGAGAAAAATCGTGAGTCGTTTGGGCCCGTAGAAGAAGGCAAATCGTCTCGAAGGCGTTCTTTTGCCCTGCCGTTTCGGCGTTCTGCGCCGGGCTGGCCGGGCGGCGTGAGCGACGACGGGGGGCGGCGCCGCGCCGTGGCAACTCCTTGGCGGATGCCTCGCTGGCAAGGGCGGCAAGGCCACCGACTGACGCGTCCCGAGCAAGCAGCGAAAAAGGGCGTGATACCTCATCTGGCGCGCAGGCTGGCCTGACGGTCTTTGCCGTCGGCGCCCCGCTCTCGTTCAGTTGCAAGGTTTTGGCCACGTTTATCCTGTCTGAATGAAACCGAACATTGGGCTGCCAAAAAAATGGAACGTTTGCTCAACGTGTCTTGAGCCCAACCCCCCCATCGTCTCACGCTAAGCCGGACGACTCTCGTAGCGAACGCATTGATTGGCTCGCGCCAGGATGAGCTCGGCGTTGGCATCCACCGCGGTCAGTGCTGACATGCCGATCTTTACGGCGATCGAAACCATTCTGTTATCGACCATGACCACGACCTCGGATGTTTTTTTGTACAGGCGCTCGGCGAATACCGATGCGGTAAGCTGACTGGTGTCGGGAAGGAGTACGGCAAATGCCTTGTCGCCAATCCGGCCACCCGTGTCTGCGGTGCGCAGCTCGTCACGCAGCACGGTCGAAAAGCGCAGAAGCATGGCATCGCCTGCCGAATAGCCCATCGTCTTGTTGATTTGCGTGACCTGCTCAAGCTCGATGACCAGCACGGTGACCTGAACATCGGTTCTACGGCGTAATTGCGCAAGGGCTTCTTCCATTCGGGCGATAAAATGCCGCCGGTTGGCGAGTCGCGTGACTAAATCAATGGTTTCCAGACTTTGCAGCTCGGTGTGCAGGCGTTTCTTTTCGGTGACATCCTCAAGAACGGCGAGCGACGCAATGCGACCGCCCCAGGTCACCAGATTGAAAGAGCAGTGGCAGTCAATGAGCTGCCCGGATCGAGCGACGATCTGTAGATCGGACTGTCGCGGCGTTGACTCGCCACGCATGCGCTGCTGATGGTCGGCCAGCGATTGGCGGCGATCGCCCTCGTGCACCAGCGGTAGAGACGATTTACCGATGCACTCATCGGGCGAATAGCCAAATAGCTCTGCGGCTTTGGGATTGATGTACTTGAGGATTCCGTCCTGAGTGATGGTCACGCTCAAGGGCAGGTTTTCCATGAAACTGCGCTGTTGGCTCTCGGATTCCGACAAGGCTTGCTGCTCCAAATGGCGTTCGGTAATGTCGCGGGCAAAACCGACGGTGCCGACCGATTGCCCATTGATGGCCAGCGGAGATTTATAGACCTCGAACCAGCGGTCTTCGCCGTGGACTTCGATGATCTGTTCGCTATTACTGCTCTGGCCGCTAATCAAGGCTGCCTGATCTTCGGCCCGGTAACGTTCGGCCTGCTCGCGCGAAGCGATGTCGAAATCGGTTTTACCAACGAGATCGTCGGCGGACGGCCACCCTAGAGCCAGGGCCAAGGGCTTGTTGACGGCCAGATAGCGACTTTGCTCGTCCTTGAGCCAGACATTGAACGGAAAATTGTCGATCAGTGCGCGTTGGTACTCGTCGCGTTCGAAGAGCGCCTTTTCAGCCCGTTTTTCCGACGAGACGTCGATCACCACCATGCGGCACTCGTGCATGCCTTCATCAGGCACGGCTTCAATCCGAACGATGGCTTCGGGTCGATGCTTGCTCGCGCGCAAGGTGATTTCGCAACGCTTCTTGCCTCTTTTCCTGAGCACGTCGGCGATGAAGTCGTCGAACACCTCTCGGCATTCAAGGCTGACTGACGTTGCGAAACGATAGCGGCTCTTTTGCGAACGCTTGATGCCGAGCAGAATGGCGCCCGCCAGATTGAGATCCAGAATCGTGCTCTGCGGATCAAGCGTGAAATAGCCGACGGGTGAAAAATCGTAAATATCGGCATGGCGTTCGCGCAATGCATCGCTTTCGCTATAGGCGCCGAGCAGCTCTTCCTTCTGCATTTCAAGTTCAATCTGATGGACCTGCAACTCGTGCAGGAGCCGGGCGCTATCGACGCCGAGGTCGGGGGGCGAAGCCCGGCGCAAGCGGGTTTCCGCGCGCCGGCGCAGCGTTGCCGGATTGGGCCTCGCCCGATCCTTGACGCGCGCCTCCGGCGCGCGGCGTTGCAGCTGCTCTTGCTCGAGCTTGGCGGCGGCGTAGCATTCGCAGCTGCGTGCTTCCAGGCCAGGTCGATCGATGATCCTGATATGGCCGCGGCTGTAGACGATCAGACCGGCAGCCTGCAACTTGACGGCGACTTCGGTAACCCCTTCTCGGCGCACCCCGAGCATCTTTGCTATTCGCTCTTGCGTGATGGCGATCGGGGCTCCCGCCATGCGATCGTGGCAAAGCAAGAGCCAGCGGCACACTTGTTGGTCGACCGAGTGGTAGCGATTGCAGACGACCATTTGCGCCATCTGCGCCATCAACAATTGGGTATGGAACAGCGCCATTCGCTGCAAGGTCCCCCCCTGATCGAGTTCCCAACGGATCACCTCGGCGCGCAAGCGGTAGGCGTTGCCGGGGATTTGCACATCGACACGATAGAAAATCAAATCGCTGCCGAGGATCAGAGAGATGCCGACCAGGCCTTCATTGCCGGTCATTGCCAATTCGGCCGATGAACCGCTGGCGGTGGTATAGATCCGTGAAACGATGCAGGTGGTCGGGAAATAGACATAGTCTGGTTGCCCCCCCGGCTCATAAAGAACCTCTCCCTGCTTCAGCGCGACGAGTTCAAGATCGTCGACGATGCGTGCATACTCCTTCGGCGCAAGCGCTGCAAGAATCGAGTTCTGCTTGGGGTTTTCCGGGCTGATCGAAAGCATGCTGTTTCCTCGGGGCACACCCAGCTTCAGGCGTCGATAGGGCAAGGCCAGGGGGACTATAGCCGGAACGAATTTTCTGTATGTATGCTAGCGCACATAACCGGCGGAGAAGTTTGGCGGTCGGTCTTTTTCTCCGCGCTGCATCGGCCAATGAATCAATCGGCTCGCACCACCGGCGGCGGCGATCGGGTGCGGCCCCGTTTTCGCGGGCGATCAAAGCGCGGCAGGCCGAGCGCCGTGATGGTCGACCTCAGCGACGCTCTTGCCGCGGCCAGCGTTGCAGTAGGGCCGCGAAGTCGGCGGCCGCCACCGGTGGGCTGAAGTAATAGCCTTGTCCCTCGGCACATTGCTGGGCATGCAGGAAGGAAAGCTGTTGCCGCGTTTCGATGCCCTCGGCGACGACGCGCAGTTTGAGGCTCTTGCCCATCGCGATGATGGCGCTGACGATGGCGCCGGTTCCGATATCCACTTTGGGCTGGTAATGCAGGACGAACCCGTTCTGCTCAAGCCCGCGATGCAGCGCCTGCCGGACCGATTGCCTGGCGATTGTCTGGACATTCATGTCGGCATTGGTCAGCAGCGTTTCAGCGCCCGTGCCGTGGCTTGCGTCCTGGTCCGATTGCTGCGCAGCGTATTCATCATGGATTTTCCATCGCCAGAGTCCCGTCCCGCGCCGTCCGTGTCGGCCGGCCGCCGAGCAGTCCCTCGTAATCGAGTAGCGGATTGCCGATGACAATTCCTGAATCGCCGATTCCGAACCGTCTGATCTCGTTGCAATGGGCGCCGCCGCGCACCTTGACGACGGCGATGACGCGTTCGAGCCGGCTGCCAAGCTCGATGTAGCGCTCGACGATGATGGCATCGGAGAGAAAGGCTGATCCATCGGGGGCTGACAAAAGGCCCCCGCTTTACAATCCCAGCGCCGTTTCTCGAGGGGCCTCGTTCGCGAACAGACGGATCACTCGCCGATCGAGCAATCGCGAGACCTCGTGTGTCGTCTGCGCGTCATTCGCTTGCAGGCAGTTGGCATATTTTGTCGCGGCGCCCGAATTCCCGGCCTGGATTGCGCGTTCGCTCGAGGCATGGCTCAAGACAGCCGACGCGCGCTGGACGACCTTGCTCAATGTCGACTTCAGCGCGGCTTCGCTGCCGCCGGCACGTGGCCCCTTGGCGTCGAGAGAACGCCTGGAAACAGCGAGAAAGGAACCGATCACCGAAATCTGGTCAAGCGGCATGCTGGCGGTATCGGTGAAGCACATGGGGGATTTCCTGGAAATGCTGCGTGTGATCGCCTGCGCGCTGTCGGCCCGCTCAAGCCGGCCAGTCGCCGATCAATGTCCGGCACCTTAGCGCAAGCGGGTTGGCGCCAATGTGCGGTAGCCAACATACGGGAACCGGCAGACCCTGCAGAATCCTCGACGCCCGCCCCCGGACGCCTATTTCCTCGAAAAAGGCTTGACGACGAACCGGGGGATTCGCTGGCGCAATTGATCAAAGAAGCGAACGGTCGTACCGAATCATTTACGCGAGAGGCAGGCATGGATCTGCAGTTGGCAATCGACGAATGGCAAGCCACCCTGGGCGTCGCCCGGGTCGTTCAGGGAGAAGCCGCCGCAGTACGCTACGGCATGGATGCCAGCGGCGTTAGCCGCTGCATTCCGGCGGCGCTGCTGATTGCCGACGGCGCGTCTCTTCCGGCGGTCATGAATACCGCCAGGGCGCATCGCATACCGGTCTATCCGATCAGTACGGGCAATAACTGGGGCTACGGCACGTCACTTCCGGCCAGCGACGGTTGCGTCATTCTCGATCTGTCGGAAATGAAAAAGATCATCCATTTCGACGCCGAACTGGGCGTCGTGACGCTCGAACCGGGGGTCACCCAGCGCATGTTGGAGCGCTTTCTGGAACAGGGTAAACATCCCTTTCTGGTCCCGGTGACCGGGGCCGGGCCGACCTGCAGCCTGGTCGGCAACGCGCTGGAGCGCGGTTACGGCGTGACTCCCCATGTTGATCATTTTGGCGCGGTTACCGATCTCGAAGCCGTGCTTGCCGACGGCAGCGTCTACCGGACCGCGCTGCGCGAAGCCGCCGGCGACGATCTCGCCCGGCTCTTCAAATGGGGAATCGGGCCGTACTCGGCTGGACTATTTGCGCAAAGCGGATTCGGCATCGTGACGCGCATGAGCATCGTCCTGGCCAGACGACCGGAGTGCGTGAAGATCTGCCTGTTCAGCCTCAAGGACGACGCCTTGCTCGAGTCGGCGATCGATCCCGTGCGCCAAATCCTGGGCAAGCTGCCGGGCATCTTGGGCGCCATCAACCTGATGAACCAGCATCGGGTGCTGGCCATGTCGATTCCCTTTCCAGCGAGCCGCCTGGGTCCCGACGGCCTGATCCCGGCGCCCCTCGTCAAGGAACTGGGACAGCAGTATCAAATCTCGCCATGGACCGGCTTTGCGACCCTCTACGGAACAAAGCGCATGGTTGCTGCGGCGCAAAAGGAGATTCGCCAGGAACTCGCGGGAATCGCCTGCCGCCTGATGTTCTTCAGCCCGCAACAGGCCAGATTGCTGTCACGGGTGACGCAAATGATCCCTGGCGCGATGGGCCGGCGTCTCGCCAGCACCGCTGCGACGCTGGCCAAGTCGCTCGAGCTGGTCGCCGGCCGCCCCAATGAAACGGCGATGCCGCTTGCTTACTGGCGCAATGGCCGGCCGCCGCTCGGCGTATTGATGAACCCGTCGCGCGACGGCTGTGGCCTGATCTGGTACGCGCCGCTGGTGCCGATGCGCGCGGCGGCGATCAGGGCCTACGTCGACATGGTCTGTCGCGTGACCCGCGAGTATGGCATCGAGCCTCTTATCACGTTTACCTCGGTCAGCGACCGGGTCTTTGACAGCACCGTGCCGCTCATCTTCAACCGCGACCAGCCTGAAGCGCTCGCTGCGGCGACCGCCTGTTACGCCGCCTTGCTCGAAGCCGGGCGGCTGATGGGCTGTTTTCCCTACCGGGTCGGGATCAGCACGATGAAGACGCTGCATCGACTGCAGGACACGGCGCCAATATTTCATTCCCGGCTGCGCCAGGCCATCGACCCTGACAACCTACTGGCGCCGGGCCGCTATCAGTAGCTTCTCTTGGCAGGTGTCGAATTTCTTTACAGCAGCAAGAGATGAGCCTTTTTTTTCTTCTTGATTTTATAAAAAAACACAATAAATACAGTATGTTGATGGGTTGTAGTGGGGTATGGCATGTAAAGTGCTTTATTGCCACCAAGCGGGCAAACAGGTTCGCGAGAATTCAACCATTTGAGGAGAAACATAATGAACTTGTTCAAGAAGACCATGATTGGCGCCGCACTGGCCATGGGCATCGCCGCCTCCGCACAAGCCACGCCGATCAACGTCGGCGGCGTCGTCTGGGATCCGGACAATGGCATCGATTTCAGCGCCGCTTCGGTTTCCATCCACCAATTCATCGACAGCATTACCGGCATCCTCAGCGGCTTCGGCACGATCAATTCGATCAACGGGTCGTCGACTTTCTGCGCCGCCGGCGGCTGCGAATTGACCTTCCAGTTTGGCGGCTTCACGCCGATCACCGGCTTGTTGCCGTCGGCGACCGGCAGCACCATTCAGTACGCGGGTGGCTTCGTCAATGTCTTCGCCGATAGCACGCCTGAGGCGGCTAACCTCGACGGCACGACGATGACCCAAGCCAGCACCGGCGACGGCGCACTGTGGCTGGCGCTGACCGGGCATAACCTGCCGACCGGCTCGCTGGTCGGTACGGTCTCGGTCGATCCCGTAACCCAGGAAGTTTCGACGCTGGTTGGCAGCGGTCTGCTCGACGCCACCGGCGGCCTGGCGCTGGAACATTTCAACACCAATACCAAGGCTGACGGTTCCGACATGACCTTCACCAACGGCTTCACAACCCTGCTCGGACCGGTCACCGAGAATCCCAATACGCAGCTGCTGGAGTCGCTCGGTACCGGCAATTTCAAGGGTAATTCGATCCCCGAGCCGGGTTCGCTGGCCCTTCTGGGCGTCGGCCTCTTCGGCCTGGGCACGCTGCGCAATCGTCGCAAGCCACAAGCCTGATCGAGCGTCATCGTTTCAATTACGGCCTGCGCATGCAGGCCGTATTGCTTTGTGTGCCGCCGCCGCCGTTGCGCAATGCGCGCTGCGGGTATGAGTAAGTCATATGTTGGCTGGCGTACATACGGTCCCGGCCGACGCCGCTAAGATCAGGGCCGATCCTGTGTCACGAATCGTCTGAAATCCCTTTGTCGATCGTTGGCGTTCAATGCGACTGCCCAGAATAACGGAGAACCATATGTCTTGTAGCCAGAATCACCGAGTTGCCGCCGCCTTGCGCTGGATGGTCATCAGCGTGCTTGGGACCGTCGTCTTCGGCTGTGCGACGACCAACCCGCCGGCGCCTTCGCTCGCCGCTTCGCCAAACTACAGCTATCTGATCGGTCCGGGTGACCTCGTCAATATCGTCGTCTGGCGCAATCCGGAGCTTTCGATGAGCGTTCCGGTTCGCCCCGATGGAAAGATCGCCGCGCCGCTGGTCGAAGATTTGCCGGCCATGGGCAAGGACGCCACGACGCTCTCGCGCGACATCGAGGCGGCGCTCGGCAAGTACATCCGCGACCCGGTCGTGACGGTCATCGTCACGGCCTTTGTCGGCCCTTACAGCGAACAGATCCGCGTGCTCGGCGAGGCGTCCAAACCGCAGATGCTGCCGTTCAAGCAGAAGATGACCTTGCTCGACGTGATGATTGCGGTCGGCGGCCTGACCGACTTTGCCGACGGCAACGCCACCACCTTGTTGCGCACCGCCGAAGGCAACAAGCAATACAGCGTGCGCGTCAAGGATCTGGTCAAACGTGGCGACGTGTCGGCCAACGTCGAGATTCAACCGGGTGACGTACTGATCATTCCGCGCAGCTGGTTCTGAGCGTCTCACTTCAGCGCTGGCATGCGGCCAGCGGCGTGCAACAACACATAGCGAGACAAGAATCCGATGGATGAAATAATCCGGCAGGCGACGACTGTTCTGAGGGGGATGTGGAAGCGTCGCTGGCTTGGTTTGCTGGTCGCCTGGGGAGTCGGGGCGGTCGGCGTCGTCGTGGTGCTGCGCATTCCAGACAAATACGAGGCTTCGGCACGCATCTTTGTCGATACCCAGTCGATCCTCAAGCCGCTGATGTCGGGGCTGGCGGTCGAGCCCAATGTCGATCAGAAGATCATGATCCTGAGCCGCACGCTGATCAGCCGGCCCAATGTGGAAAAGTTGATCCACATGGCCGACCTCGATTTGAACATCAAGTCGAAACCGGCGCAGGATGCGCTGGGCGACGATTTGATGAAGCAGTTGAGCATCAAGAGCACGTCGCGCGACAACCTCTACACGCTGGCCTACAACGATCACGATCCGGAGCGGGCCAAGCGCGTCGTGCAGTCGCTGGCTTCGATCTTTGTCGAGTCGAGCCTGGGCGACAAGCGCAAGGATACGGATTCGGCCAAGAAATTCATCGATGACCAGATCCAGGTCTACCAGACCAAGCTTGAGGAAGCCGAAAACCGCCTCAAGGAATTCAAGCTCAAGAATATCGCGATGCAAGCCGCCGACGGCAAGGACTATTTCGGCCGCATGGGCGAGATCACCGCGGTGCTCGAGCGCTCCAAGCTCGAGCTGCACGAAGCGGAGAATTCGCGCGATGCGCTCAAGAAACAGCTCGTCGGAGAGACCCCGTCCTTGGCCTCCGACAGTCCGGACGCCGCCGCCGGGATCGTCATGCCGGAGATCGACGGTCGCCTCGACACCATGAAACGCAATCTTGACGGCCTTTTGCAGCGGTTTACCGATCAGCATCCCGATGTCATCGGAACGCAACGCATGATCAAGGAACTGGAAGCGCAGAAGCGCGCGGAGATCGCCGCCCGCCGCAAGAGTTCGCCCAACGTGCCGGTGTCGCTGGCCAACAGCAACCCCGTTTACCAGCAGCTGCGCATATCGCTCGCCGAAAATGAAGCGACGGTCGCCTCGCTGCGCGTTCGCGTCGCCGAATACCAATCGCGCTTCAATCTGCTCAAGGAGTCCGTCAAGATGATTCCACAGATCGAAGCCGAATTCACGCAGCTCAACCGGGACTACGACATCAACAAGAAGAACTACGAAAGTCTGGTCACGCGCCGCGAGTCGGCGACGATGTCGGGTGACATGGACGCTTCCACGGCCGGCGTCGATTTCCGCCTGATCGATCCGCCGCGGGTTTCGCCCAAGCCGGTCTCGCCCAACCGACTGTTGCTCATTCCGCTGACGCTGGTCGTGGCGCTGGCCGCCGGATTCCTTGTCGCCTTCGCCGGCAGCGCGATTCGTCCGATCTTTTTCGATGCGCGCCTGCTGCGTGAAGCCTGCGGTTTGCCGATTCTCGGGACCGTTTCAAGGATCGTCAACGAAGGCGAAAGGATCAGGGCCAGGAAAGAGTTGAAACGCTTCATCGCTGCGCTTGCGGCGCTCCTTTCGGTCTATGCCGTCGGGATTTCCTCCGTGTTTTTTCTTACCATGAATACGGCCTGAGGGAAGACGATGAGCCTTATTGAACAAGCCACCCAGCGACTCGAACAGCTGCGCCAGGCCGGGGTTGACCTGCCGCCCGCGCCCACGCCGGAGGCGCCGTCAGCGGTCGTTTCGGCGCGGCCGGTGACCCCGGTCAGAGCGCTCGAGCCGGTCTTCGCACCCTCTGCCGGCGCCGCCGCAGCGCAGCGCGTCGAACTCGATCCGAAGGTGCTTTCGGCGGCGGGAATCGTACACCCCGACGCGATGCGCTCGCAACTCGGCGACGAGTACCGGGTCATCAAGCGGCCGTTGATCGACAACGCCAAGGGCAGAACCGGGGCGGTGCCGATCAAGGATGCCAATCTGATCATGATCACCAGTGCGCTGCCGGGCGAGGGAAAGACATTCACCGCGGCCAATCTGGCCATGAGCATCGCCATGGAACTCAATCACACGGTGATGCTGGTCGATGCCGACGTCGCCCGGCCGAGCCTGATGAAACTGCTGGGCTTGCCGCAGCGGCGCGGCCTGCTCGACGTGCTCGGCGACGAGTCGGTCGATCTGCAGCAGGTCCTGCTGCGCACCAACATCGCTAACCTGACCATCCTGCCGAGCGGCAACTCGCATCCGCGCGCGACCGAACTGCTGGCCAGCGACGCCATGGTCCGCCTGCTCGCCGACATGGGCAGCCGCTATGCAGACCGCATCATCATTTTCGACTCGCCGCCGCTGCTGGTCACCACCGAGGCCCGCGCGCTGGCCGCCCACATGGGGCAGGTCGTCGTCGTGGTCAAGGCCGAGAGCACTTCGCAGGCGGAAGTCAAGCATGCGCTGGCGATGATCGCCGGCTGCCCGATCAAGCTCATGTTGCTCAATCAGGCCGCGACCTCGGTCAAGGACGGCTACGGCTACGGTTATGGATACGGCTATGGCAACTAGACGAAGATCAGCGCGCGGCGCCTTCAGATTTCTTTCCCATGGACTGACGCTGGTCTGCGTTTCGCTGCCGGCCGCTGCCGGCGAGTGGACCATCACGCCGATGGTCAGCGTCAATGAAACGGCGACTGACAATGTCAATCTGGTGGCGACCAATAGAAGCAGCGATCTGGTGACCGACGTCAATCCCGGGCTGCGTATCGATGGTGCCGGCGGTCGTTCCAAGCTGCACTTCGATTATCAGTTGCACAATCTGTTCTACGCCCGAAATTCCGACCTCGACCGCTCGCAGAACTCGCTCAATGCACTGGGCACGCTCGAGGCGGCGGAGAACTGGCTATTCATCGAAGCCAGCGCGGCCATTGCCCAGCAAAGCATTTCGGCGTTTGGCGGAGCGACTTCCAGCACGGTCAATACCAACAGCAGCTCGAACACAACGGAAACGGGAACCTACCGCGTCTCGCCCTACATGCGCGGCAGCTTCGGCAATCTTGCCGATTACCTGCTTCGTTACAATCTTAGCAAGTACACCACGCAATATGGCGACGCCTTCAACTCGGATACCAACGAGTTGATGGGTTCGCTCAAGGGCGATACCGCGCTGGCGAGTCTGGGCTGGATGCTCGACGCGAGAAGCCAGACCGTCAAGTTCGGCGACGGCCGCAACAACGAGCTTGACCTGCTGCGTGGCATTCTCACCTACAAGCTCGACCCGCAGTTGAGGGTGCTGCTGATCGCCGGACGCGAGGCCAACAACTACCTGACCGCCGACAAGACGGCGTACACCACCAAGGGCGGCGGCATCGAGTGGGCGCCGACCGAGCGAACGCTGGCCTCGGCGATCATGGAAAATCGTTTCATCGGTGATACCTACCATCTGATCTTCTCGCACATCACCGGCGGCTCGGTGTGGAAAATCAGCAAGACCAGGGATGTGGTCGTACAGCAGAATCAGCAGGGATCGTTTGCTTTCGATCCGGTTGCCAGCAGCCCGCCGACCAGTTCGAGCGCACCGGTTGCCAGCAACTACACGGCCAGTTCCGGAAGTCCGCTGACGATCAATTCGATGATTTCGGGCGTGACCTTGCAGGAGCGTGGCGATGTGTCATTCGCGCTGCTTGGCGCGAGAAACACGCTGACTTTCGCCGCGTTCAACAGCAAGTCGACGGGAATCACGCAGATCTTGATGGCCGTCCCGAGCATCGGCGGAAATTACGTCCTCTCGCCGCTGATCCAGGAACTCAAGCAGCGCGGGGCCAGCATCAGCTGGTCGCACCAGCTGACCGGCCTGTCTTCACTAGTGGCCAGTTATGCGCTGATCAACAACAAGGGAACGGGAGCGACGACGCTTGAGACCGACCAGAAGATGTTCAATGTGAATCTGGTGACGCGGCTCGACCCGAAAACAAGCGCCGGAGTCGGCGTGCGGCGCAGCGTGGTCGATGGAACGACGAACTATACCGAAAATGCCTTGACCGGCACCATTTCCTACCAGTTCTAACCTGAGCCCGCAATGTACGAATCCTTCTATGGTCTGACCAGCAAGCCTTTTCAGCTCAATCCTGATCCCGGTTTCTATTTCGCCAGCAAGCAGCATCGACGCGCGGCATCGTACCTCGAGTATGGCTTGCATCAGAATGAAGGATTCATCGTCGTGACCGGCGAGGTCGGTGCCGGCAAGACGACGATTGTGCGCGGTCTGCTCGACAAGCTCGATTCGTCCAAAGTGGTCGCGGCGCAACTGGTCAGCACCCAGCTCGATGCCGACGACACGTTGCGCATGGTCGCCGGCGCTTTTGGCGTGAAGACCAAAGGTCTTTCCAAGTCCGACGTCCTGCTGGCGCTGGAAGCCTTTCTGGTCAGCGTCACTCAGCAGGGCAAGCGTTGCCTGCTCATCGTAGACGAGGCGCAGAACCTGACCGCACAGGCGGTCGAAGAATTGCGCATGCTGTCGAATTTCCAGTTCGAAACGCAGGCGCTGCTGCAGAGTTTTCTGATCGGCCAGCCTGAATTTCGCAGCATCATGCAAAGTCCGCAGATGCAGCAACTGCGGCAACGGGTGATCGCCGCGTGTCATATCGGCCCGATGGACCAGCAGGAAACGCACGGCTATATCAACCATCGCCTGAAATGCGCCGGCTTCTCGGGAACGCCGCTGTTTGACGACGACGCGGCGCGGCAAATCTTCGCCGCGACCGGCGGCGTGCCGCGGCGAATCAATCTATTGTGCGACCGCATTCTGCTGTTCGGCTTCCTGGCCGGGACCAAGGTCTTCAGCCTCGGCGATGTCGAGGAAGTGGCCAGGGAACTCAACGAAGAAACGCAGGCGTCGGCAACGCCGGCCGATGCCGGAGCCGGCGGCTGGAGCAGCGTCGGCTCGGCGCTGGTCGATGGCGACCGGCTCGACGTTGAGCTGAGCAAATCCGTGCTCGACACCGCCAGCGCCGACGCGGCGACCAGAACCATTACCGACTTGAGCAACGGCATCAGCGAGCAGCGCATCGTTCGTCTGGAGCGCAGCATGATCCGCATCGAACACAGTTGTGCGGCGACGCTCATGCTGCTGCAGCAACTGGTCAATGCCATGCGCGCGCCGGCGCCGGAAAGGGAGTCTTGACGACGTCGCAGCGGCCAGTTCAAGCGTGCCCGGCGCGTCGCGGTTCACGCCTTATCTCCGATCAATGAAATCACCCGCGAGGGCAGTCTGATGCAGCAACGCAGGATTAAAAATGCCCTGACCATCGACGTCGAGGATTATTTCCAGGTCTCGGCGTTTGCCCCGTACATTCCCCGAGACCAGTGGTCGGCGCGCGAATGTCGCGTCGAGCGCAATGTCGCGCGCATCCTGCAGATGCTCGACGACCACCGGACCAAGGCGACTTTCTTCGTGCTCGGCTGGATCGCCGAGCGCTATCCGCATCTGGTACGCAACATCGTCGATGGCGGCCATGAACTGGCGAGCCACGGCTATGGGCACGAGCGCGCCAGCGACCTCACCGAGGCTGCCTTTTTCGCCGATATCGATAGCGCCAAGAAGCTGCTTGAAGACCATTCTGGCGTCGAAATCAAGGGTTACCGCGCACCGAGCTTTTCGATCGGCGCGCCCAATCTGTGGGCCTTCGACTGCCTGTTGCGCGCCGGTTACCGCTACAGTTCGAGCATCTACCCGATCCGTCACGATCACTATGGCATGCCCGACGCGCCGCGCTTCGGCCACCTGGTGCGGCCCGGCCTGCTCGAAGTGCCGCTGACCACCGCGCGCTGCTTTGAGCGAAACTGGCCGGCCAGCGGCGGCGGTTATTTCCGCCTGCTGCCCTACGCCGTGTCGCGTTGGCTGCTCAATCACGTCAACGCCAGCGATCGTCAGCCCGCGGTGTTCTATTTCCATCCCTGGGAGATCGACGCCGCGCAGCCGCGCGTCGCGGGAATCAGCGCCAAGGCGCGTTTCCGCCACTACCTCAATCTGCAGCGCACCGAGGCGCGCATCAGGCGGCTGCTGGCCGATTTCGACTGGGCGCCGATGGATCAGGTATTTCTTCTCGAAGCGGTCGTCAACCGATGACGACCGGCGAAATTCAGGCCTCACTGCCGGCGGCGCCCGCGGGACTCGCCGTCAGGCGTCTGGCGCGCGGCGACGCGGCCGGCGCGGTGCGCTGGGACGATTTCGTCGCGCAATGCCCGGCCGCGACCTTCTTTCATCGGGCGGGATGGCAGCAGATCGTCGGCGAGGTCTTTGGCCACCCGACGTATTTTCTCTACGCCGAGCGCGCCGGGGTCATCGAAGCCATCCTGCCGCTCGGTCACGTCAAGAGCCTGCTCTTCGGCAAGGCGCTGGTGGCGCTGCCGTTCGCGGTTTATGGCGGCGTCGCGGCCAACAGCGACGAAGCGGCAGCGGCGCTTGAGAGCGAGGCGCAGGCGATCGCCGTGCAGCTTGGCGTCGACCACCTCGAACTGCGCAACCTGCAGCCGCGCCACCCGCAGTGGCCGACGCAGACGCTCTACGTCTGTTTCCGCAAGGCGCTCTCGCCCGACGTCGACGCCAATATGCTGGCCATCCCGCGCAAGCAGCGCGCGATGGTGCGCAAGGGAATCAAGAACGGCTTGCGCAGCACGATCGATACGACGGTGGACCGGTTCTTTGCGCTCTACGCCGACAACGTCCATCGGCACGGTACGCCGGCCATGCCCAAGCGCTACTTCGCGGCGCTGCGCACAGTCTTCGGCAAGGACTGCGAGCTGCTGACCGTCGAGGACGCGAACGGGCGCGCGTTGAGCAGCGTACTGAGCTTTTATTTTCGCAACGAGGTCCTGCCGTACTACGCGGGTGACGACTTCTCGGCGCGCGAGCTGGCGGCCAACGACTTCAAGTACTGGGAGCTGATGCGACGCGCCTGCGAGCGCGGCGTCGAGATTTTCGACTACGGCCGCAGCAAGCAGGGCACCGGTTCGTACGCCTTCAAGAAGAACTGGGGCTTCGAGCCGCAGCCGCTGTTCTACGAATACTGCCTGTACAAGCACGAGCGCATTCCGCAGAACAACCCGTCGAACGCCAAGTATCGCCTGTTCATCGAAGCCTGGCGGCGCCTGCCGGTCGGCGTCGCCAACTGGCTCGGGCCGTTCATCGTGCGCAATCTGGGCTGAGGCTTGGCATGAGCAATCTCCTCTATCTCGTCCATCGTCTGCCGTATCCGCCGAACAAGGGCGACAAGGTCCGTTCCTACCATCTGCTCAAGCATCTGGCGAGCCGGCACCGCGTGTTCCTCGGCACCTTCATCGACGATCCGGTCGACGAAGCCTACGTCGATAAACTGCGGCCTTACTGCGCCGACCTCCATATCGCGCGGCTGTCGCCGCGCAGCGCCCGGCTGCGCAGCCTCAGCGGCCTGCTCGGCAACGAGGCGCTGACGCTTCCCTATTACCGCAATGGCGGCCTGCAGCGCTGGGTCGACCGCACGCTGCGCGAACACCGGATCGACGCCGCGGTGATTTTCTCGTCGGCGATGGCGCAATACGTCCGGGCTGTCCCGCAGCTGCCGACGCTGGTCGATTTCGTCGACGTCGATTCGGCCAAATGGACGCAATACGCGCCCGAGCACCGCTGGCCCTTGTCCTGGCTTTACCGGCGCGAGGGCAGGCGCTTGCTGGCCTTCGAACGGGAGGTCGCAGCGCGCGCGCAGCACTCGTTCTTCGTCACCGACAACGAGGCCGAGCTCTTCCTGGGGAGCGCGCCCGAGTCGAGAGCGCGCGTCAGCGCGATGTGCAACGGCGTCGACGCCGAGTATTTTTCGCCCGAACACGCGCTGGCCTCGCCGTACGCGGCCGGCGAAATCCCGCTGGTGTTTACCGGCGCGATGGATTACTGGCCGAATATCGACGCCGTGAGCTGGTTCGCCGGCGAAATCTTTCCGCTGCTGCGCGCGCGCCGGCCGGGGCTTCGCTTCTACATCGTCGGCCGCAGCCCGACGCCAGCAGTCAGCGCGCTGGCCGGCGACGACGTCCATGTCACCGGCAGCGTCGACGACGTGCGCCCGTATCTGCAGCACGCCGCGCTCGTCGTCGCGCCGCTGCGCCTGGCGCGTGGCATCCAGAACAAGGTGCTCGAAGCGATGGCCATGGGGCAGGCGGTGGTCGCCTCGCAGCAATGCGCGGGCGCCGTCGACGCCGTCCCCGGCTGGGATTTCCTGACCGCGGGAAGCGTCGACGACTATGTGCACGAAATCGAATCGCTGCTGGCCGATCCCGAGCGTGCCGCGACCATCGGCCTGGCCGCGCGCGCGCAGGTCGTCGCGCGTTACAGTTGGGCCGCCCATCTGGCGGGAATCGACTGCTTTCTCGACGCCCCGGCCCTGGACGCCGCGCGATGAACGCGCTGCCCGCGCCAGACACCGACCGCGCACGCTGGCCGCGCGCGTTGGCGACGCTCATCGTGCTGCTCTTCGCCATCGTGCTGCTCTATCGTTCGACGGCGCTGTCGATGGTCGCCATCTGGCTGCGCAGTGAAACCTTCAACCACGCCTTTGTTGTTGCGCCGATCAGCTTGTGGCTGATCTGGCGGCGGCGCGATGAGCTGGCGCAGCAAACGCCGCGTCCCTCGCTGTGGACGCTGGGCGCGCTGGCCGCGGCGGGACTCTTCTGGCTGCTCGGCGAACTGGCGACGGTCGGCGTCGTCGCGCAGTTCGCGCTGACCAGCATGCTGCTGCTCTGCGTTCCGGCGCTGCTCGGCTGGCCGGTCGCGCGGTGCATCGCTTTTCCGCTGGCGTTTGTCTATTTCGCCGTTCCCTTCGGCGAGTTCGCGATGCCGCAACTGATGGAGTGGACGGCGGATTTTACCGTCCTCGGCTTGCGCCTGAGCGGCATCCCGGTCTACCGCGAAGGCCTCGAGTTCGTCATTCCGTCGGGCAACTGGTCGGTGATCGAGGCCTGCAGCGGCGTTCGCTACCTGATCGCGTCGCTGATGCTGGGCACGCTGTTCGCCTACCTGAGCTATCGCTCATTCTGGCGGCGCGCCATTTTTATCGGCGTCTCGTTGCTCGTTCCGCTGCTCGCCAACTGGCTGCGCGCCTATGTCATCGTCATGCTCGGCCATTTTTCCGGAAACACGCTGGCCACCGGCGTCGATCACCTGATCTACGGCTGGCTGTTTTTCGGCGTGGTGATTCTGCTGATGTTCGTCATCGGCAATCGCTGGGCCGAACCCGAAGCGGCGGCGACCGTTGCGCCAGCGCCAGCGGTCGCCGGCGGCGCAGCGGTCGGCGCTGCCGGCCTCGGCGTCTACGCCGTGCTGGCCTTCGCCGTGCTGGCGATCGCGCCGCTCGCGCAGTTCGCCATCGAACGCGGCGCGCCGGCGACGGTTCCCGTGCTGCCGATCATGAGCCAACTCGAAGACAGTTGGCAGAAGGTTGACGGCGCGTTGTCGCCGGCGTGGCAGCCCGCCTTCGTCAATCCCTCGGCGCAAAGCAATACGCTCTATGCCGCGCACGGCCAGCTGGTCGGTCTGTATCTGGGCTATTACCGCCGGCAGAACGGCGAGCGCAAGCTGATCAGTTCGGAGAACGTTCTGGTCAGGAGCCAGGATGCGGTCTGGGCGGTGGTTTCGTCGGGCCAGGCACCGCTTTCGTTCGCCGGCAAGGAGATCACCGCGCGCAGCGCCGAACTGCGCGCCGGCAGCGCGCAGGCTGAATCGCTGCGTCTCTCGGTGCGTCAGCTGTACTGGATCAACGGCCGGCTGACCCGCAGCGACCCTCTCGCCAAGCTCTACACGGCGCTGCTGCAATTGACCGGGCACGGCGACGACTCGGCGGTGATCATCCTCTACGCGCCCAAGGACCAGGCAGGCGGCGGCGCGCGCGCGCTGGCCGACTTCGCCCAGGCCAACTCGGCGCGTATCGTCAAGCTGCTCGCCGACGTGCGCGCTTCGCGCTCACCAGCGCTTCAGGAATAAATCTCATGTGCGGAATTTCAGGCCTCTTCGATACTTGCGGCAAGCGCGATTTTTCCCGCGATCTGCTGCGCCGGATCAACGACATTCAGGCCCATCGCGGCCCCGATGAATCGGGAATCCACCTCGAGCCCGGCGTCGCGCTGGCGCACCGGCGGCTGTCGGTGATCGACCTGTCGACCGGGCAGCAGCCGCTGTTCAACGAGGATGGCTCGGTGTGCGTCGTCTTCAACGGCGAAATCTACAATTTCCGCGAACTTGTCGCCGAACTCGAGCAACTCGGTCATCGCTTCGCCACGCGCAGCGACACCGAGGTCATCGTGCACGCCTGGGAATCCTGGGGCGCCGCGTGCGTCGAGCATTTTCGCGGGATGTTCGCCTTCGTGCTGTGGGACCGCCGCCAGCAGACGCTGTTCATGGCGCGCGATCGCCTGGGCGTCAAACCGCTGTTCTACAGCCTGCTCGACGACGGCACGCTGGTCTTCGGCTCCGAACTCAAGGTGTTGACCGCGCATCCCGGCTTTGCGCGCGAGCTCGATCCGCTGGCCGTCGAAGAGTACTTCGCGCTCGGCTACGTCTCCGACCTGCGCAGCATCTATCAGCGCGCGTGCAAGCTGCCGGCGGCGCATACCTTGACGCTGAAGACCGGGCAGCGCGTCATGCCGGCGGCCGAAGCCTACTGGGACGTGCGCTTCACGCTCGACAGCCCGCTCTCGCTGGCGCAGGCGCAGGAAGAGCTGCTCGCGCGCGTCGACGACGCGGTGCGTTCGCGCATGATCGCCGACGTGCCGCTCGGCGCCTTCCTTTCGGGCGGCGTCGATTCGAGCGCGGTGGTGGCGAGCATGGCCGGCGCGTCGACGAGCGCGGTGCGCACCTGCGCGATCGGCTTCGACGATCCTGATTTCAACGAATCCGATTTCGCGCGCGAGGTCGCCGAGCGTTACCACACCGAACACCACCTGCACGTCGTCGGCAACGACAATTTCGACCTGATCGACACGCTGGCCTGGCTCTACGACGAACCCTTCGCCGACGCCTCGGCGTTTCCGACCTACCGCGTCTGCCAATTGGCGCGCCAGCACGTGACCGTCGCGCTGTCGGGTGACGGCGGCGACGAGAGCTTCGGCGGCTACCGCCGCTACCGGCTGCACGCGAACGAAGAGCGCGCGCGCGCGATGCTGCCGCTGGCGCTGCGCCGCCCGCTGTTCGGCGCGCTCGGCCGGTTCTATCCCAAGGCCGACTGGGCGCCGCAGGTCTTGCGCGCCAAGACGACGCTGCAGGCGCTGGCCTACGATTCGGTCGAAGCCTATATGCACAGCATGTCGCTGCTGCGCGTAGATGAGCGCGAGCAGCTCTATTCGCCGGGTTTCAAGAAACAGCTGGCGGGCTACCGCGCGCTCGACGTCTTCCGCCATTACGCCAAGGGCGCCGGCACCGACGACTCGCTGGCGCTGATCCAGTACCTCGATTACAAGACCTGGCTGGTCGGCGACATCAACACCAAGGTCGATCGCGCGAGCATGGCGCATGCGCTCGAAGTGCGCGAGCCGCTGATGGATCACCAACTCGTCGAATGGCTGGCGACGCTGCCGTCGAACCTTAAGATCCGCGATCGGCAGGGCAAATGGCTGTTCAAGAAGGCCAACGAATCGCGTCTGCCGAACGACGTGCTCTATCGCCCGAAAATGGGTTTCTCGGTGCCGCTCGCCAAGTGGCTGCGCGGACCGCTCGCCGAGCGCGCGCGCGCAGCGATCCTCGGCCAGCGGCTCGCCGACACCGGCTATTTCGACCGGCGAACGCTCGAAGCGATGCTCGCGCGGCACCACAGCGGACGGCGCGACCACTCGGCGGCGCTATGGATGCTGCTGATGTTCGAGGCCTTCCTGCGCAACGCCGGACAGGCGGCGCCAAGCCATGGGTGAGCGCCGCCGCATCGTGCACGTGGTCTACAACTTCGCCATCGGCGGGCTCGAGAACGTCATCGTCCAGCTGATCAACGGCCTGCCGGCCGACGAGTTCGAGCACGTCGTCGTTTCGCTGACCGGGATCAGCGACCTCAAACGGCGCATCGTTCGCCACGACGTGCGCTTCATCGCGTTGGGCAAGAAGCCGGGCCACGCCGTGGCGCTCTATCCGCGCATCACCCGGCTGCTGCGCGAACTTGAGCCCGACGTCCTGCATACCTGCAACCTCGCCGCGCTCGAAATCGTCCCGCTCGGCTGGCTGGCGCGCGTTCCGCTGCGCATCCACGCCGAGCACGGCTGGGACGCGCACGATCCGGACGGCAGCAATCCACGCTATCGCCTGCTGCGCCGCTGCTACAGACCCTTCGTCAGCCATTACATTTCGGTCTCGCAGGATCTTGACCGCTATCTGGGCGACGCCGTCGGCGTTCCCGCCGCGCGTCGTTCGCTGATCGCCAACGGCGTCGATACGCGCCGCTTTGCGCCGGCGACCCCGGCCACTCGCGGCGGCGCGGCGCTCGCCGGCTGCCCGTTTACGCCTGGCCAGCACTGGCTGATCGGCACCGTCGGCCGCCTGCAGAGCGTCAAGAATCAGCCGCTCTTGGCGCGCGCCTTCGTGCGCCTGGTGCGCGAGCACCCGCAGGCGCGCGATTGTCTGCGTCTGCTGATCATCGGCGAAGGGCCGCTGCGCGGCGAGACCGAAGCGATCCTGGCGGCCGCGGGTTGCCTGGCGTTGAGTTGGCTGCCCGGCGCGCGCGACGACGTCGCGCAGATCATGCAGCGGCTCGACTGCTTCGTGCTGCCGTCGCAGGCCGAGGGCACCTCGTGCACGCTGCAGGAGGCGATGGCCTGCGCGCTGCCGGTCGTCGCCACCGCGGTCGGCGGCACGCCGCAGCTGGTCGATGAAGGCGTCACCGGCTACCTTGTTCCTGCGGACGACGAGGCGGCGATGGCTGACGCCATCTGGAAACTCTACAGCGACCCGCTGGCGGCCAAACGCCAGGGGCAGAGCGCGCGCCGGCGCGCCGTCGAATCCTTTGCGCTGGCGGGAATGATCGCGCGCTACCGGGCGCTGTTTCTGTCAGAGCGGGGCGCCTGAACGATGAAGATTCTCTACCACCACCGCACGGCGTCGAAGGACGGCCAGGCCGTGCATATCGAAGAGATGGTCGCCGCGCTGCGCGCGCTCGGCAACGAGGTGCTGATCGTCGCGCCGGCGGTCGGCGGCGACGGCGCGATGGGCGGCAAGCTCGGCTGGGTGCATCGGCTCAAGGACGCCCTGCCGCGCGCGCTCTACGAGTTGCTCGAACTCGCTTATACGCTGCTCGCCTATCGCCAGCTCAAGGCCGCCGCCGATGCGTTCCGGCCCGATTTCATCTACGAGCGCTACAACCTCTTCCTGCTCGCCGGCGTCATGCTCAGCCGGCGTTCGAAAATCCCGCTGCTGCTCGAGGTCAACTCGCCGCTGGTCTATGAGCGCTCGCAACACAGCGGCGGCTTGGCGCTCAAGGCGCTAGCGCGCTGGGCCGAGGCCACCGCCTGGCGCGGCGCGCGCTGGGTGCTGCCGGTGACGCAGGTGCTCGCCACGCACGCGCAGGCGTACGGCGTTGCGCGCGAACGCATCGCGGTGATCGCCAACGGCATCAACGAGGCGCACTTCACGAACGCGCCGGCGCCCGACGCGGCGCGGCAGACGCTGGGACTCTCTGGCAGCCTGGTGCTCGGCTTTACCGGTTTCGTGCGGCAGTGGCATGGCGTCGATCGCGTGATCCGCTGGATGGCTTCGCCGGCAGCGCCGGCCAACGCCTTCCTGCTCGTCGTCGGCGACGGCCCGGTGCGCGCCGAGCTCGAGGCACTGGCCGGCGAGCTCGGCATCGCAGCGCGCGTGCGCTTTACCGGGGTCGTCGCGCGCGACGAGATTCCGCGCTACGTCGCCGCCTTCGACATCGCCCTGCAACCGGCGGTGACCGCCTACGCGTCGCCGCTCAAGCTGATGGAATACCTGGTGCTGGGCAAGGCCATCATCGCGCCGCGCGAGCCCAACCTGCTCGAGATCCTGAGCGACGGCGAGAACGCCTTGATGTTCGCCGGCGAGCAAGCGGGCGGGCTCGAAGATGCGCTGTCGGCACTGTGCGCCGACGCCGGATTGCGTGCGCGGCTGGGCGCCGGCGCCAAGCGCAGCATCGGCGAGCGCCAGCTGACCTGGAACGCCAACGCGGCGCGCGTCATCGCGCTGGCACGGGGAGCGATCGATGATCCGCGGCCTTGACCTGCTGCGCATTTTTGCGCTGCTCCTGATCACCTGGCAGCACGCCGCCAGCGCGCTGGGATTCTACGCGGCGACGCAGTGGCGATTGATCAGTCCCGGGCAGGCCGGCGTCGCCATCTTCTGCGGCGTCTCGGGCCTGTTGGCCTTTTCGTCGAGACCGGCGTCGCCGTGGCAATGGTTCAGGCGCAGGCTGGCCCGCATCTTCCCGGCCTACTGGTTGGTCACGCTGGTCGCCTTTGGCCTGGCGTTCGCCTGGTCGGCCAAGAAGATCAGCGTCGGGCTGTTCGTCTCGCAGATGCTCGGCGTCGGTTATTTCACGCACGGCTGGGAGCTCATCAACGTCGTCTCGTGGTTCGTTTCGCTGATCATCCTGTGCTATGCGCTGGCGGCGATCGCCTGGCAGAGCGATTTCCCCAAGACCTTCCTCGGCGTCGTCGCGCTGCTTGCGGCGACGCTGTGCGCGCTGCGCTACGAAGTCGATTTGAGCCGCCACCTGCTGTCGTTCGCGCTGGTGGCCTTGATTCCCTTGGGGGTGAGCCGTTCGCTGCTCGGCCTGCTCGGCCTTGCGCTGCTCGCCGCCGGCGTCTTCGTCGATCCCCAGTTCTTCTATTGCGGCCTCGCGCTCACGCTGATCCTGCCGGTCCTGCGCTGGCCGGTCGCCGAACCGGCGCTGATCAGCAAAGCGGGCGGTTATGCGTATGAATATTATCTGGTTCATGGCATTTTTCTGGCCGGCGCCGTCAAGCTGATCGCCAACCCGCTTTATGCGGTCAGTGTCGCGCTGGCGCTATCGTCGATCACGGCGATCGTCGTGCACCGGCTCAGCCAGCCTCTCATCGTCCGCCTCGGGCGTGCACCGGAGGCCTTCAATGCGACCGCTTAGAACACTGCTGTTCTCGACGCTCTACCCGAGCGCCGCGCGCCCGGTCCATGGCATCTTCGTCGAGACGCGCTTGCGCCAACTGCTCGCCACCGGCGAGGTCGAAACCCGTGTCATCGCGCCGGTTCCCTGGTTCCCGTTTACCGCCAGCTGTTTCGGCGAATACGCGCGCCACGCCGCGACGCCCGGACACGAGACGCGCAACGGCGTGAAAGTCGATCACCCGCGTTACCTGCTGCTGCCCAAGGTCGGCATGAACCTGGCGCCGTACGCGCTGGCGCGCGCCGCGCTGCCGGTCGCCAAACGTCTGATCAGCGAGGGCTTCGATTTCGATCTGATCGATGCCCATTACTACTATCCCGATGGCGTCGCCGCCGGTTTGCTGGCGCGCGCGCTGGGCAAGCCCTTCGTCGTCACCGCGCGCGGCAGCGACTTGAGTCTGATTCCCGATTACCGCCTGCCGCGCCGGCTGATCCTCGAAACCGCGGCGCAGGCGGCGGCGTCGATCGGCGTCTGCCGGGCGCTGATGGATCGCCTGGCCGAACTCGGCGCCGACGAATCCAAGCTGCACGTGCTGCGCAACGGCGTCGATCTGCAGCGCTTTCATCCGCTCGATCGATCGCAGGCGCGCCGCCGGCTCGGCCTGCCGGCGCAAGCGCGAATCCTGCTTTCGGTCGGCCTGCTGATCGAGCGCAAGGGCAATCAACTGGCGATCGAAGCCATCGCCGGCCTGCCCGATGCGCTGCTGGTGCTGGTCGGCAGCGGCCCGGAACTGCAAAACCTGCAGCGTCTGGCGCAGACGCTGGGCGTCAGTGAGCGCGTGCGCTTCGTCGGACAGGTCGCCAACGAAGAGCTCAAGTGGTGGTACGGCGCCGCCGACGCGCTGGTCCTGTGTTCCAGCCGCGAAGGCTGGGCCAACGTATTGCTCGAAGCGATGGCCTGCGATACGCCGGTGCTGGCGACCAGCATCTGGGGGACGCCGGAAGTCGTCAGCGCGCCGGCCGCCGGCGTGCTGATGAAGACGCGCTCGGCAGCCTCACTGCGCGAAGCCTACGCGACGCTCTTCGCCGATCCGCCGCAGCGCGGTGCCACGCGGCTTCATGCCGAAACATTTTCCTGGCAGGCGACGACCGAGGGGCAACTGGCGATCTTCCGCGCTTGTCTTGACCGCCTGCGCCACGTGACCGGGAGGGCGACTTGGAAGCGCTGATTCTGACGATCGATATCGCCTTGATGGTCGTGCTGCTGCGTTGCGTGGTCGGCGACCAGGGCGGCGCCGTAGCGCCGGTGCTCGGGATTTTTCAGTACCGCGAAAGCGGCGGCGAAGCTTCGCCGAAAGAAGGCGGCGCCGACCATGCGTGATCTGATGCTGCTCGGTGCGCTGCTCATTCTCGTGCCGCTGGCCCTGCGCAGCACCTTTGCCGCGTATCTGATGTGGAGCTGGACGGCGGGGGTGGCGATCAACACCTATGTCTATGGCTTCATGGTCGCCGTTCCCTTCAACCTGATCTTCGCGCTGATCACGCTGGCGCTGTTTGTCGTCGGCAAGGATCAACAGCAGTGCCGGTTCGCCGCCAACCGCACGACCACGCTGTTCCTGATCTTTTCCAGCCAGGCCTTGCTCAGCGCGTCGCTGGCCTACAGCAGCGCACTGCTCAACTGGGAACTGTGCTTCAACCTGCTCAAGATCATCCTCTTCTGTCTGCTGATGCCGATGCTCGTCACCAGCCGATACCGCTTTCACGCCATGCTGATCATGCTGGCGCTGGCCTATTCGTTCCACGGCCTGCTCGAGGGGCTCAAGTTCCTGGCCAGCGGCGGCGCGCATCACTGGCTGGGCAACGCCAAGTTTGGCGACAACAACCATGCGGCGCTGGTGATGGTGATGATCGTCCCGATTCTGCTCTATCTCTTTCACTACTCGGCGCGTCGCTGGGTGCGCTGGTCGTTCCTCGGCGTCGCCGGCGCGACGGTGCTCTCGGTGGTGTCGACCAATTCGCGCGGCGGCCTGGTCAGCCTGGCGGTGATGGCCGTCTGGATGGCGCTGCACAGCCGGCGCAAAGCGATGAATTTCGCCGTTGTCGCGATTGCGGCCTTCCTGTTGCTGGCGCTGGCGCCCGACGCCTGGACCGAAAGAATGGACAGCATTCAATTCGCCGAAAAGGACGCGTCGTTCATCGGTCGCGTCGTCGCCTGGAAGATCAGTTCGGCGATCGCACTGGCCAACCCCTTGGTCGGCGGCGGCTTCCGCTCGCTGCAGGCCTACGACGTGTGGGACCAGTTCCGCTACGCGCAGGGCTTCATGGGCATGTTCGCGACGCCGGACGCCGATCTTGTGCCGCATGCGGCGCACAGCATCTACTTCGAGATCGTCAGCGACCTGGGCTTTGTCGGCCTGTTGCTGTTCCTGTTGATCTTGTATTCCCCGTTCGTCCTGCGCCGGCAGATCGTCAGGCTGATCGGAAAGTCGGCCGCCGATCTGGCGTGGGCGAGGGATGCGGCCAATGCGCTGTCGGCCAGCATGCTGGTTTATGCGATCGGCGGCGCGGCGCTCAGCGCGAGCTATTTCGAGTTGATGTACATCATCGCGATGTTGCTGCAGGTACTCAAGATTCAGGTCGCGCAACGGGTCGCGCAGCGGGCCGGCGAGGCGCCGGAAATTGCGCCCGGCGACGACGCGCGACCAGCAAGTGCAGCCCAGAGTGTGCTGCGTCAGCACGCCTTGATGACGATACATCGACCGGATAGCGAACATGTTCAATCCTGAATCCTCAATCATCCGCGGACTCTTTTCGCTGCTCTCGCCGCCAGGACCGCGCGGGCGCCTCACCACGCTGATGTTTCACAAGATTCCGCTGGCGCCCGATCCGCTGGTTCCCGATGAACTGTGCCTGCAGGAATTCGAAATCATCCTCGACTTCCTGCAGCAGCACATGCAGCTCGTGACGCTCGGCGAAGCCGCCGCGGCGCTGGCCAGCGGCCGACTGCCGGCACGCGCGGTGGCCATCACCTTCGACGACGGCTATGCGGAGTGGATTTCTCATGTCGCGCCGCTGCTGCGCCAGCGCAGGATCCCGGCGACCTTTTTCATCTCGACCGAAGCGCTCGACGGCTCGGCGCTGTGGCACGAGCGCATCGTCGCCGGGGTGCGTGCGCTGCCCATTCACGGCGCCCGCCTGCCCTACGGCTTCGGCGGGCATGGCGATCTTTCGAGCCAGGTCTCGCGCATCAAGCTGGTCGGCGAATTGCTGGAAAGACTCAAATACGCGCCGTTGCCCGAGCGTCTGGCGACGATCGCGCAACTCGAAGCGCAGGCGGTCGGCGCGCTGGTGCTGCCCGCGGCGTTCGACGCCGCGGCGGTGCGCGATCTGCACAGCCAGGGCTTCGAGATCGGTGCGCATACGGTGCGCCATCCGATTCTCAACGAGTGCTCAGAGGCCGAAGCGATCGCCGAAATCGGCGGCAGCCGCGAGGCGCTTTGCGCGCTCACCCGAGGTCCGGTCAATCTGTTTGCCTATCCCAACGGCCGGCCCGGGCGCGACTACAACAGCCAGCACGTGCGCATGGTCAGGCAAAGCGGCTACCTGGCCGCGGTGGCGAGTACCGGCGGCGCCGCCAGTGCGTCGTCGGACATCTTCCAGTTGCCGCGCTCGACGCTCTGGGGAACCAGCCGCGAGCGGATGGCCTACCGCGTCGCGCGCAATCTGCGCACGCCCGAGTTGCGCGTCCAGCATCCCGCGCAGGGGGAGAATCCGCGCCCGACCGACGTCCGCTGTCTGCTGGTGGCGAGCACCTTCCCGCCGATCAATGGCGGTTCGGCGGTGGTCTACGAAAACCTCTGCCTGCACATGCCGCCGGGCAGCATCAGGGTGCTCGCGGCGAAGAACAACTATTTGACGCACGGCGTCATCAGCGGCTGGAAAGAGCACGACGCGTCGCTCGGTTTTGCGGTCGACCGCTTGCCGTATCTGCGTCCGCTGATGCTGCCGCCGCCGGCCAACCTCGTCGTTTCGCTCTACCGCCTGATCTTCCAGGACCTCTTTCTTTACGCCCGGATTCTGCTCAAGGCGGCGCTGATCGTTCGCCAGCAGCGCATCAACGTCGTCTGCGTCGGCGAACTGGTGACCGGCAGCTGGCTCGGCCTGGCGCTGCGCAAGCTGTTCGGCTGCGGTCTGATCATCTACGTGCACGGCGAGGAAGTGACGACGCAGACCGCCGGACGTCTGCACGGCAACCGCCGGCGCAGCTATCTGCAGGCGGCGGACAAGGTGATTTCGGTCAGTTCTTTCACCTGCGACGCATTGACGCGCGAAATGGGGCTGCCGTCCGAGGCCATCGCGCTGGTTCCCAACGGCGTCGATACCGATCGCTTCAGTCCGGGCGCGGCCGATCTCCAATTCCTCGCTGCGCACGGGTTGGCGGGCAAGCGGCTGATCGTCTCGGTCGGCCGGCTGGTGCCGCGCAAGGGAATGGACATGGCGATCCGGGCGATGCCCGCGGTGCTGCGCCAGGTTCCCGAGGCGCGTCTGCTGATCATCGGCGACGGCGAGTATCGCCCGGAGCTTATGCGAATCATCGACGAAGAGGCGATGCACGACCAGGTGACGTTGGTCGGCAAGGTCTCGGACCGCGACCTGCTGCGCTATCTGCAGGCCTGCGAGCTCTTTGTGATGCCCAACCGCACCATGCCGGACGGCGATACCGAGGGCTTCGGGCTGGTCTTTCGCGAGGCCAACGCCTGCGGCAAGCCGGTGGTCGGCGGCCGCGCCGGCGGCGCCGTCGAAGCGGTCGTCGACGGGCAATCGGGGCTGCTGGTCGATGGCTGCCAGCCGACAGAAATCGCCGCCGCCATCGTCGGCATTCTGAGCGATGCCGAACTGGCTCGCCAGATGAGCAGCTTTGGCCTGAAACTGGCTCAGGAGAACAACACCCGCGCGGTCGCCGAGCGCTTCCTCAAAATCTGCGAACGGCTGCTCGAACAGAGCCTGGCGCCCAGCAAGTGAGCTATTGACCATGGCTCAGGGCGCCTCCTCCTTCGATCAGCAAGACCACCTGCAGGTGGTCGACGCGCTGCGCGGCTACGCGATCCTGCTCGTCATCTTCTCGCACGCGACGCCTTACGTTCCGCAACTGGTGTGGCCGGCCAAGCGCTTCTTCCTGCTCGGCACCTACGGCGTACAGCTCTTTTTCATCGCCTCGGCGCTGACCTTGCTGATGTCGTGGGGGCGCAGCCGCGATCCGCTCGGTGTGCGCAGCGTCAGGTTCTTCGTCCGCCGCTTTTTCCGCATCGCGCCGCTCTATTTCCTGGCGATCCCTTTCTACTGGGTCGTCAAGCACCAGGTGGCGGCCGACTTCAGCCTCGAAACCTTGCTCGCCACGCTGTTCTTCTACAATGCCTGGAGCCCGTACCTGATTCCGACGGTGCCCGGATGGATCGCCGTCCCGGGCGGCTGGAGCATCGGCGTCGAATTCTGCTTCTACTTCATCTTCCCGCTGCTCGCCGCGTCGGTCGATTCGCTGCGCCGCGCGCTGGTTTTCTTCGTCGTTGCGCTGGCCATCATGATCGCCGCATCGTCGTTTGGCGCCGCGCTCTATCCCGAAATCGGCAGCGAGGCGCGCGGCACCTTTCTCTACTTCTGGCCGCCCAATCAGCTGGCGATCTTCGCGCTCGGCTTCGTGCTTTATCACGCCATCAAGAGCGATGTGCTGCGGCAGCACGCGCTGCCGC
>JAGTRW010000032.1 GCA_018262095.1 Pseudomonadota bacterium
GGGTTGGGGGGCTGGGGGGCTTGCCTTCATCACCGAAACCGAACTCTACGCCGGCAGCCCGACGCGGCGTACGCGGCACGCCGCGCAGCGCAAGGCCTCGCTCGACAACTGGCTGCGCGACCTGACCGAGCTCAAGGTCGGCGACCCGGTGGTGCATGAGCAGCACGGCATCGCGCGCTATCAAGGCCTGGTGCTGCTCGACCTGGGCGAAGGCGACATGGAGTTCCTCGAACTGCACTACGCCAACGACGCCAAGCTCTACGTTCCGGTCGCGCAGTTGCAGCTCATTTCACGCTATTCGAGTTCCGACCCGGACACCGCGCCGCTGCACACGCTGGGCACGCCGCAGTGGGAGAAGGCCAAGCGCCGCGCCGCCATGCAGGCGCGCGACACCGCCGCCGAGCTGCTGGCGATCTACGCGCTGCGCGCGGCGCGCCAGGGCCACGCTTTCGAATTCAAGATGCACGACTACGACGCTTTCGCCGACGGTTTCGGTTTCGAGGAAACGCCCGACCAGGCGGCGGCGATCAACGCGGTGATAGCCGACATGAAGTCGGGCCGTCCGATGGATCGTCTGGTCTGCGGCGACGTCGGCTTCGGCAAGACCGAGGTCGCGCTGCGCGCGGCTTTCTGCGCGGTGGCCGGCGGCAAGCAGGTGGCCGTGCTGTGCCCGACGACGCTGCTTTGCGAACAACATTTTCAGACCTTTTCCGACCGCTTCGCGCAGATCGGCAACGACTGGCCGGCGAGAATCGTCGAGCTGTCGCGCTTCAAGAGCGCCAAGGAAATCGCGGCAGCGCTCAAGGAGCTCGCCGAGGGGCGCGTCGACATCGTCGTCGGCACGCACAAGCTGCTGCAAAAGGACGTCAAATTCACCCGTCTTGGCCTGGTGATCATCGACGAGGAACACCGCTTCGGCGTTCGCCAGAAGGAGGCCCTAAAAGCGCTGCGCGCCGAGGTCGACGTGCTGACGCTGACCGCGACGCCGATCCCGCGAACGCTCGGCATGTCGCTCGAAGGACTGCGCGACTTCTCGGTGATCGCCACCGCGCCGCAGAAGCGATTGGCGATCAAGACCTTCGTCTCGCGCTTCTCCGACGGCGTGATCCGCGAAGCGCTGCTGCGCGAGTTCAAGCGCGGCGGCCAGGTCTATTTCCTGCACAACGAAGTCGACACCATCGACAACATGCGCGAGAAGCTCGCCAAGCTCGTCCCCGAGGCGCGCATCGTCGTCGGCCACGGCCAGATGAACGAGCGCGAACTCGAACGCGTGATGCGCGACTTCACGCAGCAGCGCGCCAACCTGCTGCTATGCACGACGATCATCGAGACCGGAATCGACAACCCGCACGCCAACACCATCATCATCAACCGCGCCGAGAAGTTCGGCCTCGCCCAGCTGCACCAGTTGCGCGGCCGCGTCGGCCGCTCGCACCACCAGGCCTACGCTTATCTTTTGACGCACGGTGATGTCGGCCATGACGCCGCGAGCTCGGGGCTGACCAAGCAGGCGCGGCAGCGGCTCGAAGCGATCCAGATGATGGACGAACTCGGCGCCGGCTTTTACCTCGCGATGCACGACCTCGAAATCCGCGGCGCCGGCGAAGTGCTCGGCGAGAATCAGTCGGGCGAAATGCAGGAAGTCGGCTTCAATCTGTTTACCGAAATGCTCAACCGCGCGGTATCGGCACTCAAGCAGGGCAAGGACCCGGACCTCGCGCAGCCGCTCGAGATCGCCGCCGAAATCAACCTGCACGTCCCGGCGCTGCTGCCCAACGACTACGCGCCCGACGTGCACGAACGCTTGTCGCTCTACAAGCGGCTGGCCAACTGCACTGCCGTCGACGAAATCTCCGACATGCAGGAAGAGCTGATCGACCGCTTCGGCGAACTGCCGCCGCAAGCGCAGTCGCTGCTCGACAGCCACCGCCTGCGCCTGTCATGCCGCCCGTTGGGGATCGTCAAGCTCGACGCCACCGCCGAGCAGATCGTGGTGTGTTTCGAGCCCAATCCGCCGATCGAACCGATCCGTATCATCAACCTGATCCAGAAAGACCGGAACTACCGGCTCGCCGGACAGGATAAACTGTCGCTCAAACGCCACTGCCCGACGCTCGCCGATCGCGTCGCCGCCGTCAAGGACCTGCTGAGGCAATTGAAACCATGAACCATCCCGACAAAACCAATCTCAACACGCCCGAAATCGAGAACGTCAACATTCTCGACTTCGATGCTATGCCCTCGCCCGAGGAAATCCACGCGCTGGTGCCGCTCACCGAGACCGCCGTGCGCACCGTGATGGCCGGGCGCGAAGCGCTGCGCAACATCCTCGACCACAAGGATCCGCGCCTCTTCGTCGTCGTCGGCCCGTGTTCGATCCACGACCCGGTCGCCGGTCTCGACTACGCGCGCCGGCTCAAGGCGCTTGCCGACGAAGTGAGCGAGACGCTGCTGGTGGTGATGCGCGTCTATTTCGAAAAACCGCGAACGACGACCGGCTGGAAGGGCTACATCAACGATCCGGACATGAACGACTCGTTCCGCGTCGACCAGGGGATGAAAAAAGCGCGCCAGTTCCTGCTCGATGTGGCGGAGCTCGGCCTGCCGGCCGGAACCGAGGCGCTCGACCCGATTTCGCCGCAGTACCTGGGCGACCTCATCGCGTGGACGGCGATCGGCGCGCGCACCACCGAATCGCAGACGCACCGCGAAATATCGTCGGGTCTATCGACGCCGGTCGGCTTCAAGAACGGCACCAACGGCGACGTCACCATCGCCGTCAACGCCATCCTCTCGGCGTCGCGGCCGCACAGCTTCCTCGGCATCAACGGCGAGGGCCGCACCGCGATCGTTCGCACGCGCGGCAACGCCTACGGCCACGTCGTTCTGCGCGGCGGCGAAGGCCGCCCCAACTACGACACGGTCAGCGTACAGATGGCCGAGCAGGCGCTCAAGAAAGCCAAGCTGCCGGCCAACATCGTCGTCGACTGTTCGCACGCCAACAGCTACAAGAAAACCGAGCTGCAACCGCTGGTCATGGCCGACGTCGTCAATCAGGTGCGCTTCGGCAATACCTCGCTGGTCGGCGTGATGATCGAATCGAACCTGATCGCCGGCAACCAGCCGATTCCCGACGACCTCGGAGAGCTCAAATACGGCTGCTCGGTGACCGACGCCTGCATCGACTGGGAAACGACCGAAACCCTGCTGCGCAACGCCGACCGGCAACTGCGCGAGGTGCTGCCGCAACGGCGCAGCGCGCTCTAGCGACCGCCGGTCAAGGCGCGCGACCGAGAATGGCCGAGGCGTTTTCCATCGGCGCGATCGAGACGGTGACGACTCCATCGAGCGGACTATCCATCTCGAGGATCACGAAGATGGCGCTGGTCGCCAAGAGCGCGCCGCCGAGCAAACTGCACAGCACCGTCGCATTGTTTTCGGTAATCAGCCCGAAACCGAGAAAAATGAACGCCAGCCAAGCGACCAACGCGATGAAGAAGATCTGCGGAATCGAACTGCGATTCTGCTCGGCGATCAGCCACCTCGTTTCGGCCAGTCGCCAGCCCTGATCGACGACATAGGCCTTGAGCTGGCGCTGCTCGTCGTTCTTTGGTTTGAGCTGGCGCAGACTGCTAAGAAAAGACTCGAGGCCGGCCTGGCGTACCGAGTCGTCAGACAAAATGCCATTCTTGCTCCTGACCTGGTGCAGGTAATCGACCGCAGCAGTGTGCGCGCGGCTCAGCAGCCGCCTTGATTCGCTTGCCTCGCTGCCGTATTGGATCAACATGCGGTCGAGGAAAATCGTTTGCGCTGCAGTCTGCGCAACCTCGTCGTTGAGCTTGCTGAACGACGAATGCGTCGATGAAACCATCAAACCAAGCACCAGACTCGCGAGCGTCGCGGCAAGGCCAGTCGTGAGCGAGACGGCGAGCAGCGAATCGCTGCCCAAATGATGTTCGGGCAAGGCCCGCCGAACATAAAAACCGATCAGCGCACAGCCTGAAATGCAAAGGAATACGATCAGCGACTGTGCTATCGCGCTCATGCTCGACCGCCCGCAAAGGTGAAGTGAAAAGCGCATTCTATAAGCCCGCGCCATCGCCAGATCGCCGATGGATCGCATAAAATGGCGGCATGTACGCTTTTGTCGCTTTATTTCCACAGCCCTGCCCGCATTGCGCTTTGCCGCGCCTGTAGCCGCCTTGATCGACGCTCGGGAAGAAACCAACCATGCAATTCTTGAAACTTCTGCTCGGCTTTGCGCCCTGGCTGGCATTTCTCTTCATCGCGCACGGCAGCCTGTTCAGGCTCAAGGTCGGACTGATCGTCGCGCTGCTGCTGTCGATCGTCATGGGACTGATGAAATTGCATCGCGGCGTGATCCTGTGGGTCGGACTGGTTTTTTTCAGCGTCTCGACGCTCGCCGTGGTCTGGCTCGAAAACATGTGGACGATGCGCCACATGGGGATTCTGGCCAACAGCGCGATGGCGCTTGCGACGTGGTACACGGTCGCCGTCAAGCGCCCGTTCACCATGGACTACGCGCGCGACAACACGCCGCAGGCGCTGTGGTCTGAGCCCGCTTTCCTGCGCACCAACATGATCATCACCTCGGCCTGGGCCGCGTGTTTCACGATCAACGCCGTGCTCGCTTGGCACAAGATGTCGCGCCACGATCTGCCCGACTGGGGATACGAAGCGATTTCCTACACGTTCATGCTGCTTTGCGCGCTGATCAGCACCTGGTATCCCGCGCATTTGAAGCGCCAGCGCGCAGCGTCAGGCAGCGCGCGCTAGCCGGCCGACCACAATCCCTTATACTCTTCGCCATCACCCATCAAGGAGAACCGATTGACTTCCGCCCGCCCCCTGATCCGCCCGTTCACCGGACTGCGTCCGCGCCCCGACGCTGCCGCCGCCGTCGCCGCGCCGCCCTACGACGTGCTCTCGAGCGACGAAGCGCGCTTGCGCGCCGCCGGCAAGCCTTACTCGTTCCTGCACATTTCCAAGGCCGAGATCGACCTGCCGCCCGCAGTCGACCACTACGCGCCCGAGGTTTATGCCAAGTCGGCCGAAAACCTCAAGACGCTGATCGATTCCGGCGTGCTGCTGCGCGATTCGACGCCCTGCTACTACGCTTACCGCCTGGTGATGGGAGACCACACGCAGACCGGACTGATCGCCGCCGCTTCGGTCGCTGACTACGATGCCAATCGCATCCGCAAGCACGAATTCACTCGCCCCGACAAGGAAGACGACCGCGTTCGCCAGATCGAGGCGCTCAACGCGCAGACCGGCCCAGTGCTGCTGGCGCACCCCGACAGCGATGAAGCCGAGCGCTTGATCGCAGCCGCCACCAGCGGCTCGCCGGTCGCCGACCTCACGGCCGATGACGGAATCCGCCACACCGTCTGGCGCATCGACGAGCAAACGACGATAGCACGCATCGGCACGGTGATCGGCGCCATGGGCAGCCTCTACATCGCCGACGGCCACCACCGCTCGGCGGCCGCCTCGCGCGTCGCCGCGGCGCGGCGCGGCCAGGGCCGACCTGATTCTGCCGAGTACTTCCTGGCGGTGATCTTCCCGGCGCGCCAGATGCGCATCATGGATTACAACCGCGTCGTCCGCGACCTTAACGGCCACTCGGTCGCCGAACTGCTCAAGGCGGTCGGCGAGCGCTGCACGGTGACGCCGGCGACGGCCGCGGTCGCCCCCGAGCGTACAGGGACCTTCGGCATGTACGTCGACGGGCGCTGGTACCACCTGGCGATCCGCGCCGAACTCGTGCCGACCGCCGACCCGGTTCGCCGGCTCGACGTCTCGGTGCTCTCCGAACAGATCCTGGCGCCAATCCTGGGAATCGCCGACCTGCGCCGCGATACGCGAATCGATTTTATCGGCGGCATTCGCGGCCTCGCCGAACTCGAGCGACGCGTCAACAGCGGCGAGATGGCCGTCGCTTTCTCGATGCACCCGACGCAGATGAGCGAACTGATGTCGGTCGCCGACGCCGGCGAAGTAATGCCGCCCAAGTCGACCTGGTTCGAACCCAAGCTCGCGGACGGACTGGTCTCGCACGTCCTCGACTGATCGCCATCGCCGGCTGATGCCCGACAAGGCGCATCAGCCGGCGATTTGCCTGGGGCATGCCGTGAAAGCCGTATGAATAATGGCTTTCGCGGCATGTTGCCGCGCGATGGCGTGCCTGCTGGCTTGCCGGGCATTGCCTTCTAAACCGAAGCGTTTTTCAAGGTCTGCACGATGGCGGAAAACCTCGATCAACTCGCCGGCTTCCTGCGCCAGCTGGCGCAGGCGCTGCACATCAGCGGCATGCCGGCGCACGATCTCGAGCGCCACCTCAACACGCTCGGGCAACGCCTCGGCGTTCGCGTCGACTGCTTCGCCGTGCTCACCATGCTGACGCTCAACATCACCGCCGACAACACGACGCAACGCGTCGAAATGCTGCGCCTGCCGGCCTACGACTACAACATGGCGCGCCTCATCGCGCTCGAACAACTGCTGCGCGAGATCGAAGGCGGCGACAACCTGGCGCGCTGTGCGCTGCGCCTCGACGAGATCATGCAGACGCCGCCGCGCTGGTCGGGCTGGCCTTTGGCGGTGCTCGGCTTTCTGCTCTCGTCGTCGGTCGCCGTGCTGCTCGGCGGCGGCTGGACCGAAGTGCTGTGCGGCGGCTTCATCGGCCTGCTGTTTGTATGCGGCAGCCTGGCGCTCGCGCGCGTGCCGCGGCTGGCACCGGCGGCGCCGGTGATCCTGTGCGCCGCGGCAGCGCTCTACGCGCACGCGCTGGCGCTCTTCTTCCCGCAGCAAAGCCCGTTCATCACCGCGGTCGCTGGCGTCGTGCTGCTGCTGCCGGGCTTCACGCTGACCATCGCGATGTCCGAGCTGGCGACGCAGAACCTGCTCTCCGGCACCGGGCGACTGGCCGGCGTCGTGCTGCTGCTGTTCATGATGGGCGCCGGTCTGGTGATCGGCACCCAGCTCGGCCAGCACCTGATTCCCGAGCACAGCACCGGAACGCTGGCGCCGCTGCCCGCATGGATGGTCTGGCCGGCGATCGCCGCGCTCGGCATCTCGATGCTCGGCGTATTGCAGGCGCCGCTGGCGTCGGTGCATATCATGGTCGGCGGCAGCCTGCTGGCGTGGGCGGTCTTTTCGCTGGTCGACGCCGTTTTCGGCAACGTCGTCGGCGCCTTCGCCGGTGCGCTGGCGGTCGCCGGCGCTGGCCACCTCTACGCCTATGCGACCGGCCAGCCCGACATCCTGGTCAAGATTCCCGGCCTGATCGCGCTGGTTCCCGGCAGCATGGGCTTTCGCGGCGTGCACGCGCTGATCGAGCAGGACAACGCCGTCGGCGTCGTGCTGATGACCAATATGGCGCTGACCGGCGCCGTTCTCGCGGTCGGCCTGCTGCTCGCCGACAACATTGCGCCGCTGCTCTTCGCGCGCAGCGACTCCCAACCACAGAAAGACGCTTGACCCATGATCTCGATTCGTCGCTATCAGGACGCGGACTGGCCGCTGATCCACCCCTTCCTGCACGCTACCTTCGCCGCCGGCGATACCTATGCCTATGCGCCGCACAGCAGCGAAGCGCAAATCCGTCACGCCTGGATCGAATCGCCGGCCGCCACCTACGTCGCCTGCACCAGCGACGGACGCGTGCTTGGCACCTACTACATCAAAGCCAACCAGCCGGGCCTCGGTGCGCACGTCTGCAACTGCGGCTACGTCGTCGCGCAAGAAGCCCAGGGCCAGGGTGTCGCCAGCGCGATGTGCGAGCATTCCCAGCGCGAGGCGGTGGCGATGGGATTCCTGGCGATGCAGTTCAATCTGGTCGTCGCCACCAACGAGCGCGCGGTACGCCTCTGGAAGCGGCTCGGCTTCGCGGTCGTCGGCACGCTGCCCGGCGCCTACCGGCATCAGAAACTGGGCCTCACCGATGCGCTGGTGATGTACAAGGCGCTGCCCGCTTAGCAGCGCCGAAGCGCCCTGCCTTATGACGTTGTATGGCATGGGACCGGGGTCTATAGTGGGTTCTGGATGCTATTGAGGAATTCGCCATGACCTTTCTCGATTCCCCGATCGGCCGTTGTGAAGCCGAACGCACGCTCGTACTGACCGATCAGACCCAGCAACAGTGCGCCCTCGAGCATGGTTGTCCGCCCGGACGAAATTGTCCGCTCGACGGTTGTTTCGCCAGAATTTCAGGCTTGAGCGAAACGCAGATCCCGGAAAAAATCGCCGGCAAATAGCGCGCTGCGGCGACCAGCCGGGGAGTTGACCGACTGGCCATGAACCAGGGTGATGGCGGCCAGGGGAGAACATCATGGGCGGCAACGATTCATTTGACAAACAGGCTTTCGCCGTCGATCTGACCGGAGTCAGAACCTACGAGGGCTTGCTGGCGGCGTTTGAGCAGCGCTTCGACCCCTTCGGCGTGACCACCTCGATGCTCAACGCGCAGGCCGCGTGGCTGATGCATCCGCAGGAGTTGTCGCGGGCGGTGAGCGCCGCGTCGGGCGATATTCTGGCCTTGCAGACGCACCTGATGCGCCGCGCGCTGGGCATGCCGAGCCACGACGTGATCAAGCCGCACGCCGATGACGCGCGTTTCGCCGATCCGGTGTGGTCCGATGCGGCGACCTGGGACATCATCAAGGAGTCGTATCTGGCCTTGACGCACCGGCTTGAGGACATGCTCTTCGAAACGCCCGGTCTGTCCGACAAGGAACGTCGGCGCGCCGCATTCTGGGCCAGAGAATGGCTCAACGCGATGGCGCCGACCAATTTCCTGTTCACCAACCCGGTTGCCCTGCGCAAGTGCGTGCAGACGCGTGGCGAAAGCCTCAAACAGGGCTTCAAGCACCTGCTGCGCGACATCGAGGCGAAAAACATCCGCATGGTCGAAGCCGACGCCTTCACCGTCGGCGTCGATCTGGCGACGACACCAGGCCGCGTCGTTTTTCGCAACCGCCTGCTCGAACTGATCCACTACACGCCGACGACCGCCCAGGTGCATGCGACGCCGATCGTCTTCATCATGCCGTGGATCAACAAGTTCTACATCCTCGACCTGACGCCCAGGAAGAGCCTGGTCAAGTACCTCACCGACCACGGTTACAGCGTCTTCATCACCAGCTGGAAGAATCCGACGGCAGAGATGGCCGACGTCACTTTTGACGACTACCTGCACGAAGGCGTCGACCAGGTCGTCGGCACGGTGCGCCAGCTCTGCCAGGCTGAACAGGTGCACCTCACCGGCTACTGCATCGGCGGCACGCTGGTGACGACCTATATGGCCTGGGCCAGCCGCCACTACGGCGAGAAACACATGCCGGTCGCCCACTGGACCTTGTTCACCACGCTCACCGATTTTTCCAGGCCCGGCGACATCGACGTCTTCATCGACGAGGCCGCGATTCGTTCGCTCGAAGCGAAAATGGCGAAAACCGGCTATTTGCCCGGCGACGACATGGCCTCGAGCTTCCGTCTGCTGCGCTCGAACAGCCTGGTCTGGCACTACTTCGAGCTAAGCTACCTGTTCGGCGAGCCGCTGCCGGCGTTTGACGTGCTGTTCTGGAATATGGACACGACGCGCATGCCTGCGGCGATGCACTCCTACTACCTGCGCCAGATGTACCTGCACAACAACCTGATGAAGCGCGATGCGCTGACCATCGCCGGCGAGCCGATCGACCTCGACCGCATTACCCAGCCGCTCTACGCGGTCAGCGCCGAGGACGACCACATCGTCCCCTGGCGCCAGTCGTATCGCGTGCGAAAATACATCAACGTCAAGGCCCGCGTGCGTTTCGTGCTGTCCACCTCGGGCCATATCCTGGGCATCGTCAATCCGCCGGTCAGTCCGCCCAAGCGCAGTTTCTGGGTCGCCGAACCCGAGCGCAACGAGCATTTCGAGCACTGGCAGGGGCGCGCCGAAAAAACCTCGGGATCGTGGTGGGACGACTGGCTGGCCTGGCTTTCGCCGCAATGCGGGCCGCTGCTCGCGCCGCCAGACACCAAGGCGGCGAGCTATCCCGATCTTGGCGCGGCGCCCGGCACCTACGTTTTCGAGAAATAACGCGGTCTTTCGCTCAGCGGCAGCGAGCGACAACGGCCATTTCCACCCTGACCGGCGGCAGTTTTTGCCGCCGCGCTGCTTGGCGTTCGACCAAGCGCCTGCCATTGCAGGCATCGACCGCACCGCAAGATCTGGCCCGGATATTGCTCGTACACCACCAGTTTCATCGAGCGCCCGAACGCCGGTCGCGCAATCGTCGGTTTCAAACCATTGCCGCAGGAGTCGTCTCATGTCCCCCTTAACCATCGCCAGCACCCTGTTCAGTCTCGTTCAATCGAGTACGGCCACCAGCAGCGGCCAGGCCGGCAAATCGGCGGGTTCGGCGACGTCAACAGGCACTGATTTTGCGTCGTCGCTGACGCTGCGAATGGCGGCGCTTCAGGCGCAGTCATTCAATTCGCTGCTCGACGTGGCGAGCGGCCAGGCGAACGCCAGCGCTTCCAGCCTCGATTGGCTGACCGGCGCCAGCAGCACGCAAGCGGGGTCAGGCGATCCACTGCTCGGCAGTTCCGGCACGGCGCTTTCGGCGAGCGGCTACAACATGTCGCTGTTCGACCCGCAATCCGCCTACACGATGATGAGCATCATCAACAGCCAGGATGTCAGCTACAAAGCCCAGTTTTCCGAACTGAGCGACATGAAGACCGCAGTCGCCGGTCTGCAGGACGCCGGCCAAACGCTGAGCAAGCTCAGCGCGGCGACCGACAACGAAGCCATCAAGACCCAGTTGCAGACCTTTACCGCCAAGTACAACGACTGGATCACGCGCTTTGACGGGACAGTCAAGAGCGGTGGCGTCCTGGCCGGAACGCAGGCGGCCGAAATCTCGCTCTACGAACTCGAGCAGAGCGTCGAGAACCCCTTCAATGGCGCCAGCGACGGCTTTCACGGCCTCGCCGACCTGGGCCTGAGCATTGACGAAAGCACCAATCTGGCGACGCTCGACACCACTGCGCTCGATGCCGCGCTGTCGAGCAACAAGGACGGTGCGGTCAATACGCTGCAGGAATTTGCCGTCCACTTTGCCAAATCGGCGGAGTTGCTCAATTCGCCCAATAACTTCATCCCCAACCGGCTCGACAATCTGGACCGCGTCATCGACTACGTCGCTGACAACAAATCGTCGCTGCAGGCCGAATTCGGGCTGGGCGCAGCGGCCAAGCCATCAGCGCAGGTCGCCAAGGCGCTGGCCGCGTATAACAAGACCGTCAGCAGCTAAGACGGCGTCAGCCCGGCTTAAGGCTTGCCCGCAGGGCATGTCGCTCGCGATGCAATAAATATTTTGCATGCTGCAGCGCAGCAGATTACAATTCCCGGCATAATTCGAAAAATCGATCGCTGCGTATCCCGGCTTCAGGAGTACGCGGCAAAAGGCAGGCGTCGCAAAGAACGCCAGCGACCTCAGCTGCGCCGCTGGCGATTGCTGCAGGCGAGTTTCCGACTGAAATGGCTATCGGCACTACGTGCCTTCGTGCGGTTGAACGGGTCTTTTTCGGAGCTTGATGATGCGCATTGAAACTCACCAGCATTTCCTTGAAAGCCGGATTTTCGACGAGATCCACATCGGCGACAGTTCGTCACTGGTGCGCTCGCTGCGCGCCGAAGACGTCAAGCTCTTCGCTATCATGTCCGGCGACATGAATCCGGCGATCGGCGACCAGGAATTCGCCAACAGCGGCATGTTCCGCGAGGTCATCGCGCACGGGATGTGGAGCGCCTCGCTGATCTCGACCGTGCTCGGCACGCAATTTCCCGGGCCGGGAACGGTCCTGGTCGACCAGGCGCTGCATTTTGCGCAGCCGGTTCGGCTTGGCGACACGATTACCGTGACGGTCATGGTCAAACAGATGTTCGTGCACAACCAGCACATCATCTTCGACTGCTCGTGCATCAATCAGGACGGCATGCAGGTGGTGCACGGCACCGCCGAAGTGCTGGCGCCGGCCGAGAAGGTGATCACCAAACGCGTCAATCTGCCGGACATCACCATTTCGGACAAGTTCGCGCGCCTGCAAACGCTGGTCTCGCGGGCCAAGGGGCTGGCGCCGATCGACATGGCGGTGGTCCATCCGTGCGACCTCGAATCGCTCAAAGGCGCGCTGATGGCCGCCGAAGCGGGATTGATCGACCCCATCCTGATCGGTCCCGAGCCGAAAATTCGCGCCATCGCCGCCGAATTCGGGCTCGACCTCAAACAACACCGCATCGTCAACGTCAAGCACAGCCACGAGTCGGCGGCGATGGCCGTGACGCTGATCCGCAACGGCGACGCCGAGGCGCTGATGAAGGGCAGCCTGCACACCGACGAGTTGATGGCCGAAGTCGTCTCACGCGCCGCCGGCCTGCGCACCGCGCGGCGCATCAGCCACGTTTTCCTGATGGACGTACCGACCTACCCGCGACCGATCCTGATCACCGACGCGGCGATCAATATCGCGCCGACGCTCGAAGAAAAAGTGCATATCATCCAGAACGCCGTCGACTTCGCGCACATCATCGGCATCGCCGAACCGAAAGTGGCGATTCTCTCGGCGGTCGAAACCGTCAATCCCAAGATCCAGTCCACGCTCGACGCCGCCGCGCTATGCAAGATGGCCGACCGCGGCCAGATCACCGGCGGCCTGCTCGACGGCCCGCTGGCCTTCGATAACGCAGTGTCGATCGAAGCGGCCAAGACCAAGGGGATCAATTCGGTGGTCGCTGGCCGCGCCGAAATCCTCGTCGTCCCCGACCTCGAATCGGGCAATATGGTCGCCAAGCAGCTCGAATACCTGGCCAACGCGTTGACCGCCGGCATCGTTCTCGGCGCCAAGGTGCCGATCGTACTGACCAGTCGCGCCGACACCGCCGAGACGCGCATCGCCTCGTGCGTGATCGCCACGCTGATCGCCCACGCCAACCGCAACAACGCCCTGACGCCTGAATAAACGAAATCATCCTCGACATCTCTCCGTCGATAAAGCTCGCTCTTCGCGCGCGAGTTCCGATCGCCAGCGATCGAGCGCAAACCACCGCGCTCACGTAGACGAATCGCGCACGGCGAGCCGATTGCCGCAGCGCAACAAAAATAAATTTCAACGCCCGCAAAACGGTGATTCCACAGCCTTTTCAGGGCTGCATTGCACAATCCGGAACAACTACATCTAGTCAATTTCTTGCCTAGACCAACTACCTGTAGTAGATTTACCCCATTCTGAACAACCCGCCCCGCCAGTTGTCCATGACAGCATGGTTGGCGCCGGTCTGACGACTCGAATCAGGCGCCGCGCCCAAACCGAAAATTGCAGCTACCAGAGAGGTAAAAAAAGATGAGCCAGAATTCGCAGCAACTGTCCCTGACCGCGATCGCCGAAATGCCGCAGATCGCGCCGCTCGCCGAACAGGAAATCTCCGCCGAGGTCCTGGTCGAGAAGTACGCCAAGGGCAGCGAAACCAGTGTCCATGACGTTCGTTTGCGCGTCGCGCGCGCCCTGGCCGCCAACGAAGAGGAGAAATACCGCGCCAAGTGGGAGGAGCGTTTCCTGTGGGCACAGGAAAACGGCTTTGTTCCCGCCGGACGAATCAACTCGGCGGCCGGAACGCCGCTGGCGGCGACGCTGATCAACTGTTTCGTGCAGCCGGTCGGCGACTCGATCGTCGAACTCGTCGACGGTAAGCCCGGAATCTACAGCGCGCTCGCTGAAGCGGCCGAGACGATGCGGCGCGGCGGCGGCGTCGGCTATGACTTCTCGACGATCCGGCCGCAGGGCGCTCAGGTCAAGGGCACGCAATCGCGTGCATCGGGCCCGGTCTCCTATATGCGCGTCTTCGACCGTTCGTGCGAAACCGTCGAATCGGCCGGCGCGCGCCGCGGCGCGCAGATGGGCGTGCTGCGCTGCGACCACCCGGACATCGAAGTCTTCATCCACGCCAAGGACCACGGCGATCTGTCCAACTTCAACATTTCGATCGCCGTCACCGACCCCTTCATGCAAGCGGTTGAAACCGATACCGACGTCGAGCTCGTGCACCGCGCCGAACCCAACGCCGACATGAAGGCCGCTGGCGCCTATCAGCGCGACGACGGCATCTGGGTCTATCGCAAGGTGCGCGCGCGCGACCTCTGGGACCAGGTGATGAAGTCGACCTACGATCACGCCGAGCCGGGAATCCTGTTTCTCGACCGCATGAACAAGGACAACAACCTCTATTACTGCGAAGTCATCGAGGCCACCAACCCCTGCGCCGAACAGCCGCTGCCGCCTTACGGCTGCTGCTGCCTCGGATCGATCAACCTGACGCTGTTCATCAAGAACGCGTTCACCAACCGCGCCGAATTCGACTTTGAAGCCTTCGGTGAAGTCGTCAAGGTGTCGACGCGAATGCTCGACAACGTGCTCGACGTCACCGTCTGGCCGCTCGACCGTCAGCGCGAGGAAGCCGCCAACAAGCGCCGCGTCGGCCTCGGCTACACCGGACTGGGCGACGCCTTGTGCATGCTGTGCATGCGTTACGACCGTCCGGAAGCGACCGCCATGGGTGCGCGCATCTCCGAATACATGCGCGACACCGCCTATCTGGCGTCGGTCGAACTGGCCAAAGAGCGCGGCGCGTTCCCGCTGTTCAACGCCGAACTGTATCTCTCCGGCGGCAATTTCGCCTCACGCCTGCCGGCCGAGGTCAAGGCCGAGATCCGCAAGCACGGCCTGCGCAACTCGCACCTGCTGTCGATCGCGCCGACCGGGACCATCTCGCTGGCCTTCGCCGACAACGCCAGCAACGGCATCGAGCCGCCGTTCTCGTGGACCTATAGCCGCAAAAAGCGCATGCAGGACGGCACGCTCAAGGAATACGCCGTCGAGGATTACGCCTGGCGCCTTTACAAGCACATGGGCGGCGACGTCGAAAAACTGCCCGACTACTTCGTCACCGCGCTCGAAATCTCGGCGCAGGCGCACAAGGACATGGTAGCCGCCGTCGCGCCGTACATCGACACGTCGATCTCGAAGACGGTCAATGTTCCTGCCGACTACCCCTACGCTGACTTCCAGGACCTCTATATGAGCGCCTGGAAAGCCGGCCTCAAGGGCCTGGCGACCTACCGCCCGAACAGCGTGCTCGGCGCGGTGCTCTCGGTCGAACCGAGCAAGAAGGCCGAAGACAAGAAGCAGCCGCAGGACTTCATCAACGGCGATGCCAACCGCCGCCTGTCGATCAAGAACCTGCCGGCGCCGGTGCTCTCCAGCCTGCGCTGGCCGGGCCGTCCCAACCTGCCGGAGGGCAATATGGCGTGGACCTACATGATCGAACACGAGCACGGCAAGTTCGCGCTATTCGTCGGCCATGTCGAGGAGGACGACCGCTCGTGGCCGTTCGAAGCCTGGGTCAATGGCCCGGCGCAGCCGCGCGGCCTGGGTGCCGTCGCCAAGACGCTGTCGATGGACATGCGCGCCAAGGACCATGGCTGGCTCGCGCTCAAGCTCGAAACACTGGCCAAGACGCCTGAAGGCGACGGCTTCGACATGCATTTCCCGCCGCACGGTGAACGTCTGCGCATGCCCTCCTTGGTCTCGGCGATGGCGCGCCTGATCCAGTTCCGCGTCGAACAGCTCGGCGCCTTCAAGAACGCCGGCCCGACGCCGGTGCTCGACGCCATGTTCAGCCTCAAGGAACCGAAGACCGGTACCGACGGCACGCTGTCATGGACAGTCGACATCTTCAACCCGGCAACCGACGAAGACTTTGTCCTCGGCCTCAAGGAGATCACCTTGCCCGACGGCGTCACGCGCCCCTACTCGGTGTGGCTCTCGGGCAACTACCCGCGCGCACTCGACGGCCTGACCAAACTGCTCTCGCTCGACATGCGCGTGCTCGACCCGGCGTGGATCGGCATGAAGCTCAGGAAGCTGCTCGACTACCCCGAGCCGCTCGGCGACTTCATGGCCTTCGTTCCCGGGACGCGCCGGCAGGCCACCTACCCGTCGACGGTCGCCTATATGGCGCAACTGATCATCCACCGCTACGCGATGCTCGGCATCCTCGACGAAACCGGAATGCCGCTGCAACAGATGGGAATCCTGCAGACGCCGTCTACCAGCACGACGCCCAAGCCGACCGCTGGCAAGCTGTGCGGCGAATGCGGCAACCACACGATGATCCGCAAGGACGGCTGTGATTTCTGCACCGCCTGCGGCGCCGTCGGCAGCTGCGGTTAAGCCAGAGTCTGCCGCGCTAGGCAACCAGGCCCCGGGATCCGCTATCCCGGGGCCTGTGTCGTTCACGGCCCGGTACGCCACAGGCCCGGTGGCGTCGCGACGCCATTGCGACGAGAATAGCGAAAATGAACCCGCTCATCGCTGCCCTGCGCGCACACCTGCCTGCCGATCGCGTCATCACTGACGAGTTGCGGCGGCTCGCCTGGGGTAGCGACGCCAGTTTCTACCGGCTGCTGCCCGAAGTCGTCGTGGTCGTCGATAGCGAGGACGAGGTCGCGCAGGTGCTGGCGGTGGCGCGGCAGCACGCGCTCCCGCTGACCTTCCGCGCCGCCGGCACCAGCCTCTGCGGGCAGGCGATCAGCGACGGTATCCTGGTCCTGCTCGGCGACGGCCTGGCCGGCTTTGAGCTCGCGCCCGATGCGGAGACTGTGCGTCTCGGACCGGCGATCGTCGGCGGCGAGGTCAACCGGCGCCTGGCCCCGTTCGGGCGCAAGATCGGCCCCGATCCGGCGTCGATCGCCACCTGCAAGATCGGCGGCATCGCCGCCAACAACGCCTCGGGGATGTGCTGCGGAACCGCGCAGAACAGCTACCGCACGCTCGTCGGCCTGCGCGTCATGCTCGCCGACGGCAGCGTCGTCGACAGCCAGGACGCGGCCAGCGTCGCCGCGTTTCGCCAGAGCCACGCGGCGCTGCTCGGCGAGCTCGCGCGCCTGGGCGAGGAGGTCCGCGCCGACGCCGCGCTCGCCGCGCGCATCGAGAAGAAATACAAGATCAAGAACACCACCGGCTACAGCCTCAACGCGCTGATCGATTACGCCGACCCGATCGACATCCTGACGCACCTGATGATCGGCTCGGAAGGCACGCTCGGCTTCATTTCGCGCATCACCTACCGCACCGTCGCCGAGGAAGCGTGCAAGGCCAGCGCACTGATCTTTTTCCCGGATATCGCCACCGCTTGCCAGGCGGTGGTCGGCCTCAAATCCCGGCCGGTGGCCGCGGTCGAGCTGCTCGACCGCGCGGCGCTGCGCAGCGTCGAAAACCAGCCCGGACTGCCCGCGCTGATCCGTACGCTCGGTGAGACGGCGAGCGCGCTGCTGGTCGAGGTCCGCTCGCCCCACCCTGACGGGCTGCAAGCCAACATCGACGCGGCGCTGACGGCGATCGCCGGAATCGCGACGATCGAAGCGGCGCAGTTCGCGCGCGATGCGCAAACCTGCGAGACGTACTGGAAGGTACGCAAGGGAACCTTCCCATCGGTCGGCGCCATGCGGCGCAGCGGCACGACGGTGATCATCGAGGACGTCGCCTTTCCGGTCACCGCGCTCGCCAGCGCGATAGTCGACCTGCAGGTGCTCTTCAGGCAGCACGGCTACCACGAGGCGATCATCTTCGGCCACGCGCTCGAGGGCAATCTGCACTTCGTATTCACCCAGGATTTCGGCGACCCCGCCGAGGTGGCGCGCTACGCCGGCTTCATGGAGGCGCTCTGCCGCCTGGTGGTCGACGACTACGACGGATCGCTCAAGGCCGAGCATGGCACCGGTCGCAACATGGCGCCTTTCGTCGAGATGGAATGGGGGCGACAGGCGACCGACCTGATGCGCCGCATCAAGGCGCTCTTCGATCCGGAAAACCTGCTCAATCCGGGAGTCATTCTCAACGACGACGCCGCGGCGCACCTCAAGCACTTGAAACCGATGCCGGCGGCCGACGCGCTGGTCGACCGCTGCATCGAATGCGGCTTTTGCGAACCGCTCTGTCCTTCGCACCAGCTCACGCTGTCGCCACGCCAGCGTATCGTCGGCTGGCGCGAAATCGCACGTCGTCGCGCGGCGGGTGAGCACGAGGGCCGCGCGCTGGTCGAGGACTACCGTCATTTTGGCCTCGACACCTGCGCCGGCTGCGGGCTGTGCTCGACCGCCTGCCCGGTCGGCATCAATACCGGCGAACTGATCCGCCGCCTGCGCGGCCTCGCGCACGGCCCGGTCGAGCGCCGCGTCGGCCGCCTCGCCGGCGAACACTTCGGCCTCTTCGCGGCCGGCGCCCGCCTGGGCTTGCGCATCGCTCACCAGGCGAGCGCGGTGTTCGGCGACCCGGCGCTCGCCCGACTCTCGGGTGGCGCCTGGCAGCTGCCGATGCCGCGCGCCGGAAAAGCACTCAAGCTCCGTGCCGGGCAAGGCGATCCGGTGGTCTACTTCCCAGCCTGTGGCGGGCGCATTTTTGGTCCGAGCAGCGAGGCAGAAGCCGAACTCGGCGAGGTCATCTTGCAACTGCTGGTCCGCGCCGGCTACGCGCCGCGTTTGCCGCAGGATTACGCCGCGCTATGCTGCGGCCAGATGTTCGCCAGCAAGGGTCTGGCCGAAGTCGCAGAGGCCAGCGCTGCCCGGCTCGAGGACGCGCTCAGGGCCGCCAGCGACGACGGGCGATACCCGATCATCATGGACGCCAGCAGTTGCAGCGCGCGCATGCAAGCGTACCTGGCCGGCCGTCTACCGCTCCTCGACTTTCACGAATTCGCCCACGACGCACTGTTACCCAGGCTACGGCTCACCCGGCAGCGCGGGCCCATCGCCCTGCACATCAACTGCAGCGTGCGCCAGAGCAGCTCGGCCGCCAAGCTGCAAAAGCTGGTCAGCGCCTGCGTCGAGCAGGTCGTCGAACCGGCCGGGGTGAACTGCTGCGGTTTTGCCGGCGATCGCGGCTTCGTCGTACCCGAACTCAACCGCCACGCGCTACGCAAGCTCGGCGACGAGCTTCCTGAAGATTGCCGCTGCGGTGTCTCGAGCAATCGCACCTGCGAGATCGGGCTCTCCACGCAAAGCGGACGCAGCTACCGCTCGGTCGCCTACCTGCTCGAAGAATGCAGTCGCGACATAAGCCCCGGCGCTTGCTGAGGCGTTTGGCCCGCACGCCACAAAGCCAGGCCCGGTAGTCTTTGCCCCGCCCCGCGTCAGATCCGGAAGCGCGCGACCGACTGACCAAACCGCTGATCGGGTCGGTTGCCTTACCGATTCGTTCGGCCAGCTTGCGCACCTCGTCGGCGACCACCGCGAAACCGCGTCCCCGCTCGCCAGCGCGCGCCGCCTCGATGGCGGCGTTGAGCGCCAGAAGGTTGGTCTGATCGGCGATTTCCTTGATCACCCGAGCAATCCCGCCGATTTCGCGCGAGCGCTCGCAAGCCGCGTAACTACCCGTTGCTGAAATTCAGGACAAGCGGCGGAACCGGGCGCCCCCGGTTGAAGCCGCGATCAGTTCCGCTCGACATCGAAGGCCTTAGCAGATCATTCGAGAACAGAACGAGATGATGAATTGCAATGACTTGCGCCCCGATCAAAAGCGGCCGAGAATCGCGACGGGGGTCAAAGTAAAGAGAGCGGTTTGAGCGACTGCGTGAGTCGTCGGTCGTTTCGAAAAAAAGCCGCGCGCGTCGCAGGCGATCGAGCCAGCGATGCAACAGCCGATGATTCTCGCCAAGCAGCGAAAGATCGAGCGTCGCCGGACAGCGCTCTGCGCCGACCGTTTGCTGCCCGAAAGCAAAGAAAACCAACGAGGTCATCGAGGGGGGCAGCGGATGAACAGATCGGTTTATGGTGTCTGGGACGGAAAGGTTCACGACTTCCGCCTCATCGAACTTGGCGAGCAACCCGCCGTATTGACCGGGCTCGACGACTTTGCTCCGCACAACGAAACGAAGGCATTCATTGCCGACCGGGGTTTTCTGGTCTTTGACCGGGACATGAGCCTGGTCGAAGCGTTCAGCCAGTACCTGAGTCAGGCCGCCAGGGAATCCTGCGGCCGCTGCGCGCCCTGCCGCGTCGGCACGCAAAGGATGCGCGACCTGCTGCAGAAGTTCTCGGCGGGATTGACCGCCAACGGCATCCTCGATGACATCAAGGAAATCGCCGAACAAGTCGCCGAAACCTCGCTGTGCGGCATGGGGCAATCGTGCGCCAAGGCGTTGCTCGATGCCTTGCACTATTTCAGCGACGAGTTCAAACCGCTGAAACCGGCGCAGGCCATTTTCCAGCACAGTTTCGTCTATACCACGGCGCCGTGCATCGAAGCGTGTCCATCCAAGGTCGATGTGCCCAAGTACATCGACGGCGTCAAAGGCGGCAAGTTCGACTTTGCACTGGGCGTCATCCTTGACAAATACTCGATGGCGGCAAGCTGCGGCAGGGTTTGCGTACGCTTCTGCGAAATCGCCTGCCGCCGGCGAAGTGTGGAAGGCGCGGTCGGCATCCGCATGCTCAAGCGCTACGCCGCCGATCAGGCAATTGCCAACGACCGGCTGCGCTTTACCAAAAGTCCGATCCGGCGCAACCAGCGCGTGGCGGTGATCGGCGCCGGCCCGGCCGGAATCACCTGCGCCTACAAGCTCTTGCTCGAAGGCTTCCAGGTCGACGTTTTCGACGCACAGAAAACCGCCGGCGGAATGGCGTCGATCGGAATTCCCAGCTATCGACTGCCCAAGGACGTGCTCAAGGCCGAAACCGAAGACGTCGTCCGCCAACTGGGCGGTCATTTCTTCTACGGCAAGGTGCTCGGCGAAGACTTCACCGTCGATGACCTGCAGGACAAGGGCTACGACGCGGTCTTCCTGGCTTATGGCGCGAGCCGCGGCAGTCTGCTCGGCATCCGCAACGAAGACCCGAAACTCGCGGGCTACGCCTCCGGCGTCGATTTCCTGCTCAAGGTGCACCAGCATGTCGAGCACGGCGAGCCTTTCGCAGTAACGGGAGACGTCATCGTCGTCGGCGGCGGCAACGTCGCGATGGACTGCGTTCGCTCGGCGCGGCGCATGGGCGCGCGATCGGTGCATCTCATCTATCGCCGAACCGTCGAGGACATGCCGGCCGAAGACGACGAAATCGTCGCTGCGCAGCGCGAAGGCATCGTCTTCCACTGCCTGACCAACCCGTCCGGCTTGGTCGTCGAAGACGCCCAGGTGCGCGGCGTTGAGCTGGTCAGCATGCGCCAGACCGAGCTTGATTCGCGCGGACGGCGCAGCGTTGAGGCGCTGCCCGATTCGGGCTTCTTGATGCGCTGCGACCTACTGGTCGCGGCGATCGGCCAGCAAGTCGAGCCGTCCGTTCTCAAGCCCGAAGACGGCATCGAACGCGATCGCTGGAACTGCATCACGGTCGATCCCGACACGCTTGAGACCTCGCGCCAAGGCGTTTTCGCCGGCGGCGACTGCGTGCTCGGGCCATTGACGCTGGTCAATGCGCTCGATCATGGCGAGCGCGCCGCAGCGGCCATTCGCGACTATCTTGACGACGGCGAGGTGCGGATCAGGCCCGAGCGCCGGATGCAGAACTTTCTGGCCAAGAACAAGCTGTTTGCGGGCGAATGCCTCAAAACACCGCCCTTGCATCAGGACCCGGTGACGCTGCCAGAGCTCGACGCCAGTGAGCGCATCAAGCACTTCGGCGAAGTCGATCGCGTGATTTCGAAAGAAGACGCCTACGCCGAAGCCAGCCGCTGCCTGCGCTGCTATCGGCTCTACTCGGTCGTCACCGCCAAGCCGCTGCAACAGCCAGTCCGTGCCGCGCATAAAGAATCGACCTTTACGAGTAATCGTCCATGAAAGCTCACATCAACGGCAGGGAATTCTCCTTCGAGCACGACGAGACCATCCTCGAGGTCGCGCGAAAAAACGGGATTTTCATCCCGACGCTGTGCGAGCTCAACGACATCGACCATGCGCCAGGCACCTGCCGGGTCTGCCTGGTCGAGGTCGATCGCCAGGACACCGTTGGGCCGCACTACGTGACGGCCTGCGACACGCCGCTCGGCGACGGCTGGAAGGTCATGACGCGGACGCCGAAGGTGCAGGAGATGCGCCAGCTGCAGATGGAACTGATCATGGCCGACCACCATCAGTCCTGCGCCTCGTGCCCGCGCAACGGCAATTGCGAGCTGTTGGCGACGGCCAATTCGGTCGGCCTCAAACAGGTGCGCTTCCACTATACGGAAGGCTGGGAAGATCTCGAACCGGACCACGGCAGCCAGCCGGTCATTTACGACCGCAGCCGCTGCATTCGTTGCCAACGCTGCGTCGCCGTCTGCCGCAAGATCCAGGATGTCGATGCGCTGGAACTCGCCGGTTGGGGCAACGCCGCCGGAATCCGACTCAAGGGCGGCTCGGTGGCGGCATCGCCGTGCGTGACCTGCGGCCAGTGCGTGATGGTCTGTCCGACCGGCGCGCTCGCCGAGCGCGACCAGACCCAGGACGTCCTCGACTACCTGGCCGATCCGCAAATCGTCACCGTCTTCCAGACGGCGCCGGCGATCCGAGTCGGCATCGGCGAAGAGTTCGGACTGCCGGCGGGAACCAACGTCGAAGGCCAGATCATCGCCGCGCTGCGCCTGATGGGCGCCGATGTCATCCTCGACACCAACTTTGGCGCCGACGTGGTGATCATGGAAGAGGGAACCGAGCTGCTCGGTCGTCTGAAAAAGAGCTATCGGCCGACCTTCACGTCCTGCTGCCCGGCGTGGATCAACTTCGCCGAGAAGCACTACCCGGAAATCCTGCCGCTGCTGTCGAGCACGCGCTCGCCGCAGGCGGTGATGGGCAAGATCGCCAAGACCTACCTGGCCGAAAAACGCGGCATCGATCCAAAGCAGATGCGCATGATCGCGATCATGCCATGCACCGCCAAGAAGGAAGAGGCTGCCCGCCCCGCACTCGGCGAAAACGGCGTTCCGGACGTCGACATCGTGCTCACCATGCGCGAGTTCGCGCGCCTGCTGCGCCGCGAAGGAATCGACCTCAAGCTGCTCGAACCGTCAGCCTACGACGATCCGCTGATGAGCGAGTACTCGGGCGCCGCGGCGATCTTTGGCACCACCGGCGGCGTCATGGAGGCGGCGGTGCGCACCATGTACTACGTGGTCAACGGCAAGGAACTCGAACACATCGAGGTCGCGCAGCTGCGCGGCTTCGAGAACGTTCGCTCGGCCAACGTCGAGCTCGGCGGCGAGTACGGTCAGATCAAGGTGGCGATGTGCCACGGCCTCAAGGGTACCCGCCAGCTGGTCGACGCCGTGCTGGCGGGCACCGCCGACTTCGACTTCATCGAAATCATGGCCTGCCCGGGCGGCTGCGTCGACGGCGGCGGCACGCTGCGCTCGAAGAAGTCGTACATTCCGCATGCCATGATGCGCCGCGAGACGATGTTCGGCATCGATCGAAAAACCAAGGTTCGCCAGTCGCACAACAACCAGCAGGTGCAAAAACTCTACGCCGACTTTCTCGGCGCGCCGCACTCCGAAAAAGCGCACCAGATGCTGCACACGCAGTACAGCGCCAGGCCCTGCGGGGTGATCGCCGACATCCAGGCGGCGTGGGACGAGCTCAAGAAACAGGGCGGGCGCTGACGCCGTGACAACGAAAATCGACCCGCCCGGAGCGTCGCGACGATGAGCCAATACCCGACCAGTGACTGGCTGCGCGCCGGCGAGGTTGATGAGCTTCTCCAAGGCGCAGTTCGCGACGACGCGAAAATTCGCGACGTGCTGCACAAGGCGCGCGAACTCAAGGGCCTCAGCCTGGCCGAGGTGGCGACGCTGTGCCAGATCGCCGCGCCGCAACAGATCGAAGAATTGTTCGCCACCGCGCGCAGCGTCAAGGCGCAGATTTATGGACAGCGAATGGTCCTCTTCGCGCCGCTCTACATTTCCAACGTCTGCGGCAACGAATGCACCTACTGCGCCTTTCGCAGCTCGAACAAGGCCTTGCCGCGCGTCGCGCTTAAGCGCGCCGAAATTCAAAGCGACACCGCCGAGCTGATCCGTCAGGGGCACAAGCGCCTGCTGCTGGTCGCCGGCGAAGGCTACTCGGCAGCCAACGGCGGTTTTCAGTACATTCTCGACGCCATCGCCTCCGTCTATGACGTCACCGAGGCGTCCGGCAACATCCGCCGGCTCAACGTCAACCTGGCGCCGCTCGAGGTCGATGAGTTCCGCCAGCTCAAGCAAGCCGGCATCGGCACCTACCAGCTGTTCCAGGAAAGCTATCATCGCAACACCTACGCCGCGGTGCACCTCTCCGGCAAGAAGCGCGATTTCGACTGGCGCGCATCAGCGCTCGACCGCGCCATGCAGGCCGGCGTCGACGACGTCGGCATGGGCCTGCTGCTCGGACTGCACGACTGGCGTTTCGAGCTGCTGAGCCTGATGCAGCATATCGGCCACCTCGAACAGCGGTTCGGTGTCGGCTGCCACACCGTCAGCGTTCCGCGCATCGAGCCCGCCGATTCTTCCGCGCTGTCGATGGCGCCGCCGGCGCCGGTTTCCGATGCCGACTTCCGCAAGATCATCGCCATCTTGCGCCTGGCGGTTCCCTACACCGGAATCATCCTGTCGACGCGCGAATCGGCGCCAATCCGCCGCGAATGCTACGCGCTCGGCGTCTCCCAGATTTCCGCGGGCAGCCGTACCAATCCGGGCGGATACAGCGCAGGCGAGACTGGCCACCAGCACGCAGCCGGCCAGTTCCAGCTCGGCGATCATCGCCGGCTGGAAGAGGTGGTCGACGAACTGGCGCAGCTCGGTTTCATCCCGTCGTTCTGTACCGCCTGCTACCGCCTGGGTCGCACCGGGCGCGACTTCATGGATCTGGCCAAGCCCGGCCTGATCCGGCAGAAGTGCGATCCCAATGCGCTGACGACCTTCCAGGAATACCTGCTCGACTTTGCCCCGCAGGCCGTTTGCTCGAGCGGCGAGGACGCCATCGATCGAGCGCTCGAGGCAATGAGCGCCAGGCCGCGCCGGACGGCCGAGCGGATGCTGGCCAAGATCCGCTGCGGCAAGCGCGACGTGTGCTGCTGAGGCGATCGCCATACTGACTTAAAGGATCGACATGCTCGAAGCCCCCAAGGCGCTGCGCCTGCACATCGGACTCTTCGGTCGCCGCAACAGCGGCAAGTCGACGCTGATGAATGCCTTGATCGGACAATCGATTTCGATCGTCTCCGACCAGCCCGGAACCACCACCGACCCCGTCGAAAAGGCCTTCGAACTCGCGCCGATCGGTCCGGTAGTGTTCATCGATACCGCCGGTTTCGACGATCAGGGCGCGCTCGGCGAACTGCGCGTCAAGAAGACCCGCGACGTTCTCGAACGCGTCGATATCGGGCTGGTCGTCGTCGGCGAGCAAGGGCTGGGTGGGTTTGAACTGGCGCTGATTGCCGCGCTGCGCGAGGCGCAAACGCCGCTGCTGGTGGTCTTCAACAAAGGCGATCTGGCGTCCCCGACGCCCGACCAGCTGGCGCAGCTCGAGCGCGACGCGATTGACGCCGTCGCCATCTGCGCCGTGCACGCGAGCGGCATCGACCGTCTCAAGGAAGCGCTGTTCCGCCTGGCGCCCGACGCCGGCAGCGAAGCGCCGCGTCTGGTCGGCGACCTGATCGGGCCGGGCGACCTGGTCGTGCTGGTGGTGCCGATCGATCTGGGCGCACCCAAGGGCCGGCTGATCCTGGCTCAGGTGCAGACGCTGCGCGACATCCTCGACAGCGACGCGGTGAGCCTGATGGTCAAGGAAAGCGAACTCGCTACAGCGCTCTCGCAGATGACCGCCAAGCCTGCGCTGGTGATCTGCGATTCGCAGGTGGTGCTCAAGGTCGCAGCGGAAACGCCGCCCGGGATACGCATGACGACCTTTTCGATCTTGATGGCGCGCTTCAAGGGCGAGATGCTCGGACTCGCCGCCGGCGCCGGCGCCATCTCGCGGCTCAAGCCCGGCGACCGGGTGCTGATCGCCGAAGCGTGTTCGCACCATCCGCTGGCCGACGACATCGGCCGCGTCAAGCTGCCGCGCTGGCTGCAGCAGTACGCTGGCGGTGCGCTCGATATCGACGTCAGGTCGGGCAACGATTTTCCCGAAGACCTCGCGCCGTACGCGCTGATCGTTCAATGCGGCGGCTGCACGGTGACGCGCAAGCAGATTCTGGTTCACCAATACCGCGCGGCGCGCCAGGGTGTTCCGATGACCAACTACGGCATGGCCATCTCGGTGTCGCAAGGCGTCATCGAACGCGCGCTCGAATGCTTCCCCGCGGCGTGGAACGCCTATCGGCAAGGCGTCACCGGAGGCTGACGATGACCGCCACTGTCTCGGGCGAAGCGCTGGCGGCCAGGCTTGCCTTTGGCCCCCCCGATCGCGAACTGCTGCGCCAGATTCTCAGTACGCAACAGCCCGACGAAATCGAAACCATCCGCCGCGCCGCCGAACAGACGCTGCTTGAAAATCACGGCGATGCCGTCCGCTTGCGCGGACTGATCGAGTTCTCCAACCGCTGCAGTTCGGACTGCCGCTACTGCGGAATCCGGCGCAGCAACCGCCAACTTGACCGCTACACGCTGACGCTCGGCGAGATCGTCGAGGCCGCCAGTTGGTGCGCGCAGCGGGGCTACGGATCGATCGTGCTGCAAGCGGGAGAACGACGAGATGCCAAGTTCACCCGCTTGGTCAGCGCAGCGGTCCGCGCCATCAAAGCAGCCACCGAGTCGCCGACGCTGCCGCGCGGCGTCGGCATTACGCTGTGCGTCGGCGAGCAGTCAGCCGACACCTACGCCGAATGGTTCGCTGCCGGCGCGCACCGCTACCTGCTGCGCATGGAAACCTCATCGCCCGAACTGTTCGCCGCGCTGCACCCGCCAAGCCAGACCTGGAGTTCGCGGCTACAGTGCCTGAAGAGCCTGAAGACGCTCGGCTACCGAGTCGGCACCGGGGTCATGATCGGCTTGCCGGGGCAGAGCCTCGACGATCTGGTCGACGACCTCATTTTCTTCCGCGACATCGGCGCCGACATGATCGGCATGGGACCTTACATCGCGCATGAACACGCTGTTTTGCCAGGCGGTGCGGCGATTCCCGACGGCGCAACGCGCCTGCAACTGGCGCTGCGAATGATCGCCGCCGCCCGCCTGCTGCTGCCCCGGATCAACATCGCCGCGACCACCGCGCTGCAAACGCTGGCGCCCGACGGCCGCGAACAGGGACTGCGTTTCGGCGCCAACGTCATCATGCCGCAGGCCACGCCCAATCGTGTTCGCCGCCTGTACACGCTCTACGATGGCAAACCCTGCCTCGACGACAGCGCCAAGCAGTACGCAGCCTGTCTCGAAACGCGGATCAGCTCGGTCGGCAGACGGATTATCAGCAATGACTGGGGAGATCCGGCAAAGCACTGAGAAGTAGGCGCCTTACATTATCTCATTGACCTGATCTTGTTTTCTGCTGACGCACGCCCCTATGCCGCCAACCCGTTCTGTCGCAAGTTCAGGATAACGGCCGGCAATTGACTCAGCCGAGACGCTCAACGATACTGAGCATCTTGCACTTTCCATCCTTGATTATCGATTGCCAACCAGAAAAAAAAGATATGTATTGGGAAAAAGAACTCGAAACCATCGACCGGAGAGCGCTTGAATCGCTGCAGCTTGATCGACTGAACAGTTCGTTGCGTCAAGCCGTAAAATCTCCAGGTTATTGCCGGATTCCGGAAATCAGCAAAATCGTCAAATCGGGGATGACATCGATAGCGCAGCTTGGCGAGCTTCCCTTCACCACCAAGGAAGACTTGAGGCAGGGCTTCCCCTGGGGATTTCTTTCGATGGACAAAAAAAACGTCGTTCGGCTGCATAGCTCAAGCGGCACCACCGGAAACCCGACCGTTGTTTATCACAACCGGGAAGATCTGCAAAGCTGGGCCAATCTGATGGCGCGCTCGCTATTTTCCGCGGGAATTCGCGATACCGATGTCTTTCAGAATATGTCGGGCTATGGGCTATTTACTGGCGGTCTTGGCTTCCAGTATGGCGTCGAGAAGCTCGGCTGCCTGAGCATTCCTTCCGGTGCGGGAAACAGTCTGCGTCAGATAAAATTGATGCGCGATTTTGGCACGACGGTCGCGCACGCGATTCCCAGTTATCTCGGACGATTATTCGAGGTATTCAAGGACGAGGGGCTCGACCCGCGCCAGGATACCCAACTGCATACGCTGGTCATTGGCGCCGAGCCGCATAGCGAAGAACACCGACGGCGAATCGAGGAACTGTTCGGCGTCAAGGCGTATAACTCGTTCGGCCTGTCCGAAATGAATGGTCCGGGGGTGGCATTCGAATGCACCGAACAGAACGGTCTGCATGTCTGGGAAGATGCGTATGTGGTCGAGATCATCGATCCGCTCACGCTGCAGCCCGTTGCCGCTGGCGAGATCGGCGAGCTGGTGATGACCACGCTCGACCGCCAGGCGATGCCGTTGATCCGCTATCGCACGCGCGATTTGACGCGCTTCATTCCCGGCCCCTGCCGCTGCGGTCGAACGCACCGTCGATTGGACCGGATCGCCGGGCGTTCCGATGACATGTTTATCATCAAGGGCTGCAATATTTTCCCGATGCAGATCGAAGGTGTTCTGCTCAAGCTACCTGAAGTCGGCGACGATTACCGGATAATCATCGAAACGATTGCCGATCAGGACGAAATGCTTATCGAGGTCGAAGTCAAAAAGCAGTGGTTTACCGGCGATCTCGATTTTCTCGCGAAGCTTGAGAACCATATCGCTCGCCTCATCCGCGACGAAGTGCTGGTGCGCCCGCTGATCAAACTCGTCGAACCGGGATCGATACCCAAATCGGAAGGCAAGGCGGTCAGGGTTTTTGATCATCGCCAGAGATAGCCGTTTCGCCGGAATTGCGTTTTTTTACATTAAGCAATCGTTATTTTTTAAAAAAAATGATGCATAATCGAGCCTAGACGACCATGACCTATCAGGTTTCTGTTTTTCTCGAGAACAAACTGGGCCGCCTGGAAAAGGTGACCGCGGTATTGAAGCAGGCAAAGATCAATATCCGTTCAATTCATCTTAACCATACGGCAAATGGCTGGGGAATCCTGAACCTGGTCGTTTCAAATCCGGAGCTCGCGCTGCGGTTATTGAATGAAGGCGGAATGTCGGCGGCATTACGCGAAATTGTCGTCGTTAAAATGGCCGATGCGCCCGGCGGACTCGACGACTTGCTCAAGGGAATCGCCACGGCAGGTGTTAATTTCACCAATGCCTACGGCCGGGTTGTCGATGATGGTGGTAGCGCCTTGTTGGTCATCGATATCCAGGATATTCCCGACGCGCGAATAAAGCTCGGGACTATCGGATTCGAAATCGTTGCCGATTCGCAGGTGTACGGGGTTTAGTTGTATCGCATCGAAAATATAACGATCCCGATTATTTTTTCACTTTAAAGGAAATGCCATGTCAAGCTATCAAGAATTAGTCGCCCAACGCGAAGCACTCGACCGCCAGATCGACGCGGCTCGCCAAGCCGAACAGTCGAAGGCGATTGAAACGGTCAAAAGCCTGATCAAGCAGTTCGAGCTGAGCGCTGACGATTGCGGTTTCAAGGCGCAAAAAGGCGCCGCCAAGGCCAAGCAGGTCGTTCCCGTCAAATTCCGCGGCCCCAACGGCGAAGGCTGGTCCGGACGCGGCCGGATCCCGGGATGGCTGGCCGCGCTCGAAAGCCAGGGCGCCACGCGCGACCAGTTCCGCATCGCCTAAACAAGCGGCAGGCTACGCTCATAAAACTGCATGGCCTGCCACCCCCACCTGCTGGGGAGCCTCATTTGAACTCAACCTGCGGCGCGCCCGCTTTGATCTCGCCGATCACGCTAGCGTAAGCGAAACCTTGTTGCCGGAAAACCGCCAATACCTCGGCAGCGACCTCGGGCGCACAGGCAATCAACAGACCGCCGCTGGTTTGCGGATCGGTGAGCAGCGCGCGTTCGGTGTCACCGAAACGCGCGTCGAGCACGACGCTTTCGCCGTAGCCCGCCCAGTTGCGCGCCGAGGCGCCGGTCACGCAAGCGCGTGCGGCATAGTCGAGCGCGTTGGGCAGAATCGGTAACGCAGCGTAATCGAGCACGGCAGTCACTGACGAGCCCTTGCAAATTTCGACCAGGTGGCCGAGCAGACCGAAACCGGTGACGTCGGTCATGGCATGAACGCCGGCCATACCGCCCAAGGTCGAACCCGGCGTATTAAGCTGCGTCGTCGAGGCGATCATCGCCGCGTAGTCGCTGTCCGCCAGCAGACCTTTCTTGAACGCCGCGCTGTACAGGCCGACGCCCAATCCCTTGCCGAGAATCAGCTGGTCGCCGGGCCGCGCACCGGTATTGCGCCGAACGTTCGCGGGATGCACCAAGCCGATCGCCACCAGCCCGTAGATCGGCTCGACCGAATCGATGGTGTGACCGCCGGCGATCGGGATCCCGGCTTTGGCGCAGATCGACTCGCCGCCTTCGAGAATCAGCCGGATGGTGTCGAGCGGCAGCGTGTTCACCGGCATGCCGACGATCGCCAGCGCGAAAAGCGGTGTGCCGCCCATCGCGTAGATGTCCGAGATGGCGTTGGTCGCCGCGATGCGGCCGAAATCGAAGGGGTCATCGACGATCGGCATGAAGAAATCGGTGGTCGCGACGATCGCCTGCCCATCGTTGATCTGATAGACGGCGGCGTCGTCGCTCGTTTCGATGCCGACCAGCAGTTGCGGCGGGATCAGCGCCGGCGCGGTCTTGGCCAGGATCTTTTCGAGCACGCCGGGAGCGATCTTGCAGCCGCAGCCGCCGCCGTGCGACAGTTGGGTCAGGCGGACCGGCGCGACGGGGGTAGGTTCATTCGTGGACATGGTCGTCCTTTATAGAAATTGATCGATTACAGCGTAAAGTCGAATCCCGCGCCTTCAACCGCCGCGCGCAACTGCTCGGCGCCGACCGTCGCCGGATCGTAGGCGATTCGGGCCGTTCCGGCTTCAAGCGACACCTCGACGGAGGACACCCCGGGCAAGGCGAGCAAGACGGCCGTGACATTCTTGACGCAGCCCTGGCAGCTCATTCCGCCAACGCCGATATCGATCTTTTCCATGTTGAGTTTTCTCCAATAAACCTAAAAACTGCAGTTCGAACCACAACGACACGACGGGCACAACGAAGAAGCTTGGCTTTCTTGGATTCTTGTAAATCACCTCGTGGTGATACGGAAACACATGGCAAGCCATTGTTTTTTCGTCGTGATCGTTGTCCCACAGGGATTGGCTTCGCGGCATGTTCGTCGTGGTTAATCGCTTTTCCCAGGATAAAACGCCGCCCGGACTGCGCCGGACTGAAATGATACCAGCGCCACCCGACTAGTGCCGGCCGGCGCGCCAACGGCGCAAGAGCAGTGAATTCGAAACGACCGACACCGAGCTCATCGCCATCGCCGCGCCGGCAAAAACCGGATTGAGCATCCCCGCCGCCGCCAAAGGGATTCCCAGGACGTTGTAGATGAAAGCGAAAAAGAGGTTCTGCCTGATCTTGGCGAGCGTCGCGCGCGACAACGCGATGGCGTCGGCGACGCCGTGCAAATCGCTGCGCACCAGCGTCATGTCGGCGGCCTCGATCGCGGCGTCCGAACCGGCGCCGATGGCGAAGCTGATGTCGGCGGCAGCGAGCGCCGGCGCGTCGTTGATGCCGTCGCCGACCATCGCCACGACTTGCCCGTCGCTTTTGAGTTCATTGACCGCAGCGGCCTTGTCGCCGGGCAGGATGCCGGCGCGAAAATCGGCGATTCCGGCCTGCGCTGCGATCGCCGCCGCCGTGCGCTCGTTGTCGCCGGTCAGCATGACGACGCGGATTCCCATCGCGGTCAGGCGCGCCAACGCTGCGCGCGAGCTCTCGCGCAGCGGGTCGGCGATCGCCAGCAGCGCCAGCGCGACGCTGCGCCCGGCCAAACTTTCGGCGAGCACCACGACGGTCTTGCCATCGCCTTGCAGGCTGGCGATCTGATCGCCCGGCAGCGCGAGTTCAGCAAACCAGTCGGGAGCACCAAGCTGCAGGCGACGTCCATCGACCGTTCCTTCGACGCCGTGTCCGGCCAGCGCGCGAAAATCGACGACGGCAGGCAGCATCGAGCCCTTGGCGCGCAGCAGGATGGCGCGCGCCAGCGGGTGCTCAGAGCCCTGCTCGAGCGCCGCAGCGAGTTGCAGCGCCGCTTCGGCGTCGAGCGCCAGCGGCACCAGGTCGGTGACGATCGGTTCGCCGCGCGTCAGCGTTCCGGTCTTGTCGACCGCCAGCACGGAAATTTTCTCGGCGTGTTCGAGCGCTTCGGCGTTGCGCACCAGAATCCCGGCGCTGGCGCCCTGCCCGGTGCCGACCATGATCGCCGTCGGCGTCGCCAGACCGAGCGCGCAAGGACAGGCGATCACCAGCACGGCGACGGCATTGACCAACGCCTCGCTAAAGACGCCGCCGAACCACCACCAAGCGGCGAAGGTCAGCAGCGCGATGGCGCAGACGACCGGAACGAAGATCGCCGAAATGCGGTCGGCGAGCCGCTGCACCGGCGCTTTCGAGCCCTGGGCCTGCGCCACCAGGCGGATGATCCCGGCCAGCAGCGTGTGTTCGCCGACGCCGGTGGCGCGGCAGCGCAGCATTCCCTGACCGTTGGCGGTCGCCGCGAAGACGCGGTCGCCGGCAGCCTTGGCGACCGGCATGCTCTCGCCGGTGAGCCTCGCTTCATTGACGCTCGAAGCGCCGTCGATCACCTCGCCGTCGACCGGCAGGCTCTCGCCCGGGCGAACGATGAAGACGTCGCCGGGAATCAGCAAGCCGACCGGCAGTTCGATCAACTGCCCGTCGCGCTCGACGCGCGCGGTTTTGGGCTGCAGGCGAATGAGCGCTTCGATCGCCGCGGTCGTCTTGGCCTTGGCGCGCGCTTCGAGCAGCTTGCCGAGCAGCACCAGCGTGATCACTGCCGCCGACGCCTCGAAATAAACTGGCAGGCCATCGATTGCGCCGAGCGTCACAAAAAGGCTGAAGAAATACGCGGCACTGGTCCCCAGCGCGACCAGTACGTCCATGTTGGCGCCGCCGCCGCGCAAGGATTTCCAGCCACCGTCGTAGAAACGCCAGCCGATCCAGAACTGCACCGGGGTCGCCAGCACGAGCTGCAGCCAGCGCGGCAGCAGATCCTGATGGTGATGAAGATCGCCGCTGAACATCGTCGCCATCTGCGCCAACAGCGGCAGCGTCAGCGCCGCTGAAATCCAGAAGCGCTTAAGCTCGGCCTGATACGCGGCGAGTTTTCTCGCCTTTTCGTCGTCGCGCGAGCTGTCGTCGGCGACCCGGGCTTTGAATCCCGCTTTTTCAACCGCGGCGATCAGCAGCGCGGCGTCGGCGACGCCCGGCGTGTAACGGATTCGCGCGCGCTCGGCGGCGAGGTTGACCGCTGCATCGACGCCCGGCAGACGGCTCAATACTTTCTCGATTCGCGTCGAACACGCAGCGCAGCTCATTCCTTCGATGGCCAGCTCGACGCTCTGCTGCGGAACACTGAAACCCGCTTTCTCGATGGACTCGACGATCTGCTGCGGCGTCGTCTGCCCTGCAGCCAACTCGATGCGCGCACGCTCGCTCGCCAGATTGACGGTCGCCGCGACGCCGGGCAGCCGATTGAGGACTTTCTCGATACGCGCGGCGCAGGCGGCGCAGGTCATTCCGGCGAGCGGCAGATCGAGGCGGTGGGTGCTTGCAATGGATTCAGAAATGGTCGTCATGGTCGCTTAGAGTTGAAAGATCAGCCGCAGTGCCATGAACAAGCCCCGCAGGCCAAAACAAAGCACCAGCAGCCCGGCGACGAAACGGACCGCCGGCTTCGCCGCGTAGGCCTTGAGGCGAACAGCGAGCAGTCCGGCGAGCAGCAGGTTGGGCAGCGTGCCCAGGCCGAAAGCGAGCATCGTCAATGCGCCGCTGGCTGCCGAGCCGCTGGCCAGCGCAGTGACCAGCGCGCTATAGACCAGGCCGCACGGCAGCCAGCCCCACAGCACGCCGAGCGGAAAGGCCTGCGCCATCGTTCGCGCCGGCAGATAGCGCCGCGTCAGCGGCTGCAGGTGGCGCCACAGTCTTTGCCCGAAACGCTCGCTGAAGGCCAGCGCGCGCGTCACGCCCAGCAGATAGACGCCGAGCGCGACGAGCATCAGGTTGGCGAGAACGAAGAGCATGATGCGCACCGGCAACTGGTCGGCGAGCGCCAGGCTGGCGCCACCGAGCGCGCCTGCGATGGCACCGGCAACGCCGTAGCTCAGGATTCGCCCGGCGTTGTACGCCAGCTGCAGCGACGGGCGCGTCGCGGCGCCCAGCGACAGCGCGCCGACGATGCCGCCGCACATCCCGATGCAGTGCGTCCCGCCGAGCAGGCCGATCAGGAACAACGCGAAATAGCTCGATTCGGGCATGGGCCGGAAAACAAGGAGGGAAAACACGGAGTTTAACCGACTTGCAGCGCTGGCCGACCGACAGCCTATTACGCGGGATTGATTCCCGCGCGCAGCTTCAGTGGTAATCGTCTTCGCACTGATGCCGCACCGCCAGGACGGTCACCGTACTGGCGTCCTCCACCTCGAACAGCGCGACGTATCCGGCCGAACCGAAAGGAATCACCAGCTCGCGAAGAAATGGGTTATCGGGACTTGCCTTGCGGAAGCTGAATGGCGAAAACTCAAGGCTGCGAATGGCGTTCTTGATCGCCTCCAGCGCGCGCTCGGCGTGCGCCCGGTCGGCTTGATCCTTGGCCAGCAGGAATTCATAGAGGCGCAGCAGATCGGTTTGCGCGTCTTGCGTAAACCGAACCTGATAGCTCACTTGCCTGCCTTCGACTCGGCCAGCATCGTTTCGAGGCGAGCGACGACCGCTTCTGAGCTGACATAGGCGCCATTTTGCGAAGCATTGTCACGAGCCAGAAGCCCGCGCGCGATGAACTCGCGCTGAAATTGCCGGCGTTCGACATTTCCCCTGATCGACTGCTCGACAAAGCTCGAAAGGCTTTCGCCTTCCTCCAGAACTTGCTCGGCCGCTTGACGCAGCTCGGGATCGACGCGCAAGGATGGAAAGCTTGCCGTTTTCATCACCACTCCTCATGTGTTGCAATTGCAACGCATTTTGACATCGCCGCCGATCTGGTGCAACAACGCAGAAGGTGATACGCGGCTTCAAATCACCTTCGAATAGCGCTTGCTCTCGCGATCGGCGCGCAGCCGTTTGTCAAAGACCATCGAAATCGCGCGAACCAGCATTCGTCCCGGCGGCAGCACGACGATGCGCGCCGCTTCGATGCGCAGCAGACCGCCCTGCACCATCTCCTGCAAGGCGTCGAGTTCGGTCGCGAAATAGCTCGCGAAATCGACCCCGTAGGCGTTTTCGATCGACTCGAAAGAAAGCTCGAAGTGGCACATCAGCGACTGGATGACCGCGCGCCGCAGGATGTCGTCAGCGTCGAGCGCAATGCCGCGATAGACCGGAATCTCGCCGCGGTCGAGCAACTCGTAGTACTCGTCGAGCGTCTTGACGTTCTGGTAGTAACTGGGGCCGACCTTGCTGATCGACGAAATGCCGAAGGACATCATGTCGCAGTCCGAATGCGTCGAATAGCCCTGAAAATTGCGGTGCAGCCGTTTTTCACGCTGCGCGATCGCCAGCTCGTCGTCGGGTTTGGCGAAGTGGTCCATGCCGATGAAGACGTAGCCCGCGTCGGTGAGCTTGTTGATCGCCATCGAGAGAATCTGCAGGCGTTCGTCGGCGCTCGGCATGTCGGATTCGAGAATTCGCCGCTGCGGCTTGAAGAGGCTCGGCAGGTGCGCATAGTTGTAGATCGACAGGCGGTCCGGACTCGCCGCGACGACGCGATCGAGCGTTCGCGCAAAACCGCTGACGCTTTGCCTGGGCAGTCCGTAGATCAGATCGACGCTGATCGACTTGAAGCCGTTAGCGCGCGCATCGTTGATCACGGCGAGCGTTTCGGCCTCGCTCTGAATTCGGTTGATCGCCTGCTGGACGCGCTCGTCGAAGTCCTGGACACCGATGCTCATGCGGTTGAAACCCAGTTCGCCGAGCAACTTGACTGTGGCATGATCGACCTTGCGCGGATCGACCTCGATCGAGTACTCGCCGTCATCGACCAGGCGAAAATGCTGGCGAGTCGCCGCCATCAACTGGCGCATCTCGTCGTGCGAGAGAAAGGTCGGCGTGCCGCCGCCCCAGTGCAGTTGCGCGACCTCGTTGTCGCCTTCGGCGAGAAAACTGCTCTGCAGCGCGAGCTCGCGGGCCAGGTACTTCAAATACTTGGCCGATCGCCCGTGATCCTTGGTGATGATCTTGTTGCACGCGCAGTAGTAGCAGATGGTGTTGCAAAACGGGATATGAAAATAGAGCGACAGCGGCTGGCGTTCGCTGCCGGCCGAGCGATTGGCCAGCCAGTGCGCGCACGAATCGGCGCAAAAGCTCTCGACGAAGCGGTCGGCGGTCGGATACGACGTGTAGCGCGGTCCATTGACGTCGAAGCGATTGATGATTTTCGGATCGAAAACGAGCGTTTCAGCAGTCATGGTGTGAGGGCATCCGGTGCGCACGGGTTAGCGGGCAGTTTAAACCAAGTCGCCAGCAGCGGTTCGCAACGTCGTGCTAAATGAACAGGGCGAAGACGCCGAGCGGACTGCGCGTCATCGCGACCGAGACGATGTAGCCAAAAATCGCCAGCGCCGCGACGAAGAAAACGCAACGCACGGCACGACTCCGACCGCGCTTGAGCGCCATCGTTCCGCACACGATATAGGCGAGCAGCGCGACGACCTTGGCCGTCAGCCAGTCCTGCGCCAGCGGGTACTGCCCGCTGAGTGCCGCCAGCGCGATGGCGCTGGCGAGCAGCGCCGTGTCGACCAAGTGCGGAACGACGCGAACCCAGCGTCGACCGAGCATCGGCGAGCCCGACCACATCCACGCTCCGCGCAGCAAAAATCCCGCTCCGCTGAGCACGACGCAGGTCACATGCAGATGCCTGAGCGCCAGGTAAATCATGGCGCGCCGACCACCTGCTTGATTTTCTTGAGGTGTGCGCGATGGACCGCGAGCGCCGACATCAGGTTGAGCAGCAGCCAGCCGTTGGCAACGATCAGCGCGATCCCCGCCGGATAAACGAAGGCGACCGGCCAGCACACCGCCAGCAGCAACAGCGCGCAGGCGGCAAAGTGCGCCAGCATCTGGCGATCCATGTCGCGCGTCGCGATGATTTTTTTCATATTGGGCGCCGGAACGCGCCCCTGCTGCCCCTGGTTCTGCAGATGCAGCCAGATCAGGAAGGGAACGATCTTGTAGAGCATGCCGATAATCACCGACATGAAACCGCCGCACAGCGCCAGCACCCCGCACAGCAGCGGCCAGGCTGGCCACTCGCCGACGGCAGTGAGCGTGCTGGCCGCCAGCCACAGTGCGCCAGCGGCCGAGGCGCTCAACATCGCCACCCGCCAGCAATGTTGCGACGCATCGAAACGCGCGCGTTTGCTGCGCCGCTGAATATCGAGCGTGACGATGGCGAAAAGCACGGCGAGCGCTACCACCACCGTGCCGAGCAAGGCCATGGCGATGTCCAGTTGCAGCCACTCGGCGATCGTCCATAGCGCCACTGCGGCCAGCGCCGAAAGCGAAAAACTGCGCTCAAACCAGTCCGGATAGGCCGGCGTGATCTGAAACATCGGCACCACCACGTAGGCCACAGCGGCCAGCAAAACGGCCCCCCAGGCAACGAAGCCCCAGCCCAGATGGATGTCGGCCAGTTGCAACAGCGGAGAATCGAGCGACCAGCCGAGCGATACGCTCATCGCAACGCCCAGGCCAACGGTTACCGTCAGACCGGCAAGCGCGTGCTTGAGCCCTTGAATCGTCGGGCTCGGCGAAGCGATGCCGTAGAGCGCCGACGCCGCCGAGGCGACGAATATACTGATGCCGGCACCGAGCAGGATGGCGGCGAGCTTGAACAAGGCGGGCGAAAAGGTCAGGAACGCGGCACCCAAAAAAAGCACACCGAACGTGATTGCGCCATGGACGAGCGTCGCCACGCGCAGCGGTCGGGCCATATTGGCTCCGGCGACGACCGGCAGAATCTGCAGCATCGCGCCGAGCATCACCTGCAGCATGAAGCCGGCAGCGATCAGGTGGGTCAACGCGAGCACCGCCGGTGTCCAGCGCGAAGCCAAGCTGTCCGGACCGCTCCATAGCAGCAGGATCCCGGCGAGGATGGCGAACAGCGGCGCCGTCAGGAAAAAACGCAGCGACGCGGCGAGCGGCGGCGACTGGTCGAATGAAAGAAGGGCCGGCATCGTCGCTTAGGTTCCGCCGCAATCCGGACAGTGCGTATCGGGCGGCACGACCATCGGCGCCCCGCCAGCACGCCACATCAGTATCTCGAAATCGCCGTCGTCGTTGCGCGCGCTGGTCCAGGAAACCCCGTTGAGTTCGAGCGCGCGGTAGAGCGGGAAGGGTTCGCGGCAAAGCCGCAACATAACGCGCTGCCCGGGCTTGACGGCATCGAGCGCGGCCATGGTTTGCACGAAGGGCTCGGGCGGCTCCATCTGCCGGCCATCGATCACCACGTCAGCTTGCGCAGGCGTCATTTCATCGCTCCCGAGATCCCGTTTTTGAGTTGCGCCAGCAGTGTCTCAAGTTGCGTCGCCAGCTGCTGGTCGCACATCGGGTAGAGGATATTCTCTTCTTTCATGTTGTGCTGCTGCATCATGATCAACAGCGTTTCGGCGGTCCCCGAGTAGTCGTCTGCATCGCGCGCATCGAGAGCAGCTTTTGCCGCGTCCAGCAATTCACGCATCTGATCGTGCTCGCCGCGCATCACCCGAGTTGGCCCCATGCTCATTCCCGTACGCGCTTCGAAGGCCGGGAAAAGGATCGCTTCCTCGGCGTCGAAATGGTTCTGCATGGCGTCACGCAGACGATCGAATTCGGCGTCGGCGTCGGCCCATGCCGCACGCGCCACCAAGCGCTCGACGGCGACGAAACAGTCGTCGCATTGGCGATGGTCGGCGGCCATCAAATCGCGAATATTTTCCATAAACACCTCTCCAAGTATCGAAGGCCAATGATCGGCGAGCGGCGCGGGCGACATATTGACCGAGATCAAAACGGCGAGAAAAAACGCCTTCGCCCAACAAGTGCTGCGAGAAAACCGCCGCTCCAAGGCCGTGGCGGGCCGCGCAAGACCATTGCCCTCAAAACGATTTAGGGTCTATATTGGCCCTACCAATCATAACAACGAAGAGGTTCGATCATGTTCAAGCACCTTCTTGTTCCCACCGATGGTTCCGAACTCTCGCAGGATACCGCTCGTCGCGCCGTTTCTTTTGCCCGCGAGGCCGGCGCGAGAATTACGGTGTTTTACGCCAAGCCTGAATATCCGGTGACCTATTATGGCGAAGGCGCGCTGATCGATTCGACGACACCTGAACAGTTTGCCGAGCTCGCCGAGCAGCAAGCGCAGCAGAATCTGGGCTTTGTCGAAGACCTCTGCCGCGAAGCCGGGGTACCGTGCAGCAAGCTGTCCCTGACCAACGACATCCCCTATGAAGCGATCATCGAAGCCGCGACGCAAAGCGGCTGCGACCTGATTTTCATGGCCTCGCATGGCCGCAGGGGATTCAGCGGCCTGTTGCTGGGCAGCGAAACCAACAAGGTGCTCACCCACACGACGATTCCGGTGCTGGTCTATCGCTCCTGACTTCGCCTGAGCAGCCGGGGGTCCTCGAACAGCGAGCTGATTTCGACCCGGTGAATATCCGGGTTGTCCGGAACGACGTAGAGAACCGGCGTCATCAGCTCCTCAAATATTCCGCGCAGGCTGCGCGCGCCGGTTTTGTATTCGATGGCGATTTCCGAAATCTGCTCGAATACCCGCGGGCCAATGGCGAGTTCAACCCCTTCGGCCTTGAAGATCTCGATGTATTGCCGATAGATCGAGTTCTTCGGCACGCTCATGATGCGGACCAGCATCTCCTTGGATAGACTCTGAAAGTTGGCAATGATCGGCAGGCGGCCGGTAAATTCCGGAATCAGGCCGTACTCGAAGAGATCAGTCGGTTTGACGCGCTTGTTGAGCCGGTCGAGAATATTCTGGTTGTCGCCCCCGGTGGTCGAGATGAAACCGAAGCCGTGCGTCTTCGACATGATGTTCTCGAGCCCAACAAACGCACCGCCGCAGATGAACAGGATGTTGCTGGTGTCGAGGTACTGATTGCTCTTGAGCTTGACCGGAGCGCCCTCCATGATCTTGAGCAAGGCGTGCTGCACGCTCTCGCCGGAGATGACGCGGGCTTCGACCTTACTGGCCTTGAGCTTGTCGATTTCGTCGATGAAGATGATTCCCAACTGCGCTTTTTCGACGTCGCCGTCGGCCTTGTCGACCAGCCGCTGCAATACCGCCTCGATCTCTTCATTGACGTACTTGGTCTGCGCCAGCGACGTCGCATCGGCGGTCACGAAGGGGACGCCGAGCATTCTCGACAGCGTCTCGCACATCAGCGTCTTGCCGGTCCCCGACGAACCGATCAGCAGCACATTGCTCTTGGCGATGGCACCGCTGCTTGACGCCAAGGTCGAAATCTTGCGGTAGTGCGAATAGACGGCGACGGCCAACACCTTCTTGGCCTCGTCCTGCCCAATCACATACTGATCAAGATAATTGACGATCGCACTCGGTGTCGTTTCTTTGGCTAACAAGGTCGTCCTCTCGATCAAAAAGATGCCTATTCAAGCATAGCCGCCATGTTATTCCGATTCAGCCGGCTTTGGCGGGTGCATCAGGCATCGATGATGCGCTATGCTCTCGCTTTTCCGGCAAATCGAGCAAAGGGCGAAATTATGTTCGAGTGGTGGCACTGGATTGTTCTCGGACTTTGCCTGGCGATGATCGAACTGGCAGTTCCCGCCTTTTTCATTATCTGGTTCGGCATCGGCGCCATCGGCGTCGGCATCGCCTTGCTGATAGCGCCCGATTTTGCCGTGGCGACGCAGATCCTGCTGTGGGCAGCATTGTCTGCGCTGCTCGTCGGCGTCTGGTTTCGTTACCTCAAACCGCGCACCATGACCTCTGTCGGCACGTCGGCCGCGGCAGTGGCGGGAGAGGTCGGCCTTCTGGTCGCCGACATTTCGCCAGAGGCACGCGGCCAGGTGCGCTTTCAAAAACCGATTCTCGGCTCCGATCTGTGGGAGTGTTACGCCGACACCCAGATCAAGGCGGGCCAACGGGTTCGCGTGATCGCCGTCGAAGGTAGTTTCATCAAGGTGGAGGAAGCAAAATGATCGGCATGACCGTAACCTCAGTCGTCTTCCTGGTTTTCGTCGTCATTACGGTAGCCAAGGGCGTGCGCATCGTTCCGCAGGGCGAGGAGTGGATCGTCCAGCGTCTTGGCAAGTACCGCGTGACGCTGATGCCCGGCCTGCGTTTCATCATCCCCTACATCGACACCGTCGACTACAAGCTCACGACCAAGGACATCATCCTCGACGTTCAGGAGCAGGAAGTGATCACTCGCGACAACGCGGTGATCGTGGTCAACGCCATCGCCTTCATCAAGATCACCGACCCGGTCAAGGCCGTTTACGGCGTGCAGAATTACTCCGAAGCGATTCGCAACATGATCATGACCACCCTGCGCTCGATTGTCGGCGAGATGGAACTCGACCACGCGCTGTCGCAACGCGACATGATCAAGACGCGTCTCAAGGCCGGCGTCGCCGACGAAGCGATGGACTGGGGGCTGACCGTCAAATCGGTCGAAATCCAGGACATCAAGCCCTCGCAATCGATGCAGCGCGCGATGGAACTGCAGGCCGCCGCGGAGCGCGAACGCAAGGCCATGGTGACACGCGCCGAGGGCGAAAAGCAGTCGATGATTCTGACCGCCGAAGCGCGCCTCGAATCGGCCAAGCGCGACGCCGAAGCGCAGATCATGTTGGCCGACGCGTCGTCGCAGGCGATTACCAAAGTGACTGGCGCTTTCGGTGAAAACGAACTGCCAATGCTCTACCTGCTCGGTGAGAAGTACATCACCAGCATGACCCGACTCGCCGAATCGCCTAACGCCAAAATGATTCTACTGCCCGCCGATCTACAAAGCACGCTACGCGGCCTTTTCCAAAAGCTGCCGAAGACCTGAACAGGATGCTCGCTTGACTGACCGAAAACAGCTCTTTCGCGGCTACCTGGCCGCCACCGCGACGCTGATCATGTGGGCCGGCTTCTCGCTCGTCTCGCGACTGGGTGGTAAAAGCATCCTGACACCTTACGACATCTTCGCGCTGCGCCTGATCACCGCGTCGCTGGTCCTGCTCCCCTTCGCCGGCAGCATGCCAAAGGGCGCCTGGCGCGATCGCCGGCTGTGGTTGCTGACGCTATTGTGCAGTCTGATTTACTCGCCGCTGGCTTATAACGGTTTCAAGTACGCCCCGGCATCACACGGTGGCATCCTGCTCTCCGGTCTGCAGCCCTTCCTGATCAGCGTCGTCGCCTGGCTGATCGTCGGCACCCGACCCAGCCGGATGCGCTGCATCGGACTGTGTTTCATCACCGCTGGCATCGTTTGCGCCGCTATGCCGTATTTCTCCGTGTGGTCGGCCGACTCCATATTTGGCGACTTGCTGATCCTGCTTTCCTCGATCCTATGGGCGTTCTATGCGGTACTGGCGGCGCGCTGGGGATACTCCGCATGGACGCTGACGCGCGCGGTGGCATTTGGCTCGGCCGTTGTCTATCTGCCTATCTATGCCTTGTGGCTCCCCAAGGAACTGGCGAGCGCACCGCTTTCGATGATTATCATACAGAGCGCCTTTCAAGGCGTTGTCGCCACCATCCTCGCCATGCTAACCTACCTCAAGGCTATTGCGCTGCTCGGCGCCGACCGAACCGCCGCCTTTCTGGCGCTGGTGCCGATCGTCATCGGCGTTGTCGCTGTTCCACTACTTGATGAAGCGCTAACGCTCTGGCTGTCGACTGGAATTATTTTTGTATCGCTGGGGTCCTACGTTGCCTCACGCTACGGCAGCACACCATTAAGGAACTGATCCATGCAAAACTTCACTTTCTACAATCCGACACGAATTCTCTTCGGCAGCGGCCGCATCGCCGACCTCGCCCGCGAAATTCCGGCCAAGGCGCGGGTGCTGATCACCTACGGCGGCGGCAGCATCGTCAAGACCGGAACGCTGGCCGAGGTCAAAAGTGCGTTGTCCGGCTTCACGGTGTTCGAATTTCCCGGAATCGAGCCCAATCCGAGCTACGAGACACTGATGCAGGCGGTCGAACTGGCGCGTCGCGAACGCATCGACTTCCTGCTCGCGGTCGGCGGCGGCTCGGTGATCGACGGAACCAAGTTCATCGCCGCGGCGATCCCCTTCGTCGGCGAACCGTGGGACATCCTCGCCAAGCGTGCCAAGATCAGCAGCGCGGTCGCCTTCGGCAGCGTGCTCACGCTGCCGGCGACCGGCTCGGAGATGAACAACGGCGCGGTGATCACGCGGCGCGCCAGCAACGACAAACTGGCCTTTTCGAACGCGCTGCTCTTCCCGCGCTTTTCGGTGCTCGACCCGACCAAGACCTTCACGCTGCCGCCGCGCCAGGTCGCCAACGGCGTCGTCGATGCCTTTGTCCATATCACCGAGCAATACCTCACCTACCCGAGCGATGCCAAGGTACAGGATCGCTTTGCCGAAGGCCTGCTGCTGACGCTGATCGAGGACGGCCCCAAAGCGCTGCAGGAGCCGGAAAACTACGCGGTGCGCGCCAACCTGATGTGGACCGCGACGCTGGCGCTCAATGGGCTGATCGGTGTCGGCGTCCCCAACGATTGGGCGACGCATATGCTCGGCCACGAACTGACGGTAATGCACGGGCTCGACCACGCGCAAACGCTGGCGGTCGTCCTGCCGGCGATGCTGCAGCAACGGCGCGCGGAGAAGCGCGACAAGCTGCTGCAATACGCCGAGCGGATCTGGGGTTTGCGCACCGGCGACGAGAATGAACGAATCGATCAGGCGATCGAACGCACCCGGCAGTTCTTCGAATCGCTCGCGGTGCCGACCCGCTTGGCAGACTACGGCATCAGCCGCGAGGCGATCCCGGTGCTGGTCGAACAACTGCAAAGGCACGGCATGGTGGCACTCGGCGAACACGCCAGTTTCGGCCTCGATGACTCGCGCCAGGTGTATGAACTGGCCGCCTGAAGTCCCTGCGCAAGGCTAGGCCTGGTTCAGGTGCACCAGGCCAGCAACAGAAAGTAGCCGCTGACGCCGAGCACCACGGTCCCGACGACATGCAGGATCGGCCGCCAGTAACTGATCTTGTGTGGGTAGCGGCCGGGGATGCGCGACGCCCGGGTCTCTTCGACCCAGTTGATCACCTCGCCCAGCGTGACCACGCTGGCGATCGAAAAAACGAAGGAACCGACGAAAATGGTCGCCAGTTGGCCTTCGCCGGTTTTGCATGTAAATCCCATGCGCAGCATCCCGCGAGTCATTGGATCAAAGCTCGTCGCCAGGCGAAGTACCGCCACCGCAAGCAGCAGCAGAACGGCAATGAGACCGACGTAGATCCAAAACTCACGGGTCCTGACGACCTCGCCCAGGGTAATGAGCTGGGATTTGAGTTCTCTGAAAAAACGTGAAAACATGGTGCTCGAACTCCAAGACAATCAGCGAGATATTAACTAACCGCTGGGACACGCCGCAACATCAATCAACACCGCTCGTTCACCGCTTGTCAGCCTGTCGCCAGGCTCTTATGGACAATGCACCACTCGCCGCATCAAGTCAAACCACGATGACGGCTCGTTAACGACACAAAGCCCTCGATGCATATGCAAGGAGGGCTTTATGAATGGGGAGCCTGGCGGTGACCTACTTTCGCACACGTAGTATGCACTATCATCGGCGCGACTTCGTTTCACGGTCCTGTTCGAGATGGGAAGGGGTGGGTCCAA
>JAGTRW010000033.1 GCA_018262095.1 Pseudomonadota bacterium
ACCGACGATTCCCCACGAAAGATCGCCTGAAGCCAGCACGGCGTCGGTGAACATCGCCTGGTGCGCACGGTGAAACGCGCCGATTCCCAGATGAACGATCGACCCGACCACCTTGCTGCGGTCGTAGGCCGGCTTGGCAACCGACGCAGGCAACTGGGAAAGACTCTTTTCGCAAAGACGCATGTTCAGTATCTCCTTGTATTTTTATCGAAAATTCAGACAGAAAAATACGCACTAGCGACCTGCTACCAGCGTATTTCCTAGTCACGGCCAAACTTGAATACTTGTATACTAGCATCCAAAAAAAACAATTCAACAACTTTCTTTAGGTTAGAATAATTCGATGGAAATAGAAAACTCTGACGACTTCGCAACAGCGACTTTTCGCCCCAAGGAATCAGTTTCAATGGGCGCGCAGTTGCACCGCATCCTGCGCACGGCGATCATCCGCGGTGAACTCGTTCCGGGTCAGGCGATTTCCGAAATCGAAATGAGCAAGCGCTTTTCGATCAGCCGGCAACCGGTGCGCGAAGCGTTCATCAAGCTCGGCGAAGAGCGGCTGATTGAAGTCATGCCGCAGCGCGGCACTTACGTGCGCAAGATTTCGGTCAAGGAAGTGCTCGACGCGCGCCATTTGCGCGAGATCATCGAGCTTTCGATCGTGCGCGAGGTCACCGAGAAGCACGATGCGTCGTTGATCAAGACGCTACGCCAGCTCATCGCGCAGCAACAGAAGGTCAAACCCGGCGACAGCCGCAGCTTCCTGGCGCTTGACGAGGAATTGCATCGTACGCTGGCGCTGCACGCCGGCCGCGAGCTGGCTTGGCGGGTCACCGAGAGCATCAAGGCGCAGATGGACCGCGTGCGTTTTCTGACCTTCGATTTCGCGACGCCCATGCCGCAACTCGTTGGCGAACACGCAAAGATCGTCGACGCCATCGAGTCAGGCGACGCCGAACTCGCTGCGCAGAGGATGCAAAGCCATCTGCGCGCGATACTCACTTCACTGCCGCTGATCGCCGAGCGCTACCCCGAGCATTTCGTCGACGAGTGAGGCACCGCCGGCGGGCCGGTCCCGGCCCGCTTGGCGTCAAATCAGCTTCAGTGATTGAGATCTTCGCGGCCTTGATCGACGACCAGCGCTGGATTGACGATACTCGCCAGCTCAAGGTACATGTTCTTGAGCGTATAGAGCACCATGATTCCACCGGTAATCGGCATGCAGGCATAGAGCCATTTCTTCGACATGGCGAAGGCGGTCGTCTGCTCTTCGGTCTGCAACATCAGTTGAAGCGCATACCAGAAGAAAATCGCGATGAAGACCAGCGACATCACTTCGACCAGCAAACGATAGGCAAAGCGCGCGCGAACGCTCTTGAGGTACTTGGAAATCCAGTCGCCGACCGAAAAATGGCTGTGCGTCACCCACACTGCAGCGGCGCCGTAGAAGACCAGCGCGCCGTAGAGCAGCTCAAGGATTTCGTCGAACCAGTGCATCGACATGAACGGAAAGAAACGCACGACGATGTTGAGCGTCAGGATGAAGGTAATCGCCGCAAACAGCACGATACAGATCCATTCGAGGACCAGCGTCAGTCCTTTGTCGATGCGATTAAAGGTCTGCTTCATGATTTGACTCCTTGGATAGACAGTGGCAGTGAGTTCAATTCGCCACCCCCATCACGTAGTTGGGCAGCCACAGCGCGATTTCCGGGACGAAGGCACAAAGGATGGTGACGGCAAGGATCGCGACCAGATAGGGAACACACTCGTAAGCGAGGTTCCACAGCCCGACCTTGGCAAAGCTCTCGACCGCAAAGAGACACATGCCGACCGGCGGCGTCAGGTTGCCGATCATGATCAACAGCGTCATCACGACGCCGAAATTGACCATATCGACGCCGAACAGCGGGCAAATTTTCATGAAAATCGGCAGCGTGATCAGGAAGATCGCGTTGCCGTCGAGGAAGCAGCCGAGCACCAGAATGATCGCCATGACGATCCACATGAAGGCCGTCGCCGAAGCGCCCATCGCGGTGAGCTGCATGATCAACGCGTCGGGAATGCGCTCGAAGATGGTGAACCAGCCGAAGAAGTTGGCGGTCGCGATGATGAACATCAGGCCGCAGGTCTGCTTGAGCGAAGCGAACAGGATCGGCGGCAGATCCTTGAATTTGAGATCCCGGTAACAGAAACCGAGCGCCGCGGCATAGAGCGTCGCGATCACCGACGCTTCGGTGGCGGTAAAGAAGCCAGTGGTGATACCGCCGATGATGATTACCGGCGCCATCAAGGGAAAAAAGGCCGCCTGGGTACTGTCGATGATTTCGCGCAGATTGGCGCGCGGATCTTTGGGCAGACCGCGCCGGCCCGCCATCAACCAGATCGCGATCATCATCGCCAAGCCCATCACGATGCCGGGAACAGCGCCGGCGAGAAACAGCCGGCTGACCGACACGGAAGTAATTGCGCCGTAAAGCACGAAGGGAATCGACGGCGGAATCACTGGACCGATGGTCGATGCAGCGGCGACGATGGACGCCGAAATCGTCGGCTTGTAACCGGCATCGACCATCGCGCGGTGCTGAACCTGGCCGAGGCCGGCGGCGTCGGCAACCGCCGATCCCGACATGCCGGAGAAAATCATTGAAGACACGACGCTGACCTGGCCGAGGCCGCCCGGCACGTGACCGACCAGCGCGCGCGCGAAACGGAACAGGCGCCCCGTGGTGCCACCGGTATTCATTAGATTGCCGGCGAGGATGAAGAAGGGAATGGCCAGCAGCGTAAACCCGGTCGTTCCCGAATACATGCGCTGCGGCAGCATGGCCAGGAAAGCGCTCTGCCCCTGAAAAACAAAGAAAGCGACGGCGGTCAGGCCGATGGCGACGGCGATCGGCACGTCGATCAGCAGCAACAACAGCAGCGTGGCGAAAATAGCAAGCGTCAGCATGAATAACCCTTTGCGGCGGTGGAGTCGGTACGAAAAATCGAAGTTCGGCAGATATTAAAAAGGCGGGGCATCGCCTGGACGCCCCGCCGACTTTCCGCAGAAAAATTACTTGCTGTTTTTCTCGACCATGTCCATGAAACGCTTGAAGTTATCGGCGCCGACGCGGGCTTTGACCTTGTCCCAGGCGGGGCCCATCGCTGCTTTCCACGGCGCCAGGTCAGGACGAGCAATCTTGATTCCCTTGGTCGTTTCAAGATCCTTGAGCTGAGTCGCCTCGGCGTCGCGCAAGGCCTTGCGCGCAGACTTCGCGGCGATCGCCGATTCCTCGGCGACGATCTTCTGCTGCGCCGGATTGAGCTTGTCCCAGCTCTTCTTGTTGACCACATGCACCATCGAACTGTAGGTGTAATTGAGGATGGTCATGTACGGCTGCGTTTCGTAGAGCTTGAGGTCGTAGATCGTCCCGACCGGGTTTTCCTGACCGTCGACGACGCCCTGCTTCATCGCCATCACCAGTTCGGAGAAGGCGATGGTCACCGCGTTGCCGCCCGCCGCTTCGACGAAGGCCTGGTAGGCGAAGGCCGGCGGCGTGCGAATCTTCATCCCCTTGAGGTCGGCCGGCGTCATCACCGGTTTCTTGGAGTTGGTCAGCTGACGGAAACCCCACTCCCAGTCGGACAGATGGACCAGGTTCTTCTTCATCAGCTCGGGCTCGGCCCAGGCCTTGAAATCGCCGTCGATGATCTTGTCGGCGGTGGCGTAATCCTTGAAGGCGAAGGGCGTGCTGATGACGTCGTAGAAGGGCAGGTGCTTGGCCAATTGATCCTGCCCCGAAAGGCTCATATCGACTGCGCCGAGCATCACCTGTTCGAGGACTTCGGGGGGCGAACCCAGCGCGTTGTTGCCAAACAGGCCGATCTTGACCTCGCCGTTGGTGCGCTTTTCAACGTTGGCCTTGAACTGCATGGCGGCGATGCCGCACGGGTGCGTATCCGAGGCGAAGTGGCCGAGTTTGAGTTCAACAGCGGCCTGAGCGCCGGTGGCGCCCAAAGCGATAAGAATCGCCAGTGCAAGTTTCTTCATCATCTTTCCCCTTTTTTATTGAATTGATCAGTACCCGGGCAAGAGCATAAGACTTACGCTGAGCGTGTCAAGGCTTTTGGACCATTATTCCATTTTCGCACAACCGAGAGCAAAGAGCGCGCCACAAATGTGCCGCGCCGGCGATAGCGCACCAGCCCAAGGCGCGCTACGCCATGGGCGCCAGAGCGGTTCGCGGATCAGGCCTAAACGCCGCTCAGTCGCGTTCGAACAGGGCGATCGATTCGACGTGCGAGGTCTGCGGGAACATATTGACGACGCCGGCGCCGCGTAGCCGATAACCCTTCTGGGAGACCAGAATCGCCGCGTCGCGCGCGAGCGTCGCCGGATTGCACGACACATAGACAATACGCCGCAGACCGTCAGCTCCGATCGAATTGACCAGCGCGACGGCGCCTTCGCGCGGCGGGTCGATCAGCATGCTGTCGAAATGGCCCAGTGCGGCGAGCGATGCCGGCGTGGTATCAAAGAGATTGGCGACGTGGTAGTCAACGCGCTCGCGCAAGCCGTTGGCTGCGGCATTCTGCGCCGCGCGGCGCAGCAGTTCGGCGCTGCCCTCGACGCCGACGACGAGCGCCCCACGGCGCGCGATCGGCAAGGTAAAGTTGCCCAGCCCGCAGAACATGTCGGCGATGCGCTGCCCCGCTTGCGGGTCGAGCAGCGTCAGCGCGCGACGCACCAGCACGCGGTTGATCGCGAAATTGACCTGGGTAAACTCGGTCGGCGAAAAGAAGTGTTCGACGTCAAAATCGGGCAGGCGGTAGGAAAGCTGCGGCGCGTCCTGCGGATAAAAACGGTAGGCGCTGGCCGGACCTTGCGGCTGCAAATAGAAAACGACGCCATGCTGGTCGGCGAAGGCGCGCAGCAAGGATTCGTCGGCCGCCGTCAGCGGCTTGAGGATGCGCAGGACCAGCGCGGTGATCGATTTGCCTATCGACTCGCCGACCGCGACTTCGATCTGCGGCAGTGCGTTGTTCACCGACAGGGATTGCACCAGTTGGCGCAACGGCATCAGCAGCGCCGAGACATGCGGCGGCAGGATCGCGCACTGACGCATTTCGGCGACGAAGCTGCTCTTGCGTTCGTGAAAGCCGATCAGCACGCCACCTTTTCTTGGCACCAGATGGACCGACCAGCGCGCGCGCTGGCGATACGCCCAGGGCGCGCCGTAAATCGGCGAATAAAGCTCGCCGGGCTGGATCCGCGCCAGATGCCAGAGGTTGGCTTCGAGCACGCGCTGCTTGGCGGCAACCTGTGCGTCGGCATCGAGGTGCTGCATGCTGCAACCGCCGCAGACGCCAAAATGCGGGCAGCTTGGCGTCACCCGCTGCGGCGAAGCTTTGACGATGCGCTCGCTGCGCGCCACTTCGTAGCTCGGCTTCTGGCGGTACGAAACGTAGTCGACGAGTTCGCCAGGCAGCGCGCCTTCGACGAAAATCGTCTTGCCGTCAAGCCGCGTGATGCCGCGCGCGTCGTGATCGAGCGATTCAATGATTCCGGTCGGCATGCCGCGCCCCCTAGCGAAAACGCGCCATTTTAGCGCTGTTCGGCCAAATCGGCCGCACCGAAGCGGCCGACCAGCATTTGCCGCTTGCCAGCGAAACCGGGACGCTTGGCGACCGCGAAGCCGGCAGCGGCGAGCGCCCGGCGAACGCTGCCGGCGACCGACCAGGTGGCCAGCGTCGCGCCGGGCTGCGCCAGACGCGCCAGCGACTGGCACAGTGCCGGCGACCACAGTTCGGGATTCTTGGCCGGCGAAAAGCCGTCGAGATAGAAGGCGTCGGCGCGCGAATCAAGCGTCGGCAGCGTCGTGACCGCGTCGCCCAAATGCAGCGTCAGGCGCACCCGGCCAGCGTCGAACTCGAGCTCATGCGCGCCTTCTTCGAGCGCCGGCCAGTGCCGGCAAAGCTCGTCGGCCAGCAGCGCCAGCTCGGGCCAGGCGGCATGGGTGCGCGCCAGGTCGGCGGCGGCCAGCGGGTGTTTTTCGAGCGAAACGAAATGCAGCACCTGGCAGCGCAGCGGATCGTCGCGCCAGGCCAGCCAGGTCGCCAGAAAGTTGAGCCCAAGGCCGAAACCGGTCTCGACGATGACAAACTGAGCGCGATGCGCCCAACGATCCGGCAGGCAATTGCCCGCCAGAAAGACGTGATTCGCCTGGGCGTGCGCCCCGGCCGCCGAATGATAGACGTCGCCATAGCCTGGCGAGAACGGCGTACCGTCGGCAGCAAGCGTCAGGCGAGCGGGTTCGAGTGGCATCGGTTAGCAGTTCGCGCGGCTAGGCGTTCGGCGGCAGGTTGGTCTGCTCGGCGCGCTGCAGCCAGTCGGCGATGTGCTGGTGCGTCGCCGTGTAGATTCCGCTGGCGACCAGGATGACGATCCCGACCAACGACCAGTGGTCGGGAAAATCGCCGAAGACGACAAAGCCGATGATCAGCACCCAGATCAGCTGCGAGTAGCCAAAAGGCGCCAGACGCGACGCCGGGGCATGATCGTAAGCCTTGATCAGGATCAGATGGCCGATTCCGGCGAGCATGCCGAGGACGACGAAAGCGGCAGCGTCGAGCGCGTTCTGCGGCAAGGCCCACGAGTAGGGCAGCGCCGCCGACAAGATCAACGTGCCGATCAGACCGGAATAGAAGATCGAAACATAGGGACTCTCCAGCCCGGCCAGCCTTCGCGTCAGGATCTGGTAGGCGGCGAAGGCAATGGCGTTGCCCAGCGGCAACAGCACAGCCCAGGAAAACACGTTGCCGCCCGGACGGATGATGAACAACACGCCGACGAAGCCGCAACAGACGGCGACCCAGCGCGCCAACTCGACCTTCTCCTTGAGCAACAGCACCGACATCAGCGTCACCAGCAGCGGCGCGATAAAGGCAATCGCCGTCGATTCGGCGAGCGGCATGTATTTCAAGGCGCTGATGAAAAGGATGGAGGCCAGCGTCAGCGTCAGACCGCGCAGGATCTGGGCGCCGGGCCGCGCCGTTCGCACCAGCGCCAGACCGTAGCGCGGACCGAGAACGACAACCACCAGCAGCAGATGAAACGCATAGCGCGCCCAAACGACCAGCGCCACCGGATAATTACGCGTCAGGTATTTGGAGAGCACATCGACGACCGAAAAAATGGCCACCGCGCTCATTACCATCAGCATGCCGCGCAAGATCTGCGGCTTGGTCGTTGCGACGCTATTCATCGCGCCGCGTGTCCTCGGTTCGGAGCCCTGCGGCAATCGCTTGCTTGTTGGTCTTCGTAATTCGCCTGCCGCGCCGGCAAGTCCGTTCAGTACTGCACTGAGTCATCATTTTCTCCGCGGCCGGCAGTTTAGCGCAAAAGCGGCGCAAGGTCTGACGGCAACGGACTTCAGGGCCAACCGAGGGCCGCTGCAAGACCGTTCAACACCCGATCCGAGCGGCCTTCCTGGAAGTTTCAGCCAGCGCCCAGCGCCAGCGCCACCCGATAGGTGATGAACGATGCGCCGTAGGCCAAGGCAAAGAGATAGCCGGCCATGATCGCCGGCATCGTCCAGCCGCCGGTCTCGCGCTTGACCGTCGCCAGCGTAGACAAGCACTGCGGCGCGAAGACGTACCAGGCGAGCAAGGATAGCGCGGTGGCCAAGCTCCAACTCTGCGCGATCAGCGGCGCCAGCGCCTGCGCCGTATCACCGCCGCTCGCCGCCAGCGCGTAGACGGTGCCCAGCGCGCTGACCGCGACTTCGCGCGCCGCCATTCCAGGAACCAGCGCGATGCTGATCTGCCAGTTGAAGCCGATCGGCGCGAAGACCACCGCCAGCCACTGACCGATCATGCCGGCCAGACTGTACTCGATGGCCGCGCCCGTAGCGCCGTCGGGCGGCGAAGGAAAGCTCGCCAGGAACCACAGCAGGATGGTCAGGATCATGATGATTCCGCCGACCCGGCGCATGAAGATCATCACTTTCTGCCACAGGCCGATCGCGATATTGCGCACCGTCGGCAAGTGATAGCTGGGCAACTCCATCATCAGCGGACGCACCTGGCGCCCGGCCGCGGTGAATTGCTTGAGCCCCCAGGCCACCGCCAGCGCACCGACGATTCCCGCGAGGTAAAGCGCGAGCAGCACCAGCCCCTGCAATTCGAGCGCGCCCCACAACTCGCGCTGCGGGATGAAAGCGCCGATCAGCAGCGCGTAGACCGGCAGCCTGGCCGAACAGGTCATCATCGGCGCCAGCATGATCGTCACCAGCCGGTCGCGCGGGTCGGCGATGGTGCGCGCCGCCATGATTCCGGGAATGGCGCAGGCGAAACTCGAGAGCAACGGAATGAACGAACGGCCTGAGAGGCCGACGCCGCCCATCAGCCGGTCGAGCAGGAAAGCGGCGCGCGGCAGGTAGCCCGACTCCTCGAGCACCAGGATGAAGAAGTAGAGGATCACGATCTGCGGCAGAAAAACCACCACGCCGCCGGCGCCGGCGATGATGCCGTCGACCAGCAGGCTCTTGATCCAGCCATCCGCAAGCAGCGCGCCGACCGCCTCGGAGAGACCGGTCGTCGCGTTCTTGATCAGCTCCATCGGCAGCGCGGCCCACGAAAATACCGCCTGAAACACCAGGAACAGCACCATCGCCAAGAGCAGCGGACCAACCACCGGGTGCAGCACGACGCCGTCGATGCGGTCGCTGGCCGTATGCGGAACCACCGCGTCGAGGCCCAGGCGCTGCAGGATCTGACGCACGACCAGGTGGTCGGATTCATTGCCCGGATCGGCCGCCGCCGCGCCCGGCGCGGTCAACGAACGCCAGATCGCCGGGTCGTCGAAGCGCGCGAGCAAGGACTCGACGCCGGAACTCTGAATGCCGACGGTGCTGACCACCGGCATGCCGAGTTCGGCGGCGAGCGACTGCGCGGCCACCTTGATGCCGCGCTTTTCGGCCAGATCGGCCATGTTGAGCGCGACCACGCAAGGCAGGCCAAGGCGTTTGACGGCCAGCGCCAGACGCAGGTTGCGCCGCAGGTTGGTGGCATCGACGACACAGACGACGAGGTCCGGCCGCTTTTCGCCGACGGCGCGACCGAACAGCACGTCGCAGGTCACGCGCTCGTCGGGCGAGCGCGGATAGAGGCTGTAGGCGCCCGGCAGGTCGAGCACGCGCAGCGTCTTGCCGGCCGGCGTGGTGAGCCGGCCTTCCTTGCGCTCGACGGTGACGCCGGCGTAGTTGGCGACCTTTTGCCGGCTGCCGGTGAGCAGGTTGAAGAGCGCGGTCTTGCCGCAGTTCGGGTTGCCGACCAGCGCCAGCAGCGGCCCGCTCGGGTGCACGTGGATGACGGCCTGATTCATGCCCGGCTCCCTTCAAGAACGACCGCGGCGAGCTCGACCTGCGCCGCCGGCAGCACGCGCACGCAGGCCGCTTCGGCGCGGCGCAGGGCGAAGGTCGATTGGCCGATGCGCACCACCAGCGGATCGCCGCCGGGCAGCGCGCGCGCCATCAGCATCACCTGCTCGCCGACGATAAAGCCGATTTCCTCGAGCCAGCGCGCCCACTCGGGCGCCGCTTGCGGTGCCAGCACCTGGTGCACGGTCAGCGCTTGACCGATCGATGCATGATCGAGCGTCGCATCCAAATTTCGATTTTCTTTCACCATAATCTCCAAAAATGGGTTCACGCTTTACTGGAAGCGCCAGGTCAGGCCGACGGTCGCGGTATCGGTCGTCGTTCGCGGGCTGTCGTTGTTGACCGAGCGAATCAGGCCGAGCGCAAAATCGAGATCCTTGCCTGGCGAATAGATCGCGCCCAACTCGACATAATTCGAGCGCAGCGTGCTGCCTGCCGCGCGCGCCGATTCAGCGCCCAAATCAAGCGCGAGTTTCCATTGCTCGGCGACGTCCCATACCGGGGCGATCGAAAATCGCGTCGTCGTCGTATCGGGATTGATTTCGCTGTCGCGGTAACGGTCACGACCGACGCCGGCGTTGAGGTGCACCGCGCCGAACGGAACGTCCTGGCTGTAGATCAGCGTCAGCTTGCCCGAGGTCTTGCCGGTCCCCAGCCCATCGACTTCGCGCCCCGAACTGACCGGGAAAAGAATTTCCGGCTTGAGCGCCAGGCTGCTGCCGCTTTCTTCGTTTTCGTAGAAGCGCCACTTGGCGCCGAGCGACGGATTGGTTCCGCCATTCGCGTCGCCACCGGGGGAATCCGGTCGAATCCACGAATAATTCAAACCGACATAGACGTCGAGCGACTCGCTCAGACCTCGCGTGTAGACCACCGGCAGGCTGCGCGTCCGGTCGGTACTGCCATCGCTCTTGGCGCGCGCCTCGCCAAAGGAAAACTCAAGCTGGTTGCCGCCGCTGCCCTGCGTCCCGGTATCGTCGGTGATCAGCGGTTGCAAGGCCAGGACCGGCGACGACAGGCAGGCGAGCAGCAGCAGTGGGGAAAAAACTCGCAAGGGCGATCGAACAAAAACAGGGCGCATCAGGAAACTCCTTCATTACAGGTCGATTTATTGGGAACGGTTCTCATCTTACTTGAGAACCGTTCTCACTTGCAAGCGCTTTATCCGAAGTCGAAAAGCGCTCTGGCGTGGCCCGCAGACGCCCTGCCCGGCAATTCGTTAGCGAGTTTGAACCGGATTTAATCAGTGCGCACTTTTTCGTGCGCGCGACGGCGAATGCAAGCGCCACAGCAGTCCCGCCGCGAAGACGGTATACTTCGCCGCTCTGGCGTCTTCGGCCGCCCAATCGACAAAAACGCAACAATGACAAACAGCAGCCCGCCCTCCCCCGTCGTGTCCCTCCCGCTGCCCGACCAGACCTCGCCAGCGCTACCCGCGCAATGGCTCGCCGCAGTCAACACCGAGCTTGCCGCTGGAGAAAAAGTTCTCGCCTGGCTGGAGATCGACCTTGACGCTCAGCTGCGTTTTTCGCCGGGACTGGTTCTGCTGACCAACCAGCGGCTGCTGGCCGGTTCGGCCGACGAGGCGAGTTGGCAGACGCACGGTTTCCGCGACGGCATGACGCTGACGCGGCGCGACCATTGCGGCGTCGGCAGTCTCGAGCTCTTTGCCGACGATGCGCGGCTGGCGATCTGGCGCTACACGCTGTCGGCCGACATCGCCGCCGGACGGCTGATCGAACACTTCACGCAGCAGCTCGCCTTCTACCTGACCGGAGAGCTTCCGCCACCGCCCAAGCATGCGCTGTGTCCGAAATGCGAAACGCCGCTGCTCGCCGGCCAGGAAGAATGCCCGCAGTGCAGCAAGGAAATCCATACGCCGCCGTCGACGTGGACGCTGTTCCGCCTGTGGCGCTTCGCCTATCCCTACCGCTGGCGGCTCTTGGCCGGCTTCGTTTTGTCGCTGGGATCAACCGCCGCGACGCTGGTGCCGCCCTACCTCACCATGCCGCTGATGGACAAGGTGCTGATTCCCTACCAGAACGGCAAGCCGATCGACACCGCGCTGGTCACGCTCTATCTTTCCGGACTGTTCGGCGCCGCGCTGCTCGCCTGGGTACTCGGCTGGGCGCGCACCTACATCCTGGCGCTGGTCTCCGAGCGCATCGGCGCCGACCTGCGAACGACGACCTACGAACACCTGCTCAGACTGTCGCAGGAGTATTTCGGCGGCAAGCGCACCGGCGACCTGATGGCGCGCATCGGCTCCGAGACCGACCGCATCAACATCTTCATCTCGCTGCATTTCCTCGACTTCGTCACCGACGTGCTGATGATCGCCATGACCACCAGCATCCTGGTTTCGATCAATCCGCGCCTGGCGCTGGTGACGCTGTTGCCGCTGCCGATCATCGCCTGGCTGATCCATACCGTTCGCGAGAAACTGCGCACCGGTTTCGAACGCGTCGACCGCATCTGGGCCGAGGTTACCAACGTGCTCGCCGACACCATCCCCGGCATCCGGGTGGTCAAGGCCTTCGCCCAGGAAAGCCGCGAGGCGGCGCGTTTCCGCGCGGCCAACGCGCACAACCTCGAGGTCAACGACAAGGTCAACAGGATCTGGTCACTATTCACGCCGACGGTGACGCTGCTCACCGAAGTCGGCCTGCTGATCGTCTGGGCCTTCGGCATCTGGCAGATTTCGCGCAACGACATCACGGTCGGCGTGCTCACCGCCTTCCTGGCCTATATTGGCAGGTTCTATCTGCGCCTCGACTCGATGAGCCGCATCGTTTCCGTCACGCAAAAGGCGGCAGCCGGCGCCAAGCGCATCTTCGACATCCTCGACCACGTCTCGAGCGTTCCCGAACCGGCCAACCCGGTCCATCTGCCCAAGGTCAGCGGGCGCATCGAGCTGCGCGACGTCGGTTTCCGCTACGGCACGCGCAGCGTCACGCGCGACATCAGCCTGACCATAGCCCCTGGCGAGATGATCGGTCTCGTGGGACACAGCGGTTCGGGCAAGAGCACCATGGTCAACCTGATCTGCCGCTTCTACGACGTCACCGAAGGCGCGATCCTGCTCGACGGCGTCGATATCCGTTCGCTGCCGGTCGCCGAATACCGCAAGAACATCGGCCTGGTGCTGCAGGAGCCTTTCCTGTTCTTCGGAACGATCGCCGAGAACATCGCCTACGGCAAGCCCGACGCGACGCGCGAAGAAATCGTCGCCGCCGCGCGCGCCGCGCACGCGCACGAATTCATCCTGCGCCTGGCGCACGGTTACGATTCGCTGGTCGGCGAACGCGGCCAGGCGCTCTCGGGCGGCGAGCGCCAGCGTATCTCGATTGCTCGCGCGCTGCTCATCGACCCCAAGATCCTGATCCTCGACGAGGCGACCTCGTCGGTCGACACGACGACCGAGAAGGAAATCCAGAAGGCGCTCGACAACCTGGTGCGCGGTCGCACGACGATCGCCATTGCGCACCGTCTGTCGACGCTGCGCGACGCCAACCGCCTGGTCGTCCTCGACCGCGGCAGCGTCGTCGAAGTCGGCAACCACGACGAACTGATGGCGCGCGAAGGCCACTACTACAAGCTCTACGAAGCGCAGGCACGCAACGTCGACATCGAGGACGAACTGCGCCGAGCCAATGGCGAGGGCAAGATCAGCGGAGAGCGCGAGTGAACATCACCTATCAACTGCAGCATGACGCGCGCGGCCGCCTGAGCTTCACCGGCGAAGACGGCCAGACGCACGAAAACGTCGTCCCGGTTCGCGCCTTTCCGATCGCCGCGCCCGACGAAGGCATTGCGCTGTGCGACCCGCATGGCCACGAACTGGCCTGGATCGACCGTTTGAGCGAGCTGCCGCCGCCTTTGCGCACGCTGATCGAAGGCGAGCTGGCGAGCCGCGAGTTCATGCCGGTGATCAAGCAGATCGAAAGCGTTTCGAGCTATGCCACGCCGAGCACCTGGCAGATCGTGACCGACCACGGCGAAACGGACCTCGTACTCAAGGGCGAGGAGGACATCCGCCGCCTGGCGCCGCCCGCGCTGCTGATCGCCGACAGCAACGGAATCAACTACCTGATCCACGACCGTTACGCGCTCGACAAAACCAGCCGCAAGATCCTCGATCGATTCTTGTAAATCGTAACCACAACGCGCACAACGAACACAACGAACACAACGAACACAACGAACACAACGAAAAACAGAACAAATCCATGACTTCACGACGAATCCGACACTTCTGAAACGATTACGCGACGGTCGAATCAGCCTCTCGCGAACTGAATTTCGTTGTGCCCGCCGTGCTCGTTGTGGTTAATTGCTGTCAGCCGAATACCCCGAGCCGCGTTATTCGGACGATAATTGCACCCCTTCTGAGTCCACTCTGACGATATGAAAAACATCAAGTTTCTTGAATTCCGCCATCTGCGCGGACCGAACATCTGGACCTACCGCCCGGTCATTGAAGCCATCGTCGATATCGGGGAACTCGAAGACTTTCCGTCGAATACCTTGCCCGGTTTCGTCGATCGGCTCAAGGCGCTGCTGCCCTCGCTGATCGAGCACCGTTGCAGTTACGAGGAACGCGGCGGTTTCGTTCGCCGTCTCGAAGAAGGCACCTGGCCGGCGCACATCCTCGAACACGTCACGCTCGAACTGCAGAATCTGGCGGGGCTGCCGGGCGGTTTCGGCAAAGCGCGCGAGACCTCGGTGCGCGGCGTCTACAAAGTAGTCGTCCGCGCCTGGCAGGAAGACGTCACGCACGCTGCGCTGCTCGAAGCGCGCGAGCTGATCATGTCGGCGATCGAAGATCGCCCGTTCGACGTCGAAGCGTCGATCGAAAAGCTCGCCGACATGGCCGACTCACTCTGCCTTGGCCCGTCGACCGCGAGCATCGTCGACGCCGCAGACGACCGCTACATCCCGTGCATCCGCCTGCTGGAAACCGGCAATCTGGTTCAACTGGGCTATGGTGCCGCGATGCGCCGCATCTGGACCGCCGAGACCGACCGTACCAGCGCGATCGCCGAGGGCATCTCGCGCGACAAGGACATGACCAAGTCGCTGCTGCAGTCGTGCGGCGTTCCGGTCCCCGAGGGGCGCGAAGTCGATAGCCCGGAAGACGCCTGGGAAGCGGCGCAGGACATCGGACTGCCGGTCTGCGTCAAGCCGGTCGATGGCAACCACGGGCGCGGCGTTTTCATCGACCTCAAGGGCCGTGAGGAAATTGAAATGGCCTTCAAGGTCGCCGTCGACGAAGGCAGCGGCGTTCTGGTCGAGCGCTCGATTCCCGGCACCGAGCACCGCCTGCTGATCATCGGCGGCAAGCTCGTCGCCGCCAACCGCGGCGACATGGTCAAGGTCACCGGCAACGGCAAATCGACGATCCTCGAACTGGTTGCCGAACAGATCAACTCCGATCCGCGCCGCGGCGCCAGCGAAAACCACCCGCTCAGCCTGATCCGCATGGATTCGGCGGCCAAAATCGAGCTTTCGCGCCAAAAGCTCACGCCGGAAGCTATCCCCGACGCCGGCCGCGAGGTGCTGATCCAACGCAATGCCAACCATGAGTTCGACGTCACCGACGACGTACACCCGGACACCGCCGCGGCGGCTTCGCTGGCGGCGCGCATTGTCGGCCTCGATATCGCCGGCGTCGATCTGGTCGTCGAAGACATTTCAAAGCCGCTGCGCGAACAAGGCGGCGCGATCGTCGAGGTCAATGCCGGTCCCGGCCTGCTGATGCACCTCAAGCCCGGCGTCGGCAAACCGCGTCCGGTCGGTCAGGCGATCGTCGAGCACCTGTTCCCCGACACCGCCACCAGCCGCATCCCGGTCGTCGGCATCACCGGTTCGCAGGGCAAGACTTCGGTCGCGCGCCTGCTCGCGCACCTGCTCCAACTCTCGGGAAAGAACGTCGGACTGGCCTGCAGCGACGGCCTGTTTCTTGGACCGCGGGCGCTCGAGAACAAGGACAGCGCCAATTGGCAATCGGCGCACCGCATGCTGATGGCGCGCGCCGTCGAAGCAGCCGTCTTCGAAAACGGCGCCGCCAGCATTCTGGGCGAAGGACTGGCGTACGACCGTTGCCAGGTCGGCGTCGTCACCAACCTCAAGCACGCCGAAGGACTTGAGGACTTCGACGTGCGTGACCTGGACACCGTCTATAAGGTCTTGCGCACCCAAATCGACGTCGTTTTGCGCGGCGGCAAGTCGGTGCTCAACGCCGGCGATTCGCGCGTCGCCGAGATGGCCGAGCTATCCGATGGTGAAGTGCTGTTTTTCGGCACCGATCCAGAGCTCCCGGTACTCACCGCGCACCGTGCCAAGAATGGTCGCAGCGTTTTTATCCGCGACGGCTGGGTCGCCCTGGCCAGCGGCAGCAGCGAGCAACAACTCATTCAAGTCAATAACTTGCCGATGATCGCGCCGCAAAGTCCCGGCTACCCGCTTGAAAACCTGTTGGCCGGTGTGGCCGCCGCCTGGGCGCTTGAACTGTCGCCCGATATCATTCGTGCTGGCGTCGCCACTTACGTCCCCGCCAGCAAAACCTCGGGCCTTGCCGCCTGACCCTAACGCTACAGGAACAAAAGCAAATGGAAGTCTCCCGCATCCGAGCATTGCGCGGCCCCAATCTGTGGAGCCGGCATACCGCCATCGAGGCGATCATCACCTGCAGCGAAAGCGAGCGCACGATAGGCACCATCCCCGGTTTCGAAGCGCGCTTGCGCGAACGCTTCCCGGAAATCGCGCTGCTCCAGCCGACGGTCAGCCATGACGTGGTATCGATGGCGCACGCGCTTGAATACGCGGCGCTCGGACTGCAGGCGCAGGCCGGCTGCCCGGTGACTTTCAGCCGCACCGCGCAGACCCTCGAAGCGGGCGTCTACCAGGTGATCGTCGAATACAGCGAGGAAGAAGTTGGCCGACTGGCCTTCGAACTCGCGCAGCAGCTCTGCCAGGCCGCCGTCGACGATTCGCCGTTCGATATCGCCGGCGCGCTCGCTCGCTTACGCGAACTCGACGAAGACGTTCGCCTCGGGCCGTCGACCGGCTCTATCGTTTACGCCGCGCTGGCGCGCAAGATCCCCTACCGTCGCCTCACCCAAGGCAGCATGGTGCAGTTCGGCTGGGGCAGCAAGCAGCGCCGCATCCAGGCCGCCGAAACCGACCGCACCAGCGCCGTCGCCGAAGCGATCGCGCAGGACAAGGAATTGACCAAGAAGCTGCTGCAGGCCGCCGGCGTTCCGGTGCCGACCGGGCGACCGGTCGAAGATGCGCAAGACGCCTGGAAAGCCGCCGGCGAGATCGGTGGCGCGGTCGTCGTCAAACCGCAGGACGGCAATCAGGGCAAGGGCGTTGCGGTCAATCTGACGACGCGCGAGCAGATCGAAGCCGCCTACGAAGTCGCCCACAAGGTCAGCGACGAGGTGCTGGTCGAACGCTATCTTCCGGGTCAGGACTATCGCTTGCTGGTGATCGGCGACAAGCTCGTCGCCGCCGCGCGCCGCGAACCGCCGCTGGTGATCGGCAACGGCGAGCAGACCGTTCGCCAGCTGGTCGATCAGGTCAACAGCGACCCGCGGCGCGGTGTCGGCCACGCCACCTCGCTGACGCGAATCCGTTTCGACGACATCGCGCTCGCCCGCCTGGCCGAAGACGGACTGACCGCCGACTCGGTCCCGCCCAAGGGAATGCGTGTGATCCTGCGCAACAACGCCAACCTGTCGACCGGCGGAACGGCGACCGACGTCACCGACGACGTCCATCCCGATTTCGCGGCGCGCGCGATCGCCGCCGCGCAGATGGTCGGCCTCGACATCGCCGGCGTCGACATCGTCTGCAACAACGTGTTGCGCCCGCTCGAGGAACAGGGCGGCGGCATCGTCGAACTCAACGCCGCGCCAGGCTTGCGCATGCACCTGCAGCCGTCGTACGGCAAGGGCCGCGCGGTCGGCGAAGCGATCATCGCCAATATGTTCGCGCCCGGCGACGACGCGCGCATCCCGCTCGTCGCGGTCGCCGGAACCAACGGCAAGACCACCACCGTTCGCCTGATCGCCAGCATTCTCGCCAACAATGGCCTGCGCGTCGGGATGACCACCACCGACGGCGTTTATGTCGAGAACAAGCGCATCGACACCGGCGACTGCAGCGGTCCGAAGAGCGCCCGCAACGTGCTGTTCCACCCCGACGTCGACGCCGCGGTGCTCGAAACGGCGCGCGGCGGCGTACTGCGCGAAGGCCTCGGTTTCGACCGCTGCGACGTCGCGGTGGTGACCAATATCGGCAAGGGCGATCACCTGGGCCTTTCTTACATCAGCACCGTCGAGGACCTCTCGGTAGTCAAGCGCGTGATCGTGCAGAACGTCAAGCCCGAGACCGGCGTCGCCGTACTCAACGCCGCCGATCCGATGGTCGCGCGAATGGCCGATTCGTGCCCCGGCCAGGTCACTTTCTTTGCCTGCGACCGCAACCATCCGGTGATGGCGATGCACCGCGCGCGCGGCAAACGAATCATCTACCTCGACAATGATGCGATCGTCGCCTCCGAAGGCGAGTTCAGCGAGCGCATCGCGGTCAAGGACATCCCGGTCACTGCCGGCGGCGCGATCGGCTTCCAGGTCGAAAACGCGATGGCCGCCATCGGTACCGGCTGGGCGCTCGGCCTGCCCTGGGAAGTCATCCGCCAAGGCCTGGCCGGCTTCATCAACGACGCCGAATCGGCGCCGGGTCGCTTCAACCGCTTCGACTATCGCGGCGCGACGCTGATCGCCGACTACGGTCACAACCCCGACGCCATCGCGGCGCTGGTCAGAGCCATCGACAACCTGCCCGCCGTGCCGGGAAGCCGCCGCTCGGTGGTGATCAGCGGCGCTGGCGACCGGCGCGACGAGGACATCCGCCAGCAGACCGAGATCCTCGGCGACGCCTTCGACACGGTGCTGCTCTATCAGGATCAGTGCCAACGCGGTCGCGCCGACGGCGAGGTGCTGGCGCTGCTGCAACAGGGCCTCAAGAACGCCAAGCGCACCAAGCAGATCAAGGAAATCCACGGCGAATTCCTGGCCATCGACAGCGCGCTCGAAGGCCTCAAACCGGGCGACCTGTGCCTGATCCTGATCGACCAGGTCGAAGAAGCGCTGGCGCACATCGCCAAGCGCGTCGCCGAAGCCTGAACCGCTAAACCTAAAATCTGCAGTTCTAACCACAACGACACAACGAAGAACCCTGGCTTTTGCTGTTCTTGAGGTCCATCTCATGAGTAATACACGAGCACCTCGCAAGTAATTGTTTTTTCGTTGTGTTTAACTGAATTTTCAGGCTAAACAGCCGTCCGCTGGCACAGGCTGACGCACTTCCTGGCCAGGATTTCGGTCGGATCGAGAATTGCGACGACCTTGCCGGCGACCGCGAAGGCGTCGTTCTGCGCGATCAACAGCGGTAGCTCGGTACAGCCGAGAATGATCACTTCGGCACCGCGTTCAACCAGAGAGGCGAGCGCGTGCAGCAGGTCGTCGACGCAGGGCCCCGCGGTAAAACCGGCCTTGACGCCCTGCTCGCCATAGATCGCGTCCATCACCAGCGCCTGGTTCTGGGGGTCGGGGACCAGCAGCGTCAATCCCACCTTGGCGACCACGTCGTGGTAAACGCCGCTCTTGACCGTCCCGTCGGTCGCCAGCAGGCCGATCAGCGTCGGCTCGGGAAACGTTTTCTTGATGTGCTCGACCGTCTCGAACAGCATGTTGACCACCGGTATCGACAGATGCGGCGCGATGCGCTCGATGAAGGCGTGCGCGGTATTGCACGGAATCGCGATGAGGTCGGCGTCGTCGGCTTCGAGCTTTTTGCACGTCGAATAGAGCGCGATCGTCGGATCGGCGCCGTCGCCGATCAGATACTCGGTCCGGTCGGGGATCTGCGGGTTCTGCTCGACGACCAGCTTGACGTGCTCCTGGTCGCGCAGCGCGTGCGTGTTGCGAACGATTTTGCTCATGAAATCGACCGTCGCCGCCGGGCCGACGCCGCCGACGACGCCGATCTTGAACGGCCGCGGCGCAGCGCTGGCGTGCTGCGCGACGGCATAGCGCGCATAGACCTGATTGGCGTCGAAAATCGGCAGGCCGCGTTCGGCGAGCGCTTCGACGACCAGCGCGATCTCGGCAAACCCTGGAACGATCAGCTCAGCGCCCTGCGCGGAGAGATCGCTGCAGGCCTTGGCCAACAAGTCGACCGAAGCGCCTTGCAGGTAACCGGCCTTGATCCCTTCGGCGCCGTAGATCGCCGCCATCAGACAAGCGCGCTGAACGTCGTCGCGCGGATAAACGAGTTCCCAGCGGTCGGCGGCAAAGTAACGCTCGAACAGGCGCTGACCGCGGACATAGTCCGAAGTCAGCACGCCCAGTTTGCGCACCGCCGGATGGCGACGCCTGATGTATTCCACCAGCGCCTCCATGAAATTGACGATGGGCACGCGGACTTCGGCCTGCAGTTCGTCGAGAAAGACATGACTGATGAAGCACGGCAGAATGATCGCATCGACCTGGCGCGATTCGAAGCTGCGGATCAAGTCATAAACGTAGAGCTGGCGGCCGCTCTGGCTCGCCGACCGAGCGCCCGGCGAATCGCCTTCGCGAAAGGGATGCTGTTCGAAGATGAACTCCGGCTGCTGCGCGCCGGAGGTCGCGGCGACCGCGCGAACGAGCTTGAAGAAGACGTCGGCGGCACTCAAGGTACCGAGACCGCCGACGATGCCGTAGCAGTATCTGCTGCGCTTTTCGGTCATCGCCGGTTCCGCCGCCGTCGTCAGCCGAGCGAGCTGCCCTTGACGTGGTGCGTCGCGACGATCGCCTGCGGCCGCGTCAGCACTTCGGGACGCAGCACTTCGTCGAGTTTCTCGCGGGTCATCAGGCCGCGCTCAAGAACGATTTCAGCGACGCCGCGGCCGCTCTCATGCGCCTGCGCGGCGACCTCGGTGGCGTTGGCGTAGCCGATGTAGGGATTGAGCGCGGTGACGATGCCGATCGAGTTTCTGACGCTGGCGAGCATCACGTCGCGGTTGGCGGTGATGCCATCGACGCAGTTGTCGGCCAGCGTCAGGCAACCGTTGCGCAGATGCATGACGCTCTTGAACATGCTGTGCGCGATGATCGGCTCGAAAGCGTTGAGTTGCAGCTGCCCGGCTTCAGCGGCGAAAGTCACGGTCATGTCGTTGCCGATCACCTCGAAGGCGATCTGGTTGACGACTTCCGGGATCACCGGATTGACCTTGCCCGGCATGATCGACGAACCAGCCTGGCGCGCCGGCAGATTGATCTCGCCCAGGCCGGCGCGCGGCCCGGAAGAGAGCAGGCGCAGGTCGTTGCAGGTCTTCGACAGTTTGACGGCGACACGCTTCAAGACGCCCGAGAGCTGGACGAAGGCGCCGCAGTCCTGCGTCGCCTCGATCAGGTTGGGCGCGGTAATCACCGGGATGCCGGAGATCTCGGCGAGCTTGCGGCAGACCAGCGGCGCATACTCGGGATCGGCGTTGATTCCGGTACCGATCGCCGTCGCGCCGAGATTGATTTCGCGGATCAAGAGCGCCGCTTCCTTGAGCCGTTCCTCGTCCTCGCCGAGCATCACCGCGTAGGTCTGGAACTCCTGGCCGAGCGTCATCGGCACCGCGTCCTGCAGCTGGGTGCGGCCCATCTTGAGCACGTCGGCGAACTCTTCGGCCTTGCGCTCGAAAGCGCGGCGCAAATGCGCCATAGCGTCGACCAGACCGAAAATCCCGATGTAGGTCGCGAGTTTGAGCGATGTCGGATAGACGTCGTTGGTCGACTGGCTCATGTTGACGTGCTCGTTGGGATGCAGGTGCTGATAGTCGCCGCGCTTGTGGCCTAGGATTTCGAGCGCGCGGTTGGCGATCACCTCGTTGGCGTTCATATTGGTCGAGGTCCCGGCGCCGCCCTGGATCACATCGACGATGAATTCATCGTGCAGCTTGCCGGCGATGATTTCGTCGCAAGCGGCGGCGATCGCGTCGGCGATCTTCTCGTCGAGCAGCCCCAGTTGCTGATTGGCGAGCGCGGCGGCCTTCTTGATCTGCGCCAGCGCGCGGATCAGACCGGGGTAAGCGGCGATGGTGACGCCGCTGATCGCGAAATTCTCTTTCGCGCGCAGCGTATGCACGCCGTAATAGGCATCAGCCGGAACGTCCCGGTTGCCGAGCAGATCGTGTTCGCTGCGAAAATTACTGGACATGCTTTTCTCCATGACGGGTTGCGGTGTAATGATGCTAGCGCCGTTGCGAAGATTCTGGTCACGTCATGCAAAAATCGCATAACCTGTCGTCAAAACCCGAATAGCAGCGAAGCCAGAGCGGAGACAAAACATGCAAATAAAATGGCTCGAGGACTTTCTCAGCCTCAGCGACGCGCGCGCCTTCTCGCGCGCGGCCGAGCGCCGCAACCTCTCGCAGCCGGCCTTGAGCCGCCACATCCAGGCGCTCGAAGACTGGCTGGGCGTCGAACTGGTCGATCGCCGGCAGCAAGGCGTGCAGTTGACGGCGGCCGGCCGGATCTTCCGCGGCTTCGCCGCCGACCTGCTGCGCCAGACCTACGACATGCGCACGGTAATCCGCGGGCAGGCGCCCAGCGGCAACGACATGGTCCGTTTTTCCGTCGCCCACACCTTGTCGCTGACCTATTTTCCGCACTGGCTCAAGATCCTCAAGCAGAAGCTTGGCAACGTCGTCGCGCACGTCAGCGCGGTCAACGTCCAGGAGGCCGCTGGCGCGCTGATCGAGGGGGCGACCGACCTGCTGATCATCTACCACCATCCGCAGTTGCCGGTCTTGCTCGACGCGCATCGCTTTCCGCACCTGATGCTGTCGACCGACCGGATGCTGCCGTTTTCAGCGCCGCGCGACGATGGTCGCCCGCGCTATACGCTGCCGGGCAGCGGCTCGTCGCCAGTCCCTTTGCTCGCCTATTCGTCGGGAACCTATCTCGCGCACGTCGTCGAAATGATCCTGCTCGGTGCCGCCGAACGCTGCTGCTTCGAGCACTCGTTCGACACGCACATGGCCGAGGCCTTGAAAGAAATGATCATCGAGGGGCACGGTCTGGGCTGGCTGCCGGAGAGTTGCGTCGGGCGCGAAATGGCCGACGGTCTACTGGTCACGGCCGGGCCTGCGCGCTGGACCTGCCCGCTTGAAGTGCGCCTTTATCGCTGCGCCGACAGCAGCAACCCGATGGTCGAGAAAATATGGGCCTTCCTGCTCGCCGGATCAGCCACTGCCTGAACCGTCTTAGCGCGCGCCGCCCGGTTTGAAGCGCGTCAGCGGCAACAGCAGATCGTGGGCGTAGCCGATCAGATTCAGGCGCTGCCGAAGTTCGGCGAGCTTCGCCTGAACCTCGTCGCGCGCCTTGCCGTCGATCATGCAGAACAGGTTGTACGGCCAGTCGGGCAGACGGCGTTGGCGCAGATAGCACAGCGTGATTCCCGGCTCGCGCGAAAGCAATGCGCCGACCCGGCCAAGCTCGTCATCCGGCACGTCATGCACCAGCATGGCACCATCGCCCTGCGGGTGATCGCGCACGACGATGCCGAAGCGCTTGATGATGCCCTGCGCGCACCAGCGGCCGATTCGCTCGAGGACCTCGCCCTCGTCGCAACCGACGCGGCTGGCGAGGATCGCGAAAGGCCGGATGAAGAGCGGCAAGCCCTCCTGCAAGGCCATCACCAGGCGCCGCTCGATTTCGTCAAGCATCGTCGGCGGCACAAAAGCTGCGCTCGCCGGGCCGACCGGGTACTCCCGCAGGAGCGGCAGCGGCAACAGCGGATAGCCGGCGGCCTGGGCGATGGCGCCAAGCGCCGCCTGCAGTCGCCCTTCCGAACCGGCGGTGACGACGAACCACAGGTTGTAGTGGTGCTCGCGTTCATGGTGGTGATTGACTTCGGGGAAGCGATTGACCGCGTCGGCGACGACGGCGAGTTTCTCCGCCGGAACGGCCATCGCCACCAGCGTGCTGGCGCCGATCCGCTTGGGCGCAAAAACGGCGCCGACGCGGGCGATCTTTCCCTCGCGGCGCAGCTGTTCGAGCATGCGCAGCACGGCACCTTCGGCAACGCCGAGCCGGGCGGCGAGCTCGGCAAAAGGCGCCGGGCAGAGCGGAAAATTGCGCTGAAAATCGTTGAGCAGGTGAACATCGAGCGAACGACCCGCGGTGTTTTCGAGCAAGGACATCAGAACCCCATACGTGCGAAGCAAAAGACGCGAAAATTCCGAAACGGAAAAGCTCGCGCCGTCCATTATGCGAATACTTTGGATTAGGTCAAATAAATTCCGGATAGTTGCCGGACAATGCAAAAGTAGATCTTTCGGTGGATAATCGCCAAAGCCTCGGAGCAACACGATGACCAAACCACTCAACTGGCCGCTCGCCGGTCACTGCCAGAAGCATCGCCGGTGAACCGCCGCGCACTCTGGATCCTGCTCTGCGTCGGGCTGGCGGCGCTGCTCGCCTGGCTCAGTTTCGCCTGGCAGCCGCCGACTGGCGTCGCTACGCTGCACAATTCAGCGCAGCGCAGCGAAACGCCCACTGGCGGCGACTTTACGCTTTACAGCGCGGACGGCCCGGTGGCCTTGGCGGACTATCGCGGCAAGGTGGTACTGCTCTATTTTGGCTATACCTTCTGCCCCGACGTCTGCCCGACGTCGCTGTCGGTGATCGCTCAGGCGCTGTCGATGCTCACCGCGGGCGAGCTCGAAAGAGTCAGCAGCTTCCTGATCTCAGTCGACCCCGAGCGCGACACGATGGCCGTGCTCAAGGCCTATGCGCCCTTCTTCCACCCCAACATCGTCGGCATCAGCGGCAGCGCCTATCAGGTCGCCCAGGTCGCGCGGCAATACGGGGCGCGCTACATGAAGCAAAAACCGGACAGCGATGGCCGCTATGCGGTCGATCACTCGTCGTACACTTACGTCATCGGCGCCGATGGAAAGCTCGCCGCCAGCCTGCCCTACGCTTCGCCGCCGCAGCACATCGTCGATGCCATCCGCGCGCAGCTTGGCGCCGCGCCGGCCAACTGATTCTTGCCCCGCAACCGCACAAAGGAAATTTCATGAAGCACTCAACGATACGCCGCGCGCTGCTGCTCGCCGCCGCATTTCCGCTGCTCTCGTTCGCCGCCGACGGCGCGCTGCGCATCGATGATCCCTACGTCCGCCTGGTGCCGCCCAACGCCCCGGCGAGCGCCGCGTTCATGGTCATCAGCAACAGCGGCAGTACAGAGCGCCAGCTGCTCAAGGCGCAAAGCCCGGCCGCCAAGTCCGTCGAGCTGCACACCCACATTAATGACCACGGCGTCATGAAAATGCGTCAAGTGGATCGCATCGCGATCAAGGCCAATGGCCAGACCGAGCTCAAGCCGGGTAGTTACCACATCATGCTGATCGACCTGGCGCAGGCGCTCAACGAAGGCGATTCGGTGCCGCTCACGCTGTCCTTCGATGACGGCAGCACCCAGCAGATCAGCGCGCCGGTGCGCAGAATTCAGGCTGCCGGGGCGCCCGCCCCGGCCATGGATCACGGCGCGATGAAGCACTAAACCGGCCGCCACAAAAACACGCGAAACGCGAGTAGCGCGATGGATCACTCGTCGCCCCGGCCGATTCCCAACCGCGCGCAAACGCTCGACGTGCTACGGCTGATGGGGAACTATCGGCCGCTGCTGATGCTGCCCGGCGACGACGACGGCTATGGCGCGCGCTGGCTGCTCGACGGCGGCGAGGTACCGCCGGGAATCGCCAAATACCTGATCGACGGCGGCTTTGTCGCGCCCACCGGGACGACCGGTTTCGGCGCCCGCGAGCTGACGCTCACCGAGTCGGGCCGCCGCTTGCGCGACAACGGCTTGCGCTGGTGGGCCGGCCTCGGCCTGCTGCAGCGCTGGTGGGTGATCGTCCGGGGCTGACGCGCAGCGCCGGCGACGCTTTTGACCTCGATCAAATACTGTCGGCAAGGGGCTCGCTATAGTTCGCCGCGCTGCGAACCCCCAACCCTTTCAGGACGCCTCCCATGTTTTGTGTGCAATGCGAACAGACGATTTCAACGCCAGCCGGCAAAGGCTGCTCATTTTCTCAGGGGATGTGCGGCAAGACCGCCGACGTCTCCGACCTGCAGGACCTTCTCGTCTATGCCTTGCAGGGCACCTCGTACTATGCGCAAAAAGCGCGTGAGTTTGGCATCGTCGATCGCGCCGTCGACGCCTTCGTCGCGCAGGCCTTCTTCGCGACGCTGACCAACGTCAATTTCGAAGGGACACGCATCACCGGCTACGCGCGCCAGGCGCAGGACTACCGCGAAGTTTTGCGCAGCCGCTACGAAGCGGCCTGCCAAAACGCCGGAGCCGTTGCCGCCGAACCGACCCCGGCGGCGCGCTTTGAACTTGCCGCCGAAACGCTGGGACTCGCCGGGCTCAAAGCGCAAGCGCCGATCGCCGCGGTCAATCGCGGCAAGGGAACGATCAGCGAAGACGTGCTCGGCTTGCGCCTGCTTTGCCTCTACGGTCTCAAAGGCGCTGCGGCGTACATGGAGCACGCGCGCATCCTCGGCGAGACCGACGACGACGTCGCCGCCGAGTTTCACCGCATCATGGCCTGGCTCGGCAGCGACCCGGAAGACATGGGCGAGCTCTTGGCGACGTCGATGGCGATCGGCGCGCTCAACTACCGCGTGATGGAAATGCTCGACCGCGGCGAGACGCAGAAATTTGGCCACCCGGTGCCGACCCAGGTCAACGTCAAGCCGGTCGCCGGCAAGGCGATCCTGGTCTCGGGACACGATCTGTGCGACCTCAGGATGATCCTCGAGCAGACCGTCGGCACCGGCATCAAGGTCTACACCAACGGCGAAATGCTGCCGGCGCACGGCTACCCCGAGCTCAAGAAATACCCGCATCTGGTCGGCAACTACGGCAGCGCCTGGCAGAACCAGCAGCGCGAATTCGCCGCCTTCCCGGGCGCCATCGTGATGACGTCGAACTGCCTGATCGATCCCAACGTCGGCCAGTACGGCGAGCGCATCTTCACGCGCAGCATCGTCGGCTGGCCCGGCGTACAGCATATCGAAGGCGACGATTTTTCCCAGGTGATCGCCTGCGCGCAGGCGCAGGCCGGCTTCCCGTACGACGAGATCGCGCAGAGAATCACCGTCGGTTTCGGCCGCAACGCGCTGCTGAACGCCGCGCCGGCGGTCATCGAGCAGGTCCGCGCCGGCAATATCAAGCACTTCTTCCTGGTCGGCGGCTGCGACGGCGACAAGCGCGAACGCAGCTACTACGAGGAGTTCGCCACCAGCGCGCCGCAGGACACGGTGATCCTGACGCTGGCCTGCGGCAAGTACCGTTTCAACAAGAAGAACTTTGGCGAGATCAACGGCATCCCGCGCCTGATCGACATCGGCCAGTGCAACGACAGCTACGCGGCGATCCAGCTGGCGATCGCGCTGGCGCGAGAATTCGACTGCGACATCAACGAACTGCCGCTCAACCTGGTGCTGAGCTGGTTCGAGCAGAAGGCCATCGTCGTTCTGCTCACGCTGCTCTCGCTGGGCGTAAAGAACATCCGCGTCGGCCCGAGCATCCCCGGTTTCCTGACGCCGAACCTGGTCGCCATCCTCAACGAAAAATTCGGCCTGACGCCGATCGGCACGGTCGCCGACGACCTGGCGACGATGCTCAAGGCCGCCTGAGCGAACTGCCCCTGCGGCCGCCGGCGTAGCGCGCCGGCGACCGCCCCGCCCTTTTTTATTGAAACCGCCATGACTCCCCAAATCCAGACCGCATCCGGCGCCACGGCGCCGCTCGTCTGTCGCGACCGCGTCGAGGAAACTGCCGACGCCGCGACCTTCGTGTTCACCGCCGCCGACGCTGCGCCGATCGCCTACAAGGCCGGACAATTCATCGTCTTTTGCGTCGACGTCGACGGCCAGAAGCTGCACCGCGCCTACTCGCTGTCGTCGACGCCGAGCCGCCCGGAAAATCTGACGATCACCGTCAAGCGGGTTCCCGGCGGCCAGGTCTCCAACCACCTGCTCGACCACCTGCGCCCCGGTCATGCCCTTGCGGCACTGGCGCCGGCCGGCGACTTCAACGTCGTCGATCGGCCGTCGACCGGCCACGTCGTCCTGCTCAGCGCCGGCTGCGGCATCACCCCCTGCCTGTCGATCGCGCGCTGGCTGCTCGACACGAGCCCGGCGACGAGCATCGACTTCATCCACAGCGCGCGCTCGGGCGACGACGTCATCGCCGCCGCCGAACTCGATCGCCTGCACGCCGCACACGCCAACTTCCGCCTGACGCGCGTCCTCGAACAGCCGGCGCGCGCCAGCGATCGCGCCGGGCTGCTGGCGCGCCCGCTGTTCGACCAGTTGCTGCCCGACCTGCACGGACGAACGATCTTCTGCTGCGGCCCGCAGCCCTACATGGACGCGGTGCGCGCGTTCGCCGACGAACGCGGTTTCGACATGGGCTATTTCCACTGCGAGAGCTTTGCCGCCACGAGCGCTGCCCGCGCCGCTCAAACGAGCGCTGGCGCCGGGCAAAGCTACACGCTGAGCGCGCCGACCTTCGCCAAGAGCGGCGAAATCGCCAGCACGCAGAGCCTGCTCGAGGCGCTCGAAAGCGCCGGTCTGCCGATCATCGGCGCCTGCCGCAGCGGCGTCTGCGGGTCGTGCAAGTGCCGGGTGGTCAGCGGTGAAGTGACGACGACGAGTTCGGCGACGCTGTCCGGCGAAGAAATCGACTCGGGATACGTCCTCGCCTGCAGCAGCACGGCGCGTTCCGACCTGGTCGTCGACCTGTAGCGCCAGGCCGGCCGCACCGCACCGGTGCGTTGACGTCCAAATGGGTGCCTTGACACAGCAAAAGCACCTGAAAGGAAAGCCGGCGCACCGATTCGCGGCGATTTCTTATGGTGGCACGGCAGTTGCATAGGGTTGCTCATTGAGAGGAACCCTTCATGTTCTCAGCAGTGATGCGCTTTATCGGTCGTTTGAGCGTCGGCCGCAAGTTGATTCTGATCTACGCACTCGATCTCTCGGCGGTCATTTTCGTTTCCGGCATTCTGATCAGCGAGAAGTTCATCGCCATCGACTTCGCGCGCAAGGAGGTCGTCGGCAATCAGTACATCGCGGTCGTTCGCGATACGCTGGTCGGTTTGCACGGCGGCAGTGCGCTGCCCAGCGCCGAGAAACTGCGGGCTGCCGAAACGGCTTATGGTGGCGGGATGGACAGCCACGCGCTGGCCGAAGAGCTCGCCGCGCTGCTCGAAGCGCCGACCGGGCGCGACCTGAGGCTGGCGACGCGCGCCGGGCAGGCGCTGATTCAGCGCATCGGCAACCAGTCGAATCTGATTCTCGACCCGGACCTCGACAGCTATTACACGATGTCGCTGATCGTGCTGCGTTTCCCCGAGCTCTTCGAACTGATCGGCCTGATCGAAGGCAAGACAGAGCAACTCGTCCGCGCACCGCGCGCCGCGCATAACCAGCTGCAGACCGAGTATCTGATCCTCGAAGGCCGTCTCGACGCCATCGACAAGGGAATCGACGCCGATTTCGCGGAAGCGATCGCCGCCAACCACTCGCCGCTCAAGGCCCGGATGATCGCTTCGCGCCGCCAGTTGCGCGAAGCGATCAATACCTATCGCGGCAACGCGCACCGAATCGCCATCGACAACGTTCGTGGCGCCAAGGCGCCCGATATGGCCAGCGCCGCGCAGGCGCTGCTGGCGCAGCAGGAAACGGCGTGGACCACCGCCGAGGCCATGCTCGGAGAACTGCTCAAGTCGCGCATCGAAACGCTGTTCGAGCGCATGTGGATCCATCTCGGGACTGCGGCCGCGCTGTTGCTGCTGATCCTCTCGGTGGTCTATTTCGTCGCGCGCCAGATCGTGCTGCCGGTCACCCGACTGGCCAAGGTCGCCGACCAGGTGCGGGCGAGTGGCAACTACGAATTGCGCGCACAGTGGGATTCGGGCGACGAGCTCGGCCGCCTGGTCAATGGCTTCAACGTCATGCTCGAGCAGCTCAACCACAGCCGCCTGTCCGAACAGGAAATGGCGGCCAGCACGCGTGCCGCCGCCGCGCAGCGCGAGTTGTTAGAAGCCATCCCGATCCCGATGGTGGTGACCGCGATTCCCCATCACGAAGTGTTGCACAGCAACGGCCCGGCGCAGGACTGGATCGAAGGGTACAGTACCGACCCCTGGCTCACCGGACTGACTGCGCCGGCACGCGTACGCTTCTTTCAGCAGTTGTCGGACCTGGGCGCGGCCAACGAGTTCGAGGTACTCTGGCATGGCGCCGAAGCGAACAGCTGGGCGCTGATCTCGGCGCGCCGCCTGCGTTACCAGGACAAGGATGCGATGCTGACGACGTTTACGCCGATCAATGGTCTGAAATTGATGGAACAACGCCTAGAGCTGTGGGCCAAGGTCTTCGAAGCATCCTCCGAGAACATCATGATCACCGATGCCAAGCGCCGCATCGTCTCGGTCAATCGCGCTTTCTGCCGCGGCAGCGGCTACGAAGAGGCCGAAGTCATCGGACAGCTGCCGAACCTGCTGCGCTCCGATCGCCATCCCGATGATTTCATCGATGACATCTGGCGCCTGGCCAGCCTGCGCGGTTCGTGGCAGGGCGAAGTCTGGCTGCAGCGCAAGAGCGGCGAAGAGATCCTGCTGCGCACCGTGGTCAATGCCGTACGCGACGGTCACGGCGAGATCACCCATTTCATTGCCGTCGCGCACGACATCAGCGAACACAAGGCCAACGAGCAACGCATCAACCACCTCGCGCATCACGACGCACTGACCGATCTGCCCAACCGCTCGCTGTGCATCGAACGCTTGCGCATGTCGATGCAGCAAGCGCAGCGGCAGCACTGCCGCGTCGGCGTGCTGTTCATCGATCTGGACCGCTTCAAGAACATCAACGACTCGCTCGGTCACCACATCGGCGACGGCCTGTTGCGCTCGGTCGCGCAGCGGCTGCTGGCGGCGGTGCGGCTCGGCGATACAGTGAGCCGGCTGGGCGGCGACGAGTTCGTGGTGATTTTGAACGGCGTCGCCGACAATCAAGAAATCATGCAGATCGTCGACCACCGGCTGATCCCCTTGATCGGCCAAGCGCACGAGGTCGACGGTGCCGAACTGCACGTCTCGTGCAGCGTCGGCATTGCCGTCTACCCGGACGACGGCAGCGAGATCGAAGCCTTGATGCGCAACGCCGATGCCGCGATGTATCAGGCCAAGTCTTCGGGGCGCAACAACGCGCAGTTTTTCACCGCGCAGATGGCGCTGCATGCCAACGAGCGGATGAACATCGAAAACGATCTGCGTTATGCCGTCGAACGCGGCGAACTGCGGCTCCATTATCAGCCACGCGTCGATTGCCGCAGCGGCCGCCTGCTCGGCACCGAGGCGCTGGTGCGCTGGCAACACCCGCAGCGCGGACTGATCGCTCCGGCGCGCTTCATTCCGATCGCCGAGGAATCCGGCCTGATCGTCCCGATCGGCGCCTGGATCATCGACCAAGCCTGCCGCCAACAGGCGGCCTGGCGCGACCAGGGGGCCGGCGAAATCGCCATCTCGATCAACCTCTCGGCGGTGCAGCTGCGCGATCCCGAACTCGCGACGACCATCAAGTCAGCGCTGGCCGCTCGCCAGATCAGGCCGCAGCTGATCGAACTCGAACTGACCGAATCGCTGCTGATGGAACACGCCGGCGCGACCATCGAGCTGCTGCACAAGCTCAAGGCGCTGGGCGTTTCGCTCTCGGTCGACGACTTCGGCACCGGCTATTCGAGCCTCAACTATCTGCATCGATTCCCGATCGACAAGCTCAAGATCGATCAGTCATTCGTTGCCGACATGCTCGACGACCCCAACGATCTGGCGATCACCCGCGCGATCATCGGCCTCGGCCACACGCTCGGCCTCAAAGTCGTCGCCGAGGGCGTCGAGCACGTCGAACAAGCGCGAATGCTCGCTGCGGCGGGCTGTGACGAGTTGCAGGGTTACCTCTTCAGCCACCCCTTGCCGGCCGACGAGTTGCTCGCCTGGAAAGCGGCGAATGAGCGCTCCACTCCGCACTAGACGACGCGCGGGCGTCTAGTGCACAACTGCGGTCGGTGACAGCGCGCGAGCTGCTTGAACTTGGGCGGCCCGCGCCTGCCGTTCAAAGCGATCGAGCGGCAACGGTCGAGCGAAATAATAACCCTGATAGCCATGGCAGCCGATGCTCGCCAGACGCTCTTTCTGAGCTTCGTTCTCGACGCCTTCGGCGATGACCACCAGGCCAAGGCTTTGCCCGAGCGCGACGATGGTGCGAACGATGGCCTCATCGCTGGCGTCGGAGAGCAACTCGCTGACCAAGGACCGATCGATCTTGAGCTGATCGAGCGGCAAACGCTTCAGGTACGACAGCGACGAATAGCCCGTACCGAAGTCGTCGAGCGAGAAACCGATTCCCTTCGCCCGCAGGAGGGTCATCTTGCCAATGGCCTCATCGACATCTTCCACCAACATGCTTTCCGTCAGTTCCAGCTTGAGCCGGTACGGATTGGCGCCGCTGCACTCGAGCGCCGCCAGCACCTGACTCACAAAATCTTGGTGGTGAAGCTGGCGGGCGCTGACATTCACTGAAAGAACGAGATGGTCGAAGCCTGACCGTTGCGCCCAGTTCGCCAATTGCGCACAGGCGGTGTCGACCACCCATTGGCCGATCGAAAGAATCAGCCCGCTTTCTTCGGCCAAGGGAATAAACTCCTCTGGAGCGACGAGCCCGCGCCCAGGGTGCTGCCAGCGCAACAGCGCTTCGGCGCCAAGCAGGGCGCCCGATGAATCGACCAACGGCTGATAGTGCATGACGAACTGCTCTTTGAGAATCGCCTCGCGCAGCTCGGATTTCAACGCCGCATGGGCTTTTACCATGGACTGCATCTGCGGATCGAAGAAACACAGGGCGTCGCGCCCGGCCGCCTTGGCCTGGTACATCGCCAGATCGGCTCGCTTCAAGAGCTCGCTGACGCCGAGCCGGCTTTCGAACAGCGCGATGCCGATGCTGGCTGAGCTCTGATACGTCGCGCGGGCGACTTGGCAGGTCTGATTGAGCGCCGCCAGGATTTTCTTGCCGACGAGTTCGGCCTGGTTCGCCGCCTCGGCGTCGATCGCGCTCAAGCCGTCGAGCATCACCACGAATTCGTCGCCGCCGATGCGCGCCACGGTATCGCCTTCGCGGACGCAGGCGAGCAGACGCTGGGCGACCTGCTGCAGCAGCAGGTCACCGACGTCGTGACCGAACGTATCGTTGAGTTCCTTGAAATGATCGAGGTCGATGAACAGCAGAGCGCCCTGGCGATGGTGTCGGGAGCGGCCGGCAAGCGCCTGTTCCAGTCGATCGAAAAGAAGCCGCCGGTTGGGCAGGCTGGTCAGTTGGTCGTAGAAGGCAAGGTTCTTGATCTTCTCTTCGGCCATCTTGCTCTCGGTGATGTCCAGGAACACTGAAATCCCGGCGACCACCTCGCCGCGCGAGTTCCTGATCGGTGCCGCGCGCGACATGACGATGCGCTCGCTGCGATCGGCGCGGCGAATCACGAATTCCCTGGCGCCCGTCTCGCCTAAACGGATTGCGCGAGCCAGCGGAATTTCACTGCTGTCCAGCGGACGCCCATCAAGGTCGAACAGCGACCGGTCGGAAAGGAAGCGGTCGATGCTCAAACTGTAAACGGCGCGCTGTCGATCTTCGCCGTGAATCAATAACCCTGCGTCGTTCAAATAGCGTAGCGTGCCATCGTTCGCGTTCGCAATCGCAATACCTGCCGGCGTCTGGTCCATCGCCGCACGAAGAATCGCCTGAGTTTCATGCAAGGCCTCCTCGGTCCGGTATTTCTCGGTGACATCGGAAAAGACCAGAACGACACCGACGATTTCGCCACGCGCATTGCGAATCGGCGAAGCGCTGTCGGCTATCCGGTATTCGTCGCCATCGCGCGCGAGCAGCACCGTGTGACTGGCCAGACCGACGACCTTGCCTTGCTCAATCACCCGGTGCACCGGATTGGCGACGGTCTGGCGGGTGTCGGCATCGATAATGCGGAACACTTCGCCAAGTGGACGGCCGCGGGCCTCGTCGAAAGCCCAGCCGGTCAGTCGCTCGGCCGTCGGATTCATTCGCGTCACCCGGCCGTCGATATCGGTGGCGATCACGGCGTCGCCGATCGAATGCAGGGTAATCGTCAGATTTTCTTCGCTGGCGCGCAGCGCCTCGATCGATCGTCGCAGTTCGCTGATATCGCGGAACTCGCTGACGCGGACCATCCGGCCCTGGTAAGGAATGCTTTTGCCCTGGACGATGAGCGGACAGCGCGTACCATCGCGGCGCAATCCTTCGATTTCGTAGGCTGGCCGATAGTCGCCCGCCGTTCGGCGCCTGACCAACTCGCGCCACTCGGGAGCGATCAGTTGCATGCCGTCCATGCCGATCAACTCGTCGACCGGGTAACCGGAGAGTTCGGCAAGCGCCTGGTTGCAGTCGATATTGACCCCGCGATCATGCACTGCAATACCGCCAAAAGACGCGTCTTGCAGCGCTCTGAACCGCGCCTCGCTCTCCTGCAAAGCCGCCTCGCGTCGGCGCAAGGTCCTGAGCAGCGCTTCGCCCTGCTCTTTTTCTTCAAGCAAGGCGCTGGTGACGCGGCGCAAGGCACGCAGCGGCAAGATCTGCATGACGACGAAAACCAGGGCGCCGAGCAACAGGCCAAGCAGGCCTGCGGTCGCCGTCTTGAACGCCACGCTGCGTAGCGAAGCGCTGACCTCGACCCGACCGACGACACCTTCGCCATCGAACAAGGGATGACTGCGCGTCAAGAGCAGCGATTTTTCGACCTGGCCGGCTTCGGCGAGCAGTGCGTCCTGCGCGTCAAATACCCGAATCTGTTCGTCTTCGAGCCGTCCCGATTTGCGCGCCAGCAGTCCCCGTAGCGGGCCTTCAGCGTACCGCCATGAATCGGGCGCCGCAGCGATCAAGCCATTGAGCGCCGCGGCCGCAGTCCGCGCTTTGGCGGACAGTTCTTCGGCGCGATCGTGGTAAGCCACCAGGCCATAGCCGAGCGGCAGGCACAGCGCAAGCAGCAGCGAGATGGCCGCGGCCACGCCGTTGATGATGCGCGCAATGTCTTCCCGCTTGATTTTCATCTCAGTTCGCAATCACTCGGGGTTCCCGGCCCCTGTGCCGCACCGGACGCACCGGACGCACTGGCCGCCAGGCGACCCGACAGGCGTTCACCGACTACAGCCGGTAAGCCGAGACGATCTGGCTCATTTCCTTGGCCACCGCGTCAAGCTGGCGCGCCGATTCGGCGCTGTTCTGCGCCGCGGCGCTGCTCTCCTCGGCCATCTGGGCGATGCTCTCGACGCTGCCGGCGATGGTGTTGCTGGCCTGGCTTTGTTCGCGGATCGCCGCGGTGATTTCCTCGACCATCGCCACCGCGTGCTGGCTGGCCTGGGTGATCCGGCCGATCGCCGCGCTGGCGTTGCCGGCGCGCGCCACGCCGGTCTCGACCAAGGCCACGGCCTCGCTCATTCCTTCGGCCACTTCCTTCGAGACACTTCTGATCGAACCGATCATCGTCGAAATCTCGGTTGTCGAACTCGCCGTACGCTCGGCGAGCTTGCGTACTTCGTCGGCAACGACGGCAAAACCGCGTCCCTGCTCACCGGCGCGCGCCGCTTCGATTGCCGCGTTCAAGGCCAGCAGGTTGGTCTGTTCGGCAACCTCCTTGATCACCGCGACGATCGTCGAGATCTGTTCGCTCGAAGCTTCAAGCTCGCGGATTCGCGCCGACGCCTGGCCGACCGATTCGGCGATCTGGTTGATGTCACCGACGGTCTGCGCGATCACCGTTTCGCCTTCACTCGCGTATCGACCCGATTCGCTGGAGAGCGAATGCGCTTCGTCCGAGCGGTCGCTGACGTGCGTGATGCTGACCGTCATCTGCTCGACGCTGGCGGCCATGCTCGACGCCGAATCGCTCTGCTGCGCCGAAGCGGCGGCGACCTGGTTCGAAGCCAGCGCGAGTTGTGCCGACGCATCGGCAACCTGGTGCGTGCTTTGGGTGATGGCACGCAGGCTCACGCACAACTTGTCGATCAGGCGGTTCAACGCCGCCGAAACCGAAGCGATCTCGTCATTGCCGACCACTTCGGCGCGCGCCGTGAAATCGAGGTCGCCTTCAACGCGCGAAATCGCCCGTTGTATCGACGACAGCGAGCGATTGATGCCGCGGATCACGACGAAGCTGATTCCGGCGATCAGCAACGAGGCGATCAGCGTGAGCGCAATGGTGATCCACAGACCGCGTTGGGCGGTCGCTTCGGCGGTCACGGCGTGCTGTTCAGCGGCAGCATCGTTAAGCGCGATATGCTCGTCGATCAGCTTGACGAGCTGTGCACGGCTGGCGCTCATCGCCGCAGTTTGTTCGAGCGCACCAGCCTTGTCGTTGGCGCGCGACTTGTCGACCACCGCCGGCAGCCTGCCGAGATAGTCCGCGGTCGCCGCCTTTTCGGCTTTGAGCAATTCGAGGCCCTTGGGCGAACTCTGCATCTTTTCGTAGCTGGCGAGCGAATCGCTCATTCCCTTGGCGGCCGTGGCCATGGTCTTTTCGAGTTCGGCCATCTGCTCCTTTTGCGCACTGCCGATGTGCCGGTACAGGCTCAAGGCGATGACCTGCTGGTGCGACTTTAGCTGGTAGATCGTCTGGATTCCTGGAATGGTTCTGTTGTTGGAATACTGCAGCGCGTCGTCGATTCCGTTGGCGACGAAAATACCGAGCCCGCCGACGATAACCAGTGCGGAAATGGCGCTCGCCGCCATGACCTTCAATTTGTTCGAAATGCTCATCGTGTAATTTCTCCCGTAACAAAAGAACGAGCGGCAAAAGCCACGGCAAGACTGCAAAAAAGAGGGTTTTTGAGACTTGAGTACGACCCGCGCATGGCGCGCGACCGCTACTCGCTCAATTGCACGTGGCCGGAAAACTCGTAGCCACGCCCGTAGGCAGAACGCAGCGGCAGTTTGAGCCCGACCTTGTCGCCGACCTTGCGGCGCAGGCGGCTGATCAGCGCTTCGAGGCGATGCGCGCTGCCCGCGTCGAAGATGCCGTCGACCTGTACGATCAATTCCTCGCGCGAAGCGAAGCGCTGCTCGCCGCCAAAGAGCGTTCTGAGGACGGCCAGTTCGCTGGCCGAGAGCAGTACGGCGACACCGTTGGGCGAGGTCAGCACGCGCGCGACGACGTCGAGCTGCCATGGGCGCTCGACGATAGTCTGCGGCGTCAGCAGCGAGCTGGCGAAATCCGGGACCGCCGCCGAAACGCGTCGATGGACCGAGAGCAGCGTCGCCTCCAGTTCCTCCGGATCGACCGGCTTGACCAGATAGGCGTCGGCACCATCCTTGAGACAGGCGATGCGTAGTTCGCGCTCGTCGCGCCCAGTGCACATCACGACGCCGATGCGCTGGCACGGGTGCACCTCGCGGAACAGTTCGAGCCCGCTGCCGTCGGGCAGATTGATGTCGAGCACGATCAGATTCGGCGCCTGCGCAAGCGCCGCGCTGGCGGCGGCCAAGGTTCCCGCGCTACGCACGCGAAAACCCGAGCCGGACAGGTAAATGGCGAGTTCCTCGCAGAGCTCTTGGTCGTCCTCGACGAGCAGTACCGACGGTTTCATGACGTTTGTCCAGCCGTAGCCTGCCTAATCGGCAGCCGCAATTCAAAAGTCGCTCCGGCGCCCGGACGCGAAATACAATCGGCGCTGCCACCATGGTGGCGAACCACGTTGGCGACCAGCGACAGACCGATACCGAAGCCGGCGCTGCCCTTGCCGGCCGAGCGCGGGAAGATGCCGAACAGGCGCTGGCGGTCGGCCTCGGCGATTCCCGGCCCGCCATCGCTGACGCGGTAGACGACCGTTCCGGGGTGCGCCGCGTCACAGCCGACGCTCAGCGTGATCGGCGAATCCGGCGGCGAATACTTGATCGCGTTGTCGAGCAGATTGACGAGTGCCAGCGTCACCAGTTCGGAATCGATCGTGATCTCGGCCGGCAAGTCGTCGGCGGCAACGTATTCGATAGTGCGACCCGAATGCGCTGCGCCGATCTGGGCGCAGGCCTCGAGCGCCGGAAAGCCCGGCGAGCATTCGTCAAAATCAGCAGCGAAATCAGCGCCGGCCAGGCGCTGCAAGCGCAGGCTGCGGTCGATCAATTCGCTCATGCGACGCGCCGCCTTGGCCAGCCGAGCTATCCTTTGCCGTACCGCCTCATCGGCATCGACCAGTCCGACGCGCAGATTGCTCAACCCATAGACGATGAAACCCAAGGGATTGCGCAATTCATGCGCGACAAAGGCGAAGAGCCGCGTCTGCTCGTCGCGCAAGGTCTTCTCCTGCTCGACCAGCGAGCGGTTGAGCCGCGCGTCGGCGATGGCGCGCAGCCGTTCGTCGTAAATCGATTTGACGTCGAGCAGCAATCCCATATTCACCAGCAGGCAATACGAAAGAACGGCTCCGATGACGCTCGTTTCGATCCACCCGGCGCCGTCGATGGCCCCCCAGGCCGTCAGGACCGGCATCAGCGTCGGCAGCATAAAACCTGTCGCGCCAGCAAAGAAGCAGATCGCTCGACGCCGACCGGCGCGATACGCTTGCCAGGACAACCAGGCGAACAGTGCGATCGACAGCACCACGGTCAGTTGCATGAGCGGCCCGACGACGCGAAACTGATCGAGCGGGATGCTCAGTGTCGAAGCGACGCAGACCAGCACCGCCCACTTGAGCCAGGCGTTGAGGCGCGGAAAAAAGGCTTGCGTGCGCAGCGCCTGCTGCATGAACAGCAAGACCACCGCGGGGAGCAGGCAGACGTTGATGTTGTGAAGGGCGTCGGCGATCGCCGGCGAATTCGGAAAAGCGAATTGCGCGGTGAATCCCAGCGCGGTCGCCAGAAACTGCCCCAAGAACAGGCACGACGCGATAAACACCAGATAGCGCCGGTCGCGGATCATCACGCCGCCGCAGAAGCTCATCAGCAAGGTGCTGACGATCACGCCGAAAGCCACGCCGATCGCCATCAATTCGGACTGCGCGGCAAGGCGAAAGGCTTCGGGTTGCCATAGCGTCAGCGAAAACATCAGCGACGAAGTGCTCTCGACGCGCAGGTAAAAGACGCGACGCTGGTCGTCGGGCAGCACCACGGGAAACAACGGATAGCGGTAACGACAAGGGCGGGCGGCGAAAGGCTGACGGTCGCCGGCACGCAGAATCAGCGTTTGCCCGCCCTTGCCGTCAGGACCGTAAAAACGGTAATCGTCGATCACCGCATTGCCCGCCTCGAGCCGCCACTGCGCAGGGGCGTCGGCCTCGCGTTGCAGCGGGATGCGCAGCCAGACGACGTCGCGCGTAAATCCCAGCGACACGCCGTGCTGCTGCGCCACAAAGCGGTTCTGCATCGATGGCGCGGCGACGTCATCGATCGTCAGCAAGCCACCGGGGTCGCGCAGCAGCGCGATCTGATCGCCCAGCGTGCGCTGTTCCTCGCCGACCAGCAAAGGTCGCAGGCCGTCGCGGTCGGCGGCCGTTGCCGAAGCGCAGAGAACCAGCAGCGCCGTCAAACAGAGCAGAGAATGCCGCAGTGCTGCGATCATTAGCCGAAGCATGTCAAAAGTGAAGGCCGGTAAGATATCCGACGACCAAAGCCAAGGCAAATACTCACACATACTGACACGCCTAACAAAAAAATTGCCTATCTCGGCGCTGTCGTGGCTGGCATAATCACGCTCCTCGCGGCTTTTTTTCGCCGAGTGCTGTCGTTTTCTAGCGTTTCAAGTCGGTCGCCCGCGCCTCAAAAGACGGGCAAACAATGGAGTAGATTATGCGCTTTTCGAACATGCGGATCGCTTATCGATTGCTGGTTGTCGTACTGGTCGGCGCCTTGGGGCTGGCGATCTTCACCTTTGTTTCGCTCTCCAATTTGCGCACCACCCTCGAGTCGGAGCGCGAAAACAAGACCAAGGAACACGTCGAGGTCGCGCAGACCTTGATCCGTGGAATTGTCGACGATGCGTCAAAGAGCGGGCGTTCGAGCAAAGAGGCGCAGCGACAGGCCTTAAGCGCATTGCGCGCGGTACGCTATGCCGGTGACGAGTATTACTGGGTTAACGACTCCGCCGGAATGATGTTGATGCATCCGATCGACAAGGCCCTTGAAAACACCTCGGTGATGGGCGTCAAGAACAGCAAGGGCGTCGCCATCTTCTCGAGCATGATCGACGTCGCACGCACCAACGGCGGCGGTTTCTATCACTACGAATGGAAGAGCCACGACGATCCGGCGCCACGCGCCAAGATTGCCTATGTCACTTACATTCCGGAGTGGGATTGGATTATCGGGACGGCCGTCTATGTGGACGACATCGACGCCCTCTACCTGACCCAGGCGTGGCGTTTGGGCGGCATCGGCCTGATCACCTTGTTGATTTCCGTGCTCACCGCCCTACTGATCACGCGCACCGTGGTCAAGCCGCTGTCGGCGGTGGCCTTGCAGATGAACGAACTGGCCAGCGGCCGCCTCGATATCAAGATAGAGAACACCGATCGCGGCGATGAAATCGGCGCGATGACGCGTGCGTTAAGTTCGGTGCAGACCAACCTGCTGGCCATTGCCGGCGCCGCCGATGAGATCGCGCAGGGCAATCTGACGGTCACCATCGAGCCGCGTTCGGAATGGGACCGGCTGGGAATCGCGCTCAAGACCATGCTCGTGCAACTGCGCCGTCTGGTCGCCGAAACCGCGAGCACGGCGAAGGCGGTGCATGACGGTGCGACGACGATTTCGGCTTCGGTCGAGAGTCAGGCGACGGCATCGAGCGAGTTGTCGTCTTCGGTCGCCGAGATCACCTCGACCATGGAGGAGCTCTCGGCATCATCGTCGCAGATCTCCGAGCACTCCGGCGCCGTCGTCGAGATTGCCAACAAGACGCTCGACAGCAGCCGCATGGGAACCGAGGCGATGGAGCAGCTCGCCGCGCGCATGGCCAGCATCCGCGACGAAAATCGCAGCAGTCTTGACGACATCATCGGACTGGGCAAGACGTCCAAGGAAATCAGCAAGGTGATGACGATCATCAACGTCATTGCCGATCAAACCAAGCTGATCGCCTTCAATGCGGCGCTGGAAGCAGCCAGTGCCGGCGAGTCCGGTCGGCGTTTCAGCGTCGTGGCCGCAGAAATTCGCCGACTGGCCGACAGCGTCACCGATTCCACCGGTGAAATCGAAAGCAAGGTCAGCGAGATTCAGGACTCGATCAGCCGCCTGGTGATCACCTCGGAAAAAGGCGCCAGCGGCATCATCGAAGGCATGGAGGCAACCACGCACACCGCCGACCGGCTCAGCGAACTCGTTGAAGCGGCAAGCAAGACGGCCAGTGCGGCGCAGCAGATTTCGCTGTCGACGCAGCAGCAGAAGACGGCCGTCAGCCAAGTGGTGATCGCGTTGCGCGAGATCGTCGGCGCCACGCATCACACGGCGCAGTCGATGTCGCAGCTTTCAGACGTCAGTCGCAACATGGCCGGCTTGTCGTCCGACATGGATGGTCAGGTCTCTCGTTTCCGGCTGAACGCCAAGGCCGGCTGAGCCGTTCGCGATGGCCATCCGGGTCCTGCTGGTCGACGACAGCGCCGTAGTGCGCAATTTGCTGCGCGCCATTTTCGAAAAAGACGATGCTTTCGAGATCATGGGCGAGGCGGCCAACGGCTTGGAAGCCGTCGCGCAAGTCAGGCGCGAGCGCCCCGGACTGATCGCCATGGACCTCGAAATGCCGCTGATGGGCGGCGTCGAGGCCATCGAAGAAATCATGAGCTTTTGTCCGGTGCCGATCCTGGTGGTCACTGATCACGCCAACGCGCAGCATGCCTACGCCGCCGTCGCGCACGGTGCGATCGATGTCATGGCCAAGTCAGGCTTGTCCGAAAACGGGGGAAAGGGGCTCCTCGCTCGGGCGCATCTGGTGGCGTCGATCCCGGTGATCACGCACATCAAATCGTTGCGCCGACCGGCGCCAAAACCGGCGGCGGCACTCGCTCTGCCGCCCCGGGCAAGGAACTTGTCGCGGCCCGGCGCGGTATTCGGAGTCGTTTCTTCAACCGGCGGACCGCAAGCACTGTGCCGCCTGTTAAGCCAGCTTCCGGTCAACTTCAATTGCCCGATTCTGATCTCCCAGCACGTCATTCCGGGTTTCGCCGCGGGCATGGCGAAATGGCTGGCGACCGAATCGAGCCTGCCGCGCCATGGGTCTGGCCCGCATCAAGGCAGTTGGCGGTACGACTTTGGCGCAGGACGCGGCCTCATCGGTGATTTACGGAATGAACCGGGTAGCCATCGAGGGCGGCGCCGTGCAGCGGGTGCTGCCGCTCGACGAAATCGCCGCAGCAATGGTGCAATTGGCTTGCGTGGCGGAGCGCTCATGAACGACGAGGAGCTGCTTCCCTTTCAGGAGCTGGTACACCAGCGCAGCGGTTTGCAACTCGAAGCCGTCGCCGAATCCTGCCTGATGCTGGCGGTTCAGAAACGCATGAGCGCGACCAAAGCCAAGCCAAGTTCGGCCTACTACATGCACTTGCTGGGCGACGACGCTGAATTCGACGAACTGGTTTCATTGCTGACCATCAACGAAACCTATTTCTACCGCGAGCCCAAACAGCTTGAGCTGCTCACCGAGCTGTTCTTGCCGGCCTTGCTGGCCAAAGCCGGCCACAGCGCACGACGGCCGCTGCGCATTCTGAGCGCTGGTTGTTCGACCGGCGAGGAGCCGTATTCGATCGCCATCGCCATTCGCGAAAAACTCGGTGAAAGCGCGAGCCGCCTGGTGTCGATCACCGCCTGCGACATCGACCAACACGCGCTACGTCGTGCCCGCCAGGCGCTCTACTCCGAGTATTCGTTTCGCGCCATACCGCCGGCCTTGCGCCAACGCTATTTCACTGCACTGCCCGGTCGCGGCTACCTGCTCGATGAACAGATACGCTCGCTGGTAGAGTTTCATTCGCATAATCTGCTGGCCAGCCGGATGCCCGAGCAGCTGCTTGATTTCGATGTGATCTTCTTTCGCAACGTCTCGATCTATTTCGATGCACCGAGCCGTGAACGAATCCTGCGGACGCTGCACGCGACGATGCGCGAAACGGGCTATCTGGTGCTCGGAACGGCAGAAACCTTGGCCAATGACCTGGGCGTCTTTGAGCTGCGCGAGGATGAGCGAGGCTTTTATTTCGTCAAGGGCGAAACCCCGCCGGCGCCCAAGCCTTTGCTCAGGCGCGAGCATCGTCCGCGCCTCGCCGTGCCGGCGAGCGCGCCGCGTGCCGCGGCGAAGCCCCGCCGGCTTGCCGATCAGCCGGCGACGCCGGCCGTAATCAGCACCGAGAAGATCGACGCGATCCGGGCGCTGCTTCGTGCCGAGCAATACGGCGCGGCACTCGAACAGCTGGCGCCTTTGCGCCGGGCGGCGCCCACGGAGATCGACGCGCAGTTACTGGAAAGCTACGCCTTGTTGCAATCGCGTCGTTTTGCCGAGGCCGTCGTGCTGGCGCAACAGTTGCTCGAGCGTGACCATTGGTCGGTAGACGCCATGATGCTGCTCGGCTTTGCCGCCAAATGGCAAAACGACAGCGAGGCGGCGATCGAGCACTTCAAGAGCGCTGTTTACTCGCGCCCGGATTGCTGGCCGGCGCACTATTACCTGGGGGGTTTATGGCATGAAACGCAGCCCGCTAAAGCACGGCGCGAATACCGTACGGCGCTGATCCAGATGACCGCGAACCCCGACCCGGATGGTGGCTTGCGCTTGCCGCTCGACCTCCCCGTCGCCGACATCCGCTTCCTCTGCGAGCGGCGCGGCGCAGCTGAAAAGAGAGCTCCTCGTGGCACTTGACATCAAGCGCTTCACCGCGCGCTTCGTCGACGAAGCGCGCGATCATCTGCAGAAGCTGGAAGACGGTCTGGCGCTCTTGCACCAGGGCGCATCCGACCCGGAGGTCGTCAACTCGATTTTCCGCTCGGCGCATACCATCAAGGGATCGTCGCGCATGCTCAAGCTGATGCCGATCAGCGACGCCGCGCATCTGCTTGAGGATGTCCTGGGCGCCCTGCGCGAAGGCGTGTTGACCTATTCGAGCTCGCTTGGCCTGCTCTTGCAACGCGCAACGGATGCGCTTGCCGCGCAGGTCGAACAGGTCGCCAGCGGCGAGCAACTGGCGCCACCGGACTGCGCGTTGTGCGCCGAACTGGCGCGCTTGCTGGGCCACGACCAAGAGCTGCCGCCGGCGACGCCGCCAGCGGTGGCGGCCAAGGTCGCTGCGCACCCGGCCGACGAGATCAAGCTGCGCGCCGCCGAATCGGTCCGGGTACCGCTCGGCAGACTCGACGAACTGGTCAAGCTGATGGGCGAAATGGTGTCATCGCACGCCCGCTTGCGTCAGCGCGTCAGCGATTGCCGCGCCATCGAACACGAACAGCTGGCGGCTAGCGGCAAAGGCATCGCCCGGCTCGCCGCGTTTTCTCACGACCTCAAGGATGACGTGCTGGCGCAGGAAGTGCTGATGGAAGAACTGCACGGCAAGGCGCTGATTCTGCGCATGTTACCGCTGGCGATGGTGTTCGATTCGGCGCCGCACATGGTGCGCGATCTGGCGCGCTCGATCGGCAAGGAAATCGACTGCGTGATCAGCGGCAACGATATCGAACTCGACCGACAGCTGATCGACCGCTTGGGCGACCCCATCGTTCACCTGCTGCGCAATGCCGTCGGGCACGGCATCGAAGCGCCGGATCAACGCGAACGAGCGGGCAAACCACGGCGCGGGCGGGTCAGCCTGTCGGCGCGCCAGGATGCGGGCGGCGTCATCATCGAGATTGCCGACGACGGACAGGGGTTGCCGCTCGCAGCGATCCGCGACAAGGCGGTGAAAAAAGGCCTGTTCAACGCCGAGCAGGCGATGGCGCTGAGCGAAGCTGAGCTCAGCGACCTGATATTGCTTCCAGGATTCAGCACCAGCGCGATCATCACCGACGTTTCCGGACGCGGCGTCGGCATGGACGTCGTCAAACGCTGCGTGGTCGATGAACTGCAGGGCTCGCTTCAGCTGGCGAGCAAGCCGGCGGCCGGCACCACCGTGACCTTGCATCTGCCGCGCTCTTTGGCGGTGATGCGCGTATTATTGGTTGAAGCGGGCGGCCGAACCGTCGGTTTCACCGCGCCCCACGTCAGCCAATTGTTGCAGGTGCCGGCCAGAGAGCTGCTCGACGTCGCCGAGCGTCAGGCGCTGATTTTTCACAACGAACTGGTTCCCGTCGTCGGTCTCGCGGAAATGCTAGCGCTGCGCGAATCGCCGGCTCGCGAAGAGGAATTGCTGGTGGTGATACAGGCCGGCAACGAAAAGCTGGCCTTGCGTGTCGATCGTCTGATCGACGAGCGCAACCTGGTGATCAAGCCTTTGCCGCGCCATCTGACGCACCTGCCGCTGGTCAGCGGCATGGTGATGACCGGCCGCAATGAGTTGGTGAGCGTGCTGCAGGCGCCGGCGCTGCTTGCCCTGGCGCGGCGCAGCAATGTCGGCAGCAAGCCGGCCGGGCAGGCAGAGGCCTTGCAGCGGGTACGGGTGCTGGTGGTCGACGACTCGCTCAACACCCGCGATATCGAGAAAGACGTTCTCGAAGCGCACGGCTACCACGTCACCCTGGCCGAAGATGGCATCGATGGCCTGGCCAAGGCGCGCAACAGCCAATTCGATGCGGTCTTGACCGATGTCGAAATGCCGAACATGGACGGCTTCACGCTGACTGCTGCGCTACGTGAAGAGGAGAATTACCGCGATGTGCCGATCATCATCATCACCTCGCGGCAGAAGGAGGAAGACCAGCGGCGCGGCATCCAGGTCGGCGCCGACGCCTACATCGTCAAGGGCGACTTTGACCAGGGCCGTTTGATCGAGACGCTCAAAAGCCTGCTCGGATAGACCGTAGAAAAGGAAGAAGCATGCGAATTCTGGTGGTAGATGACGACAGTTTTTCCGGCGAGATGACTTCTGCCATTCTCGAAGACGCGGGGCACCAAAGCGTCGTGGTCGACAGCGCGGTCGAGGCGGTTGAGACATTGGCTGATCCCGGGTTTGCCGTGGTGATTTCGGACATGAACATGCCCTTCGTCAGCGGGCTGGAGTTGTTCGCGACACTGCGCGAGCAGGGCTGCGACCTGCCATTCATCCTGCTCAGCGGCGACGACCCGGACGAACTGCGACAACGCGAACCTCGCCTCGATGCATGCCTGGCCAAGGATAGCGAGCTGCCAACGACCTTGCCGCAAGCGCTCGGCCGGGTCTTGGCGGCGCGTGCGCGGTGAAAGAGAAAATGAAAAAGGAATGCTCTGAAGATTTGCAGCAAACGGTCTTGCGCCTGCAGCGCGAGTATCTGGAGCGTCTACCGAGATCGCTGGAACTCGCGCGCGACAGGGTGAATGCACTACGCCAAGGCGCGGCAAACGAAAACACGCTGGCCGATCTCTACCGCTGCTTTCATAACATCAAGGGAACGGCATCGACGCTTGGTTTGCGCGCCATCAGCGAGGGCAGTTCGGAGGCCTCCGAACTCGTTGCGCAGTTGCGGCGGCTCGATTGCCGTACGCATCGACAGGCGATCGCTGGACTCAACGCACGTTTGAGCGAACTCGAAACCTTGGCGGGCGAAGCTGTTTATCCTGATCCAGTCGCCACCGAAGCTGACGCTGCGCTGATGTCGCATGTCAAAGCCGGTTCGCGTACCGGCTCGCAGCGCGGCTGCATTTTCCTGTTCGACACGGCGCCGGACGCCATCTCCCTGGCCAATCAACTGGCGTGTTTCGGCTACCAGATCAGTTACTTCTCGACCAGCGACGAACTGCGCGCGGCGATGCACGAACGGCAACCTGACGCGGTGGTGATGACGGTGAGCGCGATCGACGAACTGGCCGATTTGCGCGATCAGCACCCGCTTCCCTTCCTCTACCTTTCCGAAAGCAATGGCTTCGCGGCGCGGCTCAAGGTGGTCAAGGCGGGCGGCAAGGCCTTTTTCCTCAAGCCGATCGCCGCCCATGAAATCGTCAATACCCTCGACGAACTGACGATCGAGCGCGAACCCGATCCGTTCCGGATACTGATCGTCGATGACGAACCGGAAATGGCCGATTACCTCAGCCTGATTCTCGATGCAACCGGCATGCTTTCGCGCCGCCTCAACGAGCCGACGCGAATTCTCGAGGTGCTCACCGAATTCCAGCCCGATCTGGTGTTGATGGACATTTACATGCCGGGCTGTTCGGGACGAGAAATTTCCAGCCTGATCCGCCAGGACCCGAGGTTCGTGAGTATTCCGATCATTTTCCTGTCGAGCGAAACCGACAAGACCGTTCAGCTTCGCGCCATGCGCGTCGGCGCCGACGGTTTCCTGACCAAGCCCATTCTGCCTGAAGACCTGATCTCTGCCGTCGTGGTGCGCGCCGAACGCACGCGCATCCTGCGTTCATTGATGATGCGTGACGGCTTGACCGGCCTGCTCAATCACACCACGCTGACGCAGTTTCTCGAAACCTCGGTGGCGGGAGCCCGCCGTCATCAGACGCGGCTGTGTTTCGCGATGCTCGATCTGGACTTTTTCAAAGCGGTCAATGATCGCTATGGTCACCCGGTCGGCGATCAGGTGCTGGTCGCGCTGGCCAGGATGCTCAAGCAACGCCTGCGCAGTTCGGACCTGGTGGGACGCTACGGTGGCGAGGAATTCGCCGTCATCTTCATGGAAACGAGCGAGGAAACCGCCGCTCAGACGCTGCAAAAAATCCTCAACGATTTTTCGACGCTCAGCTTCAAGGCCGGCGCAAACTATTTTTCGTGCTCGTTCAGCGCTGGCGTTTCCGGGTTTCCGAGTTTCAAGAGCGCCGAACAGCTGGTGCTCGCCGCCGACCAGGCGCTTTACCGCGCCAAGAACAACGGACGCAACCAGATCGTTCCGGCTAAACAAACCGCCGATTGAATCGGGGAATAACGATGGAAGAACGTGCAACAACGCTCGACGACATCCTCGCGCGCAAGCGTCAAACCGGCGGCGAGGTGGTCAACGTGGACGAACCGGCGGTCAAGCTGGTCTTCTGCTCGCTGGGCGAACAGTGGTATGCCTTTTACGGCGAGGTCATCCGCGAGGTGCTGGCTGACCACGAGGTCTATTACCTGCCCGGCTGCCCGTCGTCGATGGAAGGCGTCATCAATGTGCGCGGCGACATCGAATCGGTGATCAGTTTGCGCAGCGTGCTCGGTTTGCCCGAAGTCAAGATTGCCGCCTCGTCGCGCATTCTGTTGGGGAAAACCAGCGCCATGAGCAGCGGCATTCGCGTCGACTGCGTCGAGGAAGTGCTCGACGTACTGCAAAGCGCCATCCAGTCGCCACCGCACACGCTACCTGAACACCTGCGCCCGGTCGTGCTCGGCATCGTCATGTACCACGAGCATCCGGTACACCTGCTCGACCTCGCGCGAATTTTCACCGACTATCGCGAGGGCTTGTGCTGATGGCGCAAGCCGAGACGCTCGAGATCATCAGCTTCGCGGCCGGCGCCTGCCGTTTTGCGGTCGAAGCGAGGCAGGTCGAAGCGCTGCTCAGCGACGGACCGCAGACCTTGGTGGCGGTCGAGTCCTTGCTCGGTTTGCCTCTGCTTGAAGCTGCCCCGCGCCCTTGCCTGCGCCTCGGAAAATACCGCGTGAGCGTCAGCGAGCCCGTCGATCTGCGCTCGCTGCCGGTCGATAGTATTTACCCGCTGCCCGAACTGGTCGCGCTGCGGATCCAGATCAAGGGCGTTCGCGCGCTGGTGCTTGACGCGCACGGGGCAATGCTGCTGCTCGATTTACGGGGCTTGCTGGCAAGCTAACCACTGATTCGGCTAGAATCGTCGCCTGCCCTGCCCGCTCGCCACAGACATCGCGGCGCCAGAGCATTCCGCAAGGACTGTCGCCATGCGCCATCGCCGCCCGCCGTTTTCCCTCGTCGATCTGGCGATCATCCTGGCGCTCGCCTGCCTCGCCGTGATCGGCTACAAAGTCTCGCCGCTGCTGACCCAAGCCGACCTGACAAGCGCCCCACTGCCCGCTTGCGACCTCAACACGCAAGCCTGCGCAGCCGAATTGCCCGGCGGCGGCCGCGTCGAGCTGACGATCACGCCGCGCCCGATTCCGGTCGTCAAACCGCTACAGGTCAGCGTTCGCCTCTCGGGAATGGCTGCCGACAAGCTTGAAATCGACTTCGCCGGGCACTCGATGAACATGGGCTACAACCGCCTGGCGCTCGTCGCCGACGGCGACGGGGCCTATCGCGGCGCCGCCATGCTTCCCGTCTGCATCAGCGGCCGCATGGTCTGGCAGGCGACGCTACTGATCGACAGCGCTGGCCGGAAAATCGCCGTCCCCTTCCTGTTCGAAGCACCAGAAAATTAGCAGTCAGCGGCCCGGCCCGCCGATCGCTGCTAATCGGCATCGAGCAGCAGTTGCGGCGAACAGCCGGACAGCCAGGCGCCAGGCGCGAAGACGCAGCGATTGCGCCCGTCCGCCTTGGCGCGGTAGAGCGCCTCGTCGGCGCGCTTGATCCAATCATCGAGCGTCTCATTCTCGCTCCTGGCCGCAACGCCGATGCTCAGCGAAGGCGAGATGGCGCGCTCATCGTCGTCGCGTAAACCCGCTGCCGCGACTCGCGCGCGCAGGCGTTCGGCCAGCTCGGCGAGCGCCGGCCTGCCGATACGCGGCACGACGATCAGGAATTCGTCGCCGCCCCAGCGAATGACCGTATCGAGGCTGCGGGTGCATTTTTGCAAGAGCGCCGCCACGGTGAGCAAGACCTGGTCGCCGACGTCGTGACCGTTGAGGTCGTTGATCGCCTTGAAATGATCGATATCGCAAACGATGATCGCCGAAGAGTTCTCGTCGGCCGGTTCCAGCGCCGCTCGGCGCAGCATTTCAAGCCCATAGCGCCGATTGGCCAGCCCGGTCAGCGGATCGGTCGACGCCTGTTTGAACAGATGATTCGAGCGTGCGTCGGCTTTGACCAGCGCCAGTTTGAATTTCACCAGCCCGCTCAGACACGCCAGCAGCACCAGATGCGAAGCGAGCAGATTGACCAGCAGCGCCGTGTCGCTGGCTTCGCCCGAAGCGAAGCGCAGCATGCGCGCGATGCTCACCGCAGCGATCAGCGCAAAAAGAGCGCAGGCGGCCCATGGTCCGTGACGCGTCTCGAGCATCAGCATGGCAATCGCATACGCCAGCGGCAGCCACATGAGCAGGGAAATGAACGCGTAGTTGCCGACCAGCGGTCCATTCCCCTGGACGGCCGCCACCAGTTGGATGACGAGCAGGCCGATCACTGAAAGGAAGCCCGCCCAGCGCGCGATCATGATGGTGCGGGGCCAGCGATAGAGCATTGCCGCAGAGGCGACGAAGACGGCCAGCATCGTCGGGTAGGCGACGCGGCAAAGCCCGTCGAGCAGGCCGAGCCTCGACTCCAGGGTCCACACCGCGCCGATCGCCACGATGCCGGCGACAAACAGCGACAGCATCAGGCTGCGCAGCAAGCCGTCGGTACGCCGGCTGGCGCCGGACTCGTTGGACTCGTACGGTCTTTCCATCTTGACAGGCCCTCTAGCCGGAGCAGCGCACTGCGCTGGCACGCTTGCTCGGCGCATTGAACACGGCAGTCGCACAACGGCGCGCCGGGCCGGGATTATCGCAGATATCGGTCGGCCTGACGACGCCCGCCAATCCGGGTCAGTTGACGGCTTTGGGTTGCTCGGCGGCGTCCTCCGGCAGCTTGAGCATCCCGGTGTGGAAGTCGTATTCGAAGACCTCGCCGTAGCGCCCCCATTCGATGGCGACTTTGAGCACGCGCTCGGCTTCTTCTTCCTTCATGAACTCTTCGAGACGGCGCAGGAAAGGTTCTTCGCCCAGTTCGCCGTCGGCTTCCTGTTCCAGGCTATGGCGGATTTCGGCAGCCAACGGCACGTGCTGCAATAGCTGTTGACCGAAGATGTCGCGACGCAACGCCTGATCGGCATGCGAATAGTGTTGGCCAAGCGCGGTGAGGGTGATGTCGCCCTGAGCGATATGGACCAGTTCGAGCAGGCGCAAGGCCTCATAGACCGGCAGCAGTTCCTCGTCGGAGAGCTCGGATTCCTCGGCCAGTTGCGGCAGATCGGCATGGCCGCTGAAGGGCGCCGCGGCGAGCATTTCGAGCAGGCCTTCCATCTGGCTGACCTCGGCGTCGGGCAGGCGGTAGCCGAGGTGCACCGGAACGACTTCGCCAGCCGTCAGCGCCGCGATGTCGGCCGGAGAAAGCGTCATCTGCGCGTAGACTTCGTCGATCAGGCCGCGCACCTCCATGCTGTCGACGTTGCGCGGGCGCGGCAGATGAACCGGGATTTCGACGCGAACACGACCGGGGTCGCTGGAAAAGATCAGGATGCGGTCGGCCATCAGCACCGCTTCCTCGATATTGTGCGAGACGACCAGCAATCCCTTGATCGGCGTCTTGCCGCTGTCCCACAGTTCGAGCATGTCGTTGCGCAAGGTTTCGCCGGTCAGCACGTCGAGCGCCGAGAAGGCTTCGTCCATCAACATGACGTCGGGGTTCATCACCAGCGCGCGGGCGATGCCGACGCGTTGCCGCATGCCGCCCGAGAGCTCGCGCGGCAGCGCGCCCTCGAAGCCGGCCAGTCCGATCAGATCGATCACCGCTGCGGCGCGCAGGTTGCGCTCGGCGCGGGCGACGCCTTGCGCCTCGAGTCCCAGTTCGACGTTCTGCTGTACCGTCAGCCACGGAAACAGCGCGAACGACTGGAAAACCATCGCGATGCCGCGTGCCGGCCCGTAGAGCGGCTGGCCGCGATAATGAACCTGGCCGTGGTCGGCCGCAATCAGCCCGGCCAGGATGCGCAGAAGCGTCGATTTCCCCGAACCGGACTTGCCGAGCAAGGCGACGATCTCGCCTTCGCGCAACGCGAAATCGACGCCTTCGAGCACCGCGCGGTCGGTGCCGTCGGCGGTACGGAACGACTTGCCAACCGCTTTCAATTCAATCAACGGGGTGACGTTTTTCATTTTCAATTCCTTAGAAGCGCATTCTTTCTTCGGCCAGTTCGTAGAGCTTTCGCCAGACAAAGCGGTTGAAGCCCATCACGAAGACGCACATCACGCCGATGCCCAGCGCGATGCGCGGGAAATCGCCCTGCGCGGTCATCTGCGCGATATAGCTGCCGAGTCCGGCGGCAGTCAGCGTGGTGTCGCCCCAGCTCACGTATTCGGCGACGATGCTGGCGTTCCATGAACCGCCCGAGGCGGTGATGGCGCCGGTGACGAAGCTCGGGAACACCGCCGGCAGCAGGAAGCGCTTCCATTTGAGCCAGCGCGACAGTCCCAGGTTGGCGGCGGCGAAGCGCAGTTCGGTCGGAATCGTCGAAGCACCGGCGATGACGTTGAACAGGATGTACCACTGGGTGCCGAAGACCATCAGCGGTGACAGCCAGATGTCCGGATTGAGGTGAAAATGAACCAGTGCCAACACCACCAGCGGGAACATCAGGTTGGCCGGGAACGCCGCCATGAACTGCGCAATCGGCTGCACTCTTTCGGCCAGGCGGGGATTCATTCCGATCTTGATGCCGATCGGCACCCACACCAGCGAAGCGAGGATGATCAGTACCACCACGCGCAGCATGGTCAGGCAGCCGAGACCGAAGACGCGGCCGAATTCGCCCCAGCCGACGCCGGTGTGGATGAAGACCACCAGCTTCCAGGTGGCGATCAGCGCCAGCGCGGTAATCACCGCGTCGACGCCACGCGTCGACCACTGGGTCGGGCGTGTCGCGCGGGCCTGGATCGACGTGCCATCGTGCGTCTTGCGAAAATAGAGCAGGCTACGCTCCATGAACGCGATGATGCGATCGAACAACGGTTGCAGCAAGTCGGTGCGGCGCAGCCAGGTCAGCAGCCACGATTGTTGAGCGTCGTCTCCCGGCGTTTCCTCGAACTTGAATTTGTTGGCCCAGGCCAGCAGCGGGCGGAACAGCAACTGGTCGTAGGCCATGATGCCGAGCAGCATGGCGACGATCGCCCAGCCGATCGCCACGAGATTCTGTTCGACGATGGCCTGCGCGATGTACGAACCGATTCCCGGCAGCTTGATGTCCTGGCCGGAAACCGAGATCGCTTCCGACGCGACGACGAAGAACCAGCCGCCCGACATCGACATCATCATGTTCCACAGCAAGGCCGGCAGCGCGAACGGCAGCTCGAGGCGCCAGAAGCGTTGCCACGACGAGAGTTGGAAAACGCGCGCTGCTTCAGAAAGTTCGCTCGGCACGGTGCGTAGCGACTGGTAGAGGCTGAACGCCATGTTCCAGGCCTGCGAAGTGAAGATCGCAAAGATCGCCGCGCATTCGACGCCGAGCAAATTGCCGGGAAACAGCGCGATGAAGCCGGTGACGGTAATCGACAGGAAGCCGAGCACCGGGATCGATTGCAACACGTCGAGCGCCGGAATCATGATCTTTTCTGCCGTGCGATAGCGCGCGGCAAGCGCGGCAAAGGCAAAGCTGAAGAGCAACGAGCAGAACAGCGCGGCGAGCATGCGCAGACTGGTACGCAACAGGTAGTAGGGCAGGTACGACGGATCGAGCGAGATGGCCAGGGACTCGCCCAAATGATAGGGGCGCGTCATCTGCGACGAACCGTAGGCGAGCAACATCAAGGCGCCCAAGATCATGGGCAGCAGCGCCCAGTCCCAGCGATTGGGCGTGGCGACGGCGTTGCCCAAAGGCTTGAAGTCGAACATGACGGTCCTCCGACCCAATTTTGTAATCGCGCGATGCTACGCGCTAATTGTGACAAAGTGACGTTCGCCGCGAAGTTTCTGCGCGCCTTCGACTTGCCACTCCGGGGGATATTTCCATCGCCGCACACGCCGGGCACCGAGCGATGGCAGTTGGCGCGCCAGCACTGACGGTTCAACCCGCACCGGGCGCAACTGCAGAGATTTTAACGTAACGCAGCGGCCCGGTATCGTCGTGGTCGACGCCGAAGCGATTGGCGGCCACGGCAAGCTCAGCGGTGGAGTCAAGCACATCGCCTTCAATGATCACGTCGTTAAAAATCCGGTCTTACGTCGTGGCGCATTGGTCGCCTTGCTGATGAGTCCGACCGGCCAGGCCACCGGCGGCCGCGCCAACAGCCTGCGGGTACCGGCCAACAAGACCTTCAAGCCGGACCCCAGGATTCCGCTGCTCGACGACGTGCGCCTGATCAAGTACGACTTCGAGAAATACGGCAAGGCCGCCGAACACCGTCGGCTACTCGACCGCTGGACAAAGGAAGTCGAATCGCGCCGCGCTGAACCAGACGCTCAGCGGGTCTGTCCGCGCAACCGGCCTTGCGCCAATTCGGCGAGCATCGTCGCGATGCCGTCGAGGTGCAAGGCCGGAGCGACGTGATCGGCGGCCGCCTTGGCCGTCGGATGGCCGTTGCCCATCGCCACGCCGACGCCGGCGCCCCGCAGCATCTCGATGTCGTTGAGGCCGTCGCCGAAAGCGATCGCCTGTTCGGGCGCGAAGCCGGTCTGCGCCATCACCCACTGGCAAGCCGTCCACTTATTGACCGCGCGCGGCATGACGTCGATCACCCGCCGGTGCCAGCGCACCAGGTCGAACTCGGGAAAGCGCTCGAGGATCTGCGGATAGAGGCTCTCATCGAGGCTTTCGTCGAAGAACAGCCAGCCCTGATAGACATCCTGCGACAGATAGAAGCGCGAATCGCTTTGCACCGCCATGTCGACCGAGCCCATCGCCTCGACCACCCAGGGCAGCTGATCGCTGACGTAACCCTCGCTGCCGTTGTTGATTCCGAAAACGTGTCCCTGCGCCTGCATCCAGTCGAACAGCGCGAGCAGCGGTGCACGCGGCAGCGGGATGGCCAGCACCTCCTGGTCGTCCTTGAGGATGCGCGCGCCGTTCTGGGTGATCACGTAACTCGGCCTGATCTGATCGACGATAGTCTTGGCGTGGCCATAGCTGCGCCCGGTGGCGATCACCACCGTATTGCCGGCGCGCCGCAGCGCTTCGATGGCCGCCAGTGCCGACGCGGGAACCGCCATCGTCGCGTGGTCGAGCAGCGTATTGTCGATGTCGAAGAAATATATTTTTGTCATGTATTTGTGCAAAAAATTGCCTGTTTTGGAGCGCAGCGAGGCTGGCCGGGCCTGCAGTTTACGCCATTCTGACCACTGAGACGCCGTGGTCGGCGAGCGTCAGACCGACCTGCGCGCCGATTTCAAGCACGTCGGTCAAGTCGGGAGAAACGACGAAGAGCCTGCCCAGCACGGTCTCGAAGCTGTACTCGAAGAAGCTGCCCAGATAGGCGAACTTGACGAGCGTGCCGGCGAGGCCGCTGCCGTCGCGATTGATCTGCCAGGCTTCGGGGCGCACCGCGACCTTGACCGCGCCGGCGGCAACGCGCTGCTTCGGCGCGATCAGCAAGGGGCCCAGATGCACCGCGCCATCAGCGTCGGCCTGCGCCGGAAAGAGCATTGCCTCGCCCATGAAGCCGGCGACGAACTCGCTGTCGGGATACTCGTACATCTGCTGCGGCGTTCCGCTCTGCGCGATCAGCCCGTCGTTCATCACGATGATCAGGTCGCTGACCGCCAGCGCCTCGCTCTGGTCGTGCGTGACGTAGGCGACGGTCAGGCCGAGCCGTTGCTGCAGCGCGCGGATCTCCTCGCGCATCTCGCGGCGCAACCGCGCGTCGAGGTTGGAGAGCGGCTCGTCGAAGAGCAGCACCGCCGGTTCGAGCACCAGCGCGCGCGCCAGCGCGACGCGCTGCTGCTGACCGCCGGAGAGTTCGCTGGGCAAGCGCTGATCGTAGCCGACCAGGCCGACGTTGGCGAGCGCCTCGCTGGCGCGGCGACGCGCTTCCTCCTTGGCGACGCCCGACATCTTGAGACCGTAGCTCACGTTCTCAAGCACGTTCATGTGCGGGAACAACGCGTAGCTCTGGAACATCATGCTGACGTTGCGATCGGCGGGACCGAGCGTCGTCACCTCCTTGCCGCCCATGATGATCTGGCCGCCGGTCGGCGTCTCGAGCCCGGCGATCATACGCAGTACCGTCGTCTTGCCGCAGCCCGACGGGCCGAGGATCGTCGTCAGCGTGCCTTTCCTGATTTCGAAGCTGACGCCCTTGACCGCCAGCGGCGCCGAGGGATCGCTGCCGTAGCGCTTGCTGATGTTGCGAAATTCGACGCCGCAATCCATTTGATCCATGCTGTTCTTTCGTCCAGGAATATTGTCCGATGTTGCCCGCTGTTGCCCAATCGCCGGCAGCTCACAGCGCCGGCAGCGGCGCGACGAGCGCGCCCGATTTTCGGCGGCCGAGGCGGCGCTCGCCGACCAGCAACTGAATCAGCGCGATGACCAGCGACATCAGGATGATCAGCACCGTGCAATAGGCCAGCGCGACGCCGTAATCGCCGTTGCCGACGCGGCCGATGATATAGGTCGTCGCCAGCTCGTTTTCGGCAGTGACCAGGAAAATCACCGCGCTGACGGTGGTCATCGCTCGCGCGAAACTGTAGACGAGCGCCGCGACCAGCGCCGGCTTGAGCAGCGGCAGCACGACGTGAAACAGCGTCTGCGCGGCCGACGCGCGCAGCATCAGCGACGCTTCGTCGAGCGACTTGTCGAGCTGCTTGAACGCCGCGGTGCCGGCGCGAACGCCGACCGGCAGGTTGCGGAACATGAAGCAGAGCACGATGATCAGCCCGGTGCCGGTGAGTTCGACCGGCGGCACGTTGAACGCCAGGATGTAGCTCACGCCGAGCACCGTCCCCGGAATCGCGAAGGCGAGCAGCGCGACGAACTCGAAGAGTCCGCGCCCCTTGAACTCGGTTCGCGCCAGCAGGTAGGCGATGAGCAGACCGACGCCCGCGGTCATCGGTGCCGAGATTCCGGCGAGCTTGAGCGTGGTAAACAGCGAGTTCCACGCGGTGCCCGCCCAGATCAGCCCGAACTGCCCCCACTCGAGTCCGAAGGCGGTCTTGAAGTGGGTCAGCGTCAGGGTGTAATCGCGCCCCCAGGTCTGCACGAAGCCGCCGGCGAAGGCGAACAGGTAGACGATCACGGTGAACGCCAGCCACGGGTAGACCACCGCGTTGAGCAGGCGGCGAACCGAGTCGGGCAGCGCCATGGCGATCCCCGCGTCGCCCTTGCCGCTCACCGTGGTATAGCTCTGCTTGCCGAGCAGGCCGCGCTGGATGGCGAAGACGAGCAGCGCGAAAACCGTCAGGATCCACGCCAGCGACGCGGCGCGACCCTGATCGTACTGGGCGCCGACGATGGCGAAGAAGATGTCGGTCGACAGCACCGAGAACTGACCGCCGACGACCACCGGGTTGCCGAAGTCGGCGATGCTCTCGATGAAGCCGACCAGGAAGGCGTTGGCGAGGCCCGGTTTGAGCAGCGGCAGCGTGATCGTCAGGAAGGTCTGCCGGCGGTCGGCGCGCAGCGTCTGCGCCGCCTCCTCGAGGCTCGGCGCGACGCCTTGCACGACGCCGCGCATGATCATGAAGGCGATCGGCGTGAACGCGAAGAGCTGTGCGATCCAGACGCCGAGAACGCCGTAGAACCAGCGCGTCGGCTCGATGGCGAAGGCGTATTCGAGCAACTGGTTGACGATTCCGGCGCGGCCGAAGAGCAGGATCAGGCCCAGCCCGACGACGAATGGCGGGGTGATGATCGGCAGCAGCGCGACGACGCGCAGCGGCGCCTGGACGCGCGGACCGGCGCTGCGTTCGGCGAGCAGCGCCATCATCGTGCCGAGCACGGTGGTCCCGGCGGCGCTCGCCAGCGCCAGAAAGAGCGTATTCCAGGCGACGCCGCAACGCACGCCGCCGGCCAGGCAGGAAAGTCCCCAGACGCGCTCGTTGCCGATGCGCTCGTAGATCGCGGTCACCGACCAGATTCCGTCCTCGGTCAGGAAAGCGCCGTAGAGCGCCTTGCTCACCGGAAAGACGATGAACAGCACGAGCAGCGCCGAACACGAAACGACCGCCGAGGCGATGAACTGATCGCCCTTGAAGTAGCCGCGCCGCGCCAGACCAAAGGCGCTGATCACGGTGAGCGCGAGCAGCGTCGCGAAAGCGCCGATACCGATGCCGAACTGGTTGATCGCCAGCTCGCCGAACTGCGCGTTGAGATACTCGAACGACCAGCCGCGCGCGCCGATCGCAAAACCGCTGGCCAGCAGGCCGAGCAAGCCAATGAGCCCGCCGGCGAGCAGCCAGTGGCTCTGCGCGCGGCCGACCGGAACGCGCAGGCCGACCGCCGCGATGCCAAGGCCGAGCAGGCCGACGAGCAACCAGGCGCGCCCGTTGGCCAATGCCTGAACGATGCCGTTGGCCGTCTCCAAGCCGCTCCAGACCTGCGGCAGCACGCTGTACCAGGCGGTATCCTGGATCGCGTACCACGGCACCACGAGGTAGGCCAAGAGGCCGGCCGCCAGCCACCACACCAGCGCCTTGTTGGGGTTCTTGTTCATTATTTAACGCGGCAGCGAATTGACGTCCTTCTCCCAGCGCGCGATCAGTCGCCGGCGCTCGGCGCTGGCGCCGTACTTGGCGTAGTCGTAGTTGATGAACTTGATCTTGGTGAAGTCGGGAACGCGCGGATCGACCTTGGCGAATTTGTTCGACGGCAGCTGGAACTGCTTGACCGCCGCAGCCATTTCCTGCGCCGCCGGCGTCAGCGCCCACTCGTAGAACTTCTTGGCGGCGGCGAGATTGCGCGCGCCCTTGATGATGCTCATCGAACCGATCTCGGCGCCGGTCCCTTCGCTCGGCGTGATCGATTCGACCGGGAAGCCGTTGAGTTTTTCGCCCGGCGCGTCGTGCACGAAGCTGATCGACACCGCCGTTTCGCCGCGCGCGACGGCCTTGATCGGACCGGTACCGGTACGCGAATACTGGCCGATGGGTGTTGTAGCCGAATCCGAGCGGCCCTGAGTAGATGCCGACGGTCCTGAATTTCGCCTGCTGCGCCTGCTGCTGTGCCCACGGCTGAAGCTGATCGAGGCTCGGCGATTTGTACTCGAGCGACAGCCCCTGCTCGGCGGCCTGCAGATGCGGGTCGCCGGTGCCGCCAAACCAGATGTCGGTCTTGGGGTTGTCCTTCTCGGCGATCAGTTGCGCCAGCGCCTCGCCCGAGCCCTTCATGCTGACGTTGATCTTGACCCCGGTGGTGCGCGCATAGACGGTGCCGATCATATTGCACCACTCCGCTTGCGCCGAGCAGATCACGTTGACCTGGTCGGCGGCGTGCGCACCGGTTGCAGCGAAGGTGAACGACGCGGCGAGGCTAAGCCCGGCGGCGAGGTGACGAACATTTGCTGCCATGAGGATTCTCCCTTGCTCTGATGGATTGGTTTGCAGCGATGCCGGCTGGTTCAGATCAGCTTGCGCCGGAAATAGGTAATGACCACTTCGCCGATCACGACGACCGCGAAGATCGTCAGCAGGATCACCGCGACGCGGTCCCACTGGAACAGATCGATTGCCGCGTTCATCGCCATGCCGAGACCGCCGGCGCCGACCAGGCCGAGTACCGACGATTCGCGAACGTTGATGTCCCAGCGCAGCAGCATGATCGACCAGAACGCCGGCTTAACCGCCGGCCAGTAGCCGTAAAGGATCTGGCTGCCCTGCGTGGCACCGGCGGCCTTGAGCGCTTCGATCGAGCCGCGCGGCACCTCTTCGAGCGCTTCGCCGAGCAACTTGCCGACGAAGCCGACCGAGCGACAGGCGATGGCGACCGTACCGGCGAGCGGTCCGGGGCCGAATACCGCGACGAAAAGCAGTGCCCAGACCAGCGAATTGACCGAGCGGCTGGCCACCAGCATGGTCTTGGCGAACAGGTTGAGCCCGGCGTGCGGCGTGATGTTGTGCGCCGCGAGGATCGCCAGCGGCAGCGCCAGGACCATCGAGAACAGCGTTCCCAGCGTCGCGATGTGGAAGGTCTCGAGCAGCGCCGCATGGACGGTCGCCGGGTAATACGGAAAATCGAGCGGCCACATGCGGCTGCCCATGTCGGCCATCTGCTCTGGGGCATCCCACAGGAACTCCCAGATCACGCTGATGCTGCTCAGCGAGAGCAGCACCGCAACGCCGATCAACAGCCACAGCGACAAGCGCGACAGCTTCTGCGCCAGCGTGTGACGTTGCCAGACGCGACTCATCAGCGGCGTCGCCGTCAGCTCATGACTCACCATTGAAAATCCTCTTGACGTAGTTGGCGAGCAGTTCGCCGAGCAGAACGACGGCGATGATGGTGATCAGGATCGCCAGCACGAAGTCGTATTCGAAGCGCTGGAAGGCGGCGAACAGCGTGCCGCCGATGCCGCCGGCGCCGACGATGCCGACCATCGTCGAATTGCGCAGATTGGCGTCGAGCTGGTAGGTGCAAAAGCCGACCAGCCGCCCCATCACCTGCGGCAGCACGCCGAAAGCGACGACGCTGGCAAACGGCGCGCCGGTCGCGCGGATCGCCTCGATCTGCTTCATCGAAATTTCCTCGATCGCCTCCATGAACAGTTTGCCGACGAAACCGATCGACCCCATCACCAGTGCCAGCACGCCGGCAAGCGCGCCGAAGCCGACCGCCTTGATGAAGATGATGGCGACGATCACCGGATTGAAGGCGCGGCACAGCGTGACGATCAGTCGCGCTGGCCAAGTCGCCCACGACGGCATCAGGTTGCGCGCGCCGAGGATGGCGATCGGCAGCGAAATCAGCACGCCGAAGAAAGTCGCCAGCACCGCGATCTGCATGCTCTCGATGAAACCGGTGAGCAGCTGGTCCCAGTTCTTGAAGCTCGGCGGGAACATGCGGTCGAGAAAGCGCGCGCCGTTGTCGATTCCCTTGACGAAACGCGGCCACGAGAAATCGAGCTGACCGAGCGCGTAGCACGCATAGGCAAGGATAAACAGCGCCAGCAGCTTGGCGCCCAGCGAAGACTCGAATGGCCGCGCCGCGGGAATGCTGGCCGAGCTCATTGCAACCAGCCCTCGCCGCCGTAGATCAGCTTGAGGTGATCGTCGGTCAAGCGGCTGGGCAGCCCGTCAAAGACCACGCGGCCACCGGTCATGCCGACGATGCGGTCGGCGAAGCGTTTGGCCAGTTCGACGTCGTGCATATTGACCAGCACCGGAATCTTGTTGTCCTCGCCCTGCGACTTGAGCAACTCCATGATTTCGACCGAGGTCTTGGGGTCGAGCGACGACGTCGGTTCGTCGGCGAGCAGCAGCTCGGGGCGCTGCATCAGCGCGCGCGCGATGCCGACGCGCTGGCGCTGGCCGCCGGACAGGCTGTCGGCGCGCTGGTTGGCAAAATTCGACAGGCCGATCACGTCGAGCAACTGGTAGGCATGCTCGATGTCCTCTTGCGGAAACCGTCTGAGCCAGGCCTTGAGCGGGCTGAGGTAGCCCAGGCGACCGCAGAGCAGGTTCTCCATCACGCTCAGCCGTTCGACCAGGTTGTATTCCTGAAAGACCATGCCGATGCGTCGGCGCAGCTCGCGCAACTGCCGACCGTGGATGCGCGAGAGGTCCTCGCCCTTGAACACGATCGTTCCGTCGCCCGGATCGACCAGGCGATTGATGATCCTGACCAGCGTCGATTTGCCGGTTCCCGACGAACCGATGATCGCGGTCAGACCGCGTTCGTCGAAATCGAGATCGATCCCCTTGAGCACCGGAACGCCCGGTTTGTAGGCCTTGGTCAAGCCTTGAATACTCAATACCACTGACATCTCAATAACCCTTAAAAACTCAGTTAGCCACAACGAACACAACGATCACGAAGAAAAGACAACTACTTGCAACGTATTGATGAATCACCCAGAAGGCGAGTCACCGAAATCTCCAAAAAAAGATCTTCGTTGTCCCGCGGGATTTGCTTCGCGGCATGTCCGTTGTGTCGTTGTGGTTCGAACTGTGGCTTCTGGGACGACCATTCAATTACTTCTTCTTGGCGCGCTCGGCGTCGTAACCGGCGCGGCTCAGGCTCTGCCCGGCCGACACCGCGACCTGGCGAACCAGCTCCCAGTCCTTCTTGTAATCAGCTGGCAGGAAGCGGTCGCCGCCCAAGCCCTTGGCCATTTCCGGCGGAATCTTGTAATCGAAGAAGCAGGCCTTGATCTTCTCGACGAGCTTGGGTTCAAGGTCGTGCGCATAGGCATACGAATCGGTCGGGAACAGCGCGCTGGTATAGAGCGTGGTGAAGTCGTCAGCCTTGACCACGCCGCGTTCGATCATGTGCTGCAACACGTCGCTGGCGACCGGCGCGGCGTCGTAGTCGCCCGATTTGACGCCGAGAATCGACTGGTCGTGCTTGCCCGAGTAGACCACCTGGTAATCCTTGTCGGGGGTCAGCCCGAGCGGCGGGAACAGCGCGCGCGGCGCGAGGTTGCCGGAATTGGACGACGGCGAGGCGTGGGCGATCTTCTTGCCCTTGAGATCGGCGAGCTTCTTGTACGGGCTGTCCTTGCGAACGATCATCTGCACCGAGACGCCCTCCGGCCCCTTGGCTGTGCCGCGGATCGCGAACGGCACGGCGCCGGCGATATTGACCGCGAAGTTGGTCGGCCCGGTTGAAAATGCCGCGAGGTGCAAGCGGCCTGAGCGCATCGCCTCGATCTGCGCCGAATTGGACTGCACCGCGAAGAACATCGTCTTCTTGCCGACGCACTGCGAGAGGTAACCCATGAACGGCTGGAACAGCTTCTCGTAGACCGACGGGTCCTCGACCGGGGTAAACGCGAAAACCAGCGTATTGGGGTCGCGAAACTTCTTGGGGTCGGTCGGCGCGTCGGCGACCATGTCCTTGTTGGCGTCGCAATACATCTCGTCGAGTTCGCCGCGGTAGGGACAGTTATCCTGCGCGACAAGCGCTGTGCTGCCGAGCGCTGCGCCGAGCAGCGCGCAAACGACGACCGATCGCCCGAACGCGCGGGCATTTTTGAGACTCATCTTCATTGCATCACCCTTTGTAGATATCCGCGAAAAAATAGGTTAACCACAACGATCACGACGAGAAACAATTACCGGCAAGGTGTTGAAGCCCCCCCAGAAGGTGGGTTACCCCCCAAAGGATCTTCGTTGTGGCCGTCGTCCCCCAAGGGCATTTCCTGCGGGGCATGTCGTTGTGGTCAGAATAATTAAGGCTTCTTGGCGCGCGCGGCGTCTTCCTTGGCTTTTTCCTTGGCGTAGCCGGCGCTGCCGTAGCTCTCTCCGGCCGCTTCGCCGACCTGCCTGACGATCGCCCAGTCCTTGAGGTAGCTGATCGGCGCGAAATGCGTCGCGCCTTCCATTCCCTTCGCCAGTTCGGGGTCGAACCTGTAGTCGTAGACGCACTTGACGATCTTGTCGCGCAGACCGGGCTCGAGGTCATGGGCATAGGCCAGCGAATTGACCGGGAACTTGGCGCTGGTATAGATGATCCGGAAATCGTCCTCCTTGATCACGCCGCGCTTGGCCATCTGATGAAAGATGTCGGATGCCACCGGCGCGGCGTCGTAGTCGCCGGACAGCACACCCATGATCGACTGGTCGTGTTTGCCCGAGAACAACACCTGATAATCCTTTTCCGGCGTCACGCCGAGCGCCGGAAAGAGCGCGCGCGGCGCGGCGTTGCCCGACGTCGACGACGGCGACGTATGCGCGACCTTCTTGCCCTTGAGATCGGTGATCTTCTGGATCGGACTGTCCTTGCGCGTGATCAGGATCAGGTTGAAACCGTGCGCGCCCTTGTCGTCGGCGCGGATCGCGAAGGGAACGGCGCCGGCGACGTTGACCGCGAAATTGGTCGTCCCGGTCGAGAAGAACGCCAGATGCAGGCGGCCCGAGCGCATCGCCTCGATCTGCGCCGAGTTCGACTGCACCGAGAAGAAAACGGTCTTCTTGCCCGAGCATTGCGCGAGGTATTTGACGAAGGGATCGAAGGCCTTTTCATAGACCGATGGGTCTTCGAGCGGGGTAAACGAAAAGACCAGCGTTCCCGGATTCTTGAGCTTCTTCGGATCGGTCGGCTGATCGGCGACCAGATCCTTGTTGGCGTCGCAGTAAGCGGCATCGAGCTCGCCGCGGTTCGGGCAGGCGTCCTGCGCGCTGGCCAGCGGGCCATACGCTGCGGCGGCCAGCAAGGCCGCGCTGAACGCCAGGCGTACTGGCTTTTTGAATATCCCCCTGGGCATTGCGCAATCTCCTTTTTTATAGCGTGATGAAGACCCGGCAAGGGATTTTCATCCGAGAAACACGTTAGTATTCTGAATTCGACTAACTTCTGCAGCGATTCTAGCGCCCCGGAAAAAATCCTGGCCGAAAAGCCCCCACGAGGCTTGCGCTTGGCTTTCCCTTGGCTTTCAGATCGCTTTCAACCGTCGTCTGCTGAACGTCGATGCGCATTGATTGCAAGTGGCCTGCCATGAAAATTCTGGTTGTTGAAGATGATCCCGACATGTCGAGGGCGCTGTCGCGCGCGCTGGAAAAGCGCGGCTATGCGGTGAGCGCCAGTTTCGATGGTCTGCACGCGTTCCAGCTGATCCGGCAGCGAGCGCACGACCTGATCATCCTCGATTTGAACATCCCCGGCGAAGACGGTCTGCACCTGCTGCAACGCATGCGCAGCGGCGGCATCGAAACGCCGGTGCTGGTGCTGACGGCGCGCTCGTCGGTCGGCGACCGCATCGCCGGACTCAACGCCGGCGGCGACGACTACCTCTCCAAGCCGTTTGACCTCGACGAACTCGACGCCCGCATCCGGGCGCTCACCAGGCGCGCGCGCGGTCACGAAGACAAGATCATGAAATGCGGCACGCTGCGCCACGAGCGCGATTCGGGGGCTTTCTACCACGGCGACGAGCCGCTCGAACTGACGCCGCGCGAACAGGCCATGCTCGGCGCGCTGATCGCCAAGCCCGGCCATGCGGTGACCAAGGAACGCTTGTTCCGGATTGTCTTTTGTGAAGAAGACCCGGCGCACCTCGAAGCCATCGAGGTCGTCGCGCACCGGCTCAGAAAAAAGCTCATCGGCACCGGCAGTTCGTTGATGACGCTGCGCGGCCTCGGCTATCTGCTGCGCGAGGACAAGCCTGCGCCGGCAGGAAGCGAGGGCTAGCCGGTGCACCGATCGGGCAAGCGCTATTCGGCACGCACTTATGTGCTGGCCTGGATCATCACGCCGCTCTCGCTGATCATCGCCACCGACACCTACTTTCTGTACCAAGGGGCGTTGCGTTCGGTCGGCACGGCCTACGACCGCACACTGCTGGCGACCGCCCACGCCGTCGGCGACTCGGTGCGCTACGAGAAGGGCGAGTTTCGCCTGTCGCTGCCGCTCGCCTTGTTCGAGGTTTACGAAGCAGACCAGTCGGGACGCTACTTCTATCGCGTCAGCACCGCCGACGGCAAACTGATTTCGGGCGACGAAGACCTGCCCTTTCACCAACGATCGCTGGCCAGAAAAGCAAGCTACCCGGCACTCGTCCAGTTTTACGAAGACCGCTTTCGCGACAGCCCGGTTCGCGTCGCCGTGCTTCAGCAGCCGGTCATTTCGAGCGACGATTCGGGAACCGTCATCATCCAGGTCGCCGAGCCGCTCAAAATCAGACAGGACTCGGCGCAGGAGATCCTGCGCGACACCCTTCTTCGCCAGAGCATCCTGCTGGTGATCGTCGGTCTGGCGGTGTTCATTTCGGTGAGCCGTGCCTTGAAGCCGCTCGTCCAGTTGCGCGTCGAACTCGATCAGCGTTCGGTCGAAGACCTGTCGCCGCTGACCTTGCGCCCGACGCTGCGCGAACTGGGAACGGTCGCCGACGCGCTCAACGAACTGATGGGCCGCGTCGGGCGGCTGATCAGCTCCCAGCAGCGTTTCATCGCCAACGCCGCGCATCAGTTGCGCACGCCGCTGGCGGTGCTCAAGACCCAGTTGCAATCCGGAATTCGCGGCGATGCGCCGGCCGCCGAGGTGCTCGTCGAGATGGAAGCGACCGTCGAGCGCACCATCAAACTGGCCAACCAGATGCTGCTGCTGGCCAAGATCGAACAGCGCCGAACGCGCGGGCTTGCCGAAGTCTGTCACGTCGACCGCCTGGCACGCGAGGCGGTGCTTGAGCTTTCGCCGCTGATTGCCGAGAAAGGCCTGGATTTCGAGATCAACGACGGCGTCGGCCAGATCCGCGGCGATGCCTGGCTGGTCGGCGAACTGATCCGCAATTTGTTGAGCAATGCGATCCAGCACACGCCACCCGGGCAAAAACTGGGAATCGAACTTGGCTGCGGCCATGAGCAAGTGACGCTGCGCGTCTGGAACAGCGGCGAGGGGCTCGCGGCAGAGCAACTCGATCAGCTTTTCGAGCCGTTCTCGAGCAGTTTCTCGAACCGCGGATCGGGCCTCGGATTGGCGATTTCCCGGGAAATCGTCACTTCGCTGGGCGGACAGATTACGCTCTGCAACCGCAGCGAGAACGGCATCGTCGTCGGCCTCGACGCGCGGGTCGCCTTCGCCGCAGCCTGAATCTTCCGAGGCGGTGTTGAACCAACCGCCAGGCTTCGCTCATTGCCAGCGGATCGACCCATCCGACCGTTCGCGGTTCAGCGCCGCAATTCGGCCACGAAGTCGTAAAAATCGCTACGACACCAGGTATGAGTGATCTCGACGGCGCGGCCATCGGCGCAGTAACCGACCCGGGTGATGAAGAGCAGCGCCTGTCCCAAGGCAATACCGAGCAGTTCAGCGTGCCGCGCATTGGCGTTGGCCGCACGGATGTGCTGCAGCGCGCGAACCGGCGCCAAATCACGCTCGGCGAGGTAGGCATAAAGAGAGTCCTGCACCGCCTGCGGGTCCGCCACGATCGTCGTCGGCAAGGCACTGGCTTCATAGGCCATCGGCGTTTCATCGGCCAGCCGCACGCGCTCAAGCCGCGCCACCCGCGCGCCGGGCGACAGCCCGAGGGCAACCATTTCTTCGCTCATGGCGGCACTGACCACCCGCCTGATCCAGCGCGAGCGTGGCTCAAACCCGCGCTGTTTGAGTTCCTCGGTAAAACTGGTCAGCCGCGTCAGCGGCTGCTCGAGCATCGGGGCGATGTAGTTGCCCGAGCCGTGACGGCGAACGATCAGCCCCTCGCCCTCCAGCGCGCCAATGGCCTTGCGCGCGGTCACCCGCGAGATGCCCAGTTTTTCGGCCAGCACGCGCTCCGAAGGCAGCGCTTCGTCGACGCTGAATCGGCGCTCGCGGATCAGCCGCGCCAGCGCGTTACGAACCTGCAGGTAAAGGTGCGGCGACGCCCCCGGGTCGAGACTGATCGCGGCGAGCAGTGAGTCGGTGGTGAGAGGGTCGGCAGCGCTGCCCGTCATGAGCTTGATCCTTGACTTGCGCAGCAGGCCACTAGCGCTCGATCAGCGGCGCCGAGCGGTAGCTCCACATCCCGTAGGTACGCAGCGCGTCGCGGTAGATTCCGAGCAGCTCCTTGTCGCCGACCTTGGCCAGTTCGGCCAGCGGTTTGTCGGGGTAGCTAACGCTGGTGAAACGGATATTGGCCGGCCCGGACTGCCAGCACGCGATTTCGAGCATCGCCTGACCGCGGCGCACGTGGCTCGCCGAACTCACCAGGATGGCGTTGTCGATACGGTGACGGGCCAGCGCATAGGCGCTGTAGAGCGCGTTATCAACCGTGCTGGTGGCGTAATTTTCCTCGATGATGCGCTCCCGGCTGACGCCGTGCTGAACCAGCCAGTCGGCCATCAGTTTGCCTTCGGTCTGGTGGTTTTGCGGAACGCCACCGGTGACGACGATCAATGCCGCGGGGTCGGCCTTGGCCAGCGCCAGGGTGGTGTCAAGGCGGCCGATCAGGATATCGTGCATGCTGCCGTCGGGATTGAGCGCGTAGCCCAGCGTGACGATCGCTCGACGGCCTTTGGCCGGCGCCGTAATCTGCGTCGTCAGCGGCGTCTGGTTGATGTTCTCGACGGCTTTGAAAATTCGCTGCAAATCGGCAGCCCGACCGGGATTGAGCTCCTTGACGCGCTTCAGGTGCGTTGCCGCGGCACTGTCGTTTTGCTTGAAGCGCTGCCATACGGCAAGGTAGGAGAGCACGTCCAGATCGTCGGGCGCCACCGCCAGCGCCTTTTCGAACAAGCTGATGGCCCGGTCGACGTTGCTGTTGTAGATCTGCGCATTGGCCGCCGAGATCAACAGATCGGTGCGATACGGTTCAAGCTGATAGGCTTCGAGCAGACGATCGGTGACCATTTCCATATTGCTCGGCATTTTCGCCGTAAACCCGGCGGTGGAGATCCGCGCCGGAGACTTCATCGTCTGCCAGGCGTCGGCCAGAAGCATGTCGACCACCTGGCGTTTGCTGACCAGCTGAGCGTAATCCGCCTGCGTCTGCAAGCTATTGACCGGCGCCAGCGCATCGGCAGCGAAACCGCCTGATGAAAAAGCCAGCAGGCTGCTCAGGGTCAGGGCAATCAATGTTCTGTTCATTTCATTTATCCTAAAAAATGAGATCCGGGCAAGACCTTGTTCTTCGCTGCGCGCAGCAGTTGCTCGCGCCGCCAACGATCAGCCTAATTCCTTGCGCCATCGCTTCCCAGCAATTTTTTCATTTCCGCAGCAAGCAGTTCGGCCTGGGTGCCGACGACGATCTGGACGCTCTGGTTGTTGAGCCGGATGACGCCGCTGGCCCCGGTGCGCTTGGCGGCGGCTTCATCGACCAGCGCTGAATCCTTGAGCGTCAGGCGCAAGCGACTGATGCACGCGTCGACGTCGATCACGTTGCTGGCGCCACCGATCAACGCCAGATAAGCCAGCGCAAGACCTTTGCTTTCGCCACCAACGGCCGGCGCAACCGAAGGCACGGCTTCGCCGACGGGCGTACTGCTCTCGCCGTCTTCGCGGCCCGGTGTCTTGAGGCTCAGCGCCCTGATCACGAAGGAGAAGGAGAAATAGTAGATCGCGAAGAACACCAGGCCTTGCCCGATCAACAGGTACCAATTGACGGCCAGCGGATTGCGCGCTGACAGCGCCAGATCGACCAGCCCCGCGCTGAAACCGAAGCCGGCGATCCAGTGCATCTGCGCCGCAACGAAAACCGAGACGCCGGTCAGCAAGGCGTGCAGTAGATAGAGCTGCGGAGCGACGAACATGAACGAGAATTCAAGCGGCTCGGTGACGCCGGTGAAGAACGAAGCAAAGCTCGCAGCCATCATCAGCGAAGCGACGCGCGCCTTGTTTTCCGGCTTGGCGGCGCGATAAATCGCCAGCCCAGCGCCGGGCAGACCGAACATCATGATCGGAAAGAATCCGGCCTGGTACATGCCGGTGACTCCGAGCACCGCCTTGCCTTCCGCCAGCGACTTGGCGCCGCCGAGGAAATTGGGGATGTCGTTGATTCCCGCCACGTCGAACCAGAACACGCTGTTGAGCGCGTGGTGCAGGCCGACCGGAATCAGCAGTCGGTTGAAGAAGGCATAGATGCCGGCACCGGCCGCCCCCTGACCGACGATGGATTCTCCGAAATGAACGAGCGCGTCATAAACGTACGGCCAGATCGCCATCAGCGCGAAGGAAACGAAAATCATCACCACTGAGGTGATGATCGGAACCAATCGGCGACCCGAGAAGAAGGCCAGCGCCTTGTTGAGCTCGACCCCGCTGAACCGGTTATAGAGTTCGGCGGCAATCACCCCGCACAGAATACCGACGAACTGATTCTCGATCTTCTTGAACGCCACAGGAACCTGTTCGAGAGCAATCCCCTGGATCTGGGCGACGACATTGGGCTTCAAGAGCGTCGTCAAAACCAGGTAACCGACCAGGCCAGCGAGCGCCGCCGCACCATCCTTGTCCTTCGACATGCCGTAAGCCACGCCAACCGCGAACAGAATCGCCATTTTGTCGATGATCGCCGCGCCCGCTTGAATCAGGAAAGCGGCGACCGCACTGTCGGCCCCCCATCCGTTCGGATCAAGCCAGTAGCCGACGCCCATCATGATCGCCGCGGCCGGCAAAACCGCCACCGGCACCATCAAGGCGCGACCGATTTTCTGCATATAACCGAGAACGCTCACTTAGATTCCCCTCCCATAAAAACCAACGAAACGATCTTCAGCAAAACTCGCCAACAAAGAAGCGGCCTGCCCGCCTGGCCGGCAGCTTAGGAAGAGGCACAGGCAGCGACGTTCAATAAGAAATACCAGTCTAAGACCACTTTTATCAGCCTGTCAACAAGCCGACGTGGAATTCCCTTCCACCCATCAAATATCCACGAAATAAAGCCCGATCAGGCGACAAACCGGGATCCAGAAGCGCCGGCGCAGTGCGTTGACCCGACGCTAAAGTGGTACTACAGTGGACCACGTTAAATCAGGCGACGATCACCATGACGACACAGCTTAGCGGTTGCATCCTGACCCCCGGCGGCTGGCTCCGCGGTTCGCTCACCTTCGGCGAGCGAATCACCGCCATCGACGGCAATGGCGTTGCCGCGCCCGGGGATGACGAGCGCCTGATCCTGCCCGGATTCATCGACCTGCACGTGCACGGCGGCGGCGGCGCCGACGTGATGGACGGCGACGGCGCCATCGACACCGTCGCCCGCACTCATGCTCGCCATGGCACCACCAGCCTGCTGGCGACGACCATGACGGCACCGCGCAGCGACCTCGAGCACGCCCTCTCCGACGTCGGCCGGGCCATGCGCAACCGTCCGCCGGGCGCCGCGCGCGTGCTCGGCGTACACCTTGAAGGACCGTTCATCAACCCGGACAGGCTCGGCGCCCAGCCGGCCTTTACACGCCATGGAACGAGCGAGGAATTGAACGCCCTGAACGCCTTGGCTGCGATCCGCGTGCTGACCCTGGCGCCCGAACTGGCCGGACAGCTCGATTTCATCCGCCAACTGAAGATCGCCGGAATCATCGCCCAAGTCGGTCACAGCAATGGCAGCTACGAGGACGGCGTGGCCGCGCTTGACGCCGGCGCGGGCGGCTTCACGCATCTATTCAACGCCATGAGCGTACTGCACCACCGCAAACCCGGCATGGTCGGCGCCGCCCTGGCGCATGCCGAATACGCCGAGATCATTCCTGATCTGCTGCACGTTCACCCCGGCGCAATTCGCGTCGCGCGGCGCGCCATCCCGAAGCTCTATTGCGTGACCGACTCGACCTCGGGCGCCGGCATGCCCGACGGCAGCTATCACCTCGGCTCGCAAACCGTCACCAAGTGTCTGGGCGGCGTGCGACTGGCCGACGGCACGCTGGCCGGCAGCGTACTGACGATGGATCAAGCCTTGCGCAACCTGGTATCAATCGGCATCACGCCGCACGATGCGGTACGCCATGTCGCGACCAACCCGGCCGACTATCTTGGCGAACACCAACGCGGCCGCCTGCAATGCGGCGCCCATGCCGACATCGTCGTCATGTCGCCCGAACTGCAACTGACCCATAGTTTTGTCGAAGGAGAATCGATTGAACTCACTGATGCTTGACGAGGCACGCTCGGCACCCGACAGCGTGGCGACCCAGCTCGCCGCGGATGGCGAGCGCTACGCAACGCTCGGCGCCACGCTGCGCGCGCAGCCGCCGACGGCGGTCGTCACCGTCGCGCGCGGCAGTTCGGATCACGCCGCGAGCTACCTGGCTTACCTGTTGATGGCGCGCTACGGGCAGTTGGTCACCTCGCTGCCGATGTCGCTGGTCACCCTCTACCATGCGCCGCTGACGACACCGGGAACGCTCGCGCTGGCGATCTCGCAATCGGGCCGCAGCCCCGACCTGATCGAGCCCATCGAGGTCTTCCGCCGCGGCCAGGCGACGACCGTGGCGCTGGTCAACGACGCCGACTCGCCGCTGGCGGCAGCGTCGGAATGGGTCATGCCCCTGCATGCCGGCGCCGAACAGAGCGTCGCCGCGACCAAGAGCTTCATCTGCAGCCTGAGCGCCGGCGCGCGCCTGGCCGCCAGTTGGCAAGACGATCGCGAACTGCTGGCGGCGCTGCACGAACTGCCCGAGACCTTGCGCGCCGCCGCTGCGCTCGACTGGTCAGCCGGCATCGAAACGCTGGCTAGCGGCGAACGAATGATGGTCATTGGTCGCGGCACCGGCCTGGCGGTGGCTCAGGAAGCGGCGCTCAAATTCAAGGAAACCTGCATGATCCAGGCCGAGGTATTCAGCAGCGCCGAAGTTCAGCATGGGCCGATGGCCTTGGTCGACGCCGGCTATCCGATGCTGGTCTTCGCCCCACGCGGCCCGGCGCAGGCCGGCCTGATTACGCTGGCCGCACAGATGCGCGAGCGCGGCGCCAGCGTGCTGCTCGCCGCGCCACCCGACATCCAGGGGCGGCAGCTCACCCTGGCCAGCACCGGCTGCGACGACCTCGATCCGATCGCCGCGATACAGAGCTTCTACGTGCTGGTCGAAGCGGTGGCGCGCGCGCGCGGCCGCAACCCCGACTGCCCGCCGCACCTCAACAAGGTGACCAGCACGGTATAAGGCTCAGCGACCTAAAGGCACGCCAGAACGCCAAGTCCCACCGGCGGACCGGCGCCGAGAACGGCCGAACAGGCTACTTGCGCACCAGTTCGTTGCAGGCGGCGACCTTGGAAGGATAGCTGGCGCCGGTATGCGTGTAGCACATTTCCATTCTGTTCTTGCCGACCAAACGGAACGACATCTGGCCATCCATATCAGCCATCACGCCCGATTTCAAATCGGCGGCAAAGGCGCCGACAGCGGCCTCCTGGTGACTGGTGGTGGCGAACATCCCCGAGAAATTGCGCCCTTCCTGACGATCGATGGTGAGCGTAAATTCAACGCGCTTGAAACGAATTTCGTTTTCGCCGCCGTCGGGGTGATGTTGCCCAGCGCCGATGATCGCGCTATTGGATAGTCCCACCCAACTGCCGAGCACATCGGGCGCGCCTTTGGCGGCATGGGCGGCAAACGGGGCGGCACAGAAGAAGAGCAACAACGCGAATTTCTTGAGCATTTTTATATTCTCCGCAGGACGTCAGGTTGGCGCTGCCCGGTCGGCACAGCGCGTCAAATCATAACGTGGAACAGCGCCAGCGCAGAGCCCCGTCAAGCAGGCCGCTCGCGGCACCACAACGCGCAGCAAGCGACCGGTTTTCCTGAAGCGCTTCACCGTCCGCACGGCAGCCCGATCGCCACTTGTGCCGATTCTTGATATCACCTTACCGGGCGCAGTGACTATCATGAAGCTCACCTATGAGCAGAACATCAACGGCGACCCCAAGGCAGGACATGGACTCACCCATCGCGCGCAGCATCCAGGAATTCGTCCCCGGCAAGCAGGTCACGCTGGCGCATCTGATCGCCCATCCGACCGACGACGTCGCCAAGAAGATCGGCGTCCCCGGCGCCGACGCGATCGGCATCATGACGCTGACGCCGGGCGAAACGGCGATGATCGGCGCCGACATCGCGAGCAAGGCGGCCGACGTGCAGATCGGCTTTCTCGACCGGTTCACCGGATCGCTGGTGATCTACGGATCGGTCGGCGCCGTCGAGGAATCGCTGCAGCGGGTCGTCGACGTGCTGGCCAGAGAGCTTCACTACAGCCCCTGCCCGCTGACGCGAACGTGAAACGACGACCATGACGACCCCCGGAAAATTCATGCTGATCGGCGAAATCGAAGCCGGCAAGACGACCCTGCTCAACGCGCTGTTCGGCAAGGACGAGGAGGCGCGCAAGACGCAGGCGATCGAGTTCGAAGGCAACGGCATGGACACGCCGGGTGAATACTTTTCGCACCCGCGGCTTTATTCGGCGTTGCTCTGCTCGGCGCAGGACATGAGCACGCTGGTCTATGTGCACCCCGCCGATCGCCTCAGCTGCCGCCTGCCGCCAGGTTTTCTCGACATCTATTCGGGCAAGCGGGTGATCGCCGTGATCACCAAGACCGACCTTGCCGACGCACGCCCCGCGGCGGTCGAAGCGCTGCTGCACGCGCACGGCATCAGCGGCCCATTTTTTCGTATTTCGCGCGACGACCCCGCCGCTTTGCAGGCTTTGAAAGACGTGCTGCTCGGCAGCACCATGGAGCAAACCGTATGAAAACACTGATTAGCGCCGAAACTGTCCGCCAGGCCAAGGCCGGCGGACAAACCTGTCTTGCTGCCGGCAAGGACGTGCTGGTGACGCCCGAAGCGCGCAGCCTCGCCGACGAACTCGGCGTCAGGCTCGACGACAGCGCCGACGCACCGACGCTGATCAAGGCAGCAGGCGCCACCGAAGACCCGGCCATGGCCAGCATTCGCGCCGCAGTCCTCGCCAAGCTTCCGGCCGACGCGGCGAACAAGCCCGAGCTCGTCGACCAGATCGTCAGCAAGGTCTGCCTGGCGCAGAAGAACGCCGCCGCCAAACCGCAAGTCGTCGCCACCGCCAGCGCGACGAAGACAGCCGCCGCTGCGGGGATCAAGCTGGTCAAGGGCGCCGACGTGCATCTGGGTGTTTTCCCCGGCGCCGGAACCGACAAGCAGGTCGGCATCGCCGACGTGATCACCGCCGCCGACGGCGCGCCGATCGCTGCCGGCTTCATGGCCTGGAGCCAGTGCTTCTTCCCGTGGACGCTCGACTACGACGAAATCGACCTGGTGCTCGAGGGCGAACTGCACATCCGCCATAACGGCCAGACCTACGTCGGCAAGTCAGGCGACGTGCTCTACATCCCCAAGGGCAGCGCCATCGAGTTCGGAACGACCACTGCGGTGCGCTTCTTCTACGTCACCTACCCCGCCAACTGGCAGGGCTGAGAGCGAAGTCGAGGCAGGCCATGAGCGCATCGTCCTACATCACCGAAGACTGGCTGCAAAAGAACGCCAGCCTGGCCGTCGGCGGCGAAGTGCATCTGCCGCAGGGCAGCCGGCTGACGCCGGCGGCGCGCGACCTGCTGGGCGAGCGCAAGATCCGCATCCGCTATACGGACGAAGTCGGCCGCGTCTATGTCGATACCGCTGCCAGCGCGGCCGGAGCCGACTCGCGCCAGCGCGTCCATCCGCTGACCGGCAGCGCGACGCACGAAGCCGCGCATTGCCTGCTCTGCCAGCAGGTGGTCGGCAAAAAACCCGACGCGATGACGCACCTCGACGCGACGACGCTGGTTGCCAAGAACGACTTGCGCATCGCTTTTCGCGGCCGCGTCGATAGCGCCATCGCCAACGCCGTTCTGCTGCAGACGCAGTGGCAGCAGGAGGCTGTCGCGCCGACGCTGCAGCGCCTGCTGGCCGACATCCGCAGCGCGCTGGGCAACGTGCTGCGCTGCGAGACGCTCGGCGAGACGATGAATCCGATCACCATCGGCGACTTCGACGAAGCGCAGCTGCACGCCATTTCGCACAACCCGCTCAAACACCTGGGGCACGACCACATCGTCCCGGCGCTCGAACACGGCATCACGGTGGCGCGCCTGAACGTACTGCGCAGCGCGATCCGCGAAGCCGAAGTCGCCGGCGCCCAGGCCTTCATCGAAAGAGACTTCTCGGTGCGCCGCGGCGACCTCTTGCAGGCGCTCAACCGCCTGTCGAGCGCCGTCTATGTGCTGATGCTGATCAGCTGGACTCACCAGAAGTCAGGAGCAAACGCATGAACCTGATCGAAAGCTGCATGGCGGCGGCCAAAAACCGACCGGCGCGCGTCGTTTTCCCCGACGCCATCGACGAGCGCGCGATTCGCGCCGCGCAGCAACTCGCGCGCCAGGGCTGGGCGCGCCCGGTGCTGCTGGCCAATCCGTTCGAACTGCGCCGCGTCTGCAAGCAGCGCGGCATCGTTCTCGGCGACGTTCCGGTGATCGATCCGCAATACAGCGCGTCGCTCGACGACTACGTCGCGCACTACTGCGAACACCGCCCCGGCACGCTGCCCGAAGACGCCAGCGCGCAGCTGCGCGACCCGCTGTGGTTCGGCGCGATGATGCTGGCGCGCGGCGACACCGACCTGTGCATCGCCGGCAACCTGTCGGCGACGGCTTCGGTGCTGCGCGCCGGGATGCGCGTGATCGGCCTGGCGCCGGGAAACAAGACAGTCTCGTCGATCATGTTCATGATTGCTCCCGACGGTGGCCGCGTGCTCGGTTTCGCCGACTGCGGCGTGGTGCCGACGCCGACGCCCGAACAACTCGCCGACATCGCGATCGCCGCCGCCGACAATTTCCAGGCGGTGACCGGCAAGGTCCCGCGCGTCGCGATGCTCTCGTTCTCGACCAAGGGCAGCGCCAAGCACGCCGACGTCGACGCGGTGCGCCAGGCGACCGAACTCGCCCAATCGCGCCGCCCCGACCTCTTACTCGACGGCGAACTGCAGTTCGACGCCGCGATCGCCCCCGCCGTCGCTGCGCTCAAGGCGCCCGAAAGTCCCTTGCAGGGCGACGCCAACGTCTTCGTCTTCCCGTCGCTCGAAGCCGGCAACATCGGCTACAAGATCGCCCAGCGCCTGGGCAATTTCCATGTCATGGGCCCGATGATCCAGGGCCTGCGCCTGCCGATGCACGACCTGTCGCGCGGCTGCAGCATGGAAGACATGGTGCAGACGACCGTGCTGGCGATGAAGATGGGCGGCCTCACCGATGCCGCGGCGGCTGCAGTAACGCTCAAGAAAGCATGAGATTTGAAAAAGAAGTTAACCACAACGGGCCCAACGAACACGACGAGAGACAAAAATCGAAACAGTGAGAAGAGGCACTCTGCGGTTTTGCCCTAATGCTTTTCGTTGTGACCGTTGTGTCGTTGTGGTTTGAATCGTTTTTTTGCATCACCTTTTTCCGTCCGGCGCAAAACGCCGGGCACAACCCGACGGGATTAGCCCGTTTGCCGCAACTTAAGTCAGTACTCAAGGAGTCAATCAAATGGAAGCTCTTGGCATGATCGAAACCAAAGGCCTGGTCGCTCTGATCGAAGCATCGGACGCCATGGTCAAAGCCGCTCGAGTCAAGCTCGTCGGCGTCAAGCAAATCGGCGGCGGCTACGTCACCGCGATGGTGCGCGGCGATGTCGCGGCGTGTAAGGCGGCGACCGACGCTGGCGCAGCGGTTGCCCAGCGCCTCGGCGAACTGATCGCCGTGCACGTCATCCCGCGGCCGCACGCTGATCTCGAGGAAGTCTTCCCGATCAAGGCGACCAGCGAAATCATCGACTAAGACCTGACGCGGCCGCCAGCTTGCTGGCGCCCGGCAGCCCCCGCTCTCGTGCGCCACCCTGCCCCGTCGGGCAGCAGGCGATTTTCGCTCGTGCGCGCAAACCAAGAGGAGTAGGCCATGGAACTCGCAGTGGTGATCGGACAGGTCGTCTCGACCGTCAAGTGCCCCGGCATTCGCATCGAGCGACTGCTGCTCGTCGATTTCGTCGACGCGCAGGGCAAACCCCGCGGCGAACCCCATGTCGCGGCAGACAGCATCGGCGCCGGTGACGGCGAGTGGGTGCTGATCACGCAAGGCAGTTCGGCGCGCCGCACCAGCAGCGATGCCGAATCGCTGCCAATCGACATGAGCATCGTCGGCATCGTCGACGAGGTCGTGATCGAAGGCCGTGTGGCCTATCACAAGTAGTTTTAGAGGAGTCCCCAGATCATGGATGTTGCAAATCCGGATGACATCGAACGAATCGTTCGGGCGGTACTTAAGTCGATCAACACGCCAGGCGCTGCGGCGCCGGCCGCCAAGCAATGCGCGCCGGGTGTCTTCGACGAACTCGACGACGCGGTTGCCGCCGCGCACACGGCACAGAAACAACTCAAGAGCGTGGCCATGCGTTCGCTGGTCGTCGACGCGATTCGTCGCACCGGCGTCGAGCACGCCAAAGAACTCGCCGAACTCGCGGTCGCCGAAACCGGCATGGGCCGCGTCGACGACAAGATCGCCAAGAACATCGCCCAGGCGCGTCATACGCCGGGAGTCGAAGCGCTCAGTGCGCGCGTGCTGACCGGCGACAAGGGGCTGACGCTGATCGAGAACGCGGCGTGGGGCGTGATCGCTTCGGTAACGCCGTCGACCAACCCGGCGGCGACCGTGATCAACAACGCGATCAGCATGATCTCCGCCGGCAACACGGTGGTCTTCGCGCCGCACCCGGCCGCCAAGAAAGTCTCGCAGCTCGCCATTTCGCTGATCAACGAAGCGGTCGTCGCCGCCGGCGGCCCGGCCAACGTCGTGGTCACCGTCGCCAAGCCGACGATCGAAGTCGCGCAGAAGCTGTTCCGCTATCCTGGCATCGGATTGCTGGTCGTCACCGGCGGCGAAGCGGTCGTCACTGAAGCGCGCAAGCACACCGACAAGCGGCTGATCGCCGCCGGCGCCGGCAACCCGCCGGTGGTCGTCGACGAGACCGCCGACATCGCCAGCGCCGCACGCCACATCGTCTTCGGCGCGTCGTTCGACAACAACATCATCTGCGCCGACGAAAAGGAAATCATCGTCGTCGATTGCGTCGCCGACGAACTCAAGGCCGAGCTCAAGAAGAACAAGGCAGTCGAGCTCACGCGCGCACAAGCCGACCAGTTGCTGCCGATCCTGCTCGCCAAGATCGACGCCAACGGCCACGGCAGCGTCAGCCGCGACTACGTCGGTCGCGACGCCGCCAAGATCGCCGCGGCGATCGGCCTCACGGTTCCCGCCGACACGCGCTTGCTGTTCGTCGAAACCGAAGCTGATCACCCGTTCGCCGTCACCGAATTGATGATGCCGGTGCTCTCGCTGATCCGCGCCGCCGACGCCAATACCGCGATCGATCTGGCGGTTCGCCTCGAAGGCGGTTGCAAACATACCGCGGCGATGCACTCGCGCAACCTCGACAATCTCGACCGCATGGCCAACCTGATCAACACCAGCATCTTCGTCAAGAACGGCCCGTGCATCGCCGGCCTCGGCTTTGGCGGCGAAGGGTGGACGTCGATGACCATCTCGACGCCGACCGGCGAAGGCGTCACCAACGCCAGCAGCTTCGTTCGGCTGCGCCGCTGCGTGCTGGTCGATCACTTCCGCATCGTCTGAGTCACCGATGACCGCCGCCCCCGCTCTGCCTGCAATGCTCGAAGCGAATCTCGCTCGCGCTGCTGCGCTGGTCAATGACCCAGCGCCGGTCAGCGTCGCTGCGAGTGAGCCGCTCTACCTGGGAATCGACCTGGGGACCAGCGACGTGGTAACCATGGCGGTCGACGCGCAAGGCGTTCCGGTCGCGGTCTGCCTCGAATGGGCCGACGTCGTTCGCGACGGCGTCGTGCTGGCTTTCTTCGAGGCGGTGCAGATCGTTCGCGCGCAGGTTAGAGAAATCGAGGCCAAGCTCGGACGGCGCTTCACGCACGCCGCGACGTCGTTCCCGCCGGGAACCGATCCGCGCATCTCGGCCAACGTCATCGAAGCCGCCGGCCTCTCAGTTTCGGCGATCATCGACGAGCCGTCGGCGGTCGCCAGCCTGCTCGGAATCGAGCGCGGCGCGGTCGTCGACATCGGCGGCGGAACGACCGGCGTCGCGCTGATCGAGAACGGCCAGGTCGTCTATTCGGGCGACGAAGCGACCGGCGGAACGCACGTTACCTTGGTCATCGCCGGTGCGCTCAGGAAGAGCATCGCCGACGCCGAAGCCTTCAAGCGCGAACGCGGTCACGAGGCGTGGGGAATCGTTCGGCCGGTATTCGAGAAGATGAGCGACATCGTCGATCAGCACCTCAAAGGCCACGCGCCGGTCGACACGCTTTATCTGTCGGGCGGTTCGTGCGCGCTGCCCGGCGTCCGCGAGCTCTTCGCGCAAGCCTTCCCGGCCGCCAGCGTGATCCTGCCGCAAAATTGCCTGTACCTCACACCGCTGGCGATCGCCGCCACCGCGCGGGGGCAACAATGATCGCCGGCGCCAAGCTCCAGGCAATCGCCGACTGCGCTCGTGCCGCCGGCGTCGTCGGCGCCGGCGGCGGCGGTTTCTCGCTGGCCGACAAGCTGCTGGCACGCCCCTACCGCACGCTGATCATCAACGCCGCGCAGAGCGAGCCGCTCTTCTGCAAGGATTGGGCGGCACTGGCGCAATACGGCGACTGCGTTCTCGCCGGTGGCGAGCTGCTACGCGAAGCGCTGGGACTTGCCAAGATTTTTCTGGCGACGCGCGACGAATTCTCGGCAGCGCTTCCCGACCTCGCGGCGAGCGCGCGCCAATACAAGATCACGGTCGCGCGTCTTCCCGACCTCTATCCGCTCGGCTACGAAAAAATCCTCAAGCGCGAGTTGCTGGCGATCCCAATCGACAGCACCGGACCCGACGACGTGCTGGTGATCAACGCCGAGACACTGCGCAACCTGTCGTGGGCGGTTCTGCGACAACGCCCGGTCACCACCAAGCTGATCACGCTGGCCGGCGCGGTGGCGCACCCCATCAGCCTCGAAGTGCCGATCGGCACGTCGTTCGCCGACTGCCTGGCGCACGCCGGCGGCGCCACCTGTGCGCACTACGCGCTGTTCCACAACGGCGTGCTGGCGGGCCGGACGGTCGATCCGGCGCGCTCCTGGGTCGGCGCGACGACGCTCGGTTACGTGCTGCTGCCGCTTGGCCACTCGGCGGCGCAGGCGCCGGCAGCGAGCGAGGCGACCGCGCAGCGCCTGGCGCAGCGCCGCGCCGCGTTCCTCGCGAGCACGCTCGCCGGCCGCACGCAGGCGATGAGCGCCGCCTACGCGCTCTTTGACCTGACGGCCTACCGGCGCGCGCGACCGCTCTTCCACCGATTGTCGGCCGACGAGCTGCCGGCGCAGCTGCGCATCACGTCGGGCAGCGAGAGTTTTCAAGCTTGCGTCGCCGCCGGCGACACGCTGCGGCGCGGCCAGGCGATCGCGACGCACGCTGACGGCGTGATGGTGCACGCCAGCGTCGGCGGCCGCGTCGAAGCGGCCGACAGCCAGGCCATCGTAATCAACCGCAGTGCGGCAGCCGACGAGGAAGCGCCAAGATGATGCAGGAAAGCGAAGTCGCCAAGGTCATCACGCATACCGTCGATATGATGAATGCGCTGTCGGTGCGCCAGTTCAGCCTGCCGCCCAACACCTACATCGGCGCCGGCGCGATTGGGCGCACCGGCGAGGCGATCGAGAAATGCGGCGTGCATCGGGTGCTGGTGCTCACCGACGAGTCCTTGCAGAAGATGGGGCTGCCCGAGGGGATGTACCGCGCGCTCAAGTATTCAAAAATCGACTACAGCGTTTTCTGCATGAAGATCGGCGAACCGAAGAGCGACGACGTCGAGGCCGCCGCACGCCAGGCCGCCGAGTCGGGCTGCGGCGCCATCGTCGCTTTCGGCGGCGGCTCGGCGCTCGACGCCGCCAAGGCCGTCGCGCTGCTGCTCGCCAACCCCGGCAACAGCGTCAGCGACCTCGAACAGGCCGACCACATCGTTCCGCGCAGCATGCCGCTGGTCGCCGTGCCGACCACCGCCGGCACCGGCTCGGAAGCGACCACCGTGACGGTGATCACCGACAGCGTTCGCCATGTCAAGCGGCTCTTGGTGCATGACTCGCTGATGCCGGATCTCGCGATCATCGACGCCTGCCTGATGCTCGGCGTTCCGCGCCACGTCACCGCGGCGACCGGCGTCGACGCGCTGACGCACGCCATCGAGGCCTACGTCGCCAACGGCGCGACGCCGATGACGCAGGCGCTCGCCTATCGCGCCATCAGCCTGATCGGCGAAGCGCTGCCAATCGTCGTCGGCAAGGGCTCTGACGTCGCGGCGCGCGAATCGATGGCGCTGGCCTCCTATATGGCAGGAATCGCTTTCTCCAATGCCGGGCTCGGCCTCTGCCACGCGATGGCGCACCAGATCGGCGCCACCTACAATATCCCGCACGGCGTCGCCAACGCCATCATGCTGCCTTCGGTGATGCACTACAACCAGTTGGTGTGCAAGAAGAGCTACCCGGAAATCGGTCTGGCGCTGACCGGGCGAATGATGGACGCCGCCGAATCGATTCGCTGCGTGCAACAGCTGATCGTCGACGTCGACCTGCCGGCCAACCTGGTCGAAGCCGGCGCGCGCCAGCAGGATTTTGCGCGCCTCGCCGAAGACGCGCTCAAGGATCCTTGCCTGGCGGCCAATCCGCGCAGCGCCGACCAGGCGCAGATCGTCGCCGTCTTCCAGCATGCCTACCAGCGCGCCGGGCGCAACGGGAACGCCGGATGAACACGCGCCGCTTGCTCTCGGTCGGCATCGACGTCGGCACGACGACCACGCAGCTGATCTTCTCAGCGCTCGAGGTCACCAACCGCGCGCCGGTCAACCAGGTGCCGCGCTACGAATTCACGCGCCGCGAGATCATCCATCAAAGCCCGGTGATCTTCACGCCATTCACCGCCGAGCGCAGCGTCGATGTCGCTGCGCTGCTCGCCTTCATCGACGCGCAGTATGCAGCCGCCAAGATGAGCCGCGGGCAGATCGAATCGGGAGCGATCATCATCACCGGCGAGAGCTCGAAGACGCGCAACGCGCGAGCGACGATCATGGAAGTCTCCGATCAGCTCGGCGATTTCGTCGTCGCCACCGCCGGCCCGCACCTCGAGGCTATCATCTCGGCGCGCGGTTCGGGCGCCGCCGAGTATTCGCGCGCCAATGCCGCACAGGTGCTCAATATCGACATCGGCGGCGGCACCTCGAATTACGCCGTATTCGCCGGCGGACGAGCGATCGACAGCGCCTGCCTCAACGTCGGCGGCCACCTGATCGAGACCGACGAGAACGGTATGGTGAGCCGGGTGCACGAACCGGCGCGGCTGATCTGCCACGAACTCTTTGGCCCCCAGGATCCGCAGCGACTCACGCTGGCGCAACTCGACGCGGTCGCCGCGCGGATGGCCGGACTGGTCGTCGAAGTGATCGCCGGGACGCTGTCACCGCTCGCCCAATCGCTGATGATGACCAGCGCGTTGCGCGAAGCCTATGCCTTCGACGCGGTGTTCATTTCGGGCGGCGTCGGCGCCTGTCTCTACCATCCCGAAGCGGTCGCCTCGTCTTTCGCTTACCGCGACATCGGCCCGTTGCTGGCGCAATCGTTGAAACCTCTGCTCGACCCGCGAACGCTGGTCGAACCGGCGCAAACCGTTCGCGCGACGGTGATCGGCGCCGGTGCGCATACGCTGTCGCTGTCGGGCAGCACCATCTGGGTGTCCACCGCCAGCCTGCCGATCAAGAATCTGCCGGTCGCCCACCCCGCGATACTCGACGTCGCCGGGCTTGGCGATGCCTGGGCGCAGGCGGTTCGCCGGCTAGACCTCGACCCGGCGCGCGACGCCTACGCGCTGGCGCTGCCCGAAGCCATCGAACCGCTTTACCGCAACATCGTCGCCATCGCCGCCGAGCTTCTCAGTTTCTGCCGCCAGAGCGCCGCCGCCAATGCGCATCCGCTGCTGGTGATCTGCGCGCAGGACCTCGGCAAGGCGCTGGGAATGGAATTACAACCGCAGCTTGGCAACCGCGAACTCGCGGTGATCGATGAAGTACAAACCCGCGAAGGTGACTATCTGGACATCGGCCTGCCGATTTTCAGTGGCAGCCTTCTTCCCGTCACCATCAAATCGTTGGCATTCCCGTCCTGAGAGGAAGATTTAGATGAAACTCTCCACCCGGCTGTTCGGCCAAACCTACTCGTTTACGAGCGTCAAGGAGGTGTTGGCCAAGGCCAACGAACCGCGCTCGGGCGACGTGCTCGCCGGCGTCGCGGCGCACAGTTCGCAAGAGCGCATCGCCGCCAAGCACGTGCTCTCCGAATTCACGCTCGCCGACCTGCGCAACAGTCCGATCATCCCCTACGAAGAAGACTGCGTCACGCGCCTGATCCAGGACGGCGTCAATGAAAGCGCCTACGCCAGGATCAAGGACTGGAGCGTGTCCGAGCTGCGCGAGTTCGTTCTCTCCGACGAAATCACGCTCGAAGAGCTCGATTACGTACGCAAGGGGCTGACCTCCGAAATGGTCGCCGCGGTCGCCAAGATCTGCTCGAACGGCGACCTGATGTACGGCGGCAAGAAAATGCCGGTGGTCAAGCGCGCCAACACGACGATCGGTACGCGCAACACGCTGTCGTGCCGCCTGCAGCCCAACGACACGCGCGACGACCTCTCGAGCATCGCGGCGCAGATCTACGAAGGGCTGTCGTACGGCACCGGCGACGCGCTGATCGGAACCAACCCGGTGACCGACAACGTCGAGAGCGTCACGCGAATCCTCGGGCAGATCTACGAGGTCATCGACAAGCACGAGATCCCGACCCAGGGCTGCGTTCTCGCGCACGTCACGACGCAGATCGAGGCGATTCGCCGCGGCGCGCCCGGTGGCCTCATCTTCCAGAGCATCTGCGGTTCCGAGAAGGGGCTCAAGGAATTCGGCGTCACGCTCGAAATGCTCGACGAAGCGCGCGAGGTCGGTCGCCAGTACAACCGCATTTCCGGACCCAACTGCCTTTATTTCGAGACCGGCCAGGGTTCGGCGCTGTCGGCCAACGCCCACTTCGGCGCCGACCAGGTGACCATGGAAGCGCGCAACTACGGGCTGGCGCGCCACTACGACCCGTTCCTGGTCAATACCGTGGTCGGCTTCATCGGCCCGGAATACCTCTACAACAGCCGCCAGATCATCCGCGCCGGGCTCGAGGACCACTTCATGGGCAAGCTCTCGGGAATCTCGATGGGCTGCGACTGCTGCTACACCAACCACGCCGAATCGGATCAGAATTCGAACGAGAACCTGATCATGCTGCTCGCCGCGTCGGGCTGCAATTACGTGATGGGAATGCCGATGGGCGACGACATCATGCTCAACTACCAGACCACCGCTTTCCACGACACGGCGACGGTGCGCCAGACGCTGGGGCTGCGGCCGGCACCGGAATTCGAGGTGTGGCTTGAGAAAAAAGGAATCATGCACGACGGCAAGCTCACCCGCGCGGCGGGCGACGCCTCGATCTTCTTCTAAAGAGGGCATCATGGATCAAAGTGAAATCGACACACTCGTCCACAACGTGCTGCAGCAGATGGGATACGCCGCCGCGCCAGCGGCAAGTGCCTTGGCCGAAGCCGCTGCTCCGGCAGCGGCGAATGCCTCGGCCACTGCCGCGCCAGCGGCAACTGCCTTGGCCGAAGCTGCGCCTGCGGCCAAAGCCGTGACGGCGGCCAGCGCGACGACCGACGACGTGCTGCCCGACCTCGGCAGCGACGAATTCAAGTACTGGATCGGCGTCAAGGAACCCAACAATCTCCAGGTGCTCAAGGAGTTGCGCAAGAGCACGCAGGCACGCGTCTGCTCGGGGCGCAGCGGACCGCGTCCGCGCACCACGACGCTGCTGCGTTTCCTCGCCGACCACTCGCGCTCGAAGGACACCGTGCTCAAGGAAATCTCGGCCGACTGGGTGGCGCGCGCCGGGCTGTTCGAGGTGCAGAGCCAGATCAGCGACAAGGACGAATACCTGACGCGCCCGGACAAGGGCCGGCTGCTTTCCGACGCGGCGATCGCAGAAGTGCAGAAGCAGTGCCAGAAGAACCCGCAGGTTCAGGTCGTCGTCTCCGACGGCTTGTCGACCGACGCGATCACCGCCAATCTCGACGAAATCCTGCCGCCGCTGCTGAAAGGCCTGAAGAACGCCAACATCGAAGTCGGTACGCCGTTCTTCGTTCGTTACGGCCGCGTCAAGATCGAGGACCAGATCGGCGAGCTGCTCGGCGCCAAGCTGGTGATCCTGCTGATCGGCGAGCGCCCGGGCCTCGGCCAGTCGGAAAGCCTGTCGTGCTATCTCGTCTATGCGCCGACCAAGGCCACCGTCGAGGCCGAACGCACCTGCCTGTCGAACATCCACCGCGGCGGGACGCCGCCGGTCGAAGCCGCCGGCGTCATCGTCGACCTCGCCAAACAGATGCTCACCCAGAAGGTAAGCGGAATCGCGCTTGCCAAACGTTAAGGATCGCCGCCATGTCCACCCTCGAACGTATCCGCCCCAGTGTCTGCGCCGTGCGCCTGATCGCCTCGGTGCAGCAGGATTTCAAGAAAAAACTGGGATTGCCCGACCATTTCAACAGCGTCGGTCTGCTCACCGCCGATTCGGACGACGTCACCTACATCGCCGCCGACGAAGCGACCAAGCACGCCGACGTCGAAGTCATTTCGGGACGCTCGCTCTACGCTGGCGCCGCGCACAACCCCTCGCCGACCGCCGGCGAGGTGCTGATCATCTTTGGCGGAACGACGCCGGCCGAAGTTCGCGCCGGCCTCGACGCGGCGATCGCGACGATCGAAGACGGACCGGCATTCCAGTGGGCTGACGACGCACATAGCGTCGCTTTCCTCGCGCACCTGGTCTCGCGCACCGGCAGCTACCTCGCGAAGCTCGCCGGCGTTGCGCCCGGCGGTTCGCTCGCCTACCTGATCGCGCCGCCGCTCGAAGCGGCGTACGGCATCGATGCCGCGCTCAAGGCAGCCAATGTGGAACTCGCGACCTACATTCCGGCACCGTCGGAAACCAACTATTCCGGTGCTTTCCTGACCGGCGACCAGGCGGCCTGCGCCGCCGCTTGCGCCGCCTTCCGCGACGCCGTGGTGCAAATCGCCAGCGCACCGCTGGTATGGTGATCGAGACGAGCACCGGCATGGCCAATGACACCATCAACTCGCTCGGCTACGTCGAGGTGCGCGGCTTGGCCGCCGCCATCGAGACCGCCGACGCCATGCTCAAGTGTGCCGAGGTGCGCCTGTTGCGCCAGTTGCTGCGCGACCCGATGCAGACGACGATCACCGTCGAAGGCTCGCTCGGCGCCTGCCGCGCCGCGGTCGACGCCGGCCAGGCGGCGGCCACGCGAATGGACGCTTTCGTCGCCAGTCAGGTGATGGGACGTCCGGCGCGCGACACTGCCGAATTCGTTCTGCGGCTCGCCGAAGCCGGTCGCGAGCCGTTCGGCAGCAAGCCACCGCGCGTGGCAGCAAGCGCCAAGCCCGCGCCCGAAGCCGTTCAAGCCGCTGCCGAGCTCAAGCAGGTAGACGATGGCGAGAGCGACAAACTGCTCGCCGCGCTCGCCGGAGTCGTCGGCGGCAGCGGTGCGCAAGCGCTGGCGCGCCGTCTCGGCAGCACCACCGCCAGCGTTCGTCAGCGCCTCGACGCGCTGTGCGAGCGCGGCCAGTTGGTCAAGTGCGGCGCCCGCTATCGGTTGGCACGAACCGGTGGTAATGAAAAATGAGCCAGCAAGAAACAGCAGACCACGGCGGACACGGCGAAAAAAAGCCGGGTTATGCGTGTCGGTTCGATCAGCCGAAGATCGTCGTTCAACTCACACAAAGCGCCGTGCCCGCCGTGTTCGCCGTGGTTAAAAAAGGGTTCACAGAATGAACGCAATCAGCGAAAAGGCACGCGAAGCCGGCGTGGTCGGCGCCGGTGGCGCCGGTTTCCCGACGCACGTCAAGCTCGCCGGCCAGGCCGAGATCTATATCGTCAACGGCGCCGAATGCGAACCGCTGCTCAAGGTCGATCAGCAGCTGGCAAAAAAATACGCGCGCGAGCTGGTTCGCGGCCTTGAGCTCGCGATGCAGGCGGTCGGTGCCAAGGAAGGCATCATCGCCATGAAGGCCAAGTACGGCGAGGCGATCGCGATGGTCACGCCGCTGCTCAAGCCCACTATGCGGATGCACATCCTCAAGGACGTCTATCCGGCCGGCGACGAAGTGATCACCATCTGGCTGGCGACCGGTCGGCGCGTCCCGCCCGCCGGGCTACCCAAGGACGTCGGCGTCGCGGTCAACAACGTGCTGACGCTGATCAATCTGGCGCGCGCCGTCGACGACGGCACGCCGGTGACCACGCGAACGCTCACCGTCACCGGCGCGGTCGCCCATCCGGTCACGCTCACCGTACCGATCGGCGTCGCCTTGCGCGAAGTGCTGGCGCTGGCCGGCGGCGCCACGCTCGCCGACGCGGCGTACATCGACGGCGGCCCGATGATGGGCAAGCTCGCCGCGTCGCTCGACGCGCCGGTGACCAAGACCACTGGCGGCCTGCTGGTACTGCCCGCCGATCACATCCTGATTCGTCGCCGCACGGCCAGCGACCGCACCATTCTGGAGAGGGCGCGCACCACCTGCGAGCAATGCCTGCTGTGCACCGAGCTGTGCCCGCGCCACATCATCGGCCACGAATTGCCGCCGCACCTGATCGTCCGCTCGGTCAATTACCACCACTTCGGTCACCCCTCGACGCTGCTCTCGGCGCTGACCTGCTCCGAATGCGCGGTCTGCGAAGCGTGGGCGTGTCCGGTCGACATTTCGCCGATGCGGCTCAACAAGATGCTCAAGGTCCAGCTGCGCCAGGAGAATGCGCGCTATACGGGGCCGCTTCACCCCGCCGACCCGATGGCCGAACACCGCCTGGTTCCGGTTTCGCGCCTGATCGCCAAACTGGCGATCAGCGAATACAACCGCAAGGCGCCGCTCGACGAAACGCCTTATCAGCCGGCGCGCGTGCTGCTGCCGCTGCGCCAGCACGTCGGCGCGCCGGCGGTGGCCTGCGTCGCCGTTGGCGACACCGTGAGCGCCGGGCAAGCGATCGCCGAGATTGCGCCGAACGCGCTGGGCGCCAGGATTCACGCCAGCATCAGCGGTCGCGTCGAAGCCATCACCGAATACGCGATCAGCATCGCGGCTTAACAAAGGATAAGATATGGATCACCATGCCATCGGCCTCGTCGAAGTCAACAGCATCGCCAAGGGTTTCGAAGTCTGCGACGCGATGGCCAAGACCGCCAACATCACGGTCCTGGTCGCCAAGAGCATTTGCCCGGGAAAGTACATCATCATGATCGGCGGCGATGTCGCGGCGGTTGCTCAATCGGTCGAAGCCGGGCAGACGCTCGCCGGATCGACCATCGTCGACAGCTTCGTGATTCCCAATATCCACCCGTCGGTGCTGCCGGCGATCAGCGGCGGCAACAGCATCGACGAAGTTCGCGCGATGGGCGTGATTGAAACTTATTCGGTCGCCGCAACGATCGAAGCGACCGACGCAGCGGTCAAGGCGGCATCTGTCATACCGCTGCGCATGCATCTTGCTTTTGGTATCGGCGGAAAGAGTTACGTCGTTCTTTCCGGCGAAGTCGCCGACATGAATTCCGCCGTCGAAGCGGGATCGACAATAGCCAGCGAAAAAGGGTTTCTGGTTAACCGCGTGGTGATTCCGCGCCCCAGCAAGCAGCTGATCGACCAGATCATGTAGGGAACGAAATTCTTCGATTTTTTCAACCAGGCAGCATCTCGGGAGACGAGCGATGAGCATAAGCACAACAGATCCAATCGTGGCACCAGCGGAGGCGCACCTGTCGCGGGTGCTTGGCCCCTTGCACCTGTGGGCGCTGGCCGTCGGCCTGGTGATTTCGGGCAACTACTTCGGCTGGAGCTACGGCATGGAGTCGGGCGGGCCAATGGGCCTGCTCATCGCGCTGGTTCCGGTGACCATTTTCTACGTCACCTTCATGCTCTCATACTCCGAGCTGGCGACGATGATCCCGCACGCCGGCGGTCCTTCGGCGTACGCCCGGCGCGCCATGGGAACCTTCGGCGGCTACATGAACGGCATCAGCTGCCTGATCGAGTTCGTCTTCGCGCCGCCGGCGATCGCGCTGGCGGTCGGCGGCTATATCGAAAACCTTTCGGGCGGCGTGTTCGGCCAGATCCAGGTCGCGATCTTTGCCTACTTCCTGTTCATCTTCATCAACTACCTCGGGATGAAAACTTCGGCGCGCTTCGAGCTGGTCGTCACGGTGATCGCGCTCGTCGGCCTGGCGATCTTCTGGGTCGCCGCCGTTCCGAACTTCAGCTGGGAACGCGTCGGCTCGCTCAAGAACGGCACTGAAGGCGTGATGGGTGCGGTGACCTTCGCCATCTGGTTCTACCTGGCGATGGAAGGCGGCGCGATGGCTGCCGAGGAAATGATCCATCCGCAGAAGGACATTCCGATGGGCTTCCTGTCAGGTTGCGGCACACTGATGATCATGGGCGTGCTGACGCTCTTGATGACCGCTGGCATCGCCGACTACACGGGACTGATGACGCTCGACTTCCCGCTGCCCGCCGCGCTTGAAGGCGCCTACGGCAAGGGGTCGATGATCTCGAAGGTGGTCAACGTGATCGGTCTTTTTGGTCTGATCGCCTCGCTGCACGGCATCATCGTCGGCTATTCGCGGCAAACCTACGCCATGGCGCGCACCGGCTACCTGCCAAAATTCCTCGCCCGCGTCAGCCCGAAGACGCACGCGCCGTTCTGGGCGCTGCTGATTCCCGGCCTGGTCGGCATCCTGCCGATTTCGCTGGGCCTGATCGACAAGTCCTACGCCGCCGGACTGACCGCGACGATGATCACCATCTCGGTGTTCGGCTCGATCGCCATGTACATCGTCAGTCTGCTCGCGCTGTTCATCCTGCGCAGCAAGGAACCGGGCCTCAAACGCCCGTTCAAGGTCAGCTATCCGCTGGTGCCACTCATCAGCATCGTGCTCGCCTTCTTCTGCCTCTATTGCGTGATCGGCTATGGCGGCGCCTCGGCGCTCAAGTGGGTGGCCATCATCTATGCCGTTGCGCTGGTGTACTATTTCATCTGGGGCAACAAGAAGGTCCGCCCGTTCGATGAAGAATTCGGCGTGCTCGACGAGCTCAACTGAGGCATCATTTGAGCTCGTCGAAAGACCTTGCCAAAACAGGGTCTCTCGCCCGCTCAAGTGACCGCCACCGGAGCCATCCCATGCCAAGCCAAATGCAGCCCCCTACTTCTAGCCGCTTTCCCGCACCGTGTCTGGCGCGCGACGTCGTCACCGACGACGCCGATTGCCTGGCGCGCAGCATCAGCGGCTGGTCGCAGGAGTATGAGCAACTCAAGGCCGGACATTTTCAAGGCAGCCTGTCCGAAATGCGCATCGGCGACGCTCAGCTCTTTCTCGAGCAAACCAGCCACGCCTTGCGTCAGGTCTGCAACGTTCCCGCCGACCATGTCTGGTTCGGCCTGCCGCACTGCGACTCGCGCTGCGTGCGGATCAACGGCGTGCCGGTGCAGTCCGGGCGGATCGCCGTGCATCGCGGCGGCCGCAACTTCGAATTGATGACGCCCGACGCCTTGCAGTTCCTCGGGATTGTCGTCAAGGAAGACATGCTGATGGCCTACGCCCGGCAATTCGAATGCGACGACTGGCTCACCGAAATGCTCGAGCGCCCGGTCCTTGAGGTCAGCGAGACGAAGAAACGCGCGGTGCAACAGAACTGCCTGCAGATTCTGCGCCACCCGCGCCAGACCAAATCGGCTCCGCTCTACCAGTCGCTTTCCGACCAGGCACTGTCAGCGCTCTTTTCCTTGTTCCAGGCGGCCAAACCGGTTTCCGAAGATCGCAGTTCAAGCCGCCAACGGCATCGCCTGGTCGAACGCGCCGACGCTTACGTGCGCTCGCGCAGCGACCGTCTGGTCACTGTTTCCGAATTATGCACCGCGCTCAGTACCAGCCGGAGAGCGCTGCAAATCGGCTTCCAGGAGGTCCTCGGCGTCGGCCCCCATGCCTACATCCGCGCGATCAGCTTGAACGGCGTGCGCAGCCAGCTCAAGAACGCCGACTCGCCCTACGCCAGCGTCCAGGATGCCGCCGCAGCGTACGGCTTCTGGCACATGAGCCAGTTCGCCGTCGACTATCGCCAGCTGTTCGGCGAGCGCCCGTCGGAAACGATCAAACGACGGTGCCGTTGAGTAATATTTTCGAAGGAAACAAAGAGTAGAAAGCAACACCTGTTGTAGTCATGAAAGCAGCGTTTTTTCCGTAACTACCTTTAAGGACATAATCGATGAAAAACAAGCCCGCAGTACTGTTACTCGCCGCGCTGATTTCCGCCGCCATGCTCGGCGGTTGTGCCAGCGGACCGAACTCGGCGGCGTCCTCGTCGCAATCGCAAAGCGCGGTCAAGCTCGCCGACCGCAACTGGGACAGCTTCAACAAGTCGCAGATCGAAAAGCTGATCGCCACCTACGGCAAGACCAGCCCCAACTACAACCCGGCCAAGCCGCCCTACGCCGTTTTCGACTGGGATAACACGATGGTTTTCCTCGACGTCGAGGAAGCGACGCTGATCTATCAACTCGAGAACCTGCGTTTCAACATGACGCCCGAGCAGATGGACAAGGCGCTGCGCATGTCGGTACCGAAGACCAACTTCGTCAAGGACTACAACAATGCCGCCGGCCAGCCGGTCAATATCGACCTGGTCGTTCCTGACGCGGTCGACAGCTACCGCTGGATCTACGCCAACTACAAGGGCCTGAAGGGCACGCTGTCGCTTGAGGAAGTCAAGAAGAGCCCGCATTACACCAACTTCGTGACCAAGGTCCGCTACATGTACGAAGCGATCGGCGACACCTTCGACGTCTCGGTCGCCTACCCGTGGGTGCTCTATCTCTTCACCGGCCAGAACGAGCAGCAGGTTCGCGCAATGGTCAACGAAACGCTGGCCTGGCAGAAGACCCAGCCGATCGCCAAGGTCAAGTGGACCAGCCCGGCGTCGCTGCCCGGCAAGGCCGGCGTCGTCTCGGTGAGCTGGAAGAACGGCCTGCGCCTGATGCCAGAAATGCAGGATGTTTTCAAGGCCTTCCGCGACGCCGGAATCGACGTCTGGGTGTGCACCGCGTCGTTCGTCGACGTGATCAAGGAAATCTCGTCGAACCCGGCCTACGGCTACAACAACCCGGCCGACCGCGTGATCGGAATGGAACTCGAACGCGATGCGAACGGCATCATCCAGACCGAGTTCCGCAAAGGTTATGCGCAGACCCAGCAAAAGGGCAAAACGCAGGCGATCAACCGCTTCATCGTCCCGAAGTACGGCTACGGCCCGATCTTCGTCGCCGGCGACAGCGAAGGCGACATGAACATGATGCAGGACTTCTCCGACACCAAGCAGGTGCTGATCGTCAATCGCCTCAAGGGCAAGGACATCATCACGCTGTCCAAGCAGGCCGTCGAATCCTACGGCAAGCCCGACGCCAAGGTCCTGCTGCAGGGGCGCAACGACAACACCGGCGAATTCGTCAAGTCGCAGGCGCACATCAAGTTCGGCGCCAAGGACGGACAGGTCCTCAAGTAAACGCCCTCGCCGGCCGGCGGCGACGCCGGCCAGATCGCGCAAGCGCCGCATCCGTCATGGGTGCGGCGGTTTTTTTGGGCATCCGGGCTGCTCAGAGCCAATGCGCCAGCAATGGCGCGCAGATCGCCATCAGAACGCCGGCGACGATCATCGTCAGGCTTGAGATGACACCCTCGTCGGTGCTGCGCCGGTAGGCCGTGGCGGTGCCGGCGGCGTGCGCGCCAGCGCCGAACAGCGCGCCACGTGCGACGTGCGTGCTCAGCGGCAACAAGGCCAGGATCCATTCGCCCAGAATCATTCCGACCATGCCGGTGATGACCACGAAGATCGCCGCGAGATCGGCCGTTCCGCCAATCTCGGGGGCCGCCATCATGGCGAACGGCGTGCTGATCGAGCGCACGGCGAGGCTGCGTTCGAGCGTGGTGGGCAGGTCGAACAAGCGTGCCAGGGCCACCGAACTGCCGACGGCGACGCTCATCCCGACCACCACGCCGACGACCAGCGGTATCCAGTGCTGGCGGATGGTATGGCGATAATCGTAGATCGGCACCGCGAAAGCCACTGTCGCCGGCCCCAGCATCCAGCTCAACCAGTGGCTGCGCGAGGCGTAGTTGCCGTAGGGCACGTGCGCGATCAGCAAAATCGCGATCAGGATCACCGGAACCAGGATGAAGGGTGCGAGCCACTGGCGCGGATAGCGACGGTGCAAGCGCTTGATCGCGAAATAGAGCAGCACGGTAGCCACCAGCCAGGCGCTGGCGACGGGACTGACGGCATTGATCAGATCAATCATCTAAGACGCCTTGCGTTGCGCGCTGCGCGCCTGGAAGCGCCAGGCGATATCCACCGCGACGGCGGTACTGACCATCACGCAAACAGTGCTGAGCAGGATGACGACCAGAATCGCCAGGCCATGACTACGGATGATCTCGGCGTATTGCACGATGGCGACGACCGCCGGAACGAAGAACAGCAGCATTTCACCGATCAGCCAGTCGGCGCCAGCGGCCAGCCAGTCGCGCCGCAGGATGCCGCAGGCCATGCCGACGAGCGCCAGGCCAAGCCCCAGCAGGCTGCTCGGAACAAACGGCAGGAAGCGCCTCGAGAGCGTATCGGCGCCAAGCCAGAGCAAGGCAATCAATGCCACCTGGGCGACCACGGCGAATGATTTGCCCGGCGACGCGGTGGGCGGCGTGGGAGAAACGCTGACGGAAAGAGCTGCGGACATCGAAGTACTCTACCTTTATGCTGACGATGCTGGCAGTGTAGCGATCGATGTTCCATAATAGAAATGAATTGTTGTGATGGACAACATTCTATTTAGGAATAAGTTGGTCGCGATGGAATTCAAGGCGTTGAGGGTATTCAACGAGGTGGTACGACAGGGCGGATTCACCCGCGCCGCGGAATTGCTGCACGTCACCCAGCCGGCGATCAGCAAGACGATCCGTGCGCTCGAAGACGAGTTGGGTTCGTCGCTGCTGATTCGCGAAGGGCGTAGCGTGCGGCTCACCGATGCCGGACGCATCGTGTTCGAACAGGGGCAGCTGGTGCTGGCGGCGAGCGAACGCCTGCACGGCGAGCTCGAAGCCTTGGGCCAGTTGGTTCGCGGACAGGTGTACGTCGGCCTGCCGCCGATGGTCGGCGCGGCTTTTTTCGCGCCGGTCGTGCGCCTGTTCAGGGAACGTTACCCCGGCGTCGAACTGATCCTGACCGAAGAAGGCGCACGCGACCTGGAACGCGGCGTCATGGCCGGAAAGCAGGAGCTCGGCGTCACCGTTCTCCCGGTCGCGACCGACGGCCTGGAAGCCATGGCGTTTTCCAGCGAGGACCTGTGCCTGTTGGCACCCGCCGATTCCGCTTGGGCCGCGCACCAAGACATCGGCATCGACGATCTGCGCGATGAGGCACTGATCCTTTTCAACCAAGGCTTCGCCTTGGCCGACCGCATCGACGACGCTTGCCGGGCGGAGGGTTTCAAGCCCCGGGTCGCGGCACGCAGCGGCCAATGGGATTTCATCGCCGAATTGGTCGGCGCCCGCCTCGGCCTGGCGCTCCTGCCCCGCCGCCTGTGCGAACGGCTGGACCCCGCACGCTTCCTGTGGCGACCGCTGCTGCGACCGCCGATTCCCTGGCACCTGGCGATCATCTGGCGCCGCGACGCCTACCTCTCGCACGCCGCGCGAGCCTTCCTGGCGCTGGCACGAGAGACCTTGGTCGCGCCAGCCGCAGCATAAACCGCGCGAACCCGCGCGCGTGGATTCTCTACCGCAGCGGCGGCGACGGTCCTTTCGTCTTGCCCTCACAATCTGTGGTCGGCCATAAGCGGAAATTCGCCCTGACCTGATCGCTGTCATTGAAAAGGCCGTTGCGCTCCGAAACCTGCCGTAGGTCCAATCCACAGCGATCGACCAATCTGGCCATTGGCGATACTCAGTCGTGGGGGCGTTGTTGCACGGTTTGTTGCCGTTGGCACGTTGGATCACCTGAATAAGCTTTTACATCAACGGTCTGGAACTGCACCCGCCGCAAAGCGATAGCGGACGACCTGGAAAGCCGCCCTTCACGTCCAAGCCAAGGCTGCGGCGGCCCTCAGCGAGTAGTCAGGCGTCCGTGTGCCCTTGGTGTCGTAGGACGATATGTGCGGCCTTCTCCGACGCGACGAATTCAACGCACGCGTACCCCAGAGCGCGCAAGTCAAGCCCTGCAAGCAGCGATTCTCCCCGGCCAAGCAGGGCTGGCGCGATGGCAATGTGCAGTTCATCGATGAGGGCCTCCCGAAGATACTGCCGTATTGTGTTCGCCCCTCCGCCGATCCGCACGTCCATTCCGGCAG
>JAGTRW010000034.1 GCA_018262095.1 Pseudomonadota bacterium
CTCATCTCTTTCTGCTCCTGTCTGCGGGCAACTCGCGCCGCCCATTGAAGCAGAAATATCACCTAACCCGTTGACCAGTTTCTCGGCCCCACCTCTCCCCTATGTGTCAGGAACAAGTCGCTTACGGAGAGGGAAACGACTTTCGATTTTCCATCAACGAAAAAACGGAGTCTACATAACCGAATTACGCCACAAAAAAACCCTCAGCGAGTTTTCTGTCGAGTCTTTCCACACACCAACATAACGCACGGTTTGCAGTCAAAGCGAAGCGTCAGCTTTTCATTGCCGTTCACCAGGACCATCGGGTCGGGGCGGATTCCCTTGACCTCTTTGGGGCACAGATTGAAGCTGTAACGCAGGCAGTGCTTGGTGATCATCAGCGACACCTCGCCTTTTTCCTGACCGCACTCGTACGCTGGCGCGATGGCGCGCACGCCGTGCTTTTCGTAGAAAGCGCGCGCCTTATCGTTGAAGACGTTGCCCAGATAGGAGAGCGCGTCGTCGGGGTAGGGCGCTGGCGGTTCGAGTGCCGCGCGGCGCGGCGGTCGCCGATAGGCCGATTGCCTGGCCGCGTCGAGCGCGCAGGCGGCGGCGCGGCGCAGCGAATTGACCGCCGACGCCGGAATGAACCAGGCCGCGCTCGTTTCCAACTCGACCGATTCAGCCTGGTAAATGGTCGCGCCGAGCTTTGCAAGGTTTTCGCGCAGTGTTTTGGCGGACTGCTCGGCGTTCTGCGCGCTGACCTTGGCGTGCGGCAGTTCGGCGAGCGCGCTGACGCCCGCGTCGTCGGTGATGCGCAGCGCGAAGCCGTCGGCCGTTTCGGAAAAAAACAGGCGCACCGCGATGTGCCGCTCGGCCGATTTCTTTTCAAGCAGGCGCTCGAACTCCTGGTCGCGGTTGCGGCAGATCGTCGTTCCGGCACGCAGCCCGCCGGGCAGCCGGCCGTCGGTGAGCGACGGGAACAGGCGGTAAGTCTGGCCCGCCGCGCCTAGCGCCTCGGCGCGGTTGATGCGCATGCCGACGAGTTCGCCGGCGTCGCTGTAGAAGGTGATGCCGTCGCCGTTATGCACGGGCGAACTGCATCTTGCGTCGAAACTGTCGCGGCCAAGCCGGGTGACCTCGCCGATTGGCTCGCCGACGAACTTCGGCGATGCAAAGGCGGCGATATCGGGCTGGCGGTCATTGACGAAGTAGTCGGTCGAACCGCGGTTGAAGGTCTTTTGCGGCTGCGGCGTAAAGAGAAAGCTGCTGCGGCCCGACGAACTGCGCCGGTGATCTGCTGAGTCCGCGATGATCGCGTCGAGCAGCTGGCGGTAGTGCGCCGTGATGTTCTTGACGTAAGAGAGGTCCTTGAGCCGGCCTTCGATCTTGAACGAGCTGATCCCGGCGGCTATCAATTCGCGCAGGTTGGCGCTCTGGTCGTTGTCCTTGAGCGACAACAGGTGCTGGTCGGCGGCGATGATCTGGCCGTTCTGGTCGGCCAGCGAGTAGGGCAGCCGGCAGGCCTGCGAACAGTCGCCGCGGTTGGCGCTGCGCCCGGTATGCGCGGCGCTGATGTTGCACTGCCCGCTGTAACTCACGCAGAGCGCGCCATGAACGAAAAATTCGAGTGTCGCAGTGGTTTGCGCCGCAATGTCGCTGATTCTCTCGAGCGACAGTTCGCGTGCCAGCACCAGTTGCGAAAAACCGACGTCTTCGAGAAAGCGCGCCTTGGCCAGCGTACGGATGTCGGCCTGCGTGCTGGCGTGCAAGGCGATCGGCGGCAGGTCGAGTTCGAGCAGCCCCATGTCCTGGACGATCAGCGCGTCGGCGCCGGCTTCATAGACCTGCCTGACGAGCTGTCTCGCGCTTTCGATCTCGCGGTTGTCGAGGATGGTGTTGAGCGCGACCAGCACGCGAGCGTTGTAGCGATGCGCGTATTCGGCCAGCCGCTCGATGTCGGCGACCGGATTGCCGGCGTTCGAGCGCGCGCCAAACGCCGGGCCGCCGATATAGACCGCGTCGGCGCCGTGGATGATCGCTTCGATGCCGAAATCGGCGTTTTTGGCCGGGGCCAGCAGTTCAAGCGCGGTGTTTTTTCGGGTCATTGGGCTGTCTTTTGGGCTGGGTCGCCATTGTAAGCCATTGATGCAAAAGCATCATCTGAATTTTAACGGCAGCCAAACCGGCTTTTGTAAATTTGTGTCAACCGCTTTGAGAAAGGCGCGTTATTAGGCACATGGTGACTATTCACCGAAACAAACGGAGCTGAACATGGGCAGTCTAAGTACCGAATCCTTTGACGAGTTTCTCGATTCACTGAAACAAGCCGGGGTTGCCATCAGTAACGAACTTGAGTTGCGCGAACGCCTCGCCGAAGCTCAGCGTTGGCGCTTTGCCTTCGCTACCCTGGCGACGAACGGTCGCCCGTTGGGGATCCGTTTTCAGGATCACAGCGCCGGCGTCGATGAAGAGCAGATCCACCGCGCGTTTACCCAGTTCGAGTTTCCGGAAAGCATGGAAGTCGCTTTCGCCGCGAGCCTGCGCGCCGAACACTGATCGACCGGGCGTGCCGCACGGCACGCCGCAAAGAATCCACCGATTTCCGGCGATGCGCGGGTTTTCGGGGAAAATAAAAGGCCTGCAGAGTTTTCTCTGCAGGCCTTTTTCATGCTTCGACCGTTCGACAGGCTCACCGCTCACCACGAGCGGAAAATTCTTGCTAGCGGGTGATCGGCTTGTAGCGGATTCGCTTGGGCTTGGCACCTTCCTCGCCGAGGCGGCGAATCTTGTCTTCTTCGTACTCGTGGTAATTGCCGGCGAAGAAGCTCCACTGCGAATCGCCTTCGCACGCCAGGATGTGCGTGCAGATGCGGTCGAGGAACCAGCGATCGTGCGAGATCACCAGCACGCTGCCGCCGAATTCGAGCAGCGCGTCTTCGAGCGCGCGCAGCGTTTCGACGTCGAGGTCGTTTGACGGCTCGTCGAGCAGCAGCACGTTGCCGCCCGAGATCAGCGTCTTGGCCATGTGCAACCGGCCGCGCTCGCCGCCCGAGAGTTGATTGACGCGTTTCTGCTGATCAGACCCCTTGAAGTTGAAGCGGCCGATGTAGGCGCGCGACGGCGTTTCGTACTTGCCGACGGTCAGGATGTCCGAGCCGCCCGAGATTTCCTCGAACACCGTCTTGTCGCCGTCGAGGCAGTCGCGGCTCTGGTCGACGTAAGCGAGCTTGACCGTCGTGCCGATGTCGACTTCGCCTGAATCGGGTTTTTCGATTCCCATCAGCATGCGGAAAAGCGTCGACTTGCCGGCGCCGTTCGGGCCGATGATGCCGACGATGGCGCCGGGCGGAACGGAGAACGAGAGGTTGTCGATCAGCAACCGGTCGCCGAAGGCCTTGCTGACGTTTTTGAAATCGATGACCTTGCTGCCCAGGCGCTCGCCGACCGGGATGAAGATTTCCTGCGTTTCGTTGCGTTGTTGGTACTCGACGCTCGAGAGCTCCTCGAAGCGCGCCAGGCGCGCCTTGCTCTTGGCTTGCCGCGCCTTGGGGTTCTGCCGCACCCACTCGAGTTCCTGCTTCATCGTCTTGATGCGGCCTGACTCCTGTTTCGATTCGGTCTCCAGGCGCGCTTCCTTTTGCTCGAGCCAGCTCGAATAATTGCCCTTCCACGGGATGCCTTCGCCGCGGTCGAGTTCGAGGATCCACTCGGCGGCGTTGTCGAGGAAGTAGCGGTCGTGGGTGACGGCGACGACGGTGCCGGGGAAACGCACCAGGAACTGCTCGAGCCATTCGACCGATTCGGCGTCGAGGTGGTTGGTCGGTTCGTCGAGCAGCAGCATGTCGGGTTTCGAGAGCAGCAGTTTGCACAGCGCGACGCGGCGCTTTTCGCCGCCCGACAGGTTCTTGATCACCGCGTCCCACGGCGGCAGACGCAGCGCGTCGGCAGCCAGTTCGAGCTGGCTGGCGAGATCCGAACCGGCAGCGGCGATGATCGCCTCGAGCCGCGCCTGTTCTTCGGCGAGCTTGTCGAAGTCGGCATCCTCGTCAGCGTAGGCGGCGTAGACCGCTTCGAGTTTTTGCTGCGCCTGCATCACTTCGCCCATTCCCGACTCGACTTCCTGGCGAACGCTCAGTTCGGGGTCGAGCTGCGGCTCCTGCGGCAGGTAGCCGATCTTGAGGCCGGGCATCGGCGTCGCTTCGCCGATGATTTCCTTGTCGATTCCGGCCATGATGCGCAGCACGGTCGATTTGCCCGAGCCGTTGAGTCCGAGCAGGCCGATCTTGGCGCCCGGGAAGAAGGAAAGCGAGATGTCCTTGATGATCTGGCGCTTGGGCGGGACGATCTTGCCGACGCGGTTCATCGTGAATACGTATTGAGCCATGGCTTGAGTCTGGGTTCTCGGTGGGATAAAAAAACTGGCCGGCAAACGCTTGACGGCCAAAGGCGCTACTTTACCCGAGCGCGAGTGCTTTGTGCGGCGTTGCGGGTCGAGAGCGACCTTTCAGGTCGGCAAATGCACCACTAGTCGGCCGGTCGCTACCGGATCGCGCCTTATTGTTTTATTACGAAAGTAATACCGCTACTATCCTGCCATGGTCGACTGTCGGCCAAATTGGGTACGGAGGTAATGCAGGTGGGGCTTTTTTCTGGAATGATTGATCGGCGATCGTCTGCTCGCCAGCCATCGTCGCTTGCGACATTGCAGCGTGGATTTACATTGATCGAAGTGATGGTCGTCGTCGCGATCATCGGCATCATTGCGGCAATCGCCTTGCCCAGCTATTCGGACTACGTGATCCGCGGCAAGATTCCCGACGCCACGTCGAACCTCGCCGCCAAGCGCGTTCAACTCGAACAGTTCTTCCAGGACAACCGTACTTACGTCGATGCACCGGCGTGCGTTGCCGATTCGACCAGCAGTCGGTATTTCGATTTTTCCTGTCCAGCAGCAAACTTGTCCGCTACGACATTTACGCTCCAGGCCGCGGGAAAAGGCGCGATGGCAGGCTTTGTCTACACCATCGACCAGGCCGCGGCGAAAGCCAGTACGATCACCGCGAGCGGCTGGGCATCGACGAGCACCGCGTGCTGGATCACCAACAAGGGTGGATCGTGTTGACCCACGACTCAGCTCAGCGCGGCGTGAGTCTGATCGAACTCGCGGTCGCGTTGACCATCATGGCGCTGCTGATGGCCAGCGGGCTGCCGAGTTTCAGCAGCTGGATCCAGAGCGGCAAGATCCGCACGACCGCCGAATCGATTCAGAACGGCCTGCAACTGGCGCGCGCGCAAGCCGTTGCGCGCAATACGCTGGTCAGCTTTTATTTGACCGATACGGCGACCGCTGCATGTGCGCTTTCGGCGACCGGCACCAACTGGGTGGTGAGTCTTGACGACCCGAGCGGCGCCTGCAACGCCGCTACGTCGGATGTCACGGCACCACGCATTATCCAGATGCGTTCGGCGGCCGAAGGGTCGCGCAACGTCGAACTCGCTGCCGCGGTTGCGGGAACGCCGGTCTCGACGATCAGCTTCAACGGCGCGGGGCGGGTTACGCCGATCCCGGCCGCGCCGATCACCATCGCGCTGACCAATACGACGGGCGGCGCCTGCGCGCTGAACCCCGCGGCGCCTCCGACCATCCCGCCGACCCCGTCCGGGCCGATGCGCTGCCTCAACGTTATCGTGTCAACCGGCGGCCAGGTGCGCATGTGCGATACCGCGCTTCCCGCGACCGATCCGCGCGGTTGCTGACGGCCATGAGGACAAGCTCGCGACGCCGGCAGACCGGCTCAATGATTCTCGAAGCGATGATCGCGCTACTCGTCTTTTCGCTGGGCATCCTCGGCATCGTCGGTTTGCAGGCGGCCAGCATCAAGGCCTCGAGCGACGCCAAGTACCGCAGCGAGGCTGCCCTGCTGGCCAATGAAGTGATCGGCCGGATGTGGGTCAGCGACCGCACCCAGGCGACGCTGCAGGCCGGCTTTGCCAGTCCCGACGGCGCGGCTTACCAGGCCTGGGCCTGGGTCGGCAACGGCGCCGCCGATGCCGGAACGCAGGCCGAACCGACCCGTGGCAGCGTTCTCGAAGCGCTGCCCGGGGCCGCCGACAATCTGCCGACGATCGCCGTTGCCGCGGTCGCGCCGGCGGCAGCCACGGTGCCGCCAACGCCGGCGACCAGCTTGGTGACCGTCACCGTGTTCTGGCAGTTGCCCGGCGAGCCGACGCCGCACAACTACACCGCCGTCGCCCAGATCGGAGGCTAGGATGCGACCTTCTTCACGCGCCATGCACAAACCGTCCGCCGGCTTCAGTCTGGTCGAACTGATGGTCGGCATGGTGATCGGCATGTTCGGCATCATCGTGATGCTGCAGGTCTTCGCGCTGTCCGAAGAGCGCAAGCGCACCACCACCGGCGGCAGCGATGCCATGACCGAAGGGGTGATGGCGCTCTATGCCTTGCAGCGCGACATCCGGCAGGCCGGCTACGGCGTTTCCGCACTGGACATTCTGAGTTGCCCGGTGACCGTCTCGGGCGTGACCATCGCGCTGGCGCCGGTGACCATCAACCCGGCAGCGGCGATCGTTCCTGCCGGGGACGCGAATACCGATACGCTGCTGGTCATTTACGGCAATTCCGAAGGCCAGCCGCAAGGCGTCGCCTATGTCGCGAACACGGTCAATCCGACGCCCGCCAATCGCTACGTGGTGATCGACAGTCCATGCACGGCGGCGCCGATCAGCAGCGGGGCGACCAGCCGCGCGGTGGCCGGTACCTTCTACGACCTCGGGCTGGCGCCCAAAGTGCTGGCCTACGCTGTCCGGTCGGGCAATCTGACGATGTGCGACTATATTGCGCAGGATTGCAGCGACGCGGCGAACTACGCGACCGTCGCCAACAACATCGTCAGTCTGCGCGCCCAGTACGGGCACGACAACGTGACGACGCCCAACCCGTTGCCGGCCGGATCGATGGCGGGCGTCCCTGACCCGCTTACCGGCAAAATCCCGGCCTATCGCGTCGATACTTACGATCAGACGCAGGCCCAGGATCTGCCCGTCGGCGCGACCGCCGCCTGCAAATGGGCGCGAACCGGCGCCGTGCGTCTGGCGCTGGTGGCGCGCAGCGCGCTCTTCGAAAAGGACGCGGTTACCGCGGCAGCGCCGGTCTGGGAGGGCAGCGACGGCGCGCCGATCGATCTTTCGGGCAACGCGGACTGGGCAAACTTCCGTTACAAGGTTTTCCAGACGGTGGTCCCGCTGCGCAACGTGACCTGGATGGGAGTTCAGGAAGGATGTTGAAGCCAAGCTCTTTCGCTCATGGCGCGCCGCGGCGCCGCCAATCCGGCGTCGTACTGCTGGTCGCACTGATCATGCTGATCGCCATGACGCTGGCCGCGCTGGCGCTGGTGCGCTCGGTCGATACCGCCAACATCATCGCCGGCAACCAGTCGTTCCAGCAGGCGGCGACGCATTCTGGCGATCGCGGGATTGAAACGGCGATCGCCTGGGTCGAGAACAATTCGGCGTTGTTGCTCAGCGACAGCGCGGCCAGCGGCTATGCCGCCAACGGCCTGACCGCGGCGCCGGCCAAGCCAGCCAACGAGAGCTGGGACGCTTACTGGACGCGGCTGTGGAACGGCCGGGCGGTCCAGCTGGCGGTCGATGCCGCCACCGGAACGAGCGTCGCCTACGTCATCGACCGCATGTGCGCCGCCGCCGGTTCGCCAACCGGTGGCGCCTTGTGCGCAGAGTCGCCGATTGTCGGCGTCGCGCGCGGCAATGCCGAAGAGGCCGGCGAGAAACAGATCACTGCGATCTCGCAGGTGTACTACCGCATTACGGCCCGTGTCCAGGGGCCAAGGAACACCGTGAGCTATGTCCAGGCGGTCATTTCCAAGTAGCCCGGCGGCGCAGCAAACGCCAATCAAACGCAGTCGCTGCGGGACTGCGGCAAAGGAGTTGCAATGACCACTCACCGATTGCTCAAGAAGCTCGGCGCCACGCTGCTGGCGTCGGCGTTCGCGCTCAACGCGCAGGCGGCACTGACCGATATTTCGACCGATCCGCTCAACACCTATTCGGCGCCGTCGTCGACCGACGTCAAGCCCAACGTGCTCTTCGTTCTCGACGATTCGGGCAGCATGGACTGGGATTACATGCCGGACCAGGTCGGCAGCTACAGCAGCACCGCCTATCGCTACAAGAACAGCGCTTTCAACGGCGTCGCGTATAACCCGGCGATCACTTACAAGCTGCCGGTCCACTTCAACGCCGACGGCTCGCTCAACACCACCAGCTATCCGAGCATGACCGGAACGAGCACCGCGACCGGCGCCGACGCAGCGGCCAAACCCAACTGGAATGCCGTTTTGCGCGATGGCTACAAGGTCCAGTCGACGAGCACCGACACGCTGACCAATGCGGCCTACGCCTACGTCGTCGTTCCCGGCGAATACTGCAGCTCGGCCAGCCTGCGGACCTGTGTCGCCGCCACCGAGAAATCAGTCGACTACCCCTTTGCGGCCAACCTGCGCTGGTGTTCCGACAGCGCGTTGACCAACTGCCGCGCGACGTACGACTCGGCGACCTACAAATATCCGCGCATCCCTTCGCCGCGAACGGCGACCGTCAAGGTCAGCGGTTGGTCGAGCACCAGCGTCAGCTCGGTCAAGGTCAATGACCTGGAGTTGCTCAACGCCACCACCACGGCGTCGAGCACGTCGAGTGTCGTCGCGGCCAATATCGTGAGCGGCATCAACAGCTGCAGCAACCGCATCAGCGGCAACTGCACGACGGTCGGTTATTCGGCCAGCAGCTCGGGCAGCACGGTGACCATCAGGGCGCCGGGAGCGATCACTTTTTCGCCGGTGATCACCAAATCCGGAGATATGACGCTGACGGCGACCAGTTTCGCCGCCGGCAGCGTTCCGGGCGAGAACCTGCGCGTGACGATCACCGCGGGGGTGACCAGCTATGCGTATCCGGGATCGAGCACCAAGGCCGAAACGCGCACCGACTGCGCCGGAACGACGTGCACCTACGCCGAGGAAATGACCAACTACGCCAACTGGTGGGCTTATTACCACACGCGCATGCAAATGATGAAAAGCGCGACCAGCAACGCCTTTGCGACGATCGATTCGGCGACCGACATGGCCAATAGCGTGTCGCGCTTTCGCGTCGGTTATCTGAGCATCAACAACAACACCTCGAACGATTTCCTCAACCTCGACGAATTCAAGACGACGCAGAAGAGCGACTGGTTTGCCAAGCTGTTTGCCGCCAATCCGAATAGCTCGACGCCGCTGCGCGAAGCGTTGTCGACGGCCGGCCGGCTCTATGCCGGCAATCTCAACGGGACGACGCTCAACGGCAGCACGGTCACCGATCCGTTGCAGTTTTCCTGCCAGCAGAACTACACCATCCTGTCGACCGACGGCTACTGGAACGGGTCTTCGGGTTACAAGCTCAACGGCACGACGGCGATGGACAATCAGGATGGCGGTTTGCCGCCGCCGTATAACGACGGTGGCAGCGGCACCTTGCAGTCGCGGACCAGCAGCCTGCAGAGCCAGACGAGTACGCTCAAGACGCAGACCAGCCAATTGCAGCAGAGGACGAGTACGCTGGAACAGCGCCGTTCAAACGATTCGGGATCGACCTGGTACGAAGACTGGCACGCAGTCTCGTCGTGCTTGCCCGACCCCACCAGCAGTACTCGCACGGAATGCCGCTATACCGCCTGGACCGGCTGGAGCGATACGGCGTCATGTACGACGGCCAATCAGGATACCTCCGGAACGTGGTCGGTCGGCACCGCCAGGCAATGTCAGTGGACGGGCTGGACGGCATTGGCACTGGCCACTGAGGCGTGCACCGCGATCACCCAGGATACGAGCAGTCCGTACGACGGCAATCTGGCAAGCAACGGGCTGGCGCGCAACTGTGTCGTCTCCGATACGACGACCTGGGCCAACGTCTCTTCGGGCGGGACGTGTACGGCGACGACCGTTCCGGACGCCAGCGGTCATACGACGCAGTGCCGTTACACTGGCTGGTCACCGTGGACGACCGTTTCAACGTGCAGCGCGCTCGAACAATCGGCGTCGCCGAATTACACCGCGGTCACCGCGACCGAGTGCCAGACGCTGTCGACCGAGGGAACGTCCAACACCCTGGCCGACGTTGCCGCCTACTACTACGGCAAGGATCTGCGCAGCGCCGCGGCGACCAGCCCCGACGCGACGGGAACCTGCACCGGTCCGGTCATCGCGCCGGCGACCGTGGCCAACGATCTGTGCGCCAACAACGTTCCGCCCAGCGGGGCCGACGTCGCGACGACGCAGCATATGACGACCTTCACGCTCGGGCTGGGCGCGCAGGGGCAGATGGTCTATTCGCCGACCTACGCCAGTGACAAGAGCGGCGATTTTTACGACGTCAAGGCGGGAACGACGCCGGTTCCGGCTTCGGGGGTCTGCTCATGGCTGAGCAGCGGCAAGTGCACCTGGCCGACGCCATCGTCCGACTCGATCAATAACATCGACGATCTCTGGCACGCCGCAGTCAATGGGCGCGGCACCTACTTCAGCGCCAAGGACCCGGCGTCGTTGTCGACCGGCCTGGCTGACACGCTGGCGGCGATCATCAACAAGCCACGACCCGGCACCGCGGCGGCCGCGGCGAGCAGCAACCCGAACATCAGTACCAGCGACAACTACGTGTTCAGTTCCTCATACAAATCGGTCGAATGGTTTGGCGAACTGATTCGCCAGCAAATCGACAGCGCCGGTGTCTTGAGTTCCCAGCAGTGGTCGGCGATGCGCTTGCTCGACTGCGCGACGACGGTGTGGACAGCGACCACCAGTTATGCCGTCGGCAGCGTTTTCAGAAACGGCACGACCTGCTACCGGGTGACGACCGAATACGTGAGCGGCACCGACTTCGGCAGCACCGATACGAGCAAAACGGCAGTCGTCAATGACGCCAGCGGCAGCGCGGTCGTCGCGCCGACGACACGAACGCTCTATACGAAGGGGGCCGGCGCGCTGATTCCCTTCCTGTGGGCCGATCTGGTCAGCGCTTCGCTGGGTTCTTATTTCACGACGCCGGCGCTCACCTATGCCTCGGCGACCGCCGGTCTGTCGCAGTTCTGTTCGTCCGGTGCGACCTGCCTCAGCGCTGCGCAGCAGAGCAATAACACCGTCGCCACGGGCGGTGCGGCGGGCGAGGCGCTGGTCAACTTCCTGCGCGGCGATCGCAGCAATGAGACGACTTTCTATCGCAAGCGCACCCATGTCCTGGGCGATATCATCTCGTCCGAGGGGCGCTACGTCAAAGTGCCGGCGTTCAATTACACCGACACCAATTACGGCGCTTTCAAGGCCGCCAAAGCGGGCCGCAGCGGCAAAGTCTATGTTTCGGCCAACGACGGCATGGTGCACGCCTTCGATGCCGAGAGCGGCGAAGAGACGTGGGCCTACATTCCGAGCTTCGTTCTGCCCAACCTCTACAAGCTGGCGGATATGAACTACAGCTCGCATCACCAGTATTCGGTCGATAACTCGCCGGAAACCGGAGACATCTGCCCGAATGCGCCGACGTCGGCGTGCACCGCCGCGCAATGGAAGACGATTCTGGTCGGCGGGCTCAATCGCGGCGGCAAAGGCTATTTTGCGCTCGACATCACCAACCCGGCGAGTCCGACACTGCTTTGGGAATTTTCCGACGCCAACCTCGGCTACAGCTACGGCAATCCGCGGATCACCAAGCTCGCCGACGGCACCTGGGTGGTGATCGTCGCCTCCGGCTACAACAATGCCGACGGCGTCGGCCGGCTCTACGTGCTCAACGCCAATACCGGCGCGCTGATCAGAACGATCAGTACCGGCGTCGGAAGCGCCGCAACGCCCAGCGGCCTGGCGCGAATCAGCGCGCATTCGGCGAGCGCCGACACCAACAATACGACCGACGCCGTGTATGGCGGCGATTTGCTCGGCAACCTCTGGCGTTTCGACATCAACAACACGATCGCGCCGAGCGGTTACGACGCCAAGCTGCTGGTCAGTTTCACCGATCCTTCGGGCAATCCGCAGCCGATCACCGCCAGGCCGAGCACCGCGACGATCAACGGCAAGACGGTGGTCTTCGTCGGCACCGGGCGCTATCTTGGAATCAGCGACCTGACCAATGCGCAGGTCGAGAGCTACTACGCGGTCAAGGATGATCCCGATGCGGTGACGCTGGGCGATCCGCGCCTGAGCGCCAGCCTTTTTGTCCGCCAGACGCTGACCAGCGGCACCTGTCCGTCCGGCGCGCCGACCAGTTGGTGCATTCCCGGCCAGTCGGTACGCACCAGCACCAACAATGCGGTCGATTGGGACCTCAAGAACGGCTGGTACGTCGATTTCCTCACCGCTGGCGAACGCTCGGTCACCGACTCGGTGCTGGCGCTCGGCACCTTGCTGTTTACCACGATCGCCCCCAACAACTCGAGCGCCAATGCCTGTGGCACCGAAAACCCCGACGCCTCGGCCAGCTATCTCTACGCGCTCGACTACAAGACCGGGGCGCCGGTGCAGGGCACCGCGGCGGTGAGCGGCGTCAGCCTCGGCAACGTCATCGCGACGCGACCGATCGTGCTCAAGGTCAATGGCTCGATTCGCTACCTGGTTCGCACTTCCGGTTCGAGCGCGGCGGCCGGCGGTGCCGATGGCAGCGATCTGGGCGGCTCGGCCGGCGGGGTCGTGCCGACCGCCCCGGTAGCCGGGGCGACCCGCCGCGTGTCGTGGCGCGAACTGGTCAGCGAGTAGCGGCGACCGATGTTCGAGCCGCGGGCGTTGCAACGGGCGGCGATCTGGCGCGTCGACGGCCTGGCGCCGCTACTGCTCGTCTCGCTGCTGATTCATCTGTTGCTGATTGCGTTGCCGGGCAGGCCCGGAACAGGTGGTGGCGACGACGGCGATCGGTTGGTGCTCAGCGCGTCGTTGAGGCACTCCGGCAAGCTGGCCGCGATTGTCGCGCGCGGTCCGTCTCGCCGGGCCAGCGCGCCGGCGCCGGTCCTTGGACCGGCAGCCCCGGTGCCCGCGGCAAGCGCCGAGGCGATGGCCGAGCCGGCGGCCGATTGGGCGCCCCTTGCGGTCTTTTACGAAACGCAGGCGCTGTCGGTCAAACCCGTCGCTCTCAGCGAGCCGGTGCTCGACGCCGGCGATGCGGGCGAGGTGGTGCTGACGCTGTGGATCGACGATCAGGGGGCGGTGGTCGAAGTGTCGGTCGAGCGCAGCGACTTGCCCGCGGATCGACTCGCTGCGGTCGCCGATGCCTTCCGCCTGGTGCGTTTTACGCCCGGCGAGTTGAATGGGCAAAAGGTCGGCGCGGCGATGCGCATCGAGGTCAGCTACGACGACGAGCGGTTGCCCGTCGAGCCTTGATGCGCACGCCAGGGGCGTCAGCCGCGGATGGCCTCGTCGAGCGTGATGTCGACCATCAGGTCGTTCGAGATCTGCTCCAGGTCGCTGGTCAGTGCGCGTGCGTCGAGGCTCGCCGCAGCGGTCAGTTCGGCGCTGGCGTGGAACAGGATTTCGGCCGACATCGGCGCGCTGGCGGTGTGCGTCGACAGTTCCTCGACGTTGATCGCGTGCCGCGCCAGGACTTGGGATACCTCGCGCACGATGCCGATGCGGTCGTGACCGACGAGTGACAGCTTGAGCCGCCGGCTGGCGCGCGGCTCGCCATCTTTGCCGGCCACCGCGCCGGTCTCGGCGGTAATGCGCAGGCCGGGCAGCGCCGCCAAGGCGGCCTTGAGTAGGTCGAGCTGCGCGTCAGCGACGCTGATACACACGATTCCGGCGAATTTTCCCGACAGGTGCGACATCGACGATTCAAGCCAGTTGCCGTGGTGCGAACTGATCACCGTCGCCAGTTGTTCGACCAGACCCGGCCGATCGTCGCCGATCACGGTCAGTACCAAGGGCGTGGGTTTGCTGTTAAGGCTCATGGTCAGCTCCTCAAAAGGTGTGCGCCATTGTACCTGCGCGGCCGATCGATTCGCTCAGCCTTCGCCGATTTCAAGCGTGGCGATCAGTTGTCCTTCGCCGACCAGATCGCCGGCCGCAACGAACAGCTCGACGATCTTGCCTGCGCGTGGCGCCGGGATGTCGATCGCGACCTTGCCGGTTTCCAGAACGATCAGCGTGTCGTCGCGCGCGACGGCGTCGCCGGGCAGCACCAGCACGTCGTCGATGCTGACCTCGCCGCTGCCGCAGTTGCCGCAAGAGCTCCAGCACTCAGGATATTTCGGGATGCAAACTTCGATGATCCTGCTCATGCGTGACCTAATTCCAACCATTTGTGCAAGCTTGCGAAAAGCTGGTCGGGGTTGAAGGGTTTGACCAGGAAGTCATTCATGCCGGCGTCGAAGCAGCGCAGTTTGTCTTCGTTGAAGGCATTGGCGGTCATCGCCAGGATCGGCGTGGCGTGGTGCCCGGGCAGCGAACGGATCTGTCGAGTCGCTTCCAGGCCATCGAGCCTGGGCATCTGCATGTCCATCAGGATCACCGCATAGGCCGTTTGACGTGCGCGTTCGACCGCTTGCTCACCGTCTTCGGCGGTATCGACCCGCAGCCCTGATTCGTCGAGAACGGTCCTGGCCACTTCCAGATTGATCGGTTCGTCGTCGACCAGCAGGATGCGACGACCGCGGTAGTGCTGACGGATCAGCGCCTCGGCGTCGCTGGGTGCCGGCACCGTGAGATCGTCGCGGTGATCTGTCTTGGCCAGACGCGCGGTAAACCAGAAGGTGCTGCCAACGTTCGGGGTGCTCACCACTCCCGCGTCGCCGCCCATCAGGGCGGCCAGGCGCTTGGTGATCACCAGGCCAAGCCCGGTGCCGCCGTAGGCGCGCGAGGTCGAATTGTCAGCCTGTTCAAAGGCGTTGAACAGACGAGCCGATGCTTCGGGTGAGATGCCGATTCCCGTATCCTCGACTTCGAAACGCACGCGCACTCCATCGGCCGCGTCGTCCTGCTTGATGGCGCGCAAGGTGATCGTCCCGCTCGCCGTGAATTTGATGGCGTTGGTGACGTAGTTGAGTACCGCCTGCTGCAGCCGGGTCGGGTCGCCTTGCAGCCACGACGGGAAAATGTCGCTTTCTATCTTTAAGTTGAGGCCCTTGTCCTGAGCCCGCGCGGCCATGATCGAAACGACATTGGCGAGCAGGCTGTTGATCGAAACCGGGGCGTCGGCGAGGACGAGTTTGCCGGCTTCGATCTTGGACAGGTCGAGGATGTTGTTGATGACATTCAACAGGTGATCGCTGGCGGCATCGATCTTGTCGAGGCGATCCGCTTGCTCGGCCGTAACGCCGCCGCGCCGCAGCAGATGAGCCATGCCGATGATGGCGTTCATCGGCGTGCGGATTTCGTGGCTCATGTTCGACAGGAACGCGCTCTTGGCTTGATTGGCGGCTTCGGCCTGTGACTTGGCCTGGGTCAGCGAGCGGTTGGCCGCCTCGAGGGCGGCAGTGCGCGCGACGACGCGTTGTTCAAGTTCGGTATTGAGCCGGGTGATGTCGGTGCTCAAGCGTGCCAGCTTGATGCTGCTGTAGCTCAACTGCGAAATCGTTTGCGCCAACTGCTTGAAGAACGACATCGCCGCGTCGATCCGCTCGCGGCTAAAGCGCGGCACACGATCGAGCGCCGCCATGTACTCGGCTTCATCGAGGCCGCAGGCGCGCGCTTGAGCGCGAAAGACTTCCCGGTCGACCTCATCATCGTCAAAGAAGAACTGTCCGGAAAACAGGTTGCCGACGTGCCGGTCGCCGAGCATCAGCGGAGTCACGACGTCCCAGAGATTGTTCTTGCAGCGGTAGAACTTGACGGCTCCGGGGGCTACGCCCTGCGACAGTTGCGTGTCGCTTTCGGTGCAGTTCAGACACATCCGCGGATCGACGCGGTGAAACTTGGTACAGATATCCTGCCAGCCGACCGCGATCAAGACGTTTCCCGAGGTGTCCAGAATCGCGCTCAGAATTCCAGTGACCTTGAAAAAGTCGTCCATCATCGCCTGGATTGCCGGGATATCGATGATGTCCTTGAGTTGCAGCAGTTCGACGTCGCCTTCAGGCGAGAGGATGGCATTGAGCTTGGTCTGCACGCGCGACTCGCTTTCGCGCAAGGCGAGTTCGGCCTGTTTGCGCTCGCTGATGTCGCGCAGGAAGACGATCAACTGTCCACTGGTCAGACCATGGCGGGTGGCGCTGACTTCGACATGCCACAACGATCCGTCCTTGCGGCGATGCAGCGATTCGAACTGGTCGTTGCCCGCGGTCAAAATCCGTTGAATGTGCCCGGCGGTGTCGCTGTCGCTCTCCGCCGCTTCCAGATCGGAAATCCGCAAGCGCAGCAACTCGTCGCGCGTGTAGCCCGATTGCCGGCAGTAGGCCGGGTTGACGTCGAGCAGCCGGCCTTGGCGATCGACGCGCCAGTAGCCGTCGAGGGAGGTGCCCAGAATGCTGCGCAGCGTTTCGTCGCCATCGCGCAGCGCCTGGGTGCGCATCAATACCTTGTGTTCAAGGCTGGCGTTGAGCGTTGCCAGATCGGCGACGGCCTTTTTCTGGGTCAGGCGATCGAGCCCGTTGTCGGCAAGCAGTGCGGCGATTTGCGCATACAGGCGAGTGATCGACTCGAGGCGCTGCGGCGCGAGCACCGGTAGCGCGGCGATCGCGCTCAGGTAACGGGTTTCGTCGAAGCCGAACTGGGAAGCCTGCTGGCGAAAGAAGTCGAAATCGGGAGGCTCGGTCAGACACTGGCCGGTAAAGACGTTGGCGACGTGTTTGCCGTCGACCATGATTGGCGCCGCCGTATCGACCAAGCCGTTGAGGCAACGATAAACGGCAAAAGGAACGCCTTGGGTCATGCTTTCGACGAGCGAGGTATCGCTTTGCGTACAGCGCCGACAGCTGTCTGGATTGACGCGGTGAAAGCCGGTGCACGCCGTTTGCCAGCCCGCACTGACGAGTACCTTGCCGTCGACGTCGATCACCGCGTTGGCCAATCCGATGACCTGGGAAAAGCTCTCCATCAGCGCTTGTAGCTGCGGCAGGTCGACCAGGTCTGAATAGTTGATCCGATGAATTCCGTCCATCGATTGAGCCTCCCGGAGTGTTGGTCGACGGCGTCTTGGGCAGTAGCCCCTGGTCGATCATACTCCAGCTTGGCGGCGGCGTAGGGCTTGGGCCGCCGCCTCGCGCGGTGGCCACAATCCATTGCAGGATCGGCGGATCGGCGGATCGGCGGATCGGCGCCTCTGCGCGGCGCCGGCTGGCCCTATTTCTCGACGAAGGCGCGCTCGATCACGTAGTCGCCCAGCGCGCCGATGTGCGGCGAGATCTCAAATCCACGCGCATCGAGCAGCGCGCAGCAATCGCCGATCATGTGCGGACTGCCGCAGATCATCGCGCGGTCGGTGGCCGGGTCGAACGGCGGCAGACCGATGTCGGAAAACAGCTTGCCGCTGCTTACGAGTTCGGTAATCCGGCCCTGGTGGTGGAAAGGCTCGCGCGTCACCGTCGGGTAGTAAATGAGCTTGTCGCGGACCAGGTCGGCGAAGTACTCGTGATTGGGCAACTCGCGCGTGATGAAGTCGCGGTAGGCAAGTTCGCTGACGGTGCGCACACCATGCACGAGAACGACCTTGTCGAAGCGCTCATAGCTTTCCGGGTCCTGGATCAGCGAGAGAAAGGGCGCCAGTCCCGTGCCGGTGGCCAGCATGTAGAGCGTCTTGCCCGGCCTGAGGTCGCGCAATACCAGCGTTCCGGTCGGCTTGCGGCTGACCACGACCGGGTCGCCGACCGACAGGTGCTGCAGCTTCGAGGTCAGCGGGCCGTTGGCGACCTTGATGCTGAAGAACTCGAGGAATTCGTCGTGGTTGGCCGAAGCGATGCTGTAGGCGCGCGTCAGCGGCCGGCCTTCCTGTTCGAGGCCGAGCATCACGAACTGGCCGTTGATGAAGCGCAGCCCGTCGTCGCGCGTCGTGCGAAAACTGAACAGGCTGTCGTTCCAGTGGTGGACCGAGATGACGTGCTGGGTGGAAAGAGTGCTCATAATGCTTTCTTCGACAGTTTTTGACGCGATCGATTCTATGGTGCGTTTTTATATCTGTAAAATGGGTTATTCTGATAATTGATATCTATGGAATAGATATGCGATACACCTTGAGGCAGATCGCTGTCTTTGTCGCTGTCGCGCGTCAGCAGAGCGTTTCGCGCGCCGCGGTCGCCTTGTCGCTGTCGCAGTCGGCGACCAGCACGGCGCTTGGCGAGCTTGAGCGGCTCTACGCGACGCAGCTTTTCGACCGCGTCGGCAAGACGCTGCGCCTCAACGAGCTCGGCCAGTCGCTGTTGCCGCAAGCGGTCGAGCTGATCGAGCGGGCGCAGGCGATCGAAACCGCACTCGAAGGTCGTGCCGGTTTCGGTCATCTGCGCATCGGCGCGACGCTGACCATCGGCAATTACCTGGCGACGCTGATCGTCGCCGACTTTCTCAAGCGCCATCCCGAAAGTTCGGCCCAACTGCAGGTGCACAACACGGCGACGATCATCGACCAGGTCGCCGGCTACGAGCTCGATCTGGGGCTGATCGAAGGCCACTGCCATCACCCCGACCTCACCGTCGAACCGTGGGTCGAAGACGAACTGGTGGTTTTTTGTTCGCCTGCTCATCCGCTGGCTCGCCAGGGTTCGGCGACGCTCGCCGAACTGGCGCAGGAACACTGGATCGTCCGCGAGCCGGGGTCGGGGACGCGCGAGACGCTCGATCGGGCCTTGCGCCAGCATCAGCAGGAGCTCAAGGTGCGGCTTGAGCTCGAGCACACCGAGGCGATCAAGCGCGCCGTCGAGTTCGGTTTGGGCATCGGCTGCATCTCTCGGCTGGCGCTGCGCGAGGCGTTCCGGCGCGGCAGTCTGGTGGCGATCGCGACGCCGCAGCTCGATCTTCTGCGGCATTTCCAGTTTCTCTGGCACCAGCGCAAATTCCAGACCGCCGGGATGCGCGAATTCGTCGGCCTGTGCCGCGCGATGACCGCCGGCGTCAAGCGCAGCGACGAGATCGAGTGGCCGTTTATTCCGTGATCAGCGTGACTTGCCGGCGGCGGCGACGAGGATCTTGAGCAGGCCGCGCACGCTCGCCGAGCGCTCGAAGCGCCGATGCACGACGATCAGTTTCGAATGCGCGTCGATTCCGGAGAGCGGCACGTAACAGACCCCCGGCAAGCGCAGGTGACTGACCAGGTCGGCCATCAGGCTGACGCCAAAGCCGGCGGCGATGAGGCTGATCATGGTCGCGATTTCGGAAACGCGTTGCGCGATGCGCGGCTCGAACCCCGCCTCATGGCACAGTTCGAGCAGCGCGTGACCGAGGCCGACGCCTTGCGGATCGAGAAACGCGAGGAAATCGTCGCCAGCCAGCTCGCTCAAGGCGATCGACTGCGCCTTGGCCAAGCGATGGTCGACCGGCAATACCGCGACCAGGCGCTGGCTCGACAAGGTGAAGAACTCGATCCCTTCGGGCATTTGCTGCGGCAAAGGCTCGCGCACGATCGCAATGTCGAGTTGCCGCTGGAACACCGCGTCGATCTGCGCCAGGATGGCCTGCTCGTAGAGCGTCAGGCGGACCTGCGGATGTTGCTGGCAATACGCCTTGAGCAGGCGCGGGAAGCGCATCTCGTACATCACTGAGCCGACGTAACCGATGTCGATCGTTCCGGCTTCGCCGCGCGCCGTATCCTGCGCGATACGCACCGATTTTTCGGCCATTTCGAGCGTCGCCCGGGCCTCTTGCAAAAAAGCCGCGCCGGCCTCGGTGAGCTCGATGCGTCGATTCGTTCGCGCAAAGAGCTGCACCCCCAACTGTTTTTCGAGCGCCTTGATCTGCTGGCTCAACGCCGGTTGCGATACGCCGAGCCGCTCGGCGGCGCGCGCATAGTGCAATTCGTCGGCGGTCGTGACGAAATAGCGGAATTGCCTGAAATCCATGGTGTTTTTAAATAAGAAATTATTATCGATTTTATATCATCGATAGGATTGATTGTTGTTCTGGGCAGAGGATAATCAGTCGATTGTGAATATTGAGGATCTGCCCGTTGAATCCGCATCCGTTTTTCTCCAACCGCAAGGTCGTTTTCCTGCTCGCTTCGTTTTGCTGCCTGCTCTGGGCGAGTTCGTACCCGGCAATCAAGAACGGTTACGCGATGTTCTCGATCGCGCCGACCGACGTGCCGAGCAAGATGGTTTTCGCCGGTTTCCGTTTCCTGTTCGCCGGCGCGCTGCTGCTGCTCGGCGCCGCGTTGAGCCGCCGCAACATCCTGGCGCTGAGCTGGCAGAACGTTCGCCAGGTCACCGCGCTCGGGCTGGTGCAAACGTCGATCCACTATGTTTTTTTCTATATCGGACTGGCCTACACGACCGGCGTCAAGAGCTCGATCATGAACGCCACCGGGACTTTTTTCAGCGTTCTGCTGGCGCACTTCATTTACCGCAATGACCGCCTGACGACCAACAAGGTGCTCGGTTGCCTGATCGGCTTTGCCGGTGTGATGGTCGTCAATTTCAACCGCGATCTGCTCGATTTCAACTTCACGCTGCTCGGCGAGGGCTTCGTCGTGATCGCGGCATTCATCCTTGCCGCGGCGTCGATCTACGGCAAGAAAATTTCGCAGAAAATGGATTCGATCATCCTCGCCGGCTATCAGCTGGCGATCGGCGGCGCGGTGCTGGTCGCCGCCGGTTACGGCAGCGGCGGGTCGCTCACCGGATTCACACTGGCTTCGTCGCTGCTGCTCGGCTACCTGGTGCTGCTCTCTTCGCTGGCCTTCGGCCTGTGGACGATCCTGCTCAAATACAACCGCGTCGGGTTGGTGACGGTCTTCAACTTCCTGGTGCCGATTTTCGGCGCGATCCTGTCGGCGATGTTTCTCGGCGAGACGGTGCTCGAATGGAAGAACCTCGCTGCGCTCGCTTTCGTCTGCGCCGGGATCTGGCTGGTGACCAAGGAGCCGCGGCCGGCGCTGCCTCTGATTTGCCCGAAGCCGTGTTGAATCCGGCAACTCAGTGCAGCAGCGTCAGCGCTGGCGGGCGGCGAAAATTCAGATTGATCACCAGCACGCGGCTGCCGAGCATGACGATGCTGCCGGGGTGGCGGTCGTTGCCGCTGTCGCTGTACTCGAAGTTGTAAACCCGACGCAGGCGAACGACGCCGTCGTCGTCGCGGCCGACAGCGAGGCGGGTGATGGCGACCGTGTCGTCGAGCAGCAGCAGGTCCTCCGATACGCACGCCGACTTGGCCGCGGCGATCGCCTTTTCGCGCGCGTCGAGGCTGTCGTACCAGAGCCAAGCGCCGCCCGCGAAGAGCAGCAAGGCGAGAATATCGAGTAAATCCATGGCGCGAGTTTAAGCGAAATCATCGCCGGCGCGGGCGGCGAAGCGCCTGCTCAATCGTCCTCAGGCCGCCGGCGTGCCGCCAGGAAGCAGAGCAGCGCGCCGCCGCTGGCGAGTGTTGCCAGCGTATAGGCGAGATGTTTGCCGACCCACAGGCCCGAGAACCAGCGGTTGAAGTCGTCGGCCATGATCGCCGCCTTGCCGCCGAAACGCTCGAGATCGTGGCGGTAGGCCTTCGATTCGTAAGCCTGGATCGGATAGGCGACGCCATTGACGAATTCGTAGCCGAGCGCGTCGCCGCTCTCGTCACCCGCGTTGACATAGATCGCCGCGGCGCCAATCCAGCCGGCGAGCAGGATCGCCGCGCCGACCAGATGGAGACGGCGCCTAGTAGTCACTGACCGGCGCGCAGGCACAGAAGAGATGACGGTCGCCATAGACGTCGTCGATGCGATTGACGCTCGGCCAGAACTTGTTGGCGGCGACCCAGGGCAGCGGGAAGACGGCTTCGGCGACGCTGTACGGCCGCGTCCACTCGCTGCCGATGACGTCGGCCTGGGTGTGCGGCGCGTTCTTGAGCGGATTGTCGTCGGCCGGCCAGAGACCCTGTTCGATTTTCCGGATTTCCTCGCGGATGGCGGTCATCGCCGCGATGAAGCGGTCGAGTTCGGCCTTCGATTCGGATTCGGTCGGCTCGATCATCATCGTCCCGGCGACCGGGAAGCTCACCGTCGGCGCGTGGAAACCGTAGTCCATCAGGCGCTTGGCGATGTCGATCTCGGCGACACCGGTGGCGGCCTTGAGCGGGCGGATGTCGATGATGCATTCGTGCGCGACGCGGCCGTTCTTTCCGGTGTAGAGCACCGGGTAATGTGGGTTGAGCTGCGTGGCGACGTAGTTGGCGTTGAGGATCGCAAGCTCGGTCGCGCGTTTGAGGCCGCGCCCGCCGAGCATTGCGATGTACATCCACGAGATCGGCAGGATAGACGCCGATCCCCACGGCGCCGCCGAAACCGCACCTTGTCCGGCGTGCGGACCGCTGATCGGCTGCACCGAATGGTTGGCCATGAACGGCGCCAGGTGCGCCTTGAGGCCGATCGGTCCCATTCCCGGTCCGCCGCCGCCGTGCGGGATGGCGAAGGTCTTGTGCAGGTTCATGTGGCTGACGTCGGCGCCGATGCTCGCCGGCGAAGTGAGGCCGACCTGCGCGTTGAGGTTGGCGCCGTCCATATAGACCTGGCCGCCGTGTGCGTGGATGATCGCGCAGATGTCCTTGATCGACTCCTCGAAGACGCCGTGCGTCGACGGGTAGGTGACCATCAGGCACGACAGTTGGTCAGCGTATTGCGCCGCCTTGGCGGTGAGGTCGGCGACGTCGATGTTGCCGCGCTCGTCGCAGTCGACGACGACGATGGTCAGGCCGCCCATTTGCGCCGACGCCGGATTGGTGCCGTGCGCCGAGCGCGGGATCAGGCAGACCTTGCGCGCGCTCTCGCCGCGGCTCGCCTGATAGCGTGTGATGGCGACGATTCCGGCGTATTCGCCCTGCGCGCCCGAGTTGGGCTGCATGCAGATGGCGTCAAAACCGGTGATCGCCTTCAAGGCGTTCTCGAGGCCGGCAATCATCTCCATATAGCCCTGCGCCTGGTCGATCGGCGCGAAGGGGTGGAGGTCGGCGAACTCGGGCCAGGTGATCGGGATCATCTCGCTGGTCGCGTTGAGCTTCATGGTGCACGAGCCGAGCGAGATCATCGAGTGGTCGAGCGCGAGATCCTTGTTCTGCAGTCGCTTCAAGTAGCGCAACATCTCGTGTTCGGTGTGGTAGCGGTTGAACACCGGGTGCGTGAGGATCGCGTCGCTGCGCCGCAGCGACCCGGGCAGCGTCGAGTCGAGCTGCTGTACTTCGCGGTCGAGCGCGTCGAATGCCGCGCCGTCGAGCGCGATTCCGGTGATCAGCTTGATCAGCGCGACGACGTCGTCGCGCGTCGATTTCTCGTTGAAGGCGATTCCCAACACGTTGTCATCGACGCAGCGAAGGTTGTAGCCGGCGGCGAGCGCCGCCTGGTAGACGGTGAGCGCGCGAGCGCCCAGGTCGATCTGCAGCGTGTCGAAGAAGTTCTTGCTCAGCACCTCGACGCCGGCGCGCGTAAGTCCAGCGGCGAGGATCGCGGCGAGCCGGTGAATGCGCTCGGCGATCGCGGTCAGTCCCTGCGGACCGTGATAGACGGCGTACATCCCGGCCATGTTGGCGAGCAGCACTTGCGAAGTACAGATGTTGGAGTTGGCTTTTTCGCGCCGGATGTGCTGCTCGCGAGTCTGCAGCGCCATGCGCAGCGCGCTGTTGCCGCGCGCATCGACCGACACGCCGATGATCCGCCCGGCGACCGAACGCCTGTGCTCGTCGCGCGTCGCGAAGAAAGCGGCGTGCGGTCCGCCAAAACCCATCGGCACGCCGAAGCGCTGCGCCGAACCGAAAGCGATGTCGGCGCCCATGGCGCCCGGCGACTTGAGCAGCACCAGCGCCATCAGGTCGCAGGCGAGTGCGACGACGCTGCCGCGCGCTTTGAGCGCGGCGATCTGAGCGCTCAAGTCGGCAATCTCGCCGCGCTCGTTGGGGTATTGGAAGATCGCGCCGAAGAGATCGTGCTGCGCGGCGTCGTCGGGCGCGCCGAAAACGAGTTCGAAGCCGAAGTAGCCGGCGCGCGTTTTGATCACGTCGATGGTCTGCGGGAAACAGGCTGCATCGACGAAGAAACGATTCGATTTCGACTTTGAAACGCGCCGCGCCATGGTCATCGCTTCGGCCGCTGCAGTCGCTTCGTCGAGCAAGGAGGCGTTGGCGAGCTCAAGTCCGGTGAGGTCGATCACCATCTGCTGGTAGTTGAGCAGCGCTTCGAGCCGGCCTTGCGCGATCTCGGCCTGGTACGGCGTATAGGCGGTGTACCAGCCCGGATTTTCGAGCACGTTGCGAACGATCACCTTGGGCGTGACCGTGTCCGCATAGCCCATGCCGATCATCGACTTTTGCACCCGGTTCTTGCCGGCGATCATCCTGAGCGCGGCGAGCGCTTCGGCCTCGGGCCGGCAATCGGGCAGTTGCAGCGGCGCCGGCAGGCGGATCGCTGATGGCACGGTCTGCTCGATCAGCGCGTCGAGGCTGGGGGCGCCGACGGCAGCGAGCATGGCGTCGATGTCGCTCGGGCTGGAGCCGATGTGGCGGTTGATGAACTCGTCGCGTTGCTCGAGTGCGCTAAGGGGCAGAGTCTGTGGCATGGCGTGGTCCGGCAGGTGGGGCGGGGCAGGGGCCGCAAGGCCGCGTCCCTATTGGGTCTTCAAGGATATGCCGGGAAAGGTGCGTAGTTGTTGGCTCTCAGCAGGGCACGCTGAAGAGCCGCGTGGCTACTCGCTTCCCGGGCAGGTCTTTATTCGCCGACGCTGGCGGTGTAAGCTGCGGCGTCGAGCAGCGCGTCTACGTCGCCGAGGTCGGCCGGCGTCATCTTGAACAGCCAAGCCGCGTAAGCGTCCTGATTGACGAGCTCAGGTGCGTCGGCGAGCGCCGCGTTGACCGCGGTGACGGTGCCGGCGACCGGCGCATAGACGTCGGCGGCGGCCTTGACCGATTCGACGACGGCAGCTTCCTGCGCCGCGGCGAGCTTGCCGCCGACTTCGGGCAGATCGATGAAGACGAGGTCGCCGAGCAGATCCTGCGCGTGCTCGGTGATGCCGACGGTGATCGTTCCGTCAGCTTCGGCGCGAACCCATTCGTGGCTCTTGGTGTATTTGAGATTGGCGGGGACGTTCATGAGGCGCTCCTGGGTGATCAAAAAGGAAAAAACCACTAAACCACAACGAACACGACGCGCACAACGAAAACAGATCGAAACGAATGGTCTTGCTTCTCGTTGTGCACGTCGTGGCTAATTTTGTACTAAATCATCGCCTTGCCGTTGCGGGCAAAGCAAGGCTTGACGACGCGGGCAGTGAGCAGTTTGTCGCGCACCTCAACTTTGACGAGGTCACCGATCGAGACAGCGAGCGGCAGGCGGACGAGCGCGATCGATTGCTGCAAGGTCGGCGAGAAGCTGCCGCTGGTGATCTCGCCGTCGCCGGCGCTGGTGACCACCTTCTGGTGCGCGCGCAGCACGCCGCGGTCCTGCAGCAACAGCCCGAGAAATTGCCTCTGCGCGGGCTTGGCGAGCAGCGCGGCCTTGCCGACGAAGTCGCGCGGGGTGACCAGATCGACCGTCCAGGCAAGTCCGGCGTCGAGCGGCGAGACGGTTTCGTCCATGTCCTGGCCGTAGAGATTCATCCCGGCCTCAAGCCGCAGCGTGTCGCGCGCGCCCAGACCGATCGGCTTGACGCCGGCGTCAGCCAGCGCCTGCCAGAGTTCTTCCGCCTTACTGGCGGGCAGCGTGATCTCGAAACCGTCTTCACCCGTATAGCCGGTGCTGGCGACGAAGTAGTCGCCGACGGCGACCGAGAAAAACGGCTTGAGGCCCTCGCTCGCCGCGCGCGTTTCGGGCAATACCTGCCAGACTTTGGCTCTGGCGTTGGGGCCCTGCACGGCGATGATCGCCAGGTCGCGGCGCGCGATGACCGCGACTTCGAGCTGCCAGTCGGCGAGCCGCGCGGCCATCCACGCCAGATCCTTTTCGGCGGTTCCGGCGTTGATCACGATGCGGTACTGGCCGTCACTGACGAAATAGACGATCAGATCGTCGACGACGCCGCCCGCCTCGTTGAGCATCGCGCTGTAGAGCGCCTTGCCCGGCGTCTTGAGCTTGGTGACGTTGTTGGCCAGCAGGCGCAGCAGGAAGGCCTGCGCATCGGCGCCGGCGACATCGACGGCGCACATGTGCGAGACGTCGAACATGCCGCAATCTTGCCGTACCGCGTGGTGTTCCTCGATTTGCGAGCCGTAATGCAGCGGCATGTCCCAGCCGCCAAAATCGACCATCTTGGCGCCGAACCGGCGATGCGCGTCGTTGAGGACGGTTTTTTGTGTCATGGCAATCCCAGGTAAAAAGTGTTCAAACTTTATTCAGAGACAAGGGCGAATTGTTCACGCGTCGTAACGCACTGTACGAGTTCACCCCTCTGTCCTTGATACCTGAGAGATTAGCGTGGCGGAGTGATCCGCTCACGTTGCCCCATCGGTGGGCGCTGTTTGGCAGCGCCGCTCTCCAGAGTTCATTGCACGAACGGTCCTTTTGCCTGAGCGTTTCCGGGTGGATTGCGCCTTCGGCGGCGGGGGACAACTTGGCGCATCGCCCGCTCTCTCCCGTTCGCGGCCGAACTATAGCGCGAGGAGGGCGGACGCCGCAAGTTCGGCAGCGATGTCGCGCGGCCCCGCAAGCCGAAAGCGGCTTTGCTCACTGTGTTATCATCAGCGGCTTTTCATCGATTGCTTTTTTTTTCGTGCCAAACGTCGACCTGCACTGCCATTCAACCGCGTCCGACGGGCTTTTGCCCGCCGCCGACGTCGCTCGTCGCGCTTTTGCCAATGGCGTCGACCTGCTGGCGCTCACCGACCACGACAATCTCTCCGGCCTGCCGGCGGCGCGCGCCGTCGCCGACGAGGTCGGCATGGGTTTGGTCAACGGCGTCGAAATTTCGATCGAGTGGGGCGGGCTGCAGGTCCATATCCTGGGCCTCAACTTCGCCGCCGACGATAGTGCGCTCAACGCGGGGCTTGAGGCGATCCGTTCCGGACGCGTCGTTCGCGCGCAGCGCATGGCCGCCGAGCTCGAGAAGATCGGCATCGACGGCGCTTTTGACGGTGCCATGCGCCATGCCGAGAATCCGACGCTGATCAGCCGTGCGCATTTTGCGCGCTATCTGGTCGAGACCGGCGTGTGCAAGGATGTGCGCAGCGTTTTTGACTCGTATCTGGTTCCTGGCCGTCCGGGTTACGTCGATCACCGCTGGGCGACGCTCGCCGACTCGGTCGGCTGGATCAAGGGCGCCGGCGGCATTGCCGCGGTTGCCCATCCCGGGCGCTACAAATTCTCGAAACCGCAGATGCGTCTTTTGCTCGATGAATTCAAGGAGCTCGGCGGGCAGGCGATCGAGGTGATCTCCGGCAGTCATTCGACTGAAAACGTCGCGGTGTTTGGCCGCTACGCGCGCGAGTACGGATTCATGGCCTCGTGCGGTTCCGATTTCCACGGTCCGGGCGAGAGTTACGTCGATCTGGGCAAGCTCTCGCCGTTGCCGCAGGACCTCAAACCGGTCTGGGAGGCCTTTTGACGATGGCGCGCTATCTTTCAATCCATCCCGACGATCCGCAGCCGCGGCTGCTCGCGCAGGCCGCCGAAGTGGTTCGCTCAGGCGGCGTACTGGCGATTCCGACCGACTCGTGCTACGCGCTCGGCTGTCGTCTGGGTGACAAGGACGCGGTCGAACGCATCCGCCACCTGCGCGGCGTCGACGACCGCCATCACCTGACGCTGATGTGCCGCGATCTATCCGAGATCGCGCAGTTTGCGCGCGTCGATAACGCCCAATATCGCTTGCTCAAGGCGACGACACCGGGCAGTTACACCTTCATTCTCGAAGGCACCAAGGAATTGCCGCGTCGCGTGCTGCACCCCAAGCGCAAGACCATCGGCCTGCGCGTCCCGGCGCACAAGGTCGCGCTCTCGCTGCTCGAGGAACTTGGCGAGCCGCTGCTGACTTCGACGCTGATGCTGCCGGGCGACGAAGCGCCGCTCACCGAAGGCTGGGAAATCCAGGACCGGCTCGACGATCTGCTCGAACTGATCCTCGACGGCGGCTATTGCGGTACCGAGCCGACCAGCGTGATCGATCTGACTACGCTGCCGCCGGTGTTGATCCGCGCCGGGCGCGGCCCGCTCGAGCCTTTCGGCCTGGAATCCTGATGGACTTTGGCGCGCTGATTCAGACGCTGGCCATCGCCGCGCTGCCGGTGATCTTCGCGATCACGCTGCACGAGGCGGCGCATGGCTACGCGGCGCGTCACTTCGGCGATCCGACCGCCTGGCAGGCCGGGCGCATCAGTCTCAATCCCCTGCGCCACGTCGATCCGCTTGGCACGCTGCTGGTTCCCGCGCTGATTCTGCTGACCAGTTATCTGGCCGCCGGCAGCGTCATGCTGTTCGGCTGGGCCAAACCGGTGCCGGTCAATTTTGGCCGTTTGCGCCACCCCAAGCGCGACATGTTGTGGGTCGCTGTGGCGGGGCCGGCGGTCAACCTGTTGATGGCGGTCGGCTGGGCGGCGATGTTCAAGCTCGATACGTTGATGCCGTACAATGTTTATACGCTGCCGCTCGCCGAAATGAGCCGCACCGGGATCAACGTCAATCTGGTGCTGATGGTGCTCAATCTGCTGCCGTTGCCACCGCTCGACGGCGGGCGAATCGCCGTCAGCCTGTTGCCGCAGCGGCTAGCCTGGAAGTTCGCCCAGCTTGAGCGCTGGGGTTTTCCGATCCTGTTGCTGCTGATGTTTACCGGAATTCTCGGCGACCTGATGTGGCCTTTCGTGTCCCTCTTCAGGGATCTGATCATCGTCCTTTTTCAACTGAATTGACCTCTCTATGTACGCCGAACGAGTCCTTTCCGGAATGCGCCCCACCGGCAGCCTGCACCTTGGCCACTATCACGGTGTGCTCAAGAACTGGATCAAACTTCAGCACGAGTATCCTTGCCTCTTTTTCGTCGCCGACTGGCACGCGCTGACGACGCAGTACGACGACCCGCGCGGCATCGAGCAGGCGACCTGGGAGATGGTCATCGACTGGCTGGCAGCGGGCGTCGATCCGGCGCAGGCGATCCTGTTCATCCAGTCGCAGGTGCCCGAGCACGCCGAACTGCATCTGCTGCTGTCGATGATGACGCCGCTCGGCTGGCTCGAGCGCGTGCCGACCTACAAGGACCAGCAGCAAAAACTCGCGACCAAGGACCTGTCGACTTACGGTTTCCTCGGTTATCCGCTGCTGATGAGTTCCGACATCCTGATCTACCGCGCCGACAAGGTTCCGGTCGGCGAGGATCAGGTGCCGCACGTCGAGTTTACGCGCGAGCTGGCGCGCCGCTTCAACCACATGTACGGCCGCGAGCCGGGTTTCGAGGACAAGGCGAAAGAAGCGGTCAAGAAACTCGGCAGCAAGAACGCGCGCAGCTATACGCAACTGCGTACGCGCTTCCAGCAGGACGGCGACGCGCTCGCCGTCGAGCGCGCACACGCCTTGCTCAATTCCGCCGGGAGCCTGTCGCTCGAAGACCGCGAGCGGCTGCTCGGCTACCTCGAAGGCACCGGCAAGATGATCCTGGTCGAGCCCGGCGCGCTGCTCACCGAAGCGTCGAAAATGCCCGGCCTCGACGGTCAGAAGATGAGCAAGTCGTACAACAACACGATCACGCTGCGCGAGGACGAAGCGTCGGTGACGCAGAAGATTCGCCGCATGCCGACCGACCCGGCGCGCGTTCGCCGTACCGACGTCGGCGACCCGGACAAGTGCCCGGTCTGGCAATTGCATCAGGTCTATTCGGACGAATCTTGCCGCGGCTGGGTGCAGCAGGGCTGCCGCAGCGCCGGAATCGGTTGTCTCGAATGCAAGCAGCCGGTGATCGACGGCATTCTGCGCGAACAGGCGCCGATGCACGAGCGCGCGCAGACCTACCTCGACGACCCGAGCCTGGTTCGCGCCATCATCGCCGACGGCAACGCCAAGGCGCGTAAGCTGGCGCAGGAGACGATGCGCGACGTTCGCGAGGCGATGGGACTCAATTACGGTTAGTCCTGCTTAGAATCATTTGAACCACAACGGGCACAACGAACACAACGGAAAAGCAAAGCGCTGCATCATCATCTTGAATCAAGCAGCGTGCAGGCAGGTCGACAAGAGTTTATTGAGTCTCTCGTTGTGCCCGCCGTGTTCGTTGTGGTTAAGTGTCTTTTCAGCTTAATGCCCGAGCATGGCGGACTGGAGAGCAATGAACGATACAGCCACCAGCGAACACATCGCCGAGCCCTGGACCGAGGGAGCAGAGCCGCTGGCCAGGATCTATGGCGAGCCGATGGTGCAGTTGCCGCTCGATCTGTACATCCCGCCGGACGCCATGGCGGTGATGCTCGATGCCTTCGAGGGGCCGCTCGATCTGCTGCTGTACCTGATCCGCAAGGCCAACGTCAATGTCCTCGACATTCCGATGGCACCGCTCACGGTCCAGTATCTGACCTATGTCGAGGCGATGCGCACGCATAATCTCGAGCTCGCCGCCGACTATCTGGTGATGGCGGCGATGCTGATCGAGATCAAGTCGCGCATGCTGCTGCCCAAGGCGCGCGTCGACGACGGCGGCGAAGTCGAGGATCCGCGCGCCGAACTGGTCCGTCGTTTGATCGAATACGAGCAGATGAAGCTCGCGGCGCATCGCCTCGACGAGTTGCCGCAGGCCGAACGCGATTTCGACTGGGTCGAGGTGTGGGTCGAAAAATCGCTGCTGCAGCGTCTGCCCGAGGTTTGCGCCGCCGATTTGAAGGACGCCTGGGGAAGCTTGTTGCGCCAGGCCAGGCTGCATACGCACCACATGGTGACGCGCGAGGAGCTGTCGGTGCGCGAGCACATGGGGCTGATCCTGCGTCGCCTGCGCGACACCGACGGCTTCATCGAGTTTGTCGCGATGTTCGATACGACGCTCGGCGCCCCGGTACTGGTGGTACACTTTCTGGCAATGCTTGAATTGGCGCGCGAACAACTGCTCGAAATAACGCAGACAGAAGCTTTTGCTCCGATTTACGTGAGGTTGGCCAATGGCCGAGTTGAACACTGACAGCCGCCCGGACCGTGCACGTAGCGCGCCGAATAATCCCGGCGAGCTCAAGCGTATCCTCGAAGCGGTGCTGCTTGCGGCGCCGCAACCGCTGTCGCTCGCCGAACTGCGCAAGGTCTTTGCTGATGAGATCGGTCTCGACGTGTTGCGCGTTCTGCTCGACGAGTTGCGCCTCGAGTGGGCTGAACGGCCGGTTGAGTTGCTGCAATTGGCAAGCGGCTGGCGTTTTCGCACGCGTGCCGAATTTCTGCCTTATCTGGCTCGGCTCAACCCCGAAAAGCCACCGAAGTACTCGCGCGCCGTGCTCGAAACGCTGGCCATCATTGCCTACCGCCAGCCGGTGACGCGCGGCGACATCGAGGATATCCGCGGGGTCACGGTCGCCACCCAGATCATTCGGGTGCTCGAAGAGCGCGGCTGGGTCGATATCGTCGGCCATCGCGATACGCCGGGGCGGCCGGCGCTGTTGGCAACCACCAAGAAGTTTCTCGACGACCTCGGATTGCGCAGTGTGACCGAGTTGCCACCGCTCGAGATGATGAACCAAACGCTGGAACTGGCTGATGCCCAATAATACCCGTAAGACTCCCTTTCGCGCGCCTGCCGGTGCACCACGCCGGCCAGCGCGACCGGCCATGGCCCGTCCCCCTCGTGGCTCAATTCGCGGCGAGGCCCCGGCCGAAGAAGTCGAGCCATTGCCTGAAGACGGCGCCACCGAGTCCAGGTCGCGCCGTGCGCCGCGTGTTGCTGCTGGCGATCAGTCGAAGCGCGGGCGGCACAAGGTGCTGCCGGGCAAGCCCGAGCGCCTGCACAAGCTGCTCGCGCAAAGCGGCATCGGTTCGCGCCGCGAAATGGAAGAGCTGATCGCCGCCGGCCGTGTCAATGTCAATGGCGAGACGGCGCAGACCGGCCAGTCGGCGACGCCGGGCGACCGCATCAAGGTTAACGGCAAGCTCGTCCATCTTAAATTCTCGAACCGTCTGCCGCGCGTGATCATCTATCACAAGCCCGAAGGCGAGATCGTTTCGCGCGACGATCCCGATCATCGCCCGAACGTTTTCACGGCACTGCCCAAGATCTCGGGCGCGCGCTGGGTGGCCGTCGGCCGGCTCGACTTCAATACCAGCGGTCTGTTGCTGTTTACGACTTCGGGCGATCTGGCCAACCGGCTGATGCATCCGCGTTACAACCTGGTTCGCGACTATGCCGTTCGCGTGCTCGGTGAAATCACCCTGGAGGCGCGCCAGCGCCTGCTCGATGGCATCGAGCTTGACGATGGCACGGCGCAGTTCTCGACTTTTCAGGACGTCGGCGGCGACGGTGCCAATCACTGGTATCGCGTTTCCTTGTTCGAGGGCAAGAACCGCGAGGTGCGGCGCATGTTCGAAGCCGTCGGCGTCGTCGTCAGTCGCCTGATGCGCGTGCGCTACGGACCGTTCATCCTGCCGCCCAACCTCAAGCGCGGCAAGGTCCTCGAAGTTGGCGAAGGGGACGTGCAGAAGTTGCTCGCCGATTTCGACATGGACGACCCCTCGCCAGGCCGTCCGCTGCGCAAGCCGCGCGAGCGCTGAGCCGGGGGCGCGCCGTCCGGTGTTTTATGGCCTGCGGCGTTGCGATCGGTCGGCGATTTTGCTGGTCTCGCCGCGATGGCAGCGAGAAACTCGTTAAAATACACCTCTTTATGCGCCTGGGTGATTTACGTCGGCGCCAAATGTCGTTATAATTCGACGGTTTTCCGCTAGCCCCTCCGGGGGCAACTTTTTCGGGGATGGGCTTTTTGCCCATTTTTTATTTGTAGCTATGGATTTAAACAATCTTATCGATATCACCGTGACCGGTCTCGGTTACGAACTCGTGGACCTCGAGCTGAGTCCGCGTGGCCGTGTGCTTCGTCTTTTCATCGACAAAGCCGACAAGCCAAGCGGTATTGATGTCGAGGATTGTGCGCTGGTCAGCAATCAGTTGTCGCGGGTGCTGGCGGTCGAGAACGTCGATTATGACCGACTCGAGGTTTCTTCTCCCGGTCTCGATCGGGTGCTCAAGAAGCTGGCGGATTTCGAGCGCTTTGCCGGTGCCGAAGTCAATCTCAAGTTGCGACTCCCGATGAGCGGTCGGCGTAATTTTAACGGCGTTTTGCACGGTGTGCAGGACGGCAAGGTACGCTTGGCAATTGACACGGGTGAACTGGAACTGGATCTTGGCAATATCGACAAGGCCCGTCTGGTTCCGAAGTTCGACTAGTGATGTCAGGCTGGATTAGGGGGATAGTGAATATATGAGCCGCGAAATTTTGCTGCTGGTCGATGTGCTGGCGCGCGAGAAAAACGTGACTAAGGACATCGTCTTCGGTGCTCTTGAACTGGCGCTTGCGTCGGCGACCAAGAAGCGTCTTGACGACGAAGCCGATGTGCGCGTCGTCGTCGATCGCGAAACAGGTGACTTCGAAACCTTCCGTCGTTGGGAGATCGTCGCCGACGCGGACTTCATTCACGAGGCTCAGCATATCCCGCTGTCCGATGCCCAGAAGCAGGATCCCGAGGTGGAAATCGGCGATTACCTCGAGGAAGCGCTCGAGCCGATCGACTTCGGGCGGATCGGTGCGCAGGCCGCCAAGCAGGTGATTCTGCAGAAAATCCGCGATGCCGAGCGCGATCAAATCCTCAATGATTTCCTTGAACGCAAGGAACATCTGGTGACCGGGACCATCAAGCGCATGGAACGTGGTAACGCCATCATCGAAGCCGGCAAGATCGAGGCGGTGTTGCCGCGCGACCAGATGATCCCGCGTGAAAACCTGCGCGTCGGCGATCGCGTCAAGGCATTTTTGCTGCGCATCGATCGTGCCGCGCGCGGTCCGCAACTGATTCTGTCGCGTACGGCGCCTGAGTTCATCATCAAGCTGTTCGAGATGGAAGTTCCAGAAGTCGATGACGGTCTGCTCGAAATCAAGGCCGCGGCGCGCGACCCCGGAATGCGCGCCAAGATCGCCGTCAAGTCGAACGATCAGCGCGTCGATCCGATCGGTACCTGTGTCGGTATGCGCGGCATGCGGGTCACCGCGGTGACCAACGAACTGGCCGGTGAGCGCGTCGATATCGTGCTGTGGTCGCCTGATCCGGCACAGTTCGTCGTCGGTGCGCTGGCGCCGGCCGAGGTGCTCTCGGTCGTCGTCGACGAGGACCGGCACAGCATGGACGTCGTCGTCGATGAAGACAATCTGGCAATCGCCATTGGTCGTGGCGGCCAGAATGTTCGTCTGGCATCTGAAATGACCGGCTGGACGATCAATCTGATGACCGAGGAAGAGTCGCAGACGCGCGTCGAAGCCGAGTCGGCGGCGATCCGCGTGCTGTTCATGGAAAAGCTCGATGTCGATGAGGAAGTGGCCAATATTCTGATCAGCGAGGGGTTCTCGACGCTTGAGGAAGTGGCTTACGTTCCGATGCACGAAATGCTCGAGATCGAAGCCTTTGATGAAGCGACGGTTCAGGAACTGCGTGATCGCGCGCGAAACGTATTGTTGACCGAGGCCATTGTCACCGAAGAACAACTCGGCCAGGTGGCTGAAGACATGCTTGGTCTCGAGGGAATGGACAAGTCGCTGGCCGGAAAATTGGCGAGCAACGGTGTCAAGACGCGCGATGACCTGGCTGATCTGGCGGTAGACGAACTCACGGAAATGACTGGTATCGACGCTGATCGTGCCAAACAACTGATCACCACGGCGCGCGCGCACTGGTTCGAGTAAGTAGAAAAGAGGATTTCACATGGCGCAGACAAGTGTTGCCCAATTAGCCACCGATCTAAAAATGCCGGCGGGCGTGCTGCTCGAACAGTTGCATAAAGCAGGCGTTGTCAAGAGCGCGGCGGATGACGTTCTTTCCGAGCAGGACAAAGCGAGGCTGCTTGAGTATCTGCGCCGTTCGCATGGCGAAGGCGAGGCCAAGACCAAAATCACCTTGACGCGCCGAGAGACCAGTGAGATCAAGTCGCAGGACTCGCACGGCAAGTCGCATACCGTTCAGGTCGAGGTGCGCAAGAAACGGATTTTGGTCAAACGTGACATTCCGGAGCTTCGCGCCGAGGCTGCTGCAGCGCCGCAGCCGATCAGCGCGCCGGAAGCCGTTGTTGAAAAAGCGGTTGAGCCGGTCGTTGCCGAAGCGGTGGCTCCGGTCGTCGAGCCGGTCGTCGTCGAGAAAGTTGTGGCGCCGGTCGTTGAGGTCGTCGCTGAGCCGGTGATCGAAGTCGTTCCCGAGCCGGTGCCCGCAGCGCCGGTGGTCGAGGCCGAGCCGGTCGTGCCGCCAGCGCCTGTCGTCGCCCCTGTGGCGGTCGAGGCGAAGGCCAAGCCAGCCGCCAAGGCGAAAGCTAAACCCACTGCCGAAGTCAAGCCCACGCCGGTCGCTGAGGTCAAGACCAGCGTCAAGAAGGTGGTCACCCGTGCGTCGATCATCGGCGAAGAGCAGCAGAAGCTGCGCGCCGAGGAAGAGCGTCGCCAAGCGGCGTTGCGAGCGCACCAGGAGGCGGAGTATCTGCAGAAGCAGCAGCGGGTCATCGATCTGGCACGCCTGAAGGTTGAAGCCGAAGCGAAAGCCGTCGCTGCACGCGCCGCCGAAGCGGCCAAGAAGGTTGCGGCGCAGACCGCGAGCGACAAGCCCGCCGAGGACAAAACGCTGCACAAGCCGGTCGCCAAGCCCGGTACGGCAGACAAGAAGCCGGCCGAGAAGAAGGGCCAGTGGAAGAACGAGGGCGCCAACAAGCGTCCTGGCCTCAAGACCCGTGGCGCAACTGGCGCGACCGGTTGGCGTGACAACAAGCATGGCAAGCGCGGCGGTCGCGGCTCGGAAGTCGAGGAAGCGCATTCGTTCCAAGTGCCGACCGAAGCGGTGGTGCACGACGTGCACGTGCCGGAAACCATCTCGGTTGCCGATCTGGCGCACAAGATGACGGTCAAGGCGACCGAAGTGATCAAGACGCTGATGAAGATGGGTTCGATGGTCACCATCAATCAGGTTCTCGACCAGGAAACGGCGATGATCATCGTCGAGGAAATGGGGCACCGGGCGTTCGCCGCCAAGCTTGACGATCCTGACGCCTTCCTTGACGATTCGGTACATACCGACGTGCCGCTCGAGCCGCGCGCTCCGGTGGTCACCGTCATGGGCCACGTCGACCACGGCAAGACCTCGCTGCTCGACTATATTCGCCGTACGCGAGTCGCTTCCGGCGAAGCGGGCGGCATCACGCAGCATATTGGCGCCTATCACGTCGAGACCGCGCGCGGCATGGTGACCTTCCTCGACACGCCGGGCCACGAAGCCTTTACGGCGATGCGCGCACGCGGCGCCAAGGCGACTGACCTGGTGATTCTGGTCGTCGCTGCCGACGACGGCGTCATGCCGCAGACGCGCGAGGCGATTCACCACGCGCGAGCCGCTGGCGTGCCGATCATTGTGGCGATCAACAAGATCGACAAACCGGATGCCAATCCTGACCGGGTCAAGCAGGAACTCGTTGCCGAACAGGTTATTCCGGAAGACTACGGTGGCGATTCGCCGTTCATTGCCGTGTCTGCCAAGACCGGTGTCGGCATCGACGAACTGCTCGAAAACGTGCTGTTGCAGGCCGAAGTGCTTGAACTCAAAGCGCCCAAGGAAGCGCCGGCGCAGGGGCTGATCATCGAGGCGCGGCTTGACAAGGGGCGCGGCCCGGTGGCGACCATGCTGGTGCTCGCTGGAACGCTGCGTCAGGGCGACGTGCTGCTGGCCGGTCAGGTGTTTGGCCGGGTGCGCGCCATGCTTGATGAAAACGGCAAGTCGATCAAGGAAGCCGGTCCGTCGATTCCAGTCGAAATCCTCGGTCTGTCGGACGTTCCGGCGGCCGGACAGGATGCCGTGGTGCTTGCCGATGAGCGTAAGGCGCGTGAAATCGCCTTGTTCCGTCAGGGCAAATTCCGCGACGTCAAGCTGGCCAAGAAGCAAGCGGCCAATCTCGAGACCATCCTCGACCAGATGACCGAAGCCGAGGTCAAGATGCTGCCGTTGATCATCAAGGCCGACGTGCAGGGTTCGCAGGAAGCGCTGGTTCAGTCGCTGCAAAAGCTGTCGACCGACGAGGTCAAGGTCAATATCATTCACGGTGCGGTTGGCGCCATCAGCGAATCCGACGTGCATCTGGCGCAGGCCTCGAAGGCCGTCATCATCGGTTTCAATACGCGCGCCGATGCCGGCGCACGCAAGGCGGCCGAGAGTGTCGGTGTCGACATCCGTTACTACAACATCATTTACGATGCCGTCGATGAGGTGAAGGCCGCGCTCTCCGGAATGCTGTCGCCGGAAAAACGCGAGGAGGTCACTGGTCTCGTGGAAATTCGCCAGGTCTTCCGCGCCACCAAGATCGGCACCATCGCCGGCTGTTACGTGCTCGAAGGCGTCATCAAGCGCACTTCGCGTGCTCGCCTGCTGCGCGACCATGTGGTGATCTGGGACGGCGAACTCGAGTCGCTCAAGCGCTTCAAGGATGACGTCAAGGAAGTTCGTTCCGGCTTCGAGTGTGGCTTGTCGCTCAAGGGCTACAACGCCTACGAGGAAGGCGACCAGCTCGAAATCTACGACGTCACGGAAATTGCCAGGACGCTGTAAGTGACGGTGAACAAGAGTTTTTCGCGCAAGGACCGGGTCGCCGAGCAGATCCGTCGCGAGCTGGCTGAGCTGATTCGCACCGAGCTCAAGGATCCGCGCGTCGGCATGATCAGCATCACCGACGTCGAGGTGACCGCCGATTATGCCCACGCCAAGGTCTTCTTCAGCACCTTGGCGGGCAGCGAGCACGTCGCCGAGGTGCTCGTCGGCCTGCAGAAGGCGTCAGGCTTTCTGCGCCGCGAATTGGGCAAGCGCATCAGCATCCACATGACGCCGCAGTTGCACTTCGTCTTCGATCAATCGCTCGAACGCGGCGCTGATCTCTCGCAGTTGATCCAGAAGGCCGTGGCCATTTCGGACAGCACTGACCCGACGCCCGAAACCGATCCCGGTGAATAGCGGTCCGCGTACCAAGCGCAGTTGGCAGCGCGTCGACGGCGTGCTGCTGCTCGATAAAGCGAGCGGAATGACGTCAAATTCGGCTTTGCAAAGCGCCCGCCGACTCTTCTCTGCAGCCAAGGCCGGGCATACCGGAACGCTCGATCCGCTGGCCACCGGCCTGTTGCCGCTGTGCTTCGGCGAAGCGACCAAGTTCTCTGCCGATCTGCTCGACGCCGACAAGACCTACGAGGCGCAACTGCTGTTTGGCGTCACTACCGATACTGGCGATGCGCAAGGCGCCGTGCTGCTCGAGCGTCCGGCTGTTTTTGCTCGCTCTGATCTGGCGGCGGCCTTGTCGGGGTTCCGCGGTCCGATCAGCCAGATCCCGCCGATGTATTCAGCGCTCAAGCGCGACGGCAAGCCGCTTTATCAACTGGCCAGGCAGGGCATCGAAGTTGAGCGCGAAGCGCGTGCGGTGACGATACACGAACTGACGCTGCTCGATTTTTCCGGCGACAGTTGCCGCTTGCGTGTCTGCTGCAGCAAAGGCACATATATTCGCACGCTGGCCGAGGATATCGGCGAGGTGCTCGGCTGCGGCGCGCATTTGACCGCCTTGCGGCGAGTGGCCGTGGGGGCCTTGCGCATTGCCGACGCAGTCAGCCTCGATCAGCTCATCGAACTTCCCGAAGACCAGCGCGCCAGCCTGCTGTTGCCCCCCGATGCCTTGCTGCAGACGCTGCCGGAAGTTCATCTCGACGACGAGGCGACGCTGCGCTTCGCGCATGGCAATCCGGTGTCTGTTCCGGACCTCGCTCTGGCGCCGGGAAAGTGCCGCGTCTATGGTGCTGCTCGTCTGCTCGGACTGGGCGAAGCGGACGGCCTGGGATCGGTCAAGCCGCGCCGTCTGGTTTGCGCCTGACGCCACTCGCGTCGACAGTGCGGCGTACGCCGTAACCCTCTTTTATCGAAGTCCCGAGCGCAATACTTAAATTGTCGTTGACAAAGCAGTGCAATCGACTAGAATCCATAAAAAATTAGATCGATCTATATTTGCGGCGCCGATTCGGGTCGAGATGTAGTCGGCACGGCATGATGCCGCAATTGGCGCTGCCTGGCGGCCGGATGTTCGCGGGCGACAGTTGGTCAGGGGTTGATTTCGCTTGGGTCAGGCGCAACTCGCCTGGTAGCCGATCTGGCCTGGGCGGTGGGGAAGAATTCAGAGCGGCATGGCAGTGAGTGTTCATTAAAGTCATTCAATTTAGATCGATCTATATATGGATCGATCTAAACAGTAATCTATCAATTCGTTCTTACCTGGAGAAACATCGCATGAGCAGCAGTGCATTGACTTCTGAAGCAAGAAAATCAAAATCCGCGCCGGTTATCGGCGTCATCGAGCCCGGATACGCCGACTACAGCACCGAGCGTCGTGTGTTGGCGCCGCTCGGTGCTGAGGTTCGCAGTCTGCATTGGGGAGGGGATCGTTCTGTCCTGCTCAAGCTATTGCGCGGTGTCGATATTGCGCTGGTTCGTGATACTCAGCTCGACGCAGAAGCGATCGCTCAACTCAACACCAACGGCGGGATCGTTCGCTACGGCGTCGGCGTCGATACGATCGATCTTGAAGCCGCCAAGCGGCTCGGTATCCGCGTCGCCAACGTGCCCAATTACGGCGCCGAAATCGAGGTCAGCGATCATGCCGCCGCGCTGACTCTGGCGCTGGTCCGCCGTGTCGTTTCCCGTCACGAACAGGTCACCGATGGCCAGTGGGGCATCGGTCAGAATGAACCGATTTATCGAATCGCCGGGTCGACGCTCGGTCTGCTTGGCTTCGGAAAAATAGCGCGCGCTTATCTCGAGAGAATGCGCGCCTTCGGCGTCGGCGAGGTGCTGGTTTGTGACCCTTATCTGCCTGATTCCGTGATCGAGCAGTTCAAGGTCACCCGAGCGAGCTTCGACGAGATCTGCACTCGCGCGCAGATCATCTCGCTGCATGCGCCGGCAACCGCCGAAAACCACAATATCGTCGACCAGCGCAGCTTGGCTCTGATGAACACGAAGACCTGTCTGATCAATACCTCGCGTGGCGGACTGGTCGACGTTCAAGCGCTGGCCGAGGCGTTAAAGTCGGGAAAAATATTCGGTGCGGCGCTCGACGTTCTCGACCGTGAACCGATCGCCGACGATTGCCCATTGCGCGGTCTCAAAAACGCGATTCTGACCGATCACACCGGCTGGTACTCGGAAGCTTCGGTCGAAACATTGCAAGAAGGTGCCGCGCGCGCCGCCTACGAGATTCTGACGACGGGCAATCCGACCCATTGGGTCAATCGCTGGTGATCGGATTTAGGCCGTCGCGTTGAGACCATTCGTTTTGCCTGAATACAAGGAACAATTGCTCATGAAAAGCATTATTTACAGTGGCGCGCAGGACGTTCGCGTCGAGGAGAAATCGCTGCCGGAAATCGCGCCCGGTGAAGTCTTGATCAAGGTCGCGTACGTCGGCGTTTGCGGTTCCGACATGAACATTTACCAGGGGGTTCATCCGCGCGCCAAGGCGCCGCTGGTGATGGGCCACGAGTTTTCGGGGACGATCGTCGCCGGCCACCCGAGCTTGCCGAAGGGAACGCCGGTCACCGTTTATCCGCTGCTCTCGTGCGGTCACTGCGAACCTTGTTTGAATGGCTATGCGCACGTCTGCAACACGCTCAAGCTGATCGGCATCGACTGCGACGGCGCCATGGCCGAATACGTCAAGGTGCCGGCCGACAAGGTGATGGCGCTGCCCAAGACGCTCTCGCTCAAGCTCGGCGCCTTTCTCGAACCGCTGGCGGTC
>JAGTRW010000035.1:0-40788 GCA_018262095.1 Pseudomonadota bacterium
CCGACGAGATGCCGACCAGCAGGCCTTCCTCGCGCGCGGCGCGGCGCGCGTAGGCGAAGGCGTCGTCGGCCTTGACGCGGATCACCTCGTCGTAGATTTGCGTGTTGAGCACCTTGGGAACGAAGCCGGCGCCGATTCCCTGGATCGGATGCGGTCCCTTGGCGCCGCCCGAGAGCACCGGCGAGCTGTCGGGCTCGACGGCGATGGCCTTGAACGACGGCTTGCGCGATTTGATCACTTCAGCGACGCCGGTGATCGTTCCGCCGGTACCGACTCCCGAGATCAGGATGTCGACCTTGCCGTCGGTATCGCGCCAGATTTCCTCGGCGGTCGTGCGGCGGTGGATTTCCGGGTTGGCCGGGTTGTTGAACTGCTGCAGCAGCAGGTAGCGCGGGTCGGACGCGGCGAGCTCCTCGGCCTTCTTGATCGCGCCGCCCATGCCGTCGGGTCCCGCGGTCAGGATCAGCTCGGCGCCGTAGCCGCGCAGCAGTGCACGGCGTTCTTTACTCATGGTTTCCGGCATGGTCAGCACGATCTTGTAGCCGCGCGCTGCGGCGACCATCGCCAGCGCGATTCCGGTATTGCCGCTGGTCGGTTCGACCAGGATCGTGTCGGGCTTGATCTGTCCGGCTTTCTCGGCGGCGGCGATCATCGCCTCGCCAATGCGGTCCTTGACGCTGTGCGCCGGGTTGAAGTACTCGAGCTTGGCGGCGATCGTCGCTCCGGCGCCGTCGCTGATGCGGTTGATGCGTACCAGCGGGGTGTTGCCGATCAGGTCGGTGACGCTATTGGCGATGCTCATGGTGATTCTCCTGTGAGGTTCGGGTGGAAAGTCCTTGGGGTTCAATCGGCGTGGCCGGTTGATTGCGAAGAGGCTTGAGAGGAGGCTTGAGAGTCGGCCTGCGTCACGTTGCTGCCCGGCGGCACGCTGTGCGTCAGCCAGACGTTGCCGCCGATACTCGATCCGCGTCCGATGGTGATGCGTCCGAGTACGGTGGCGCCGGCGTAGATCACGACGTCGTCCTCGATGATCGGGTGACGCGCGCCGCCCTTGGCCAGGTGGCCCTGCGCGTCGGTCGGAAAGCGCTTGGCGCCGAGCGTCACCGCCTGGTAGAGGCGAACGCGCTCGCCGATGATCGTCGTTTCGCCGATCACCACGCCGGTGCCGTGGTCGATGAAGAAGCTGCCGCCGATGCGGGCGCCGGGGTGGATGTCGATGCCGCTGGTGGCGTGCGCAATGTCGGCGATCAGGCGCGCCAGAAAAGGCGCGCCGAGTTCGTGCAAGGCATGCGCCAGCCGGTGGTTGATGATCGCCAGCATTCCCGGATAGCAGAGCAGGATCTCGGCGAAACTGGTCGCCGCCGGGTCGCCGTCGAATGCGGCATGCAGGTCGCTGACCAGCAGCGCGCGGAGTTCGGGGAGCGCTGCGGCGAAACGGCGGGTGATGTCGATCGCCTTCTGGTTGAGCGCCGCATCGTTTTGCGCGTCCTCGCTGCAGACGAAGAAGAGGCCGCGCCGGACCTGTTCGGCAAGATCGGTGAGCGCGCTGTTGAGCGTGTTGCCGACGAAGTAATCGACGCTTTCGTCGGTCAGGTCGCGCTCGCCAAAGTGCGTTGGGAAGAGGGCGCTGGCCAGGTCGTCGACGATCTGCGCCAACACGGTACGCGACGGCAGTTCGCGGATTCGCCCCTTGTGCCGCACGCTGTGCGTGACTTCGCGCGATGTGCGTAGGGCGTCGACGAGTGCCGCGAGATCCCAGTTCGATTTGACGTTGGGGCTGTTGCGAACGTGCTGGGCTTGTCGGGCAGGCATGGGGTCGCTCATGAGGAAGGTTGCCGGTGATCAGGCGGGAAGTTATCAACAACTAGACCGTCGCGGAACGACTTAATTCCTATATGGATATCAGCGCATTGCATATAGTTGTCCGGCCAGCACTTCTCACGACTCGACGCGAGCTGCTTATGTCGCACGCCGCATAAGCTTCTGCCAAGAAGTTCGTTCCGCTGGGTCAGCGATTCGCGTAATTTGTCCCGCATGGCATGCTGGCTGGTGCCACAAAATCCTGATGAAAGCACTGCCATGCCGCTCGCCGACTTCGTTCGTTATCTCAATTCGCAACTTCCCTATCCGCCTTCGGACTCGCGATCGGGAACGCTCTTCGTTTCGGAGGACGGTCATGTTCATGTCGTCTATTCTGGGCAGCGCCTGGAATCGGCGTTTTTCCCGATTGTCGCCACCGACGATGGGCGCTTGCGCGGACACGGCGCGCGCTTGCTGGCGAGCGATGAGCGCCGGCTGCTCGAGTCAAGATTCGTCTATAGTTTGCCCGGTGACGACAACGAGTTCATCGCTCTTGATCGCTTGGTGCGAACCCTGCACACGCTCAACTACCTGACCTATCGCGAGCGGCGGCCGCTGCTGCTGCTGAAGGTCCACCCGCGCCATGTGGCCAGCGTCGCCGCCGATCACGGTCTGGTTTTCGAAGAAATTCTGCGTTCGTGCGGATTGATGCCCGAACAGATCACTCTTGAATTCGACGTCGTCAACGGCCGCGATGCCGCCCATCTGCAGCGCGCCATCGCCAGTTACAAGTCGCGTGGCTATGGCATCGCGATCGGCGGTTTCGGGCAAGATGAGGTCGACCTGAAGCTGCTGCGGATCGTCCGGCCGGCAATCGTCAAGCTTGATCTACTCTCGTCGACTTACCACCCCAAGCGTCTGGTCGATCAACTGCACGAGCTGGGGGCGCAGGTGATGATTGCAGGACCGGATGGCTCGGTGCTCAATAGTTCGCAGAAGAGCAGTTTTGATCTATTGCAGGTGCAAGCGCGCCAACTGCGGCACGCGCCCAGCGTTTATTCATCGCAACCCGTATTGGCCAGCAAGGCAGCGTGAAATCCGCGTCAGGTCAAAGCTGGCGTGGCGGGCAGCGAGGCGGGAAGAATGGCGATTGACGGTGAGCGACTTCGCCTTATCCCGGATTCGAATATGCTAATCAGCATAAAGTCGTTCTGCTTCGTTATTCGCGCCGATACGATGTGATGATCAGAGGGGCGCAGTGCTGCGTTCCTTGTCCAACCGAAAGGAGAACCTCATGTCTGCCGCAGTTGCGCAAGTCGTCGATCTTGCCGAAGCCCGTGCATCGAACCTCACTGAAATCATCGGACGTGCCGAACAGCGTGCCCGCGAGCGTGGCCTGGCGTATCGCGGTCAGCTCACGCCGGAAGAGGCGTGGACGCTGCAACAGGAGCATTCTTCGGCCAAACTGATCGACGTGCGAACGAGCGAAGAGTTGACGCTGATCGGCAGTGTTCCTGGGGCGCTGTCGGTTCAGTGGAAGCTTTATCCGGACTGGCGCCTCAATCCGAACTTCCTGGCCCAGATCAAGGCCAGCGTGGCGCCGACCGACCTCGTCCTGCTGCTCTGCCGTTCGGGGGTGCGTTCGCGCGAAGCCGCCGAGTTGTTGGCGCATCAGGGCTTTGCCAATTGCTTCAATGTGCTCGAGGGCTTTGAGGGCGACAAGAACGCCGCCAGCCAGCGCATCGTCGCCGGCTGGAAAGCCCGGGGTCTGCCCTGGTCGCATTGACCCGCCGGCCAGGGCGGTGCCGTCGATGATCGTTTCCTCAACGTCAGCGGGCGGCATCTGCTGAACGTCGGCGCCGGCGCCGGCTACGGCCGGACCTTCGAGACACTGCTCAAGCATAGCGGACTCAAACCGACGCAAATCGTTCTCAAGCTTCAAGTCATCGATTTGAGCGGTATTTTGAACAAGCGCGACAAGTCAGTTGTCTGGATGCTTGACTTCGCTTAACTTGCGAGGTCCAAGTCCGCTTGTCCGCATTAATCAAAGGAGTGATTCAATGACCGTTGGCAAATTCAAGCGCTATCTGAGGCTCGCGATCAGTGTCTCGGCGCTGTGCTGCGCTGTCGGGAACGGCGTCGTCCAGGCCCAGGAATTGAAGGTCGGCTTGAGCAGCAGCCCGGTCGCCATCGATCCGCATTTTTTCAACAACGACGCGATCAGCGCCCTGTGCAGCCATCTCTATGAGCCGTTGATCGCCATCGACGCCGAAGGCAAATTGCTGCCGACCCTGGCCGTATCATGGCGCGCGATCAACGATACGACCTGGGAATTCAAGCTGCGCAAGGGCGTCAGGTTTCACGACGGCAACGAGTTTACCGCCGAAGATGTCGTTTTTTCGCTCGATCGCCCGGCAAGCATCGCCAACAGCCCGAGTTCGTTCACCACCTATACCAAGGCTATCGTCGCCAAGAAGATCGTCGATCCGTACACGATTCAATTTGTCACGGCAACGCCAGCGCCCTTGCTGCCCAACGATCTGACGCGAATCTTCATCGTTTCGCGCAAGGCCGCCGACAAGGCCAGTACCGACGATTTCAACCAGGGCCGGATCGAAGCCGGCAGCGGTCCGTTCAAGCTCGTCAAGTTCAGCAAGGGCGAGAACCTGCAGCTGGCGCGCTTCGACGCTTATTGGGGCGTCAAACCGGCGTGGGCGACGGTGACGCTCAAATTCCTGCCCAATGACCCGGCGCGAATGGCGGCGCTGCTCTCGGGCGACGTCCAGTTGATCGAAAACGTGCAGGCCAATCTGGTCGCGCAATTCAAGGCCAACAAGGACTTGAGCGTGTTCGAGAAAATGTCGAACCGTTTCATGTTCCTCTATACCGACCACCGCGACCGCTCACCCTTCGTCACCGACAAGGCCGGCAAACCGCTCGACACGAATCCGCTCAAGGATGTGCGGGTACGCCAGGCGATTTCCAAGCTGATCGATCGCCAGACGCTGACCGACAAGGTGCTCGACAAACTGGGCGTTCCCAACGCCAATCCGGCACCGCCCGGGATGTTCGGCCACAACCCCAGGCTCAAGCCGGAGCCGCTCGATATCGCCGGCGCCAGGAAGTTGCTGGTTGAGGCGGGCTACCCCGACGGCTTCGGCATCACGCTGTTTGGTCCGAGCGATCGTTTCATCAACGACGAGCAGGTCGTTCAGGCGATTGGCCAGATGCTCTCCAAGGGCGGCATCGCGACCAAGGTGCAGACGCAACCGATGGCGAGCTACATCCCCAAGGCGTCGAAAAAGGAGCTGGGCTTCGGCCTGCTCGGCTGGGGCGTCGGCGGCGGCGAGCCGTCAAGCCCGCTGCGCGGCGTACTGGCGACGACCGACAAGGACAGGGGGCTGGGCGCCAGCAACTGGAGCAGCTACAGCAGCGCGAAATATGACGCCGTATTGATCGAGGCGCTGCGCACGGTCGACGACCAGAAACGCGAAAAGCTCTTCCAGGACGCCGCCGAGATCGCCATCAACCAGGATTACGCGATCATTCCGCTGTACAATCAGGTCGCCACTTGGGCTGCGCGCAAGGGGATCCGCTATACGCCGCGCCCCGACGAAGCGACCTTGGCGCAATATGCCCGGCCGGAATAGTAGATCGTCGGTGGATAAGCTCGTCATTCCGGCGAAAGCCGGAATCCAGTGTCCAGCCCCTGGATTCCGGGTCAAGCCCGGAATGACAATTTCTTTATGTCTATCTGATTCTTCATGACTGACTACTGGAAGCCCCAGGTACACCAAATCCGATCTCGCGCGTTATTCGGGCTGGGGCAGGGTTTTTTGCCTTGCCGGATCATCTTTTAGATTGTATGTGCCAACTGTTAGCACTCAACAGCAACCAGCCGGCGGCGATTACCTTCTCGTTCGAAGGCTTCGTCGCCCGTGGCGGTTTGACCGATCATCATCGCGACGGTTGGGGGATCGCCTTCTTCGAAGACACCGGTTGTCGGCTCTTTGTCGATTACGAAGCATCGATCACCTCGCCGGTCGCGCAGTTGATCAAGCACTATCCGATCAAATCGACGAATATTATCGCGCACATTCGCCGTGCCACGCAGGGCAAGGTCAGCCTGCCCAACTGCCACCCGTTCATGCGCGAACTGTGGGGCAAGTACTGGGTCTTCGCGCATAACGGCGACCTCAAGAACTTCCACCCCGAATTGTCGGGCAATTATCTGCCGGTCGGCGTCACCGACAGCGAAATCGCTTTTTGCTACCTGCTGCAAAGCCTGCGCGAGCGGCATCCGCATCGCGAGCCTTGCCGCGCCGCGTTGTTTGCCAGCGTGCAGGAGATCACCCGCGAGATCGCCGGACACGGCGTCTTCAATTTCCTGCTCTCCAACGGCGACGCGATGTTCGCGCACTGCTCGACCAATCTGCACTGGGTTCAGCGCGCTTACCCGTTCTCGACCGCGCAGCTCACCGATTGCGAGCTGAGCATCGACTTTCGCAAGCATTGCTACCCCAACGATCTGATCACCGTGATCGCGACCAAGCCCTTGACGTCGAACGAGGACTGGCAGCAGTTCAGTCGCGGCGAGTTGAACATGTTCGTCAATGGCGAAATCGCCGAGCAGTACAAACCCGCCGCTGAGCGGTCCAAGCCCGTCGTTCTGGCCGCTGTTCCGCACGCATGCTAGTTTTCCTGCTGCGCCGCTTGCTGCAAAGTGGCGTCGTGCTGCTGGTCATGTCGCTGCTGGTGTTCGTTGGGATCTATGCAATTGGCAATCCGGTCGATATTCTGATCAGCCCCGAAGCCGATCAGGCTGAGATTGCGCGAACCATCGCCGCCTTCGGTCTCGACCAGCCGTTGTGGACGCAGTATCTGATCTACCTGCAACAGGCGGTTCGCGGCAATTTCGGCAACTCGTTCGTCCACGGTACCCCGGCGCTGGCCTTGATCGTGCAGCGCCTGCCGGCGACGCTGGAGTTGGCCTGCGTGGCGCTGATCCTCGCCGTGTCGCTGGGCATCCCGCTTGGCTTGTGGGCCGGATTGCGCCCGGCGAGCAAGAGCGGCAGGGCGATCATGGGCCTCTCTATCCTCGGCTTCTCGCTGCCGACCTTCTGGGTCGGCCTGATGCTGATCATGCTGTTTTCGGTGCAGCTCGGTTGGCTGCCGTCGAACGGCCGCGGCGCGACGACCGAATTGCTGGGCGTGCCGGTGTCGTTTCTGAGCTGGGATGGCTTCAAGCACCTCCTGATGCCGGCGGCGAACCTCGCGCTGTTCAAGATTTCACTGGTCATCCGGCTGACCCGCGCCGGAACGCAGGAAGCGCTGCTGCAGGATTACGTGCGTTTCGCTCGCGCCAAGGGATTGCGCTCGGCGCGAGTCGTCTTCGTGCATGTGCTCAAGAACATCCTGATTCCGATCGTCACGGTGATCGGCCTCGAGTTCGGTTCGCTGATCGCCTTCGCGGTGGTGACCGAGTCGATTTTCGCCTGGCCCGGGATGGGCAAGCTCTTGATCGAATCGATCAACCTGCTTGATCGTCCGGTCGTCGTCGCCTACCTGCTGACCGTCGTCGCCTTGTTCGTGGTGATCAACCTCGTCGTCGACATTCTCTATTCGCTGCTCGACCCGCGCATCCGCCTGTCGGATCAGGCCGACTGAGATGAAAATACTGCTCGACGCCTTCTCGCCTAGCTGGGTCGAACGTTGCGCGCTGCTCGTGCTGATTGCGCTGCTGCTCGGCGCGCTCGCGGCGCCGCTCATCTCGCCGCAAAATCCCTATGATCTCGCGCAGCTCAGTCTGTCCGACGGCCGCTTGCCGCCCGGCAGCGCGGCGAGTGCCGGGCAGGGCGTCCAGCGCTACTGGCTGGGCAGCGACGACCAGGGGCGCGACATGCTTTCGGCGATCCTCTACGGCTTGCGCATCAGCCTGCTGGTCGGACTCTCGAGCACGCTGCTGGCGCTGGCTTTTGGCCTGAGCCTGGGCCTCATGGCCGGCTATTTCGGCGGCCGGCTCGATAGCCTGATCATGCGCCTGGCTGACATCCAGCTGTCGTTTCCGGCGATCCTGATCGCGCTGATCCTGCTCGCGGTTCTCGGCCAGGGCGTCGGCAAGATCGTTACCGCGTTGTTTGCCGTGCAGTGGGCCTACTATGCGCGGACGACGCGCAGCGCGGCGCTGGTCGAGCGGCGTAAAGATTATATCGAGGCGGCGCGATTGCTCGGCCTGAGCACGCCGCGAATTCTCTTTCGCCACCTGCTGCCCAACTGTCTGCCGCCGTTGATCGTCGTCGCCGCGCTGCAGGTTGCCGCGGCGATCTCGCTCGAAGCGACGCTCTCTTTCCTCGGCATCGGCTTGCCGATCACCGAACCGTCACTTGGCCTGTTGATCGCCAACGGCTTCCAGTATCTGCTCGCCGGCAATTACTGGATCAGCTTCTTCCCCGGGATCGCGCTGGTGCTGCTGATCGTCGCCATCAATCTGGTCGCCGACCGCCTGCGCGACATCATCAATCCGCGCTTGCAGAAGCAATGAGCATGGTCCAGCCACTCCTCGAAGTGAACAAGCTGCAGACGCAGTTCCCGACCAGTTCGGGAATCGCCAAGGCGGTCGACGACGTCAGTTTTTCGCTGGCTGCTGGCGAAATCCTCGGACTCGTCGGCGAATCGGGATGCGGCAAGACGGTCACCGGTTTTTCGATTCTCGGCCTGGTCGATCCGCCGGGCAGGGTCGTCGGCGGACAAGTCCTGTTCAAGGGCGAGGACCTCTTGACGATGGACACCGAGCGTCTGCGGGCGATTCGCGGCAACCGCCTGGCGATGATCTTTCAGGACCCGATGATGACGCTCAATCCGGTGCTGCGCATCGATACGCAGCTGATCGAGACGTTGCAGGCGCACCAGGACATCAGCCGTGCGGCGGCCTACGACCGCGCGCTCGAGGCGCTCGGTGAGGTCGGCATCGCCGAGCCGGCGCAGCGGCTGCGCGCGTATCCGCACCAATTCTCGGGCGGCATGCGCCAGCGCGTGGCGATCGCCATCGCGCTCATCAATCGCCCCGACCTGATCATCGCCGACGAGCCGACCACCGCGCTCGACGTGACGATCCAGGGCCAGATTCTGGCGCTGGTGCAGGCACTGTGCCGCGAGCGGCAGATGAGCCTGATCTGGATCAGCCACGATCTGTCGGTCGTCGCCGGGCTCGCCGATCGCGTCGCGGTGATGTACGCGGGAAAGATCGTCGAAAGCGGAACGGTTCGAGCGACGCTCGATCATCCCGCGCATCCCTATACGCGGGGGCTGCTCGGCGCGATCCCGGCGCTGCACGAGCGCGGCAGTCGGCTACTGCCAATTCCCGGAACGACGCCTTCGTTGCTCAATTTGCCGGCAGGCTGCGCCTTTGCCGATCGCTGCGCGCAGGTGCATGGCGCGTGCGCGCTGCCGCCGCCCGATTTCGCGGTAGGCCACGACGGGCCGTCACACCGGGTTCGCTGCTGGCTCAATCATGCGAACTCACCAAACCGGATTGCCGATGCTGCCCCCTGATTCTTCCCGACGCCCGGCGCTGCTTGAACTGAGGCAGATCAGCAAGCGCTTCTCGCGGCCGCTCGATCTCGCCGCGCGGCTCGCGCAAAAGCTCGGCGCGGCGATTTCAGCGCAGACCGTGCATGCCGTCGATCGCGTCTCATTGACCATCGGCCGCGGCGAAATCGTCGGCCTGGTCGGCGAATCGGGCTGTGGAAAATCGACGCTCGGGCGTCTGGCGCTGGGCAGCTATCCGGCGAGCAGCGGCCAGCGCTACTGGCGCGGCGAGGGAGGGACGACGGCCATCGACGACCTGCCTGCCACGCAGCGAAGAGCGGTCCAGCTCAAGATGCAGATGGTTTTCCAGGATCCCTACGCTTCGCTCAATCCGCGATTGCGCGTCGGCCAGGCGATCAGCGAGGCGCCGCTGGTGCACGGCCTGATCACGGCGCAGCAGCGCGACGCGTGGCTCGCGCAGCTGTTGCACAAGGTCGGCCTCGACCCGAGCCTGGGCGAGCGCTATCCGCACCAGTTCTCGGGCGGCCAGCGCGCGCGCATCGGCATCGCTCGCGCGCTCGCCGTCGCGCCCGAATTCATCGTCTGCGACGAGGCTGTTTCGGCGCTCGACGTCTCGATCCAGGCGCAAGTCATCAATCTCTTCATGCAGCTGCGTGATGACCTCGATCTCACCTATCTCTTCATCAGCCATGATCTTGGCGTCATCCGCCATGTCAGCGACCGCGTCGCCGTCATGTACCTCGGGCGGATCGTCGAGAGCGCCAGCACCGACGAAATCTTCGCCCATCCCCATCACCCCTACACGCAGGCGCTGATCGCCGAATTGCCGGTGATCGGCGGACACCGCCGCGACTATCAGGCGATTCGCGGCGAAATCCCTTCGCCGCTGCATCCGCCCAGTGGCTGTCATTTTCATCCGCGCTGTCCGTACGCCATGGCGCAATGCCAGACGCTCGCGCGAGAGCTCAGGGAAATTGCGCCGCAGCATTGGTCGTCGTGCATCCTCGACGGCGGCGGCGAGTAACTAGCCCAAAGCGTATAAGCAACGAAGGAATTGATCGTTCTCTTGTCGTCGTCAGATTGTTAAATTGGCCGCTGCCAACAAGGGGACCGACATGAGTACTCAACACGAACGCAAGTACTGGGACGCAGCGCTGGAGACGCAGCCGCGCGAAAAATGGGAGCAACAGAAGCTCGGATTGCTGCAGAAACATCTGCGCCACGCCTACGACAATTCGCCGTATTATCGCGCGAGCTTCGACGCCGCGGGCGTCCACCCCGACCAGGTGCGCAGTCTCGACGACATCCGCCGCTTCCCGTTGATCGACAAGCAGGTGCTGCGCGGACGTCAGCAGGCGGTGCCGCCTTTCGGCGACCTGGTCGCGGTGCCCGAGCGCGACATCGTCTATATCTCGGCGTCGAGCGGATCGACCGGCGTGCCGACCGCTTCTCCCTTCACCGGCCAGGATTTTTCCGACTGGATCGACTACGAGGCGCGCCAGTTCTGGTCTTCCGGCCTGCGTCCGGAAGACCGCTACTGCCATTCGCTCAACTTCTCCTTGTTCATCGGCGGCCCCTGCGTGCTCGGCGCGCAGAAGCTCGGTGCGCTGTCGATCCACGCCGGCACCGTGCCATCCGAACGCCTGCTGACGATCATCCGCCAGTTCCAGGCGACGGCGATCTGGACGACGCCGTCGTACGCCTGGTACCTGGGCGAGACCGCGGTCAAGGAAGGCATCGACATCCGCAGCGAACTCAACATCAAGCGAATCTTCGTCGCCGGCGAACCCGGCGGGTCGATTCCGGAGACGCGCCAGCGCATCGAGGCGCTGTGGGGCGCGGCTATCTACGACTATTACGGACTCTCGGACATCTTCGGCTCGTGCGCCGGAATGTGCGAAGAAAAGGACGGGCTGCACTGGGCCGAGGACCACATCCTGGTCGAAGTCATCGACCAGCAGACCGGCGAACCGGTCGCCGAAGGCGAGCGCGGCGAGATGGTACTGACGACGCTCAAGAAGAGCGCGCGGCCGCTGGTCCGCTTCCGTACCGGCGACATCGTTTCATTCACTTCCGAGCCTTGCTCGTGCGGCCGCACGTCGATCCGCATGCTGGGCGTCCATGGCCGGCTCGACGACATGCTGATCATCAAGGGCGTCAATGTCTTCCCCAGCGACATCGAGGCGATCGCGCGCAAGGACCACGACTTTACCGGCGAATACAAGCTGATCGTCGAGCGCAATAACCACCTCGACCAACTGACCGTCGAAGTCGAACGCGCGCCAACGTATTCGGGCAACGACGACGAACTCGCCGCGCGCTTCATCCGCCAGTTGCAGTCGGTCACCGGCGTCTCGGCCAAGGTCAGCATCCTGGCCGCCGATACGCTGCCGCGCGCGACGCACAAGGCCAAGCGCGTCGAAGACCGGCGTGTCGGGGTATGGAGCTGAGCGCAACGGTCGCCGGCGCGCCGCGCCAACGATCTTGCTGCCAAGGAACTGCACGCTCAGCTGATGGCCGATGTGCTCGGCCTGATCGCTCATTCGGTGCGTAAGCGCTGTCGGTAGCGTGGCGAATAATTTCGATCTGATATGCTTGTTCCCTGTTCGACAATTTAGGGAAAAGAGCACGGCTTATGTTGAAATTCACCTGTTGCGATGAAGTCCGGAAGTTTTTCTCGCCAGACCAGGCGCAGGTCTTGCGCGGGATCACTCGCGGCTACGAGCGCGAATGCCTGCGCGTCGACGCCAGCGGCCATCTCGCCCAGACGCCTCACCCCCTGGCGCTGGGCTCCAAGCTCACGCACCCGTGGATTACCACCGACTATGCCGAAGCGCTGCTGGAGTTCATTACCCCGCCGTCGCAAGATCCGGCGTTCCCGCTCGACTTCCTGCGCGACATCCACCGTTTCACGGCTCGGCAACTGCGCGAAGAAACCCTGTGGGCCGGTTCGATGCCCTGCATCGTCGGCGAAGACAAGGACATCGCCATCGCCGACTACGGCAGCGCCAACGCCGCGCTGATGAAGACGGTCTATCGCGAAGGCCTGGGCCTGCGCTACGGGCGCCACATGCAAACGATTGCCGGAGCCCATTACAACTGGTCGCTGCCCGATGAATTCTGGGTGATCCTGAAAGGCTGCTGCAGCGGAACAGGCAGCATGCAGGACTTTATCAGCGAGCGCTATTTCGGCTTGATTCGCAATTTTCTGCGCTTTGGCTGGCTGATTCCCTACCTCTTTGGCGCGTCGCCGGCGATCTGCCAGTCGTTCCTGCAAGGCCGCAGCTCAGACCTTCAGGAGCTCGTTCCCGGCACCTTGTTCCGCCCCTACGCGACCAGCCTGCGGATGAGCGATCTCGGCTATCAGAACCGCGCGCAGGATGCGCTGAACGTCAGCTTCAACTCCTTGGCCGAGTACACCCGCGCGCTGGAGGCGGCGATTCGCACCTCCGATCCGTTCTACGAAGAATTGGGTGTTCGCGACGGCGAGCGCTGGAAGCAACTCAACACCAACCTGCTGCAAATCGAGAACGAATTTTATGCCGCTATCCGGCCCAAGCGTATTGGCAAAGCCGGCGAGCGTCCGGCGCTGGCCTTGGCGAAATACGGCGTCGAATACGTCGAGATGCGCCTCTTCGACCTCAACCCGTTCGTCGATATCGGGATCGTTCCCGAGCAAAGTACCTTTGCCGACATCCTGTTGCTGATGTGCCTGTTCCGCCAGAGCCCGCCGATTTCGGCGCGCGAACAGGGTGAGAACGATGAAAACAAGGCGCGTATCGTCAACTACGGTAGGCAGCCAGGTCTCAATCTGCTGGTGCACAACCGCGAACAACCGTTCCGACCGATTGCCCACGCGCTGTTCGACGATATGCAGCCGTTTGCCCAGATGCTCGATGCGGCCTACGGCGGAACGAACTACGCGACGACGCTAGCCAGTCTGCGCACGCGAATCGATCACCCGGAGACGACGCCTTCGGCGCAGGTGCTGGCTGCGGCGAGGGAGCACCAAAGCTACTTCAAATTCGCCTTGGCGCAGTCCCTGCAACATCATGACAGCCTGCAGGCTCAGCCGCTGGACGCGGCCACCCGGGCCCGGTTCAACGACAGCGTGATCGCCTCGCTGGCCGAGCAGCGGCGTTTGGAAGCGCTGCCGCAGGGGCGGTTTGAAGACTATCTGGCGAGTTACTACGCCTGATCCTCGCGTCGTCGGAAAATGCCAATTGTGCCTCGGTTGCGGATCGAGTCGTCGATTGGCCACCGCGGCGCGTTGGTGATGATCGATTCGCCGCGATCGGGTCGATGGTCGGCCCGATCCCGTCATGACAGCTTATATCCTTATCGAAACATCGTCGTTTGGTCGTCTCGCTTCGCCTGCTAACTCGCCTTCTCCCGAATTTGGCGCCGCCCCCATCGTTTTAACAACGACGTGCGGCTAACCCGCAGCAAGCGGGCTTTCAACGGGAGAAGATCATGAGTTTTCACCACAAGTTACCAGGAATGGCATTGGCTCCGGCCATCGCTTCCGCCCACGCGAAACCATCCGCGCCGCGATCGACACGCCAGTTGGTGCCGTGTCCCGTCTCATGACTTCAAACGCGACGCCAGAAACTCGATGAGCGCCGCGACGCGCCGGTTCGGCGTCTCTCCCGGATACACCGCGTAGAGGTTGATCTGTTCGGCCACATAGTCTTCGAGGACCGCTTCGAGACGGCCGGCTTCAAGGTCTTCGACAATGTCCCACTTCACCTTGCGAACGACCCCGTGGCCGCGCAGCGCCCATTCACGCAAGGCCCCGCCATCGTTTGCGACGCGGTTGCCTGTGACTTTCACCGTCAGTGCCTTGCCGTTTTCGACGAACTGCCAGGCGATCTGTGCGGTGCCCGGTTGGGCCAGGAGTAGACAATTGTGTTGCGTCAATTCGCTCGGGTGTCGTGGCCGGCCATGCGCTTGCCAATAGCTCGGTGCCGCGCATGCCAGTCGAGGACCATGCAACAGCAGACGTGCTCTTAAGCCGGAGTCGGGCAGCGGTCCCGTGCGCAGCGCCAGGTCGATGTGCTGCTCGACCAGATCGACGACGCCATCGCTGAGCAACAACTGGATCCGGACGCCGGGATGCAGCGCCATGAACTCGTCAAGCAACGGAAGCAGTCGGTTGCGCCCGAAATCGTTGGGCGTCGTCAGATAGATCGGTCCTTGCAGAGGACCGTGCTGATGCAGCCCGCCCACTGCGCTATCCCAGTCGGCCAGCAAACGACGCGCGTCGGCCAGAAAGCGCTGCCCATCGTAGGTCAGCGATAAGCGTCGCGTCGAGCGGGTGATGAGGCTAACCCCCAATTCGGACTCGAGTCGCTGCAGGGCCTGGGTGACGGTCGATACCGAAAGCACCCGGTTGCGGGCAACCGCCGAAAAACTCCCTGCTTCGCTGATTTCGACAAAGAAACGCAATGATTCGAGTCGGTCCATTTTTCGAAATATTAGAAAGGTGAATTTGATTTAAGGTGGATTATCTACCTGATAAAGAAAATTTAGAATGAGTCTCCCACAGCGAACAGGAGATCAAAAATGAGCACTTCACCTCGAACCCCACACGGTAGCGGACTGGGCGCACTGCTTGGAAAAAAGATATTCATCGCCGGCGGTAGTTCCGGAATGGGCGCCGCACTCGCCCAGATGGCTGCGGCGCGCGGAGCCCGGGTTGCCATTGCCGGACGCTCGCCAAGCAAGCTCGACGTCGTTGCCGCAAAGCTCGGCGACAGCTTGCTTGCGACCTACGTCCTCGATCTGGCCGATGCCCATGCCGTGCTGCAGGCGCTCGGCGAACACGGTCCCTACGACCACATCGTCACCACGGCGGCGCAACTGACTTTCAAATCCTTTCCGGAACTGAGCGACGCCGACATTCAACACATGTTGGCGTCGAAGTTCTGGGGGCCGGTCAATCTGGCTCGGGCTGCGGTAACCCAGCTCAAACCAGAGGGGGCTCTGTTGTTCTTCTCAGGAGCCGCAGCCTACAAGGCGTCGGTCGGCACGTCGATCATCGGTGCCGTGAATCGTCTGCTGGAAAGCTTGGCGCAATCACTGGCGATCGAACTCAAGCCGCGTCGCGTCAATGTCATCTCGCCGGGACTGGTCGATTCGCCGACCTGGGCGGGAATGAGCGACGGCGAGCGAACGGCGCTGTTTGCCGCAGCAGCAGCGGCTTTGCCCGTCGGACGGATTGGACAGGTCGACGATCTGGCGCATGCGGCGCTGGCCATTCTTGAGAATGGATTTATCACCGGCAGCGTGGTGCACGTCGATGGCGGCGCGCGAGTTGCCTGATTCGGAAAGGAATCGATGATGAGTTCAAAGAAAGTTGCGTTGGTCGTCGGGGCCAGCGGCATTATCGGCAATGCCCTGGTCGAAAGGCTGGCGGCGAGTCCTGACTGGGACGTTCGGGCCTTGCGCCAAACCGGGGTGCCAGGCGTCGCTACGATCGATGTCGATCTGCACGATGCCGCTGCGACCGTGGCGGCCTTGCGCGGCGCCGACGACTCCACCCATGTGTTCTATGCCGCTTTTGCCCCGCAGCTTGACCTGGCGGTCGAGGAAAGCGTCAATCTGGCGATGTTGCGTCACCTGCTCGACGGCCTCAAAGCCGCCGGCGCCCCCTTGCAACGCATCGTCCTGTACCAGGGGGCCAAGGTCTATGGCGTACACCTGGGGCGCGTTCAGGCGCCGTTTTACGAGGACGACCCGCGTCACCTCGGGCCGAATTTCTACTACGCACAGGAAGATTTGCTGCGCGCGCGCGCCGAACGCGACGGCTTTGACTGGTCGATTTTGCGTCCCGACGTGGTGGTCGGCAGTGCCGCCGGAAAGCCGATGAATATCGCCGTGGTGATCGGTGTGTTCGCTGCCTTGAGCAAGGCGCGCGGCGTGCCGCTGCGCTTTCCCGGAACATTGCGTGCCTACCGCGAGGTCCTGGCTCAGGCGACCGATGCCGGCTGGCTGGCGCAAGCCAGCCTGTGGGCGGCACTGGCGCCGGCCTCGCGCAACGAAGTCTTCAATATCGTCGGCGAGCCGTTTCGCTGGGAGCGCATATGGCAGCACGTGGCTGACGCGCTGGGCATGGCGGTCGCGCCGCCGCAGCCGATGTCGCTGGCGCGACAGATGCCTTCGCAGGCTGCACGGTGGGCCGAATTGGCTGCGCGATCCGGCTTGCGACCGCTTCCCTTCGAGCGGATTGTCGGTTGGGACTTCGGCGACTTCATCTTCAACAGCGAGTTCGACGTGATTTCCGACATGGGCAAGATTCGTCGAGCCGGCTTCGTCGAGCCGTCTGACAATGAGCAGTGGTTTCGCACGGCACTCGCCGAACTTCAGCGCAAGAAGGTCATTCCCTAACCTGGATGCAAGCTTGCGACCACGGTTTTCCTCGCATCGAGGTGAGCGGCCGGGCCGCAGCTGGCCAATTGCCGCGCGAGTTCGCTCAGAAACCCGCGGCCAGGCCGTCGCGGCGGCTGTCGCTGGCGGCGACGTAGCCCTGGTCGGGGTCTGCCGAAAGGCGCCAGATGAACTGGCCCGATCCGAAGTCCATGTAGGAATCCTCGACCGATTGCAGGCGATGTCCGCGCCTCCGCAAGCCTTCGGCAGCCGTCGGGTCGATCGTCGCTTCGAGATCGACCGAGAAGTCGCGGTTGATCTTCCAGCGCGGCGCGTCGCACGCCGCCTGCGGCTGCTGGTGGTAATCGAGCATGCGCACCAGCGTCTGCACGTGGCCCTGTGGCTGCATGTCGCCGCCCATCACGCCGAAGCTCATCTGCGGCACGCCATCTTTGGTCAGGAATGCCGGAATGATGGTGTGGAACGGCCGCTTGCCCGGCGCGACGACGTTGGCTGACGATGGGTCGCTGGAAAAGCCGGCGCCGCGGTTCTGCAGGCTGACGCCGTAGCCGGGGACGACGATTCCCGAGCCGAAGCCCATGTAGTTCGACTGGATGAAGGAAACCATCATGCCGCTCTCGTCGGCGGCGGTAAGGTAGACGGTGCCGCCGCTGCGCGGCAGCCCAAAATCGTGGTCGATGGCCTTGTCAGGATCGATCAGCGCGGCGCGCCGATCGAGGTAGTCGTCGGCGAGCAGCTCTGCGGCGGTCAGCTGCATGGCCTGCGGATCGGCAACGTAGCGGTAGACGTCGGCGAAGGCGAGCTTCATGGCCTCGATCTGTAGGTGCTGCGACTCAGCCGAATCGACCGGCAGCGACGATAGATCGAAACGGTCGAGAATGCCCAGCGCGATCAGCGCGGCGATTCCCTGGCCGTTGGGCGGGATCTCGTGCACCTCGTAGCCGCGATAGCCTTTGGCGATCGGCGTCACCCACTCGGGTTGGTAGTCGCGCAGGTCGTTAAGGTTCAGCGAGCCGCCGGTCTGTTTGGCGTAAGCGGCGATGGCTTGCGCGATCTCTCCTTCATAGAAGGCGCGGGAGCCTTGCTTGCCGAGCAGGCGCAGGCTGGTCGCGGCGTCCTTGAAGACGAACTTCTCGGCAACGCGCGGCGCACGCCCGCCCGGCATGAAGGCTTCGGCGAAGCCGGGCTGGTCGCGCAGTGCGGGGATCGCCGCCGCCCATTTGTGCGCGACGACGGTTGCCACGGCGACGCCGCGCTCGGCCATCGCGGCGGCCGGTTCGAGCAGGTCGGCGAAGGGCAGCTTGGCGAAGCGCTGGTGCAGCGCGCCCCAGCCGGCGACCGCGCCGGGAACCGTCACCGCGTCCCAGCCGCGCAGCGGGCGATTGGCGTGGCCCTTGCCGTCGACGCCGTGGCGCGCAGCGAAATAGTCGGGCGTCCACGCTGCCGGCGCGCAGCCCGAGGCGTTGAGTCCGTGCAGTTGCTGACCGTCCCAGACGATGGCGAAAGCGTCGCTGCCCAGGCCGCACGAGACGGGCTCGACGACGGTCAGCATCGCCGCCGCGGCGATCGCCGCATCGACGGCGTTGCCGCCGGCCTGCAGCATGCGCAGGCCGGCCTGCGCCGCCAGCGGATGCGAGGTCGACACCACGTTGCGCGCGAACACCGGCAGGCGGACGCTGGTATAGGGATTGTTCCATTCGAAGCTCATCACGACTCCTGATTCGTTGCTGCGGTCCGTACTGTCCGCAAGGCGTCGATCTTAGTTCGCGGGCAGAGCGATTGGAACGAAGCGATAGCGATAAGGATATCGACGGAACTGATAAGCGGCGCTGCGGACGCCACTACTGGAAAGTCGTGAAGATGAAAAACAAATGGCGCATCCTCTTCGATGCGCCATTTGTTTACAACCTGATTTCTGATGAAAAACGGGTTTTTCTACAGACACAACGTTTGAATTGAGCGGACTGCGCGGATTTTTGCGCAGGTCCGTTCGAATGATCGATTAGGCCGCTTTTTTGTCTACACCTGACGCCCAGAGAATTGGCTTGAAAGTACTGGCTTCGTCATTTGGCGACACGCCTATATCACGGCGTATTGTGAGCAAGAGAGCGGCAAGCAAGTGATCGTGTTTTTCCGGCGTTCGATTCGTATTAGAAACGCGAATTTCATGCCTGAATTCGTTGAGCGAAGCGATTACAGACTGTGGTGCAAAGAGCAATAGGTTATTTGTTGCCTTTGCAAATGACTTATGTCCTTCCGGTGAGGAATCGCCTTCGACAATGCCGCTCAAGCTTTCAATGAATGCCTTGTAGTGCGCCAATTTCTCTTTTCTCCATTCGGCATCGCGTTCCCGCTGCTTGGTGAACCAGTACGTCAGTACAGCGACCAGAAGGCTACCAAGAAAGGCGATCAGAGCAGTGGCGATAGCGGTTTCCATAAGTCCGGTCTAATGTTAAACATTCGTAAAATCAACGAATTATTTTATAGTTTGTCAAAACGATACCCCCCGACAAGTGACTGGTCGGAAAGGTTTTGATGGTCTTTAACGGCCTTCATCATGACGAATAACATCGTCTATAACAAGGGATTCGTCCCGGCGCCAATGTCTATGTCCGGCGGTTCCGCAACGTCAATGCAGTGGGGTGCGGGTGAATGCCGCTGCAATGGAGGCCGAGTCGCCCGCCAGGAAGTCCATGATGCGTGCCGTTTTGCGGGTCTCGAAGCCGTTCCGCAGCGGCGCGATCACGTCATCACGATGTCGTGCCGATATCGACCAAACGCGTAAGCATATTCATTTTTCTTCGTTGTCAGCCGCCAGCCGCTTCGTTACCTTGACCGCATCACCACAGACAAGGATTGCCATGTTTTCGTTGAAGCCCATTACCCGCCGTTTCTGGCAGAGCGCGTCGCTGGCGCTGCTGGCGCTGGCCTTTGCCACCGGCGCGCTGGCGCAGGCCAAGAGCGGCGGTACCGTCAACTGGATCGTCAGCCCCGAACCCGCTTCGATCGTTCCGCTGACGACCACCGCCGGTGGCAATTGCGAGATCGGCCCGAAAGTCGTCGAGGGCCTGTTGACCTACGATTACAAGCTCAACCCGCAACCGCTGCTGGCGACCAGCTGGAGCGTCAGCAAGGACGGCCTGCAGTACCGCTTCAACCTGCGCCGCGGCGTTAAATGGCACGACGGCCAGGACTTCACGTCGGCCGACGTCGCCTTCTCGGTGCTCACGCTCAAGCAATACCATCCGCGCGGCCGCGGCACCTTCGCCAACGTCGTCGAGGTCAGGACGCCCGACGCGCATACCGCCATCGTCGTCCTGTCCAAGCCGGCGCCGCCGCTGCTCACCGCGCTCTCGGGCACCGAATCGCCGATCGTCCCCAAGCATCTTTACGAGGGAACCGACATTCCGACCAACAAGTACAACAGCGCGCCGATCGGCACCGGCCCGTTCAAGTTCAAGGAGTGGGTGCGCGGCAGCCACGTCGTCCTCGAACGCAATCCGGAGTATTGGGACAAACCCAAGCCCTACCTCGACAAGGCCATCGCACGCTTCATTCCCGACGCCGCGGCGCGCGCGCTGGCATTCGAGTCGGGCAGCGCCGATCTCGGAATCCAGGCGATTCCGCTGTCCGACGTCGAGCGCTTCAAGGCGCTGCCCAATTTCGTCGTCGATACGAAGAGCTCGCCGTATCTGGGCAGCCAGCATCAGCTCTACTTCAACTTCGATACGCCGCTCCTCAAGAACATCGAGGTGCGCCGCGCGATCTCGCAGGCGCTTGACATCAACGCCTTGAACAAGGTCGTGTGGTTCGGCTACGGGCAGGTTTCGGCGTCGCCGATCGGGCCGCTGCTTGCCAAGTATCACGATGGCAGCATCAAGCATTACCCGTTCAACCTCAAGCAGGCCGAAGCGGCGCTCGATGCCGCCGGGCACAAGCGCGGCGCCGACGGCGTGCGCTTCAAGCTGCGCTTGTTGATCAACCCCTTCCAGGAACGCCGCGCCGCCGACTTCGTTCGGCAATCGCTGGCCAAGGTCGGCATCGACGCGGTGATCGAAAACTACGATTTCGCGACCTACGTCACCAAGGCCTACACGGATCGCGCCTTCGATCTGACGCTCGAAGCGCTGGCCAATGTCTTCGACCCGACGATCGGCGTTCAGCGCGTGTTCTGGTCGAAGAACTTCAAGGTCGGCCTGCCGTTCGCCAACCCGGGCCATTACGTCAATCCGGAAGTCGATCGCCTGCTCGAAGCGGCCGCGGTCGAGGTCGACGAAGCCAAGCGCCGCAAGCAGTTCTTCGACTTCCAGAAGATCGTGCACGACGACGTGGCGTCGGTCGAGTTCGGCGCCAACCCGCAGGTCACGATCCTGGCCAAGAAGGTCAAGAACTACGCGCCGACGGCAGAAGGCATCCGCGGCAGCTTCTCCGAGCTTTACCTGCAGGAATGATGGTGAATGAACTTTAGTGGAAAGTCGCTGCCTTTTCTGCGTTGAGCGGCGGTCGACGGCGACCCTCCTTTTTTTTCACAGATTGGCCAATAGATGACTTTCAAATATCAACCCGAGACGCTGGCAGTTCGCGCCGGGCAGCAACGCAGCCAGTTCAACGAGCATTCTGAAGCGCTCTACCTGACCTCAAGCTACGTCTTCGACAGCGCGGCGCAGGCCGCCGCGCGGTTTTCCGGCGAGGATTCCGGCAACGTCTATTCGCGCTTCACCAACCCGACGGTGAGCGTTTTCCAGCAGCGCCTGGCGGCGCTTGAAGGCGGTGAGGAGTGCGTCGCGACCGCATCGGGGATGTCGGCGATCCTGTCTCTGGTGATGGCGCTGTGTAGCGCCGGCGACCATATCGTCGCGTCGACCGGACTCTTTGGCGCGACGCAGCAGCTGCTCGGCAACATCATGTCGCGTTTCGGAATCCAGACAACCTTCGTTTCGCAGACCGAGGTCGACGCCTGGGACGCGGCGATCCGCCCCGAGACCCGCCTCTTTTTCCTCGAGACGCCGTCCAACCCGCTGACCCAAATCGCCGACATTGCGGCGCTGGTTGCGGTCGCGCGCGCGCGCGGCATCCTGGTCGCGGTCGATAACTGCTTCTGCACGCCGATCCTGCAGCGCCCGCTCGATCTCGGGGCCGACCTCGTCGTCCATTCGGCAACCAAGTTCCTTGACGGCCAGGGCCGCGTTCTGGGCGGCGCGGTGGTCGGCGCCAAGGCGCTGACCGACGAAGTGTTCAAGTTCCTGCGTACCGCCGGGCCGACGCTCTCTGCGTTCAACGCCTGGGTGCTGACGAAGGGGCTGGAGACGCTCAAGATCAGGCTCGAAGCGCAATCGGCCAAAGCCCTGGAGCTCGCGACCTGGCTCGAAGCGCACCCCAAGGTGGCGCGCGTCTACTACCCGGGACTAGCCTCGCACCCGCAGTTCGAACTTGCCAGCCGCCAACAGAAAAGCGGCGGCGCCATCGTCGCCTTCGAGGTCAAGGGCGCGCGCCAGGAAGCGTGGCGCGTGGTCGATAGCTGCCGGTTGCTGTCGATCACCGCCAATCTGGGCGACACCAAGACGACGCTGACGCACCCGGCGACGACGACGCACGGGCGAATTACGCCCGAGCAGCGCGCCGCAGCCGGGATCACTGAAGGCCTGCTGCGCATCGCGGTCGGACTCGAAGCGGTGGTCGATCTGCAGAACGACCTGGACGCCGGACTCGCGCTGATCTGAAGCCGCGCCGACCGGCCGAGTCGCGCGCACCGCCGTTCATCAAGCCGTTCATGGTGAGCCTGTCGAACCATGAACGGCTTCTGGGCGTCGCCGATCAGAGCGTTTTGAGGTGCACCGGATCGAGAATTTGTTTGCCGTCGGTCGTTTCGGCCAGACAAAAGTCGGGGAATTTCTTGCTGCTGCGATAGCAATGCAGCTGCCCGCGTTCCAAGCACGAGAGGTTTTCGATTTTCTTGGACATTGAGGAATCCTGAAGCTAGGGTTGTCGAAACGGGAACGTTGGTCGGTCAGGACGATGCGGGCTCAATTGCGGCAGCGAGCCAGCGGCTCGCCTCCTGGTGTGGGGAGGAGGGTCTGGCGCGGCGCGAAGCGCTGCTGTGCTTGAAAGCGAGCAACTGCGGATGAAACGCCGGCGCATCGATCAGAAAGCCGTCGTGTCCGTGCTCCGATTCGATCTCGACCAGGCGTGAATTGGGGATCAGGCGCGCGAGTTCGCGCTGCTCCTGCGGAACGTAGAGCGCGTCGGAGGAGAGCGAGCCGATCAGCACCGGCTGTTCAATGCAGCGCAGCACGTTCTGGTAGTCGCCGCGCCCGCGCGCCAGATCGTGCGTGTCCATGGCGTCGAGCAAGCGGCGGTAACTGTTGGCGTCGAAGCGCTCGGTCAGCGTCCGGCCGTGGTGGCGCAGCCAGCCGCTGGCCGCCAGATCGTCGGGCGAATCGGCCGCATCGCCGAATACATCGGCGCCGCAAGCGCGTCCGAATCGGCGATCGAGCGATTGCGGGCTGCGGTAGCTGATCATCGCGACGGCGCGCGCCGCAGCGAGTCCGGCACGCGGCGGGTCGTCGGCCGGATAATGACCGCCGCGGTATTTGGGGTCGGTATTGAGCGCCATGCGCTGCGCCTCGCTCCACACCGCGCACCACGCCGAATGGCGGCCGCTGGCGGCGATGCTGGCGACGCGTTCGACGCGCTCGGCGTCGAGCAGTGCCCATTCGAGCGCTTGCAGACCGCCCAGCGATCCGCCGAGAACCAGGCGGATGCGTTTGATGCCAAGTTCGTCGGCGAGCGCGATCTGCGCGCGCACCTGGTCGCGGATCGACAGCGCCGGGAAGCGTCCGCCCCACGGCTGGCCGTCGGGCGCTTTGCTGATCGGTCCGCTGCTGCCGTAGCAGCTGCCGAGCGCATTGCTGCAGACGATGAAGTCGTGCGCCGGGTCGAGCACGCGCCCGGCGCCGAAGAACGACGGCCACCAGGCGTCGGCGTCGGCCGATCCGGTCAGCGCGTGACAGACGACGATGGCGTTGTCGCGCTCGGGCGAGAGCGTTCCCCAGGTGCGGTAGGCGATCGCCAGGCGCGGCAAAACCTCCCCCGATTCGAGGAAGAACGGCTGGTCGACGACCAGCCGTTTCGTTTCCCGCGAGAGCGAGAAACCGATCATGCCGCCGCTTCGAGCGCCGAACGGCGCAGCGCGTGGTCGAAATCGGCCTTGATGTCTTCGATGTGCTCGATGCCGACCGAGACGCGAACCAAGTCAGGACGAACTCCGGCGCTCTTCTGTTCGGCTTCGGAGAGTTGCTGGTGCGTCGTCGATGCCGGGTGGATGACCAGCGTCTTGGCGTCGCCGACGTTGGCCAGGTGGCTCGCCAGTTCGACGTTGTCGATGAAGGTCTGCGCCGCTTTCGAGCTGCCCTTGATGCCGAAGTTGAGCACCGCGCCGAAGCCGTTGCGCAGGTACTTCTTGGCCTTGGCGTGATACGGGCTGTACTCGAGTCCATTGTATTCGACCCAGGCGACTTGCGGGTGCGAGGCGAGCCAGCGCGCGAGTTCGAGCGAGTTGTCGAGGTGGCGTTGCACGCGCAGCGACAATGTTTCGACGCCCTGGATCAACTGGAAGGCGTTGAACGGCGAGAGCGCCGGGCCGACGTCGCGCAAGCCTTCGACGCGAACGCGGATGGCGAAGGCGATGTTGCCGAACGGGCCGCCCGAGCCGAACACTTCCCAGAACTTTAGTCCGTGGTAGCCCGGTGCCGGTTCGGTGAACAGCGGGAACTTGCCGTTGCCCCAGTTGAAGGTGCCGGCATCGACGACGACGCCGCCGATCGACGTGCCGTGACCGCCGATCCACTTGGTCGCCGACTCGACGACGATGTCGGCGCCGTGGTCGATCGGACGCGCGATGAAACCGGCGGCGCCGAAGGTGTTGTCGACGATCAGCGGGATGTTGTTGTCGTGCGCGATCTTGGCGATCGCTTCGAAGTCGGGGATCGAGAAGCTCGGGTTGCCGATCGTTTCGACATAGATACCCTTGGTATTCTCGTCGATCGCGGCGCGGAAGCTTTCGGGATCGTCGCCGTCGACGAACTTGACCTTGATTCCGAGACGCGGCAGCGTGACCTTGAACTGGTTGTAGGTGCCGCCGTAGAGGAAGCTGCTCGAGACGATGTTGTCGCCGGCCTGCGCGATGGTGGTGATGGCCAGGAACTGCGCGGCCTGACCGGAAGCGGTCGCGACCGCAGCGACGCCGCCTTCGAGCGCGGCGATGCGCTGCTCGAAGACGTCGGTGGTCGGATTGTTGATGCGCGTGTAGATGTTGCCGAATTCCTTGAGCCCGAAGAGATTGGCGCCGTGCTCGGCGTTGTTGAAGGTGTACGAGCTGGTTTGGTAGATCGGCACGGCGCGCGCGTTGGTTCCCGGTGCCGGCGACTGGCCGGCGTGGACTTGCAGCGTTTCGTAGCGGTAGTTGGTTTTGCGATCGCTCACGGTAGTACTCCCTGGCGTTGATGGTTTGTCGTGCCGGCCCGAGCTCTTGGCAAAGGCGCTCTTGACCTTGTTGAACAGTTTGCTTGCCCGTTTGAGCTGACTCATTTTCGTTCTCGCTTTTCCCGTTTGAATTGAGCGGCTGACGCTTGATGAGGCCGCTGGGGACTTAGTTTTCTGCCGCTTTGTCCAAGGTCCGAGTTCCCTGAGGCGCGTCGTCGAGTTGGCGCAGCGGATTGAGCAGCGCGGCAATAAGGACCGCGAGGCCCAGTAGTGCGATCAGCGTTGAGAGAAACTCCATGGCCCGACCTCCTGTTGCGCGTGGCGTATCCGTTGCTGACAGCCAATTTAGCGAGCCATGCCTGATTTTCCAACGATTAAAATTGCATTTGCATATACCGAACCCGCGGTGGTCGGCAGTGCGCCCCAGAATAACGATATGCCAATAACTTCGTTGCCAATTCGAAGCGATTCGCTAAGATCGCCAGCCAACGGTGCTTCGACCTTAAAGGCCGCAACCGAGCAAGCATTCAGCGCGTCAATGATGGAGATGACATGCCCGCAACAGCAGTCGGTAGGCTTTCCCTGATCGTCGGCAATGCGCCGCGCAGCCAGGTCGCACAGAACGAACTGGCCGACGCGCTGTGGGGCAGGCTCAGGCTCGAAGCGAAAGAGGCTTACCGCAAGGCGCCGATGCTGGCACCGCTGTTCGTCGATTCGATCCTCAATCAGCCGTCTTTCGAGGCAGCGATTTTCCATCGCATCGCGACCCGCTTGCACAACAATATCGTCGGGCTGGGGGTGATGGTTGACGCCTTCAATCGCGCCGTCGATGAGGTGCCGGACATCGCCGACGCCTTGCGCGCCGACATCGCCGCCGTCGTCGACCGCGATCCGGCATGCGTTCGCTTCATCGAACCCTTCCTTTATTTCAAGGGCTTTCACGCGATCCAGACGCACCGTCTGGCCAACTGGCTGTGGTCCTCAGGCGAACGCGATTTCGCGCTCTACCTGCAGAGCCGTTCCTCTGACGTCTTCCAGACCGACATTCACCCGGCGGTCACGATGGGGCGTGGCGTCTTTCTCGACCATGCGACCGGGCTGGTGGTCGGCGAAACGGCCGTCATCGAGGACAACGTTTCGATGTTGCAGGGCGTCACGCTGGGCGGCACCGGCAAGGAGTCGGGCGACCGCCATCCAAAAATCCGCCGCGGCGCGATGATCGGCGCCGGCGCCAAGGTGCTCGGCAATATCGAGATCGGCGCCAACGCTCGTGTCGCGGCAGGGTCGATCGTTCTGCGCTCGGTCGCGCCCAATACGACCGTCGCCGGGGTTCCCTCGCGAGTGGTCAGGACCAGCAACGACAGTGAGGCAAACGAAACGATAGCGCAGATCCTGATCGGCGCCTACGATTACTCGATCTGACGCGAGTTGCCGGCGTCAACCGTCGGGTCAGAAGCGCCGCGGTCGCAAACCGCCATGAAACCAGTTGAGCAGCGATACCGTGTCGAACACCGGCAAGCCGAGCAGCTCGTGAATATCGGCGGCGAATGGCGAGAGATTGGTGCACTCGAGGACCAGCGCGCCGAGATCCGGGTATTGTTGGTGAAACCTTTTCGCTGTGGCCAACACTTCGTCGCGCAATACGGCGTAAGGCACCGTATTGTCGCTTTCACGAATCGAGCGGACGAATTCTGAATCTGCCGGCAGTCCGGCCACCGGCGTCCCGGGGTCGATGCCGACGGCTTCCAGATAGGGCGCTTTCAGGCCGCCTTCGAGAAACGTGATTATCCCGACGCGCTGCTTGCCGCTGATCAGTCGCGTGGCCAAGGGCACCTGCAACAGGCTGCTGGTCGCCACCGGCACCGGCAGAAAATCGGCAAGCTCCTGCTGGTAGAGCGACAGAAATCCGCAGGTGCTGGCAATGCCGTCGACGCCGCCATCGACGAGCTCCAGCGCGGCGCGTTTGAAGTGCTCAAGCAATCCCGTCTGATGAATCATCGTCACCCGGTCCGGCGTCGCTTCCTCGACGACACGGTACTGCACCGGAAACGGCCAGGTTTGCGCGTTGCCGATATCGCCGGGGAAACGGCGAAAACGCGCGTTGACCATCAGAATGCCGATTGACACGCCGTAGTAGGTTTTAGCTCTGGCGATCATTATTTTCCCGGCACGAAATCAGGTTCAGGTCGGTTTCGATCTTCGACCTGCGATCCTGTTTGAAATAAAGTCCTGGCCAGGCCGGATGCGTCGTCGATGACAGGCAAAAGCCGGCAATGAGGTCAAGAATATGGTCCAGAACGAATGCCTTCATGAGCGTCTCCCCGGAGAATGGCCGATACGTTTGATCGCCGAAGGCACCGATTCTTCATCAGCTTCAATCGGATTGAAACGATCTATTTCTGCTTAGCTTATTCAGCAATGGCAACGGTCGAATTCGTAATAAGCATATCCAGAATACGTCGTTGTCTAGACGCGTCTTGTTGGATAACTTGGCGCCATCATTAATGAACAAAGAGGCTAGGTATGTTCGGGTCAGGATTCAACGCGCGGCGACTCTGGAAACCGATTTCAATTGCGCTGCTATCGGCTGTTATTTCAACCAGCGCCTTGGCGCAAGCCAAAGGCACTTTGAACTGGGTCATCAGTTCGGAGCCGGCGCTATTCGTACCGCTGGCGACGAGCGCCGGGTCGAGTTGCGATCTCGGTCCGAAGGTCGTCGAGGGACTTCTGTCCTACGATTACAAGCTCAACCCCAGCCCGCTGCTGGCGACTTCGTGGGCGGTCACCAAGGATGGCTTGCAATACCGCTTCAATCTGCGCAAGGGCGTCAAGTGGCACGACGGCAAGGACTTCACCTCGGCCGACGTGGCTTTCTCGATTCTCGCCTTGAAGCAATACCATCCGCGTGGGCGCGGCACTTTTGCCAACGTCGAGGGCGTCAGGACGCCGGATGCCCACACCGCCATCATCGTGTTGTCCAAGCCTGCGCCGTATCTGCTGACCGCGCTGGCGGGAACCGAATCGCCGATCGTTCCCAAGCACCTCTATGAGGGAACCGACGTCCTGACCAACAAATACAACAGCGCGCCGATCGGCACCGGCCCCTTTGTCTTCAAGGAGTGGGTGCGCGGCAGCCACGTCATTCTCGAGCGCAACCCGGATTATTGGGACAAGCCCAAGCCTTATGTCGAGAAGATCATCGCCCGCTTCATCCCCGACGCGGCGGCGCGCGCGCTGGCTTTCGAGTCGGGCAGCGCCGACCTCGGAACGCAGGTGATTCCGCTCTCCGACGTCGAGCGTTTCAAGGCGCTGCCGAACTTCTCGGTGCTGGTGCGCAGCTTTCCGTATCTTGGCAATCAACAGCAGCTTTACTTCAATCTCGACACGCCGACCCTCAAGAAGGTCGAGGTGCGGCGCGCGATCGCTCAGGCGCTCGACATCAACGCGCTGAACAAGGTCGTCTGGTACGGTTACGGGAACGTTGCGGCGTCGCCGATCGGACCGCTGCTTGAGAAGTATCACGACGGCTCGATCAAGCACTATCCGTTCAATATCAAGCAATCCGAAGCGGCTCTGGATGCGGCGGGTTACAAGCGCGGTACCGACGGCGTTCGCTTCAAGCTGCGCCTGCTCGGCAATACCTATGTCGAGCGTCGCGCGCTCGATTTCGTTCGCCAGTCATTGGCCAAGGTCGGCATCGACGCCGTCATCGAAAATTACGATTTCGCGACCTATACGACCAAGGTTTATACGGAGCGCGCCTTCGACCTGACGCTCGAAATGCTCTCCAATATGTTCGACCCAACGGTCGGCGTACAACGCGTTTTCTGGTCCAAGGGCTTCAAGGTTGGTGTTCCCTTTGCCAACCCGTCGCACTACGTCAATCCGGAGGTCGATCGCCTGCTCGAGGCGGCGGCGTTCGAGGTCGACGACAAGAAGCGGTTCAAGGAATTCCAGGAGTTCCAGAAAATCGTCCATCGCGACGTCGTCTCGGTCGAATTCGGAACCAACCCGCAGATCACCATCGCCGCCAAGAAGGTCAAGAACTTCGTCCCGACCGGCGACGGCATCCGCGGCAGTTTCTCCGAGGTCTCGCTGCAGGACTGAGCGGCTATCGCCTGCCGTCAGCGGCAGGCGAATCGTCGGGCGATCAATTTGAAGAAGCGCAGTAGCCGTTGCAGCCCGAACTCTTTCACGGCCTCGGTCGTCTCTTGACGACCCACTGCGGTCATCGGCCAACATCGGAAGCTGCCGTTCGACTGTGGGAAATCAATTTCCCCTATCGGTCTTTGCGTAACAGGCGTTTGAGGCACGAGAGAACGCTCGCCTCGCCGTCGGCCAGGAGCGGGGTGCGCTTCCGCTTCATACTGGACATCATCTTGCTGTCCAGCGACCTGCCCGTTTGCAGCAGCGCCGTCGCTTCGTCGACCGGCAATGGCCGGCTGAAATAGTAGCCCTGTACCTCGTCACAATGATTGGCAATCAACAGGCCCAACTGTCCCTCGGTTTCGACGCCTTCGGCAACGACCTTGAGTTGCAAATTGTGCGCCAGGGTGATGATGGCACGGGTAATTGAAACATCATTGGCATCGGCGATGATATCCCGGACGAAGGCTTGGTCCACCTTCAGGCAGTCGATCGGGAAACGCTTCAGATAGGCCAGACTGGAATAGCCGGTGCCAAAGTCATCCACCGAAAGTCTGACGCCCATCGCTTTCAGGCGTCTGAGCAGAGCGATGATGCCCTCTACGTCCTGCATCAACTGGCTCTCTGTCAATTCCAGTTCCAGACAGGACGGCGCCAGCCCGCTCGACGCCAATGCTTTGCTTACCGTCTCGCATAAATCGGTTAAGTGGATCTGCCGTCCGGAGACATTGACCGCCATGCTGAGCGTTCCCAGCCCGTCGTCGTACCATCGTTGCGCCTGGAGGCAGGCGGTGTTCAGCACCCATTCGCCGACCGGCACGATCAGCCCGGTCTCTTCCAGAATCGGAATGAATTCCATTGGCCCGACCAACCCGCGTAGCGGATGCTGCCAGCGCAGCAACGCCTCGAAGCCAGTCACTTTGCCGGTAGAACAACTGACCTTGGGCTGGTAGTGAAGTAGGAACTCGCTCCTCGCCAGAGCATGGCGGAGATCACCTTCAAGCTTCATCTTGCTCTGCGTGTTTCGGTTCATCTCCACCGTGAAGAACTGATACGTGTTGCGCCCGAGATCTTTTGCCCGGTACATTGCAGTATCGGCATTGCGGACAAGATTCTCGCTGTCCGTGGCATCGTCGGGGAACACCGTAATACCGACACTGGCCGAGACGAACAACTCGTGGCCATCGATTACATGCGGCCGGGCACAACTTTCAATCAGCTTTCTGGCCACCATGGCGACATCTTCGGTACTGCCGATCCCCGGCAGGATGATGCCGAACTCATCCCCACCCAGACGCCCAACGGTATCGGTATCACGTACGCACAGAACAAGACGGCTTGCGACCTCACGGAGCAGCGTATCGCCGATGGAGTGGCCGAGGGTATCGTTGACGCGCTTGAAATTGTCGAGATCGACAAATATTACCGCCAGCAAGGATTCGTTACGTCGAGCCGCCTTCAGTCCTTGCTCCAGGCGGTCGTAAAGCAGGACACGATTGGGACGCCCAGTAAGGACGTCATAGTAGGCGAGGTACAGGAGTCGATCCTGTTTGTCGATGTGATCCATCGCAAACGCGATGTCGCCGGCCAGTTCCGACAGCAACTTCAACTCCTCGTCCTGGAAAAATTCAATCTCGCTGGCGTACAGCGTGATTACGCCTACGGCTTCACCAGCGACGATCAGTGGAAAAATGGCCATCGAGCGGACTCCGGCTTCGGCGTATCTCTTGCCGAGTGTAAGTCGGGAGTCAGCTTGTGAATGGTTGGATACGATCGATTTCTTCTCCCGGATGGCCTGGGCAACCATGGTGGTCTTCGCACTCTCACTCAATGCTAGGAGTCCTTCGATGGCGCTCAGGAGTTCGTCATCTTTGCCCGCTGAAGCAACCGGAACAATCGTCGATGTATCACGATCAACCAGGGCAATCAATGCCATGCGAAACCCACCGGCTTCGACCGCGATCTGGCACGCCTCCCTGAACAGGTCATCGCGGTCGTTAACACGGACGATCAGAGTATTGATGCCGCTCAACATGGCGTAAACGCGATTGAGGTAGGCGATCCGGCGTTCTGATTTCTTGTGTTCGGTGATATTCAAGTGCATGACGACGGCACCTTTTGGGGGGGTGCCCGGCAAAGGCGTCACTGTCATCAGGAACCAGCGCTGTTCAGACGGTGAATCGCAGGCGTATTCGAGCGAAAAGCGGCTTTCCCCACCTGCCAGCACCGAACGAATGCCTTCGGTGATGGGATGCGCCTCGTGGCCATTTTCTCTCGGCGCGGCGTCGCAAACCTGCAGGTAGTCGAGGCCCAAACCAAAATCCGGGCTCTGAAGTGCATTCGCCTGGGCAAATTGCCGCCACCCCTCGTTCACCGAGACGATGAGCCCCCGACTGTCGAGCAATGCGATGTTCGCCGGTAGTGAATTGAGGATTGCGGCTTGCTTGGCCACTTCGCTTTGACGCAACTGCTCCTGCGCGCCCTGCAACAAAAATGTTCGGCCGTCGGGGTGAGTCACCGCGTCTACCTCGCCGGCCGTCAGTTCTTCAAGGCGTTGCCCGGCATTGTGCAACGTCTCAATCAATGCGGCAATTTCCGTATTGGTGTCCAACTCGAGCGGCGATTGTCCAGCCATCATGCCGTCAAGTCTTTCAGTCCCAACGCGAGCAATACGGTCTGTGCATGGCTGAGTGTGCCGACGATTCTTCGTACGGGCGGAGGCGTCAGCACCACCAGAGTCGGTGTCATGAAAATGCCTTCAGCCAAAGCGCGCTTTGGTTCCCGGAACACATCGACGATTTCGATTTCGTACTGGTCAGGCAGGTGTGCTTGGCAAAATGCGGCCAGGTTATCAATCGCCTGAGCGGAGTTCGGTGCATCGCCGGCGACATAAAGCTGGAACTTGAACAGGTCGCGTCGGTTCATGGCGTGCTTTCTTCACCGTGTGCGGTCGCCGCATCGGCCCCGCGCATTTCCTTCATCTGGGTGCGGCCACGTGACAACTCGCCTTCATGACTTTGCGTGACGCGAACCAGCAACGCTTTCTCGACTTGTTTCGCGATGAGTTCCGTCTGCAATGACTTCAAGCGCACTTCAAGCTCGGCCTCTTCGGCATCGAGTCGGACGCGCTTGAGCTTGGCAGTTGCCTCTGCGGCTTCCGCCGCAACCCGTTCGGCGCGTTCCTTTTCCCAGCGCAGCGTGCCCATCAGCACTTCGCCACCGGCGGTGTAGGCGTCGGTCAGCGTTACCCCCGCATCGCTCAGAATCAGCTCGCGCACCTGGTTCGAATGTGCTGTGCCGCGCGACTTGACGATGGACAGGCCACGGTTGCGCTCGCCAGCTTGCATCAGGTAGTTGAGGTGAATCCAGGTATCCGCGAGCGTCGAAATCTGCAGCGGCGAGCCGCTTTCCGTCCGGTTCGACATCTCGTCAAGCAGACTCGTGCACACCAAGGTGATACCGTTGCCTTTTGACCAGTCGATCAATCGGTCCGCCACGCTTTGCGCAGTCAAGTCATTACTCGATTTGTACCAGGTGGACACTGGGTCGATCACCAAGCAACGGGCGCCGTGCTCCTTCGCCAGCGTTTTGATGCGCACCAGGTAGGTTTCGCCGCTGCCGGCGATGGAGCGCGCGGAAGTTATAAGCAAGCTGCCGTCTTCCACGTAATGATCCAGTCGGATGCCGACCGAGGCCAGGTTGCGGATCACCTCATTACAATCCGAATCAAAACTGACAAACAGAGTGCGTTCGCCGCGCTGACAGGCGGCCTCGGCGAACGCACCGCTCAAGGTCGTCTTGGCTGTTCCAGAAAAGCCGGTAATCAGAATGCTGGCACCGCGGTAGTAGCCGCCGCCGAGCATCGTATCGAGCCGCTCGACGCCGCTGGATACGCGCTCATTGCTCACTTTGGCATCCAATCGAAGTCGCGCGTGCGCGATGTCAACCTCCAGCCCGGCATTACCGATCAAGAATGGCGACTCGTTCTCGTCGAAGCCGGAACCGCGATACTTCTGTACGCGCAGATTGCGATGCGAGACACCCAGCGCCACGCTGTGGTTAAGGATGACCGCGCAATCCACCATGAATTGCATGAAGCCGAACGGTTGCTGGATGATGGAACTCGCGTCATCGCCTCCCGCTTTTGCCGTGATGATGCCCGTCAATTCGTGCGCCAACAACCAATCATGCAGACGGTATATTTCTCGTCGTTTTGTTGCCGGGTCAGGCAATAGCGCCAATACGACATCCAGGGCATCGAATACGATGCGCCGCGCACCCATTTCCTGACTCTGGGCTTCAAGCGCCGCGAGCATACCGCCGAGATCAAAATCCCCCGATTGAACCAGATCTGACTTCGGCTGGGCGTCAAGGAAAAACAATGACTTTGGCTGCATCATCGCAAGATTCCAGCCAAAGCTTTCGGCATTGGACACTATGCGCGTCGACGTTTCCTCAAAGGCGACAAAGATTCCCGGCTCATTGCAACTCTGCGCGCCATGAACGAGAAACTGCAGGGCAAGTATGGTCTTGCCGGAACCCGGCCCGCCAACAAGCAGTGTCGTGCGACCGCCCGGTAATCCACCCCGAGTAATTTCATCGAAACCGGCGATACCGGTGGGTGCCTTTGTTGAACGTTGTTCCGAGAGAGAACAGGGGGCGTTTAGGCCATTTCTGCTTTCAGGCATGTTCACTCCAACATTCGCGTTTGGTACTAGCGAGAGGCCTCTGGCCTATTGTTTGGTAATTGCGAGATCATTTGTCGACGCGGGAAAACCTTGCTTCTTCTGGCGACGCTTGCGACAACTGGGCATCCATGCGCTCGACAAGAACTAGATTCAACGAACGCCCGCGGGACTGCCGGTCAAGGTTGTAGACGAAAAGTCCATCGTGTGAATTGTTTGCAAACACGCATCAACTCCTGCCGATATTTGAAGTGGTCCCGGTGATGTATCAAGCCACCAGAGCCGCGGCGTTTGTTCCGGATGACCTGCGGTCATCGAACGTCGGTTACCCCTTGAATCTCGAATTCTCCACTTGTATTCCGCAGGTCTCTGTACGGCAGAACACATAGTCCGACATCGTTCGCACCTTAATGGCTGTCGTGAGCAGCCAATGCTCAATCGGTGGAGGATGGCCCTTATGGTCCAGAAGTCAAGGAATCATCGTCGAAATGAAGAATGCTTCGCGGGCACGATCTTATTTCCTGGCCGTGCGCGAATTCCTAATGAATCGGATTGATTGGACTGCTTACTGAGCCGGCCTCAATGAAATTGAGACGGTAGCAGCTTCGGTGTGGCGTGAAATCGAGAGAGCGAATTCACGTACATCGTGGTCGGCTCAATCGTGCCGCCGATCCGTCGCGTTGGTGACTAACTTACCCGCCAGGGGAATGGCTGCGATCGGCCCGGTGGTAAGGTATCGCCCGCCAACACAGACGGCCGCTAGTAAAATGCACTGCCGAATCCCTTACGGCAAAACCAGGCAAAACCAGGCAAAATCGGGCAAAGGGCCGCTTCGGAGCAGCGCAAGAGACCAATGACTGCAATGGAGAAAAAAAGTCAGCGGTTGGCCTTGGCCGTCAACCGCCAAAGGTAATGACCTTAGCATCGGGAAGAATCTCAGGGAAGGCGAGTCGGTGCTCACGATCCGTTGCGGCCATCGGCTGTTTCGAAATTTCTACAACGGGTAAGCGAGGGAAGGCAACGTACGACACGACCTCTGTGACGCTGTTTCGTGCCCCAACAGTGCCAGACGATAATCGGCCGGCTGTTGATTGGAGGCCAAAAACCTGATGCGCGGCGACAAAAAAGCCGTCTCGTAGAAATCAGGCAATATTCTCACCTGCCTTGAAATGATGCCGCGCACGGAATTCTGAGGGGGTCATTTTGTGGCTATGGCGAAACAACGCGAAAAAATGCCCTGGGTTTGAAAAGCCACTTTCGCTAGCGACCAGGCCCACGGACTTTTCGGTCGACACAAGCAAGTGACATGCGTGTCCGATACGGAGCTGAATAAGAAGTTCGACCATGCTGGCCTTCAAGTGCAAACGTAACAGCCGCTTGATAGTCGACTGACTTGTTGAGGCTGCATTGGCTACGGCCTCAAGTGAAATGGGGTGCATGTAATTTGCATGCAAAAAGTCAAGTGCTGCATCGAGTCGTGCATCCGTTCCATTGGTTCCATTGGTTCCCGCTAGACCACCAATCTGGATGGCATCCTTGTCACGAGAAATCGCCTCGAAAATGGCCATCAAGGACGACAGTCGTGCGATGTCGCGCTGGTGGTGCAGCAAGTCAAAGGCCGCTAGAACAGCTTGACTGCATGCTGGGCCAAACACGACGCCTTCGTGCACGGTGCTGAGCCACTTTGTGAATGCAGCCAATTCTGGCAGGCCATTCTCAGCAAGACCTCTCAGCCAATTCAACGTAAAGAACACGACTTGGATTCGGGTATGTTTCGACGGCGTTCGTGAGTGCCATGTATGAGCTTGGTTCGGCGCCACGAGGGCCAAATCCAAATTGTCGAAGCGAGCCACATTCCCCCCGATATAGCGTGTGCCCTGCGCGCCCACCGTGAGAGTGAGCTCGAATTCGGGATGGTAGTGCCACACAAAGGGCACGCCAACGTGCTCAAGGCAAACGTAGTGCCAGTTCTGGCCGATCGTACGACCGACCATCTCGCGAGTAAGCATTCAAGGGCCTCCTGTGCCGTAGAAACCAGATTCGGTTGCGATATCGGCTACGGCGCATGAAGTATAACTGACCGGATAACGGACAATCTTGGCCTGAACGCTGACTTTGAATCCCGGCGTTCTCCCTAGAATCATAGGGTGTTGCGATGCACGAAAAAATCTGGACTGTGCGCGTTTCCTTACCGTGGTTTATATGGAGAAAGTATGCAAATCGTTGAGGTTTTGGGATTGGTCGCCGGTACTTGCACGACTACCGCTTTCCTCCCCCAGGTCTTTCGCGTATGGCGAACGCGGTCGGCGAACGACATCTCGCTGGGAATGTATTGTGCGTTTTTGACGGGTGTTGTTTTGTGGCTGATCTATGGATTTGCCATGTCATCGGTGTCATTGATAGTCACCAATTGTGTGACGCTGGTTTTTGCCGGCTCTGTGTTGTTCATGAAATTGCGACTGGGCCGGCAGAAATGGCCGTTATCGAGGGGCGGTGACAAGAGTGATTCATGAAGATTACGCCGAATAGATAGCTTCGCTATTCACTACAATCTTCATGGCAAATTCAGACATGCTCAACTTGCTCGATTATTCAGCCGTGCTGTTTGATATGGATGGCACGTTGCTCGACTCAACCGCTTGTATCGAGAGCCTTTGGCGCCATTGGGCAGCGCGGCGAGGACTCGATGCTGAATACGTGCTGCAACATGTGCACGGAAGGCGGTGCGTGGAGACCGTGGCAATGTTTGCGCCTGGATTGGACGCCGGTGCCGAAGCAGCCGAATTGCTCGAGGAGGAAATACGTACGCTGCACGGCATCACTTGTATTGCGGGTGCTCCCGAGCTACTGGCGGCGCTGGATGCGTCCGGTCTTCGCTGGGGGATCGTTACGTCAGCGAACCGTAGCCTCGCTTTGGCGAAAATTGCCAAAGTTGGGTTGCCGGAACCTCGGTTGATGATATGCGCGGAAGATGTGGCCGACGGAAAGCCTGATCCTGCTCCGTACTTGGCGGCAGCTGCACAGCTCGGCTGCGAGCCGTCGCAACTTGTCGCCATTGAAGACGCCCCGGCCGGAATTGCATCTGCGCGTCGTGCCGGAATGTCTGTCATTGCATTACGCACGACGCATGTCGACGAAGATTTGCGCGAAGCAAATCTCATCGTCGACGATCTTCGTGACCTTCTGACACCGTCTTGACATGTAGCTCATCGGGGATGGCCGATTGCCCCGCAAGCTGCCGGCACCGACCCGGCGATTTCTTCTAGCGTCACCGGCTTGACCGGGTAGCGGCTGCGCAGCATACCGACTTGGTCGATCGGCTGGCCCGATGTTTCGGCGACCAGCGCGGCGGTCACGCAGGCGCACATGCGGCCCTGGCAGGCGCCCATTCCGGCGCGGGTAAGGGCCTTGACCTGGTTGGGGCCGGGCGCGCCGAGCCGCGCGGCCGAGCGGATCTGGCTGGCGGTCACGCTTTCGCAGCGGCAGACGATCGCCTCGTCTTTCGGCGAGAAGCACTCGGCGGGCGGCGGATAGAGCGTATCGAGCAGCGGTCGCGCGGCGAGCAGCCTCTGCCACGCCTGGCGCAGCGGCCGCGCTTGCGCATCGCGTTCAGCAGCGCTGATCTTTTCGCCCTGGCAGGCGATCTCGAGCGCGGCGATTCGGCCCGATAGTTCGGCCGCCTCGGCGCCCATGATGCGGCCGCCGTCGCCCGCGACAAACAAACCGGCGCGGGTGCTTTCGAACCAGTCGTTGCATTTGACCTGCCAGGAAAACTGCTGCGAATTCCAGTAATGCTCGCAGCCGAGCGCCGATGAGAAATTCGTCTGCGGGATCAGCCCGGCGTGCAGCAGCACCGACGACGTCGATAGGCGATGCGTCTTGCCGCCGACGCGAAATTCGATTGCGCTCACCTGCGACTCGCCGACGATCGCGATGTCGCTCGCGCCGACGATTCGGTTGAGGCGCTGCCGGCGCAGCGCAGCGAGCAGCTTGACGCCTCGCCAGAGCAGTCTCGGTGAGCGCAAGGCGTTTGGACCATGGCGCAATGCCTTGAACTTGTCGATCGCGCGCGTGGTGTCGATGAGCGCCTGGATCGTCCCTCCGGCCTGGAACACCTGTTCGGCGAAGTGGTAGAGCAACGGGCCGCTGCCGACCAGCACAACGTCCCTCGGTGGCAACAGGCCCGCGGTCTTGAGCAGGATCTGCGCGGCGCCGACGGTCATCGCGCCCGGCGTGGTCCAGCCGGCAAGCGGCAAGGGGCGCTCCTGGGCGCCGGTCGCGAGCACGATGAAGCGCGCCTTGAGCGGCGCTGTCGGGCCGTTCGAACTTGTTCCCGAGAAGTAGGCCGTGTTGTCGCCGGCAATCTGCCAGACGCTGGTGCGCGGCAGATAGTCGATTCCGCTCGTGGCGAAACGCTGCAGTAGCGGCGCTCCAGCGAAGTAGTCGGCGCCGAGGATCGCTTCGCAGTCGCGCAGCGGATTGTCGGATAGTTGGCGGTAGATCTGTCCGCCGGGCTGCGGGTTTTCGTCGACGACCACCACCGACAGCCCGCAATCGGCGGCGGTCAATGCGGCGGCCAAACCGGCCGGGCCGGCGCCGATGACCAGCAAGTCGACCGGCTTCATGCCAGCGCCCTTAAGTCCTGGCGCAGCACGACGCGCATTCCGGCAGCGACCGGCGTCATGCACGCCTGGCGATTGGGTGTGCCGTCGATGTCGACGCGGCATTCGAAACAGACGCCGCTCATGCAGAATGGCCCGCGCGATTGGCCCTCTGGCGTGCAGCGGCAGCGCGTGTGACCGTGCGCGATGAGCGCGGCGGCGACGGTCCAGCGCGAATCGACCTCGTGCGCTTCTCCGTCGATGGTGATCGTAACGACTTCTCCGCCGACACAGGGCAGGCGTTCAAAGTGCGAAACGGGCGCCATCGAAGGTCTCCAGCAGGGTAGGGGCATCGTTGCCGGCGATCCACGGCGCGATCAGCTCGCTATGCGCGGCAGCCAGCGTCACGCCGCTGTGGCAGGTGGCGACGAAGGCGCCGGGATGGCTGCGCGATTCTTCGTAAAGCGGCAGCCCGTCGGGCGTCATGATGCGCAGCGCGCCCCAGGTGCGGACGACCTGCGCCGAGCGCAGCAGAGGAAACAGCGCGATCGCTCGGCGCGCCATATTGACGAGTACTTCGGGCAACGTGCCGTCGTCGAGCCCGACGCGCTCCTGCGAGTCGCCGATCTGCACGGTTCCCTCAGTCGTCTGGCGCACGCTCGTCGTCGGGTAAGGCAAAAAAGGCGCGACCCGTTCGGTGATCATCACTTGTCCGCGCACCGGCAGCACCGGCGCGTACAGACCGACCAGCGGCGCCAGCCGCGCGTTGCCGAGGCCTGCGGCGAGAACGATGCGCGCTGTCTGTAATGTCGGTCCCGACGTGGTGAGCGAGAAAGCGCCGGCACGGTGACTGACGTCGTCGACGCGGCAGCGCGGCAAATACGTTCCGCCCAGTGCTTCGAAGGCGGCGAGCAGCGCATGCAGCGTCTGCAAGGGATTGACGTGGCCGTCCTGCGGCGAATAGATGCCGCCGGCGATATCCGGCGAAGCGCCCGGCAGAAAACGGCGAACACCAGCCGCGTCGAGCACCTCGTAGTCGAATCCGGGCGTATGGGCTTTGAGCGCGGCCATCGCTGCCGATTTTTCAGCGAGTTCGTCGATCTCCAGACAGAGGCTCAGACCGCCGCGGCGCGTGTGGCCGGGGTCGATTCCGCTGTCGCGCTGCAGTTGCCGCGCATAGTCCGGCCAGAGCCGAGCGGAGTGTGAGGTCAGCCGGGCATAAGGCGGCGAGTTGACGCCTTTGCCCTGCACCCAGACCAGACCGAAATTGCCGCGCGAGGCGCGAAAGTCGCGATCGCCCTCGTCGCAGACGGTGACGCGCAGCTTCTGGCGAAGCAGTCCATGGGCGATCGCCAGCCCGACCAGGCCGCCGCCGACGACCACCACATCGGGGTGCCGTTCTCTCATGGGGCGATCAGAACGTTCCGGGATAGCTGCCGCCGTCGATCAGCAGGTTTTGGCCGGTGATGTAGCCGGCGTGCGCCGAACACAGGAATGTGCAATACGCGCCGAACTCGTCGGGCCGGCCGTAACGACGCGCTGGTGACGATTCGGCGCGCTGCTGCCAGATCGCTTCGAAGCGCCGTCCGCTCTGTTCGACCAGCGTGTCGATGTGGCGGCGCTGCCCGTCGGTCGCGAAAATCCCGGGCAGGATGTTGTTGATCGTGACGTTGCGGTCGGTCACCGTTCGCGCGAGTCCCGCGACGAATCCGGTGAGTCCCGAGCGCGCGCCGTTGGACAAGCCGAGTTCGAGCTGCGGAATCTTGACGCTGCGCGAGGTGACGTTGATGATCCGGCCGAAGCCGCGTTCGGCCATCCCGTCGACGGTGCGGCGGATCATTTCGATCGGCCCGAGCATCATGGTGTCGAGCGCCTGCAGCCAGTCGTCGCGCGACCACTGGCGAAAATCGCCGGGGATCGGCCCGTCGCCGTTGTTGATCAGGATGTCCGGCGCCGGGCACGCGGCGAGCGCCGCATCGCGGCCTTCCGGCGTCGCGATGTCGGCAACCGCCGTCTTGACCGCGGCGCCGGTCGCCGAAGCGATCTCGGCGGCGGTTGATTCGAGCGTGCTCGCCGTTCGCGCCAACAGCGTGAGTGCCACGCCTTCACGCGCCAGTTGAAACGCCGCCGCCTTGCCC
>JAGTRW010000035.1:40796-71216 GCA_018262095.1 Pseudomonadota bacterium
GCCCAGGCCACGGCTGCCGCCCCAGATCAACGCTTTTTTTCCTTTGATTCCCAATTCCATTCGTTTAGCCCTTGATGATCAGCTTTTGGCCAGCGTTTCGACCTTGCCGATTGCCCGCTGCAGCCGGTCAGCGTCGATTTTCCCGGGCATCAGATGGATCGATTCGCTGGCGCGGATGGTGTGTGCGATCAGCGCGTCAATCTTCTGCTGCTCGCCGTAATCGACGTTGATCTGTGCGAGCCGCGTCGGCAGCCCGAGACCTTCGAGCGATGCCGCCAGTTGCGCAAGCTCGTCGTCTTTTCCTTCGAGCGCGAGCTGAACCAGAATGCCGTAAGCGACCTTGGTGCCGTGCAGGAACTCTCCCGTTTCGGCCAGCACGGTCAGCCCGTTGTGAATCGAATGCGCCGCGGCGAGCCGCGTGTAGCGCTCTCCCAGTCCGCCGACCAGGCCGCCGCCGGCGACGATCGCATCGACCACGCGCAGGAATTCTTCGTTGAGCGTGCCGCTCGCGACCGCGGCGAGCGCCGCGGCGCCGTCGGCGAGCAGGATGTCCCTGAGCTGCAAGGAGGCCGCCAGCCCGAGCTGCGCGGTGAGCGGCAACGATGCTTCGCTCCGCTCGCACAACACGCGCGCCTCGTACCATTTGGCCAGCGTGTCGCCGATTCCGGCGCGAAGGTAGGCCGCCGGCGCCGCCAACACGATTCGCGGCTCGACCAGCAGCAGATGGCTGGCGTGCGGAAAGAGCTCGAACCCGAGCGCGCGGTGATCGTCGTCGTACCACACCGAGAGCGGCGTCCACGCGGCGCAGGTGGCGGCGATCGTCGGAATGGCGATGAACGGCTTGTTGAGGCGATTGGCGACGGCCTTGGCGGTATCGAGCGCCGATCCGCCGCCGACGCCGATGACGAGGTCGGCATCACTGCCCCGGCGAACGAACTCGCCAACCTGACGTTCGCTGCAGTGCCCGGAAAAGCTCAGCCGCGTCGATTTGGAACTGGCAAAAAGCGCTGGCAGATACGGCGCGGCGGCCGCTTGCGCGCGCTTGCCGCTGATCCACAGCACGCGCTTGAGCGAACTTTCCGGATAGAAGCGCTCGATCTCGTCGAGCGCGCCGACGTGCGAAAAATAGTTCGCCGCGCCAGGTTGGACGCGGATCGGGTCGCTTGCACTCATCCCTTGAAACCGTATTTTTTGGATAGCCCCAGCTCTTTGACGATGCGCAGCCCGGTGTTCAGGGCGTCGCCGTCGAGGTCGCGCAGCGGGCGGCGCAGGCTGCCGGCGGGCAGGCCAACGGCCTTCATCAGCGACTTGACGGCGACCGGGTTGATCGCCGAATAGGTGTAGTGCAAGAGCGGCAGCAGGTGCAGGTAGGCGTCGCGGAAGCGCTGCGCGTCGCCGTCTTGCTTCCACGGCCGCGAAATCTCGGCGAGCTCGGCCGGCGCGATATTGCCGGTCATGTTGGCGGTGCCGTGTCCGCCCAGGCTCATGGTCGGAATCACCAGGCCGAGGTTGGGCGAGTCGCAGCACATCACCGAGACGTCGGGATTGCCGGCGATGACCTGCGCGACCTGGCCGACGCGCGTCGTCGATTCCTTGTGGATGACGTAGTTGGGATGCTTGAAGAGGCGCAGCAGGCTGGTCCAGTGCAGGTCGGTCTTGACGCGCGGCGGGTTGTTGTAGATGCCGAGCGGCAGTTCGGTGCTGTCGGCGACGTCGAGGAAATACTGCTCGATGTCGGCTTCGCTCGCGCAGATGTACGCGGGCGCCGCGATGATCGCGCCGTCGGCGCCGTTGTCTTTGGCGAACTTGACGTAGTCGATGGTCGTCTCGGTATTGTTGCCGGTGCAGCCGTAGAAGAGTTTGAGCTTGCCGGTCTTGAACTGCGCGGTGCGGGCGATGATCTGGCGGCGCTCGTCGGCCGACAGCATCGAGACCTCGCCGGTCGATCCCATGATCAGCACGGCGGCGGTGCCGTTGTCTTGCTGGAACTTGAGCAGCGTGCGGAACGCTTCGTAGTCGACGCTGCCGTCTTCGTTGAACGGCGTGATCAGCGCGACGAACGAGCCTTCTATCTTATCTTTGGACATGATTTTTCCTGAGTTGAATTGGTTTTTGAAAATTCAGTTAACCACGGCGAACACGGCGAAAAAACAATGACTTGCGACCTTCGTAGTGTTCAAGTTCCTGAAAGACTTAGGGGCTACGCCGTGTCCGCTGTGTCGCTGTGGTTTGATTTGAGGGTTTTAGGTTGAAAATTTTAGGCGGCGGCGCGCTCGCCTGATTTGCGTACCGGCGCCGCAGCGATCAGCGAGCGCGTGTAGGGGTGTTGCGGCGAAGTCCAGATCGCTTCCGGGTCGCCGTGCTCGACGATTCGCCCCTGGTTCATCACCAGCACGCGGTCGGCGATGTAGCGGACGACCGACAGGTCGTGCGAAATGAAGAGGTACGAGAGGCCAAAATCGCGCTTCAAGTCGACCAGCAGGTTGAGGATTTGCGCCTGGATCGAGACGTCGAGCGCCGAAACCGGCTCGTCGCAAATGACCAGCGACGGCTTGAGGATCAGCGCGCGAGCGATGCCGATGCGCTGACGCTGGCCGCCCGAGAATTCGTGCGCATAGCGCTTAAGGCTGGTTCGCGGCAGTCCGACGTGGTCGAGCATTTCGAGAATGCGCTGATGCCGCTGCGCCTTGTCGCCCTGACGATGGACGATCAGCACGCTGTCGAGGATCGTCTCGATCGAATGGCGCGGGTTGTGCGAGCCAAAGGGGTCCTGGAAAATCATCTGCACCTTGTGGCGCAGCGGACGCAGCTCGGCTTCGCGCAGGTGGGCGAGGTCCTGACCGTCGAGAACGATCTTGCCGTCGGTCGGTTCGAGCAAGCGCAGGATGGTTTTGGACAGCGTCGACTTGCCGCAGCCCGACTCGCCGACGAGGCCGACGGTTTCGCCGCGCCTGATGTCGAAAGATACGCCATCGACGGCGGCGAGCTTGCCGCGCGGCGTCTGGTAGTGCGTGCGGATGGCTTCGAGCGACAACACCGGCGAAATCGACTCGAGCGCAGCTTGGGACTTGGGCAGCGCCGGCGTCGAGAGATGGAAGTGCGCTTCGCCCTGATCGTCCACCTCGTGCCTGATTTCGGGCAGCCGCGCGCTGCGGTAATGCAGGTCGTTCGCGAGATGCAGCGAGGTGCCGAGCAGGCCGCGCGTGTAGGCATGGCGCGGGTGGTCGAAGATCACGCTGGCCGACGCTTCCTCGACTTTTTTCCCCGCATACATCACCGCGACGCGGTCGGCCCATTGGCTGACCAGCCCGAGGTCGTGGGTGATCAAGAGCAGGCTCATCGAAAACTCGCGGCGCAAGTCGTCGAGCAGTTCGAGGATCTGCGCCTGGATGGTGACGTCGAGCGCGGTGGTCGGTTCGTCGGCGATCAGCAGGCGCGGGCGGCAAGCCACCGCCATGGCGATCATCACGCGCTGGCGCTGGCCGCCCGACAGGTTGTGCGGGAAGTCGTCGACGCGCTGCGCCGGTTCGGGAATCTTTACCAGGTCAAGCAGTTCGATGGCGCGCGAGCGCGCCGCCGCGGGAGAGAGGCGCTGATGCAGATGCAGCACCTCGACGAGCTGTTGCCCGATCGACAGCACCGGGTTGAGCGAGGTCATCGGCTCCTGGAAGATCATCGAGATCTGGCTGCCGCGCAGCGCGCGAATTTCGCTGGGCGAACGCGTCGCCAAGTCCTGGCCGTCAAAGACGAGCTGACCGGAGACGCGCGCCGAAGGCGGCAGCAGCCGCATCAGCGCGAGCGCGGTCGCCGACTTGCCGCAACCTGATTCGCCGACCAGCGCCAGCGTTTCGCCCTGGTCGATGGCGAGATTGAGTCCGCTGACCGCGACGTGACCGGGAAAGGAAACCGTGAGATTCTGAATATCGAGCAGGTGACTCATGACACACCTCGCAGACGGGGGTTGAGCGCATCGTTGAGCGCGTCGCCGACCAGATTGAGCGACAGCACGGTGAGGACCAGCATGGTTCCCGGGAAAAAGGTCAGGAACCAGGCCGTGCGCAGCATTTCGCGGCCGGCGCCGATCATGCTGCCCCAGCTCACGCGGTTGGGGTCGCCGAGACCGAGAAAGGCCAGCGCCGATTCGAGCAGGATCGCCGTGGCGACCATCACCGAGGTGGTGACGATGATCGGCGGCAGCGCGTTGGGCAGGATCTCGCGAACGATGATCCGCGCATTCGAGTAGCCGAGGCTGCGCGCCGCCATCACGAAATCGGCTTCGCGCAGCGCGCGGAATTCGGCGCGAACCAGGCGCGCGATGGTCGGCCACGAAGCGAGTCCGATCGCCAGCGAAATCAGCGCGACCGATGGCTGGCCGATGGCGACGATGACGATCACCAGCAGGAAGGTCGGAATCGTCTGAAAGAGCTCGGTGACGCGTACCAGCAGGTCGTCTACACGGCCGCCGAAGTAACCCGACAGCGTACCGACCAGCGTGCCGATGACGAGGCTGATGAGTACCGAGGCAAAGCCGATCAGCAAGGAAACGCGCGAGCCGTGCACCAGACCGGCGGCGACGTCGCGACCGAGCGAATCGGTTCCCAGCGGGAACAGTGGATCCTGACCGGGACGCACGAAGGGCTGCCCCGCCATGTCGAGCGGATCGCCCGGATAGAACCAGTGGGCGGTGAGTGCCAGGCCGAACATCAGCAGTAGCAGCACGAGGCCGGTCATCCCCGAAGGGTTTTTGACGAAGGCCAGCAACTCGGGACTGAGTTTCCCGAAGCGCGGCGATGGCGCTGCGGCCGGCAAAGCGTGGGCGAGGGTTGGAGTCGTCATGTCAGCGGACCTTGATGCGCGGATCGAGCCAGGCATGCAGCAAATCGACCAGCATGTTGGCGATGATCACCATGAAAGAAGAGAGCAGCAGCACGCCGAGCAGCACCGCGTAGTCGCGCGCCAGCACGGCTTCGAGCGCGAGTCGCCCGAGCCCCGGCCAGCTGAACACCGTTTCGACGACGGCGGCGCCGCCGAGCAGCGTGCCGAAGTGCATTCCGGCGACGGTGGTCAGCGGAATCAGCGCGCAGCGCAGGATGTGGCGAACGCTGACGTGCAGCGGATGCAGCCCCTTGGCGTGCGCGGTGCGAACGAAGTCCTGGCGTGAAATTTCGAGCATCGAGGCGCGCGTCAGGCGAGCGTAGATGGCGACGAAAAAGCCGGCCAGCGCCAGCACCGGCAGCACCGCGTGGCGAGAAAAGTCGGCGACGTAGGCCCAGCCGCGCAGGTCGGCGCCGATGGTGATGTTGCCGCCGCTCGGCAACCAGCCGAGCCAGACCGAAAAGACGATCAGCGCCATCAGGCCAATCCAGAATCCCGGCGTCGAGTAGAGCAGCAGGCTCAGCAGCGAGAGCAGCCGGTCGGGCCACTTGCCGACCCAGCTCGCCATCACCGCGCCAAGCACGATGCCGAGCGCGATGGCGATGGTCTGCGCGAGCAGCATCAGGATCAGCGTTCCGGGCAGTCGCGACATGATCAGCGTCATCACCGGCGTGTTGTAGCGCGGCGAAAAGCCCAGGCTGAAGTGCGCGAGGTTGTTGAGATAGGCAAGCAGCTGCGTCAGGACCGGCTGGTCGAGGCCGAACTGCGCACGCAGCATCGCCATCGTCTCCTCGGTGGCGCCGCCGGATTCGCCGGCCAGCACGTCGGCGGCATCGCCGGGAACCAGCTGCAACAGCAGAAAGACCAGAATGACGATACCGAACACCGTCGGTACGGCCTGGATCAGCGTTCGCCACAGCGTGCTTCTGATACGAATGAAAGCGCTCATCGAATTCCCTTGGTAACACGGCCAGGAGATTCCGGCCGTCGATGACGGAATCCGCGTCCCGCTATTGACCGGGACGTTCGGAGTTCCTTGTCAGCGATAGTAAGGGGTGGATACGGTGCTTGCGAACGACGAATTTGTTATGTGCTTATCAGGAAATTCAAGTGTCCTGGCGTGCGCATCGACCACCTGGGGCGTCAAGGCTGTGGCGCGTGGACGTCGTCGGGCAACAGGTTTGGCCGCTCGCTAACGGCCTGCGCGTCACGCAGCTCCTGCTGCGCCGCTTCGCGGCGCTGCGGGTCGCTGATCAGCTCGATCGCCGTGACCGCCAGCACCTTGGCGGCGTGCAGCATGCCCTTGTGGGCATGCGCGGTCTTGCCCTGCGCGACGTTCTGCCAGCTGTGCGCGGGCGTTCCGATTGCGTAGCAGGCGCTCCAGCACTGCGTGGTAGGTACCACCCAACTGACGTCGGCGACGTCGGTCGAACCGCCGACCGACGGGTGAAACGGCTGGTAAGGCATGGCCTCGCCCGAGAGCGGCTGGTCGTCGTCGGCGCGGATCAGGAACTTGCGTTTGGCGGCGGCGATGTCGTCGCGACTCATCGCCGATTGCATTTCTCGCGCCAGTTGCGCGTCGTGCTCGTCGAATTGCGGCCCGCCGAGCCGGCCGATCACTTCGGCCAGGTGGCCATCGAGCGTCTGGCTGTGCAGCATGTGCGCGCTGGCCTTGTCGACGCGGATCGCGACCTGCGTCTCGGTCATCAGCGTCGCGCCCTGCGCGATCTTGCAGACGCGTTGATAGAGCGCTTCGACCGCGGCGGCGTCGGGCGCGCGCACCAGATAAAGCACCTCGGCGCTGGCCTGCACGACGTTCGGCGCGCTGCCGCCGGCGTCGGTGATCGCGTAATGCACGCGCGCCTCGGGGATCATGTGTTCGCGCAGGTAATTGACGCCGACGTTCATCAGCTCGACGGCGTCGAGCGCGCTGCGGCCAAGATGCGGCGCCGCTGCGGCGTGCGCGGCGCGACCGCTGAAGCGGAAATAGGCCTGCTTGTTGGCCAGCGTCGGTCCGGTCATGACGCCCGTCGACGAGCCGGGATGCCAGGTCAGCGCCGCGGCGACGTCGTCGAAATGGCCGTCCCTGGCCAGAAAGGCCTTGCCGGCGCCGTTTTCCTCGGCTGGGCAGGCGTAATAGCGTACTGTCGCGGCGATCGCGTGGCGCTTGAGGTAGTCGGCTGCGGCGATCGCCGCCAGCAGCGCACCGGTGCCGAGCAGATGGTGTCCGCAGCCGTGGCCGCAGCCTTGTTCGCCGCCGCCGCCGGCGCTTTCGCGCGTCGTCTGGCCGGCGATCTGGTTCAATCCGGGCAGCGCGTCGAATTCGCCGAGGAAGGCGATCACGGTGTCAGCTTCTCCGCCTTCTCCAGCCTCGGCGACGAAGGCAGTGGCCATTCCCGACAGCCCGCTGCGCACGCGAAAGCCATGGCGCTCGAGAATTTCGCGTTGCGCTGCGGCCGACTGATGCTCGGCGTAGCCGACCTCGGCGAACTGCCAGATGCGGTCGGCGAGTGCGGTGAAGTCGTCAGGCGATGAGTCGATGAACGCGGCGATTTCGGTGGCGATCATCGTGTTCAGTTTGAGATGCGTCATCGAGGAAGCCAGAGGAAACCGGTTGTTGGCCGGATTGCCGTTGAGTTGAGGATGGGGGAAGGTTACCGGCGGCGAATGCGCTGCGGAACGATTTATTGCCTATAAGCAAATTACAAAGTTCGGTCGGATCGGCCATCCTCTGCTATTTGGCAAGGGCAGGAATCACTGCCGAGTCAAAGCAAGTATCATCGCGGCAGGAGGGCTTCCATGCTTGGCGTAACCGACTACGGCGCGTTCGTTGCTGCCGTCGTTCTTTTTCTGTTCATTCCCGGGCCGGGCAACCTGGCCTTGATCACCTCGACCGGCAAGGGCGGAATTCGCGGCGGACTCGCCGCGACCTGCGGTCTGATCCTCGGTGACCAGGTGCTGATGTGGCTGGCGGTCGCCGGCGTCGCCGCGCTGCTCGCCGCGAGCCCGGCCGCCTTCCACGCCGTGCAGTGGCTGGGCGCCGCGTACCTGGCCTGGCTCGGCGCGCGGATGCTCTTCGCCAGGAAGGGGACGGCGCCGGTGATCGATTTCGAGCCTTACCACTACCTGCGCCAGTCGCTGACGATCACCTTGCTCAATCCCAAGGCGATCGTTTTCTACATGGCGTTTTTCCCGCTCTTCGTCGATTCGGCGAGCCATCGCGGCGTGCTGACTTTCGCCTTCATGGCGGCGACGATCGCCGTGCTGACCTTCATCTACGGCCTCGTCGCCGTGCTGCTCGCGCACTTCCTGGCCGAACGGCTGCGCGCCAACCCGGCCGCGTCGCGCCTGATGACGCGACTGGCCGGGGTGTTCCTGATCGGTTTCGGAATCAGGCTGGGGGTAGGGCGGTGAAGCGATGCGCTCCGCGGATTCAAAGCGTAGGGGGGGGCGGGCGAGGATTCGGGGGCAGTTGTCGGCCAATAGCTACCGGTCTAGTTCGCGTCTCCCAAGCGGTCGTTCGGGTGAATTGCTCAAGTTTTGTCGACGTAGCTTGTACCCCGAAAATTGGGATAGTTGCCCGAATCCCAGTACCCGTGTAGATACGTTAGCTCACGAGGGAAATGGCGCATTTCCCAGAAATATTTTTTGCGACCAAGGAAACGGCTGGCATACACCTGAGCCAAGCCGGGCAGGCGAGTGCTAGAAGATTTCAGGTTTGATTGATTAATTCGAGGGGTATCCACGTCATTTCGCGTTTTTCCTGAGAAAATGGAGCCGGCTCCTGGCAATCGGCTATCGTTTTTCCTTCGTGATAGAGGGCACAGCATGAATACCAGTATTCAATCGAGCAACAAACCGTTCTGGCTTCGTTGTGTTGTGGCGTTCTTGCTGATTGGCACCGCAGGTCTGTCATTCATACTGCTCTCCGAAAAAGAAACTGTCCTTGTCGGCTTTGTTGCTCAAATGACGGGCAACCAGGCTGAATTGGGCGTACAGGAGCGCAACGGAGTCCAACTGGCCGTTGAAAGAATCAATGCCAGCGGTGGAATCAACGGACGGAAGATCGAACTGGTCATTCGTGATGATCTGGGTGTTCCGGAAAAAGCCCAATCCGTAGACGATGAATTGATCAAGGCAGGCGTTGTGGCCATCATCGGTCATGCCACCAGCGGACAAACGGCTTCCGGGCTCAAGGTCACCGACCCCGCCCATATGGTCATGATCAGCCCGACGGCTTCGACGCCCGCATTGAGCGGACAGGACGATTTCTTCTTCCGTGTCTATCCGACATTCAAAGACAGCTCCCAGGCTTTCGCGGAATACATTTTCAGGACGGCGGGGTTAAAACGACTTGCTGTCATTTACGACATGGACAACGCAGCTTACGCCAAGACATACAGCACCACTTTTTCTGAGAAATATGCTTCGCTCGGCGGCATTATTTCTGGCGAGAGTAATTTTTCATCAAAAACCCGCCCAGACTTTTCCCCAACGCTGGCCAAGCTGCGTAGCGGTGAAGCGGAAGGGCTCATGATCATTGCTTCAGACATCGACACGGCGCTCATCGCGCAAAGAGTACGCATCATGGACTGGCAGGTTCCCTTGTTCACCTCGGCCTGGGCACAAACCGAAACCCTGATCAATAACGGCGGCAAAGCCGTTGATGGACTGAAGCTTGAGCAGTCCTATGCTCTGACCAGCCATACACCTTCCTTTACCGAATTCAAATCCAGCTATCAAGCCCGCTTCGGCAACACGCCTTCTTTCGGTGCGGCTTTTGGCTATGAGGCCGCCGTGGTATTGGCAGACGCTCTGAAAAAGACCGCCGGAAAACCGGATAATTTGAAGAAGGCATTGCTGGAGACGCGCGATTTCAAGGGGCTGATGGACGATATTTCGCTTGATCAATTTGGCGATGTTCAGCGACCTTTCTACCTCAGCGCCATTGAAAACGGAAAGTTTGTTATCTTGGGCAAGCTGAATTAACCGGATCGCCGTAGATTTTTCCATGGCAAAAGATAATGTTTCCCTACCCCTTAGACAGGTTTTCCTGAACCTGATCTTGTTCCGCGTATTTCTTCCGCTGATTGTCGTTGGGGTTACCGCGGTTGCTGGCGTGGGCTATCTCGGCAAGCAGAACCTGCTGAATCAGCAAAACCAGGTGGTGCAATCAGTCACCCAGATTGTCGACCAGCATCTTGTGCATGGCGGAAGAATTCTGGACTCTGTCGCTCGCCTGGCTGAAACGGCAGGCGCGGAAAACCTGAATACTTTCATGAAAAGCACCTGGGAGTCCTATGGCTATTTTGAAACCTTGTATTGCCTCGACAAGAACAACAAAATCACATTCATCATGCCGTCCGAGCAGAATTACTCCGGCCTGGATATGTCGAATCTACCTGATTTCCAGAAAACGAAAGAACAACAGGGTAGCAACCAAAGCTTCAGCATTTCAAGGCCTTTTATATCTGTTCGTACCGGCGACCCAACAGTCTACCTGATTCGTGCGCTATCACACGGTGGCACGGTGGTCGGCGAATTGAATCTTGGACTATTCCAGAAAGAAATTGAACGGATTTCGAACAGCCAGGGTAAAGATTTTGTTTTTATCACGGATCAGAGCGGAACCCTGTTGGCCCACCCGAATCCTGGGCTGGTCAAACAACAGATCAATCTGAGCAATCTGGATATCTTCCAAGGAGCACTAAACGGAAAGGCAGTAAACTTCTATACCTATTACTCTGAGCGGGTTCTGGGAAGTGCTACCCGAGTAGATAAAACCGGATGGGTCGTCGTGGATCAAATTCCGCTGGCTATATTTTTAAGCTCTTATGCGTGGATTTCCATTCTGATCTTTGCCGCTTCACTGGCTATCTGGATAACCTTGGCATGGAATCTTCGCAAACAAATACAACGGAACGTCATCGCACCCCTAGAACAACTCAGCCTGAGCGCCAACGCCCTGACTTTAGGCGATTTCACTCACGTCAAAGCACTGACCGTCATTCCCACCTCTTTTTCCGAACTGCATAAACTGGCTTCCGACTTTCAGATCATGAGCACTTTCCTGCATGCGCGGGAAACAGATTTACAAAATGCTCACAATGAATTGGAAGCCAAAGTCGAAGAACGGACTGAAGAACTTTCCGTGATCAATGACAATCTGAAGGCCACTTCCGAAAACCTTCAGCAATCCAATCTTGAATTGCAGAGCGAAATTGCCGAGAGGACGCGTGCCGAAGAGCAGTTGGCACAAAAAATCATTGAAATTGAGAACGCTCATAAAGAATTGAAGAACGCTCAGTCGCAAATTCTTCAGCAGGAGAAACTGGCCTCAATCGGGCAACTGGCCGCCGGTGTAGCCCATGAAATCAACAACCCCATCGGCTTTGTTAACTCCAATCTGGGCACTCTAAGAACTTACATGGTCAATCTGCTGCTCCTGATTGACGCCTTTGCCGACAATGGCCCTTGGGCTCAGGAGGATGCAGAAAAGCAGAAGGAACGCATCACCCGGATGAAGCAGGAAATCGATTTTGAGTTTCTGCGCGAAGATATTCCAAAACTGATTTCCGAATCTATTGATGGCACTTCCCGAGTCAAGCGAATTGTTCAGGACTTGCGTGATTTCTCCCGCATAGGCGGTGCTGAATGGCAGTTGGCGGACCTCCACGAAGGACTGGATAGTACGCTCAACATTTTGAACAACGAACTCAAGTACAAAGCGGTCGTTCTCCGCGAATATGGGGCGTTGCCACGCGTGGAATGCATTCCATCCCAAATCAACCAAGTATGCATGAATGTTGTGATCAATGCAGCCCAAGCCATTCAAGATAATGGACAAATCACCATTCGCAGCGGGTGTTCAACGGACGAGGTATGGATTTCGATCAGCGACAACGGCAAGGGGATTAGTCCCGAAGACATCGCCAAGATATTTGACCCCTTCTTCACGACCAAACCCGTTGGCTTGGGAACCGGTCTCGGATTGTCGGTTTCCCATGGCATTATCAAGAACCATCGGGGGCGAATCGAAGTTCAAAGCGAAATGAGAAAAGGCACCACGTTTACCATTCACTTGCCGATCCGGCAGCGTCCAAACGAGAACGCAACAGCACCGCCTAAACTGGACGAAGCACCTTAGTCTGAATTCGAATGATGGCATTGGCCTAACCCGGTTTTTCGTCCCGTGGCACCTCAAGCCCCCGGATTGGCGCAACAGCAGCTTGCCGGCAGGGCAGATGAAAATCTCCGCGACAGCGTCACAAGCAGCGCTTGGCGGGCTTCTCCGGATGCGCATCGTCGTCGAGCGGATCGGGCTTGGCGGTGTGCCTGATCTTGGCAACGCTCGTCGCGGCGGGCTGCTTTCGGCGCCAATACCCTGGATCCTCGAACGGCTGCGAAGCGCGGTTTTTCCACTGGAAAAACCCGATAATAGCGGCCAATTCGTTTTTAACGTTGGAATTCCCGCATGGAAATCAAGGTCAATTTTCTCGACAAGCTTCGTCTTGAAGCCAAGTTCGATGACTTCACGGTGGTCGCCGATCAGCCCATCCGCTACAAGGGCGATGGCTCGGCGCCAGGTCCGTTCGATTACTTTCTGGCTTCATCGGCGTTGTGCGCGGCTTACTTCGTCAAGCTGTACTGCGAGACTCGCGGTATTCCGACCGAGCAGATCCGCCTGTCGCAGAACAATATCGTCGATCCGGAAAACCGCTACGAGCAGATTTTCAAGATTCAGGTCGAGCTGCCGGCCGATATCTCGGCCAAAGACCGCCAGGGCATCTTGCGTTCCATCGACCGGTGTACGGTCAAGAAGGTGGTGCAAACCGGGCCCGAGTTTGTGATCGAGGAAGTCGAAAATCTGGATGCCGATGCCCAGGCCTTGCTGACGCTGAGGCCTGCTTCGCAAGAGCGTACCTATATCGCCGGCAAGGATCTGCCGCTGGAGCAAACCATCGCCAATATGTCAGGGGTTTTGGCGGGTCTGGGAATGAAGATCGAAATCGCCTCGTGGCGCAATCTTGTTCCCAATGTATGGTCGCTGCATGTCCGCGATGCGCATTCACCGATGTGTTTTACCAACGGCAAGGGATCGACCAAGGAAAGCGCGCTGGCCTCCGCCTTGGGCGAATTCATCGAGCGGATGAATTTCAATCATTTCTACAACGACCAGTTTTGGGGCGAAGACCTTGCCAACGCGGCGTTTGTGCATTACCCGAACGAGCGCTGGTTCAAGCCCGGCCGCAAGGATGCGCTGCCGCGTGAAATACTCGACGAATACTGCCTGAAGATTTACAACCCCGATGGCGAGTTGCGTGGCTCGCATCTCTACGACACCAACTCCGGCAACGTGCAGCGCGGCATTTGTTCGCTGCCGTATGTGCGCCAGTCGGACGGCGAGGTCGTCTATTTCCCGTCCAACCTGATCGACAATCTGTTCCTCAGCAACGGCATGAGTGCCGGCAATACGCTGGCCGAAGCGCAGGTGCAATGCCTGTCGGAAATTTTCGAGAGGGCGGTCAAACGCGAAATTCTCGAAGGTGAAATCGCGCTGCCTGATGTGCCGCACGACGTGTTGGCAAAGTACCCCGGCATTCTGGCCGGGATCGATGAGTTGGAAGCGCAGGGCTTTCCGGTTCTGGTCAAGGACGCGTCGCTGGGCGGGAGGTTTCCGGTGATGTGCGTCACCTTGATGAACCCGCGTACCGGCGGCGTGTTTGCCTCGTTCGGCGCGCACCCGAGCCTGGACGTGGCGCTCGAACGCAGTCTGACCGAGTTGCTGCAGGGTCGCAGTTTTGAAGGCCTCAACGATCTGCCTCGGCCGACCTTCGTCAGTAACGCCGTGACCGAGCCGAACAACTTTGTCGAGCACTTCATCGATTCGAGCGGCGTCGTGTCGTGGCGCTTTTTCAGCGCCAAAGCCGATTATGATTTTGTCGAGTGGGATTTTTCGAGCCACGATGAAAACCCCAATGCCGAGGAAGCCGCAACCTTGTTCGGCATTCTCGAAGAGATGGGCAAGGAAGTGTACATGGCGGTGTCTGAGAATTTAGGCGCAACGGCCTGCCGAATTCTGGTGCCGGGTTATTCGGAAATTTATCCGGTCGAGGATTTGATCTGGGACAACACCAACAAGGCGCTGTCGTTCCGCGCCGATATCTTGAACCTGCATCGCCTCGACGATGCCAGCCTGGAAGCGTTGCTTGAGCGTCTGGAAAACAGTGAGCTCGATGATTACACCGACATACCCACCTTGATCGGCATCGAATTCGACGAGAACACGGCCTGGGGTCAGCTCACCATTCTCGAGCTGAAGCTGCTGATCAATCTCGCCTTGCAGCAATTCGAAGAAGCGCAGGAATTGGTCGGCGCCTTCCTGCAGTACAACGAAAACACGGCAGAGCGAGGCTTGTTTTATCAGGCCGTCAATGTGGTGCTCGAGGTACTGCTCGACGACGACCTGGCGCTTGACGATTACGTCGTCAATTTCCGCCGGATGTTCGGCGACCCGCGGATGGACGCGGTGCTGGGGTCGGTAGACGGCAGCGTGCGTTTCTTCGGGCTCACCCCAACGAGTATGAAACTGGAGGGGCTCGATCGACACCAGCGCCTGATCGACAGCTACCGGAAATTGCACACGGCGCGGGCCAAGGTGGCGGCTTCATCCAGGTAAAAGAAGCAAGTTAGAAGGGGAGCAGCATCGAGTTTTCTCTAAATCGATGCTGCTCCTTTGATCCTCAAGGAAGCCGTCTTCTCAAGTTTCAACTGGTCAGAAAATCACCAAGCAGGTCGGCCGCCAGCCGGTTCGTCGGGAGGGGTGAAGCTTATCCCTTCTTGTCGGCGCGTTTGGCCAGCAGGTCGCCGGCGCTTTGCACGAGCTGGACCAGGACCACCAGCGCGATGACGGTGATGATCATCACGTCGGTCTGGTAGCGGTAATAGCCAAAGCGGATCGCCAGATCGCCGACGCCGCCGCCACCGACGATTCCGGCCATCGCCGAATAGCCGATCAGGCTGATCAGCGTCACCGTGAAGGCGCGCAGGAAGCCGGGCATCGCCTCGCGCGACAGCACCGAGACGATGATTCGCAGCGGGCTCGCGCCGAACGCCTGGGCGGCTTCGATGATTCCCGGATCGACCTCGCACAGCGCGCCTTCGACCATGCGCGCGAAAAAGGCGATGGCGGCGACGGAAAGCGGCACCGAGGCGGCCGTCGGGCCGATGGTGGTGCCGAGCACCCATTGCGTGAACGGCAACAGCATCACCAGCAGGATGACGAAGGGCAACGAACGGATGACGTTGACCACGACGCTGCCGACCGCGTGCGCCGTGCGGTTGTCCCAGAACAGGCGGCGCTCGGTGAGGTAGAGAACGAAACCGAGCGGCAGCCCGCCGACGATGGCGAAGAAGCTCGAAACGCCGACCATCAGGAAGGTCTCGGCGAAAGCCGGACCGAGGTCGCCGAGCAGGGGAACGATCACTTCAAGCATGTAAGACCTCGACTTGCGCCGTGTTGTGGCGGATGAAATCGACCGCTTCGCCAAGCCGCGACGTTGACGGCTGGCTGTCGCTGCGGTCGGTGAGCAAAGCGATCAGCAGGCCGATCGGCCGGTTGTTGATGTACTCGATCTTGCCGTGCAGGATGTTGACCGAGACGCCGAAACGCAGCGTCGCTTCCGAGAGCACCGGATGCTCGGCGCTGTCGCCGAGGAACAGGATCTTGAGCAGCGTTCCTGAGAGGTCCTCGGTGAGGTGACGCGGCAATTCGAGGTTGAACGTGTGGTCGACGAGCTGCCGGGTGAACGCCGCCTTGGGCGTCGCGAAGATGTCATAGACGTCGCCCAGTTCGATCACCTCGCCCTGGTCCATCACCGCGACGCGCGTGCAGATCCGCTTGATGACGTTCATCTCGTGCGAGATCAGCACGATGGTGATTCCCAGGCGCTCGTTGATCTCCTTGAGCAGTTCGAGGATCGCCGCCGAGCTCTCGAGGTCGAGCGCCGAAGTCGGTTCGTCGCAGAGCAGCACCTGCGGACGATTGGCGATCGCGCGAGCGATGCCGACGCGCTGCTTCTGGCCGCCCGAGAGCTGCGCCGGATAGGCTTTGGCCTTGTCGGCAAGCCCGACCAGCCCGAGCAACTCGGGAACGCGTTCGCTGATCTGCTGGCGGCTCTGACCGGCAATCTGCAACGGGAAGGCGACGTTTTCATAGACCGTGCAGGTGTGCATCAGGTTGAAGTGCTGGAAGATCATTCCGATGTTCTGGCGTTCGCTGCGCAGCTGCGCGCCATCAAAGTCGGTGATGTCGCGGCCGTCGAGCAGCACGCGGCCGCTGCCGGGGCGTTCGAGCAGATTGATTGAGCGCAGCAAGGTGCTCTTGCCGGCGCCGCTGGTGCCGACGATGCCGAAGATTTCTCCCGGCGCGATGTTGAGCGAGGCGTTGCGGACGGCGCGAACCGTCTGCTCCTTGGCGACGAAGGCGACGGAAATGTCCTTGAGTTCGATCATTTCAGTAGGCGACGGTAAAGCGTTTTTCCGCCGGGTACTCGCGTACGTCGATTCCCGGAACCTCCTGCGGCGCGTAGCGTTCTTCGAGGTCGCGGATGAGATCCAGGTAGCGCTCGGTGGCGCGCTCCAGGACCTTGCGGCCTTTTTCAGCGCTCGCGCTCAGGATCTCGTCGGTGCTGCCGATGCCGAAGTGGCTGACGTGACCGGGCTGGGCGATCGGCAGGACCTGGGCGAGGTCGAAGATCTGGAAGGTCTCGCTGTCGTCCTGCGTGATCGATCGCTTGAGCAGCGATTTGTCGACCAGCGGTTTGAAGATCTTGCCTTTGGCCTTGTCGAGCTGAACCAGATCGGGCCGAACGAAGAGGATGTTGCTGGTTTCTTCTTCGCCGGAATGGTAGAAGGGTGTTTTGAGTTCGCTGCGCAGCGTTTCGGCGGCCAGTTCCCAGTAGGTCGCTCCGCCGATGAACAGGTTCTTTCCCTCGCGCCGCAACTCGGTCGCGGTCTCCTGGGTGATCGTCTGGAAATTCGGCTCCTGGCCGTGTCCCTGGACGAAGATCACCTTGCGGAAACCGGTCGCCCACAGGCCGCGCAGGATGTCCTTGATGAGCAGGAACATAGTCTGGTGCGAAATCGCCAGCGTTCCGGGAATCGGATCGCCATTGACGTCGTAATGGAAGGTCGGCGAAGTGCCGGCGCGGATCGGCGTCGGCGAGAGCACCGGCAGACCGGTTCGTCGCGAGAGTTCCTCGGCGATCCATTCGGCGGTATAGCTGTCGGTCGCCAGCGGTAAATGGTCGCCGTGCGCCTCGGTGGTGGCGACCGGGAAAATGATGATGCCGCGCTTTTTCGCCAGATCGACGGCTGCGTCGACGGTCAGCGCTTCAAAAATTACAGGTTCAGGCATGGCGTGTTGCTCTCCGGGAACCTGATTGCGGCGTAGGGCAATCAGATTATTTATTCAAAAACCGCAGTTCAAACCACGGCGGCACAGCGGGCACGGCGAGAAGCCTCCGTTTTCCCAAATTTCATGATCCGCCCTCATGGCGAGTAATGAAAATATCGGAACTTATTGTTTTTCCGCTGTGTTCGCCGTGTTCGCTGTGGTCAACTGCTTTATCCAGGTTGATTGCTTATTTCTTCCCGGCGAGGCGGGCGACGACCCATTCCGGGCGCTGGAACGACGCGTAGGGAAGCTTCGGATCGGTGACGACGGCGAGGAACTCGTCGGATTCGACGACGCTCTTGATGTCCTTGACGAATGGCTTGTCGAGGTCGGCGGTCTTGACGGCGATCAGGTTCTTGAGATTTTCGTCGAGCACTTCGAGCTTCAGCGCCTTGTTGAGGTCGAGGCCGGCGGCGATCGCGAAATTGCCATTGACCAGGGCGCCGGCCGCCGTATCGAGCGTTCGCGGCAGTTGCGCGGCTTCGAGCGGCTTGAAGACGAGGCCGCGCGGATTCTGGTCGATGTCTTTTTCCGACGCCTGGGTCGGGCTGATGTCCTTCTTGATCGTCAGCAGGTCGATCTTGGCCAGGAAGCGCAGTCCGCGCGCCAGGTTGGTCGGGTCGTTGGAAAGCGTGATGACGTCGCCTTTCTTGAGTTCATCGATCGACTTGATCTTGTTCGAGTACAAGCCGAGGCCGGCGGTCGGTACGCGGATCAGCGGCGAGAGCTTCAGGCCCTTGTCGGCCGAGAACTTCTCGAGATAAACGCCGTGCTGGAACAGGTTGGCGTCGGTCGCGCCGTTGGCCAGCGCGAGGTTGGGCTGAACGTAGTCGCTGAATTCCTTGAGCACGACCTTGTAGCCCTTCTTTTCGAGCCCCGGGGCGATCGCCTGCTTGATCAGGTCGCCATACGGGCCCGGCGCGACGCCGAAAACGATGGTCTTGGGCGTCGCCTGAGCGAAGGCGCTATTGACGCCCAGCGCGACGATCAGCGCGACGGCGGTACGTGCTGCGCCGCCAAGAATTTTTGAAAATGCCATGTCAATCTCCTGTCAGTTGAGTTTCGATGGCAGAAGTCTAGCAACGCGTCCGATTGAGACGAACGACTTAAAACTGCGTCGCTTATGCGGGTTTTCTTATAAGAAAGCGTTGGTTATCGATCGTTGGATTTTTATATGGCACGGCTGCTGGGCCGGCGTTCATGGCCAATATCCCGGAATTTGGCGGACCATCAAGACCGTCTTGACTCCTTTTTGCAGTGTGTATATAGTCCGCGTATATAGCACTGTTCTGGAGGAAATATGACGATCAGCACCGTTTTCAATAACAACCGCACTCAGGCGGTTCGTTTGCCTGCCGAGATGCGTTTTCCAGATTCCGTCAAAAAGGTCGAAGTCCGGGTAGCGGGGCAGGAACGGATCATTGCGCCGGCGCAAACTGCTTGGGATAGCTTCTTCCTCGGCGAAGCGACGGTCAGCGATGATTTCATGACTGAGCGCGCCGACCAGTCTCAGACGGATCGAGAAAGCCTGTAGGTGCGGCGATGCTCAAATATCTCCTTGATACCAACATCGTCATTTATGTGATCAAGAAACGACCGCTCCAGGTATTGGGAATTTTCAACCGACAGCACGGTCGCATGGCAATTTCCTCAATCACGCTGGCTGAACTGGCTCACGGAGCTGAAAAAAGCAGCGATATCCCGCGCAATACGGCGATCGTCGAGGATTTCGTGAGTCGCCTGGCGGTGCTGCCCTACGATGACAAGGCGTCCTGGCATTATGGAAATATCCGCACCGTGCTTGAACAACGCGGACAAGTGATTGGCCTCAACGATCTGCATATTGCGGCTCATGCACGCAGTCACGGTTTGACGCTGGTGAGCAATAATCTGCGCGAATTCGAGAGAGTTCCCGGGCTGTTGCTGGAAAACTGGGTGCAGTAGTTGCCGATCGGCGTTTCGGGCTATTCCTCAGCCCGTTCCAGCCACCCCATCACGGCATTTTGAATCACTCGCAGAGGTACGCGCGGTCGGTTCAAATCAGAGTATTTTTCCCAAACATCGGACGCTTGGTGCGCAGAGACTGTGAAACTGGCGGAGTGCGGCGATTTCGGCGGGAACCACCGCGCGCGACAGCTCCTGATAGCCCTGGCGGCGGAAGAAGCCGATCGCTGTGGTGGTGAGCAGATAGACGTCGCTGACGCCGGCGGTCAGTGCCGCCGTTTCGCAATGCGCGACAAGGCGTTGCCCGAGGCCGCTACCTCGCCATTGCGGGGCCACCGCGACCGAGCGCAGCACGCCCATGGAACCTGCGCGCTCCAGACCAACCACGCCGGCGACGCGCTGGTCGTTCGTTTCGGCGAGGTGAAAGTTGGCGAGGCTGAGCATCGTCAGATCGGTCGTCGACAGCTCGCACTGTTGCAGCCGCCCGATCACCGCGAGCAGGTCAGCGACCCGCGCCGGACGAATCACATAATCGCCGATGCTCATGGCGTTTCGCGTTCCCACGCGCGCAACGCTTTCCAGGCCTCATCGCGGATCGTTGCGAGCGCGGCGACATCGTCTTCGCTCAAGCTGCGAAAGCGCGCCTGTTCGCCGAGATACGACGACAAGGGGTCGAATTTGGCCGGTGAGCGGGTGATTCGCAGCGCGCCGTGATCGTATTCGGCGAGCGGCCACAGCCCGGTGTCGACGACTGACTTGCCGAGGCGGATCGTCGAATCGGAGGCGCAGCCCCAGCCGGTCGGGCAGGGCGCATAGACGTGCAGGAACGACGGCCCGTCGACCGCCGCCGCCTTCTGGATCTTCTTGAGGAAATCGGCCGGGTGGCCGACGCTGGCGGTCGCCGCGTAGGGGATGCCGTGCGCTGCGGCAACGCGCAGCAGATCCTTTTTGGGCGCGCCGATCGCCGGCCGGAAACCGGCGGCCGACGTCGATGTCCTGGCGCCCCAGGGCGTCGCGCCGCTTTTCTGGACGCCGGTGTTCATGTACGCCTCGTTGTCGTAGCAGATGTAGATGATCTTCTCGCGGCGGTCGAGCGCGCCCGAGAGCGACTGCAGGCCGATGTCGGCGGTCGCGCCGTCGCCGGCGAAGCCGACCACATGAACGTCCTTGAGGTCGTCGCGTGCACGGATCGCCGCGGCGATTCCCGAGAGCACGGCGCCGGTCGCGGCGAACGGCGCGATCATCGCGTTCACGCCGAAGGCCATCTGCGGGAAGATGAAACCGACCGCCGACATGCAGCCGGCGGGAACGACGACGAAGCAGCGCTCGCCGAGCACCTTGAGCACCCAGCGCACGACCAGGCTGCCGCCGCAGCCGCCGCATGCCTTGTGGCCGACGAAGTATTCGGGATCGGGCAGCGATTTAATGGTGATTTTTTTTGACATAGCCTTCAAGTCCGATGAAATTCGCGGCGCCCGCGCGGCCGATGCGCCCGTCTGCAGTGGTTTGGCCCGCCGATGCCAGTCGGGCAAACAGGTCGGCGATCTGCTCGCGGCTGATGTCGTGTCCGCCGAGTCCGGCGACGAAGTTGACGACTCGCGGCGGCGCCAGCGCACGCTCTGCGGCAAGGTCGTAGAGCGCGGCCTTGACTTCGGTCGCGACTGAGCCCTGGTGGCCGAACGAGATGTCCTTTTCGAGCACACCGACGGCGTGGACGCGCGCCGTGCGCTGCTCGCCGAACAGCGCTGCATCGAGCTCGCGCGCCGGAAAAGGCCGCAGGTAGCGGATGCGCAGCAAACCAGCGGCTATCCCCGCCGCGCGCAACTGATCGACGACGACGCGAACGGTTCCGGCGACGCTGCCCAGCGTGACGATGATGATTTCGGCGTCGTCCGAGCGGTAACGCTCGATCAGCTCGCTGCAGCCGCGACCGAACGACTGCGCGAAACGGCGGCCGGTGGCGCGGATGACCTCGCCGGCGGCCAGCATGTCGCGGTGCTGCAGATACTTGAACACCGTGTAGTCGCCAGGTCCGGCGGTGATTCCGAGGCTTTGCGGCCGGTCGAGGTTGAACGTTCCGGGGAAGCCGGCGGGCAGGTCGGGCGGCGGCAGGAAAGCGTCGACTTCGGCCTGGTCGGGGACCGAGACCGATTCGTAGGTATGCGTGAGAACGAAACCGTCGAGATTGACCAGCACCGGCGTACGCACCGCAGGATCTTCGGCGACGGCGTAGGCCTGGATGATCATGTCGAGACTTTCCTGCGCGTCTTCGGCGTAGGCCTGAATCCAGCCCGACGAGATCAGCGCCAGCGAATCGCTGTGGTCGCCGTAGATGTTCCACGGCAGCGCCAGCGCGCGGTTGGCGTTCATCATCACCAGCGGGTAGCGGCCGCCCGAGCTGTAATAGAGGATCTCGGCCATGTACAGCAGGCCCTGCGACGAGGTCGCGGTAAACGTGCGAACGCCGGTCGCGCAGCTGCCCATGACCAATGAGAGCGCCGAATGCTCGGACTCGACATGGACGAACTGCGCCGCCAGCTCGCCGTCATCGACCATCTCCGAGAGGCGTTCGACGACGCCGGTTTGCGGCGTGATCGGATAGGCGGCGACGACGCGCGGCCGCGCCAGGCGAACGCCCTCGGCGACCGCCTCGTTGCCGGAAAGAAAGGCGAGCGTACTCATCGGGCAATCCTTTGTTCTTCGTCGATCATGCGAACGCATTGCTTCGGGCATTCGACCGCGCAGATTCCGCAGCCCTTGCACCAGTCGCCGTCGATCTGCGGGAAGCCATCTGCATTCTTGACGATGGCGGCGTCCGGGCAATAGAGGAGGCACAGGTTGCATTTGTTGCACGGCGAAAGATCGATCTGCGGCCATTGCGTTCGCCAGCTGCGGTTGGAGACGGCGAGGTGGCCGCTGGTCAGTTGCGGACTGCCCGGCCAATCGTCGACGTCGTGCTGGCATTCAAACGGCGCGATGGCGCAAGGTTTCTTTTCAACCTCAGACATGGCCGGCGCTTTCTCTGGAAAGTTGTTCGCCGAGCGCCCAGGCTTGCCTGAAAGCGTCGAGGTTTTTGATCCCCTTGCTGCCGCCGCCGAGTTCGCGGCGGATCGCTTCTTCGCCGGCCAGCGTCGATACGACGCCGGTGAGGCCGACCAGCGCGCCGAACAGCACGCTGTTGGTGTGCTCCGAACCGATCACCTGGCGCGCGATTCGCCGCGCCGGAACTCGCACGATACGAGCGACGCGCTCAAGCCCCGGCGGCGTTTGCGAGCTGCTATCTTCTTCATTTTCGGCGTCGAGGATGAGCAGTGTTTGCGAAGTCAGGAAGCTGGTCGCGACCTGCGTCAGCAGCGATTCGTCGAGGACCACCGCGACATCGGCGCAGCGCACGGCGCAGCGGTCGTAGATCTTCGACTCGTCGATCCGCGTATAGGCGAACACCGGGGCGCCGCGCCGTTCGGGGCCGAACGAGGGCAGCGCCATGGCCTGCTTGCCGGACAACATGGCGGCGATGCCGAGCAGTCGCGCGGCGGTGAACGCGCCCTGTCCGCCGCGGCCGAGCCAGACGGTTTCATGCATTTTTTATCCTGTTCAAAAAAACGAGGGGGCGGATCGCCCCCTCGGTCGCGTCGCCGGTGAGCTACCGTCCGGCCTTGATTCGCAGCAGCGCGGTGACCAGCGCGTCGAGGTCCTCGCAGGTGTTGTAAGGCGCCAGCGACGGGCGCACGGTGCTTTCCAGTCCGAAGCGACGCAGGATCGGCTGCGCGCAGTGGTGTCCAGAGCGCACCGCGATGCCCTCCTTGCTGAGCCTTGAGCCGACCTCCTCGGTCTTGAAACCGTCGAGGACGAACGACAACACGCCGGCCTTGTGTCTGGCCTTGCCGATGATCGTCAGGCCCGGCACCGTCTGCAGCGCGCGCGTGCCGTAGGCGAGCAGTTCGTGCTCGTAGCGCGTGATATTGTCGATGCCGATAGAGTTGACGTAGTCGATCGCCGCGCCCAGGCCGACGGCGTCGGCGATGTTGCCGGTGCCGGCCTCGAACTTGGCCGGCGCGCCTTGGTAGATCGTTTTCTCGAAAGTGACGTCGGCGATCATGTTGCCGCCGCCCTGCCACGGTGGCGTTTCGTCGAGCACCACCTGCTTGCCGTAGACCACGCCGATTCCGGTCGGGCCGAACACCTTGTGCCCCGAAAAGACGAAGAAATCGGCGTCGAGCGCCTGCACGTCGGCGCGCATGTGCGATACGGATTGGGCGCCATCGACCAGCACGCGAGCGCCGTGGCGGTGCGCCGCAGCGATGATTTCGCGAACCGGGGTGACGGTTCCCAGTGCGTTCGAGACCTGCGTGATAGCGACGATCTTGGTTCGCGAGTTGAGCAGCTTCTCGTACTCTTCGAGGATGATCTGGCCGTCGTCGTCGACCGGAATGACGCGAAGTTTTGCCCCCTTCTCGGCGGCCAGTTGCTGCCAGGGAACGATGTTGGCGTGGTGTTCGAGCCAGCTCACGACGATCTCGTCGCCGGCGCCGACGTGCCGACCGCCCCAGCTCTTGGCGATCAGGTTGATTCCCTCGGTGGTGCCGCGAACGAAGACGATCTCGCTCGCCGAGCCGGCGTTGAGAAACGCGCGAACCTTCTCACGTGCGCCTTCGTAGGCGTCGGTCGCACGTGCCGCCAGGGTATGCGCAGCGCGGTGGATGTTCGAGTTCTCGTGCTCGTAGAAGTACGCGAGGCGGTCGATCACCGACTGCGGCTTCTGCGTCGTCGCCGCATTGTCGAGCCAGATCAGCGGCCGGCCATCGACCTGCTCGCGCAGGATCGGAAAGTCGTTGCGGATGGCGCGCGGGTCGAACGGACGCGCGGTACCGAAGCCCAAGTCCGGCGTGCGGTTCGGATGTTTCTCGACGAGTTCGGGGGCGACCGAAATCGATCCGAAATGGAACGGCGTCTTGCCTGCGTCGCTGACCGACGCGGCGTCGTCGAGAAAGTAGAAGCCGCTGGTCGACGGCGCTTGGGGTGCGCTGGCGAAAGATGGCACCAGGGAGCGCGCGCCGCCGAGCGACGAGGGCACGTTGCGCAGCTCGTTCGGCCCCGGTGTCAGTCCGATCGGCGGCGCGACGTCGGGCGCCAGCGGTGAGGCGGGCAGGGCAGGCGGTGCGACCGGCAACGAATTTGACCACACTGCGGGCGAAGCGGCCTGCGGCGCCACCGACAGCACCGGCGAAAAAGACGGCTGGCGCGGAGTCGGCGCCGCAGCTGAACCCGGCAGCGCCGAGAAGAACTGGTTGGCGAGCTGCGCGATCAGCGACGGATCGGGCGCGCCGGCGGCCTGCGCCGACTGCGCTTCGGCGCCGGCGAGCAAGGCGCCAGCGCCCGGCGGACCGGCGTGTGGGCTAAGCCCGCTCACACCGGGAGAAAGATTAGGCGTAGTCATAGTAGCTATCGACCTCGACGTTTTCGAGCACGGCGATGGCATCGTCGGTCAAGACCGCGGCCGAGCAATAGAGGGAGATCAGGTACGAGGCGATCGCCTTGCGGTTGATTCCCATGAAGCGCACCGAGAGGCTGGGCGCGACTTCGCCGGGAACGCCGGGTTGGAACAGGCCGGTGACGCCCTGTTTCTTTTCGCCGGTGCGCAGCAGCAGGATCTTGGACTTGCCTTCGGCGTCGATCCCGACCTTGTCGCTCGGCACCAGCGGCAGTCCGCGCCAGGTCAGGAACTGCGAACCGAAGAGCGAAGCGGTCGGCGGCGGCACGCCGCGGCGCGTGCATTCGCGGCCAAAAGCGGCGATCGCGCGCGGGTGCGCGAGGAAGAACGCCGGCTCCTTCCACACTTTGGTGATCAGCTCGTCGAGGTCGTCGGGCGTCGGCCGGCCCTTGCGCGTCGAGATCTTCTGCGACTCGGCGATGTTGGTCAAAAGGCCGTATTCGGCGTTGTTGACCAGTTCGAATTCCTGCTTTTCCTTGACCTTCTCGATCAACAGCCGCAACTGTTCCTGAATCTGGTCGATCGGGTGGCTGTAGAGGTCGGAGACGCGCGTCTGCACGTCGAGCACGGTGGTCACCGCGTTGAGCGAATATTCGCGCGGCGCGGCTTCGTAATCGACGAAGGTTTCGGGCAGGTCCTCGTTGTTTTGCGGACTGCAACCGACCTCGGCGGAATTCGTTCCCGGTTCGCCGTGGTGCTCTTCCTTGACGCGGTTGAGACGGTAGATACCGGCCTCGACCGGTGTCCAGGGCAGGAAAGAGACCAGCCAGCGCGGCGTGATGCCGCCCCACTGGGCGTGCGTTTTGGTGGCGTTGGCGAGCTGGCGCGCGGCCGGTTCGCTCAGGGTGCGGCGGATTTCGTTGTCGACAGACATGGGGTCTTCCCTTTGGGTTGTGAATTGGCGATGCGAAATTTATCAAGCAGATCGGTGATGACGAACGATTCGTTTCTTATTTGCTTATCTCGGAAATCATCGAAAGGGCACCACTGGACGGCGCCAGGGCGCGCCGTGCCCAAGCTCCAAAAACGCCGGTGGCTGAGGGTTGGGGCGGTGCTCGGCGTTGCTCAGTTGGCGGCGCATCGATTCGATGAGCGCCTTGCCCAGCGGCCAGATGCCATGGCCCGAAGCGACGTTGATGTGGCCGGCGGGGCCGAGATTGACGCAGCGAACACCCCACTCTGCGGCCAGCATTTGGGCTTTCTTGAGCGAAAGCCACGGGTCGTTGTCGCTGGCGATCAGTACCCCGGGCTGGGCTAGCGGCTCAGCAAATAGCCATTGCGGTAGCCCAAAACGTTGCGGGTCGGCCGGAGCGACGAAGAGCGTGGCGCCGACCGGCGTGCCGAGCGTGATTTGCGCGTGCGCCGCCGCCAGGCAGCCGAAACTGTGGGCGACCAGCAAAGGCCGCTGGTCGAGCGCGCGAACGGCGCGGTCGATGTTGCGGCTCCAAATCTCGATCGACGGCGTTGTCCAGTCGTCTTGCTGCACGCGGCTGAGGCCCGGCAGGCGGGCTTCGATGATCGACTGCCAGTGTTCGGGTTCGCTGTTGCCGCGACCGGGAACCATCAGAACGGGAGTCATTGCGGGCTCCTCATTGCAGTACTGACTTGGTAATGGCGCCGTTCCTGAAGCGGTTGATCGCCTCGCCGAGCTGCCCGATCGAGCGGCGGCTGAAGACGACCGGCAGGTCGAGTTCGTCGGCGACGCGGCGCATCTTGGTCGCCAGCCCGTGATTGACCTGGTCGACCATGATCACCAGCAGCCGGGTGCCGCTCGGAATCGTCCGGTGGCAGGCGCTGTTCTTGCGCCCGTCCCAGTGCAGCACGGGGCCGAAGCCCTGCGACAAGAGGTAATCCTTGTAGGTGTTAACGCGGTCACCACCGACGATGAGTGTGCTCATCCTTGCCTCCGATCAGTCGAGTCGATGGGCCGAATCTAGGGGGCGAGCGGCGATCAGGGAACGATTTTGTTGATCAATCGTTATGCGCGATGCGCATAAGCGCGGGTGGCGGTCTATATGCATGAAGCGGATATGGTTAGCAGATTAAATTCGTTGGTGATTGGAATGCTTGCTCTTAGTCTGCTGACCGTTACCCGACCGGAATCGATCCATGACCGCAGAGATGCCGCGCTGGCGCGGCAAGCCAGGGAGTTTCGTATGCCTGACCTGAGCGACTGTAAGCCGGGCAGCGGCAGCGCGCTTGCGGCGTTGCCGACGCGGCAGAAGAACGCGTTGCGCCTGCTGCTCGACAAGCCGAGTTTTAGCCCCGAGGAGGTCGCCGCAATCGACTTTCGCGTCCTCGAACGCGCGCCGGGAATCGGCAAGAACAGTCTTTCGATCATCGCAGTCTGGCTCAAGGGACACGGCTACGAACTCAAAGGACCGCCGACGCAGGCGGTCAACCCGCGCGAGGCGCAGCGCCTGCGCAAACTCGAACGCGCCATCGACTACCTGCACGGGAACGGCTACGAGGTGCATCGTTCGCGCTGAGCGTTAAACCTTGGAAACTCGGTTGTTTGAGTTTGAGGCGCAACGGGACGGCAAAGCGGATCAGACTAATGTCATCACGCCAAGGAGCTGTCTGGCCAATGCCAGTGATCGTTCTCGTGTCTCATGAAAATTGGGAGCAGTCATTCGCCGACCGAGCAAGATAGTGATAGCTGCCGTTCGAGACACCATGTCCGGACACTTGGTTGAAGGTCGGTAAGGCCGCGTTTGCTGTCGAGGGACTTCGCTGTTTGCTTTTCGAATCCCTGCCAGAAGCGATTCTTCAGACTCGGAACACAGCGAGCGAATCCTGTAAATGTGAAGCGAAGCGATTCATCTGCTTGGCGTTTTCCTGGATTTGACTCACCGCGGTGGAGTTTTCTTCGGCCATCCGTGCCAAGTCTTCAGATTGTGATGCCACACTATCAATGGTGCCGCGTTGCTGCTGTATCGCGCCAGCGATCTGCTCGACACTCTTGGTCGCGGATTGGACTCCCGCTATGGCTTGATCGAGCGCCGCCGAGACTTCGCTACTCTTTGCCGCATTGGCTGATATCCGCGCATTGCCCTCAGTAATGGTGTGTTCAACAGCCACGCTACCCGCCTCAAGCTGTTTGGTGACCGCATCGATCTCGTTGGCGGACTGGGCTGATTTTTCGGCCAGTTTACGTACCTCGTCAGCAACAACGGCGAAGCCTCGACCCTGTTCGCCGGCGCGTGCCGCCTCAATGGCGGCATTGAGTGCTAGCAAATTGGTCTGGTCGGCGATTTCCTTGACCTGCTGGGTTAGCCCGGCAATGCTTCTGGCATTCTGCACGAACTCGGCCACAGCCGAAGACGTGGTGTTGAGGCTCTGCTGGATGCCATTGACTTCGTCGAGCAGCGTCTGAACAACTTCACGGCTGAAATAGACGTTCGTCTGGGCCTTGGTGGCTTCTCTGGCGACATCACCGGCATTGCCCGCAACTTGCTCGATACTGCCCCGCATCTCTTCCATGGACGATGCCAGCGCGGTGGCTGTATCGCTGGCACGATTTGCACTGCTCATGATTTCGTCGGATATTTCCGATAAATCGGCGGTGCCGGAATTGACGGCAGAAGAAGACCGCTTGGCATTGCTGATCAGTTGCAATAGTTGCTGCCGGAGTGCTTCAATGCCCTGCGCAAGGTGGCCAATTTCCCCAGAAGCCTTGGCGTCGATGGGGTTTGCCAAGGTTCCGTTGGTCAAGGTCTGCAACTCGGCAACCAACTTGGCAGCAGGCTTGACGATGTTGTTTTGGGTCAAGATGAAGAACATGAGCAGCCCTCCCGCAATCGCCAAAATGATCACGATGACTGCCATAGTCATGCTGGTATTTGCTTGCCAGTCGGCGGCGGAACTTGCCTCCTTGGCCTGCTGAGCGATCTCGTCGACCGCTTGGTTGAGCGTCGCGGTTGGCGCGCGGTCAATGCCGGTGACGGCCTTGTCGCCGACTGACGCGTCGGCACTGGCCTCCTTAAAGGCGATCAACCCATTGCGATAGCCTTCACCCAACTGCTTGTGGGCAGAAATAAACTCGGCGATCAGATCCCGCGCCCTGCCGGCGGGCAGTTGGGCTTGTAGCGCCGCGGCGTCGGCCGCAACGCTGGCCTCCTCTTTTTCGAATCCCTTCCAGTACTTCTCGATGTTTTCAGCGCTCTTTCCGCGCAGCAGGACGTTTTTCCATTCCTGGACCTGAATCTTGAAGTGGCTCTCGATGCGTAAAACGTTGGCTTGCGAGGCATTCAGCCGGGCAACGTGGGAACGGTATCCCTCGAGCGCATTCAGCAAACCGTAGGCGCCGATAGCCACACCGATAATCACGATACCCAGCGCTGATGCGAAAGCGCCGAGTATCTTTGTGCGCAGCGTCGAAGTGTCTGCCATGGCAATCCTGCCTTTCATTCAATCGGTTAACAGTCGCATTCGCCAAACCAGCGTTTCGTTTGCCACGAGCAACGCCAGGGCTTCCGCTGTTGCCGGCTTTCACCGGTTCGATGACCTGTTTCTGTAAAGGCTGCCATTGGTCAATCTTTGTTCTTAGGGACGCGCTGATCAATTCGCCCCGTTCGGGCTGAGCCCGTCGAAGCCCCTTGCAATGCACTGATTTGCAATGAGATCCCATATCAACAAGAAGATTCAGACTTCAGTCTCTCATCTTCGTTTCAGATTGGGCATCCGTAATTGCCGCAGAATCAGAGGAAACGACGAATCGAAGAATCCGTAAAAATGGATCGCCTTCTCGTTTTCTGCAGCCGACTTGGTTAAGGTGAGTAGGCCCGTGGAGCGTCACCCGCAGCCTCTCGCCGAACGCGAATAGCCGCGCGATCAATGCTTATGCCTGGTCGCCGAATAAGCTAATAGGAATTTGATCGTTCGCTGCGGCGAGTTCTTTCCCTAGACTCCGATTCGTCATCAACCCACCCGGAGTCTTGCCATGAACTTTCGTCAACTGCTGACCGGCGTTGCCGTCGGCACCGTCCTTGCCGCCGCGCTGCCGGCGGCGCATGCCGACGTGACGCTGCTCAACGTCTCTTACGATCCGACGCGCGAGCTCTACCAGGAGTACAACGCGGCCTTCGCCAGGCACTGGAAGGCGAGCAACAAAGAGGTGGTAAGCATCAACCAGTCGCACGGCGGCTCGGGCAAGCAGGCGCGCGCGGTGATCGACGGGCTCGACGCCGACGTCGTGACGCTGGCGCTCGGCTATGACGTGACTGCGCTGGCGGAGAAGAAGCTGATCCCGGCCGACTGGCAGAAACGTTTGCCGAACAACGCCTCGCCCTACACTTCGACGATCGTTTTCCTGGTGCGCAAGGGCAACCCCAAGGGAATCCACGACTGGAACGACCTGATCAAGCCGGGAATCGGCATCGTCACGCCCAACCCCAAGACCTCGGGTGGTGCGCGCTGGAACTACCTGGCGGCGTGGGCCTACGAACTCAAGCAGCCGGGCGGCAACGACGAGAAGGCGCGCGAGTTCGTCGGCAAGCTCTTCAAGAACGTCAAGGTGCTCGATTCAGGCGCGCGCGGCGCGACGACGAGCTTTACCGAGCGCGGTATCGGCGACGTGCTGCTGGCTTGGGAGAACGAAGCCTACTTGGCGGTCAAGGAGCTCGGCCCCGACAAATTCGACATCGTCACGCCG
>JAGTRW010000036.1 GCA_018262095.1 Pseudomonadota bacterium
GACGGTCAAGCTGATCAACCCGATCGCCATGGAAGAAGGTCTGCGTTTCGCCATCCGTGAAGGCGGTCGTACCGTCGGCGCCGGCGTCGTTGCCAAGATTATCGAATAGTTTATAACTTCGGGACAGGGTTACTGCTCTGTCCCAGCGCTCTTTGGAAAACAATATGCAAAGCCAGAAAATCCGCATCCGTCTGAAAGCCTTTGATTATCGTCTGATCGATCAGTCGGCGCAGGAAATCGTCGAAACGGCCAAGCGCACTGGCGCCGTGGTTCGTGGCCCGGTTCCTTTGCCGACCCGTATTCAGCGTTTCGACGTGTTGCGTTCACCGCACGTCAACAAGACTTCGCGTGACCAGTTTGAGATTCGTACCCACCTGCGTTTGATGGACATCATCGATCCGACGGACAAAACCGTCGACGCGCTGATGAAGCTCGATCTGCCGGCTGGGGTCGATGTCGAAATTAAGTTGCAGTAACTGTGTTTAAGCGGCTATAATCGCCGCCTTTCCGCGGGTAGCGTCGTGATGTTTACGTTGCGCTACCCATTTTGACTTGTAGCGCTCGCCGGCCAATCGTAGCCGGCTAGAGGAGAATAACCATGAGTCTAGGCCTTGTTGGGCGCAAGGTCGGCATGACGCGCATTTTTACCGATGATGGAACCTCCATCCCGGTCACAGTGCTCGATGTGTCGAACAATCGTGTCGCCCAGATCAAAACGCCTGAAATCGACGGCTATGCCGCGGTTCAGGTGGCATTCGGCAAGCGTCGTCCGTCGCGCGTCACCAAGTCCCTGGCGGGTCATCTCGCCAAGGCTGGCGTCGAAGCGGGGCACCTGCTTCGCGAGTTTCCGGTTTCCGCCGAGTCGCTCGCTGCTCTTAAACCCGGCGATCAGATCAGTGTTTCGATCTTCGCAGTCGGCCAGAAGGTCGATGTCACCGGTCAGACGATCGGTAAGGGTTTCCAAGGCGCGATCAAGCGCCACCACTTCAAGTCGCAGCGCGCCACGCACGGCAACTCCGTGTCGCACAATGCGCCAGGTTCGATCGGTATGAACCAGGATCCGGGCCGGGTTTTCCCGGGCAAGCGGATGGCTGGACATCTGGGTGACGCGCAGCGTACCCAGCAGAACCTTGAGGTCATTCGCATTGATGTCGAACGTCAGTTGTTGTTAGTCAAGGGTGCGGTTCCCGGCTCCAAAGGCTCGGATTTGATCGTGCATCCTGCAGTCAAGGCGGGGGCATAATGGAACTCAAACTGATTAACGAGCAAGGCCAGGAAGCCAGTCGTCTGGAAGCGTCGGATGTGCTGTTCGGTCGTGAATACAACGAGTCGCTGATCCACCAGGTCGTCGTCGCCTATCAGGCCAACGCGCGCAGCGGTAACCGTGCGCAGAAGGACCGCGAGCAGGTCAAGCACACCACCGCTAAGCCCTTCCGCCAAAAAGGTACGGGTCGGGCGCGTGCCGGTATGTCGTCGTCGCCGCTGTGGCGTGGGGGCGGTCGGATTTTCCCGAATTCGCCGGACGAGAATTTCACCCAGAAGCTCAACAAGAAGATGTACCGCGCCGGTATGGCGTCGATTCTTTCGCAGCTGGCGCGTGAAGACCGCCTGGCCGTGGTCGACAGCATTGCTGTCGATGCGCCGAAGACCAAGCTCTTTGCGCAGAAAATCAAGAGCATGGGTTACGACTCGGTGTTGGTGATCATCGATAGCCTCGATGAGAACGTCTATCTGGCTTCGCGCAACCTGCCCAACGTGCTGGTTCTTGAAGTCAATGAAGCCGACCCGGTGTCACTGATCCGCTTCCCGAAGGTGCTCATCACCAAGAGCGCACTCGCCAAGTTCGAGGAGATCCTGGGATGAACCAACAACGTCTAATGCAAGTGTTGCTTGCGCCGCAGATCTCCGAAAAGGCGACCTATGTGGCTGACAAGAACGAGCAGGTCGTCTTTCGCGTCGCGTCCGACGCGACCAAGCCTGAAGTCAAAGCGGCGGTCGAATTGCTGTTCAAGGTTGGCGTCGAGTCGGTACAGATCGCCAACGTCAAGGGCAAGCAGAAGAAATTCGGTCGCTTCATGGGCAGCCGAAATAACTGGAAAAAGGCGTACGTCTGCCTCAAGCCAGGTCAGGAAATCAATTTTGTTGATGGAGGTGTTGCGTAATGGCACTCGTCAAAGTCAAACCAACATCGCCTGGCCGTCGCTCGGTAGTCAAGGTCGTCAATGCGGATCTGCACAAGGGCAAGCCCTTCGCCGCACTGGTTGAGTCACAGTCGAAGCATGCCGGTCGCAACAACAATGGCCACATCACGACGCGTCACCAGGGTGGTGGTCACAAGCAGCACTACCGCATGATCGACTTCAAGCGCACCAAGGACGCGATTCCGGCCAAGGTCGAGCGTCTCGAATACGATCCGAATCGTACCGCCAACATCGCGTTGCTGCTTTATGCAGACGGCGAGCGGCGTTATGTGATTGCGCACAAGGGTATGGTCGTTGGCCAGCAGGTGCTCAGCGGCGCCGAGGCGCCGATCAAGTCGGGCAACGCCTTGCCGATTCGCAACATCCCGGTGGGTACGACGATTCACTGCATCGAGATGATCCCCGGCAAGGGCGCCCAGCTGGCGCGTTCGGCCGGAACTTCGGCACAACTGCTGGCGCGCGAAGGGGTTTACGCTCAGGTTCGCTTGCGCTCCGGTGAAATCCGTCGCGTGCATGTCGAGTGCCGTGCAACGATCGGCGAAGTGGGCAATGAGGAACACAGCCTGCGTTCGATCGGCAAGGCCGGTGCCAATCGCTGGCGTGGTATTCGTCCGACCGTTCGCGGTGTGGTGATGAACCCATGTGATCACCCGCACGGTGGTGGTGAAGGCAAGACTGCGGCTGGTATGCATCCGGTCAGCCCGTGGGGTACCAAGACCAAGGGTTATCGTACTCGCAGCAACAAGCGCACGACTTCGATGATCGTGCAGCGCCGTCACAAACGCTAAGGGATAGAGAACTATGGGACGTTCCGTAAAAAAGGGCCCGTTTGTCGATGCCCATCTGATAAAGAAAATCGGTGCTGTGCGTGCGACGAGCGATAAGCGCCCGATCAAGACGTGGTCGCGCCGTTCGACAGTGTTGCCGGACTTTGTTGGTCTGACGATTGCCGTGCATAACGGCAAGCAGCACATTCCGGTGTATGTCACCGAAAACATGGTCGGCCACAAGCTCGGCGAGTTTTCACTGACCCGCACGTTCAAGGGCCACACCGCCGGCAAGAAGGCGAAGAAGTAAAGGAATGGATATGGAAACTCGTGCTATTTTGCGCGGCGTTCGGTTGTCGGACCAAAAGGGTCGACTGGTAGCCGACCAGATCCGCGGCCTGCCGGTGGATAAGGCGCTCAGCATCCTGACGTTCAGCCCGAAAAAAGGCGCTGAAATCATCAAGAAGGTGCTTGAGTCGGCGATCGCCAATGCCGAACATAACGATGGAGCTGATATCGACGAGCTGAAGGTGAAAACCATCTTCGTTGAAAAAGGCATGGTGCTCAAGCGCTTTACGGCGCGCGCCAAAGGACGTGGCAATCGGATCGTCAAGCCGACCTGCCATATCTTCCTGACCGTCGGAAACTGAGGAAAAACAATGGGACAGAAGATTCATCCGACTGGTTTTCGCCTGGCAGTCACCCGTGACTGGTCTTCGCGTTGGTACGCCAACAGCAAGAACTTCGCCGGGATGCTCAACGAAGACGTACAGGTTCGTGATTACCTCAAGAAGAAGCTGAAGCACGCCTCGGTTGGCCGTGTGCTGATCGAGCGCCCGGCCAAGAATGCCCGCGTCACCATCTTCTCGGCACGCCCTGGCGTGGTTATCGGCAAGAAGGGCGAAGACATCGATCATCTGCGCTCGGCTCTGCAGAAGATCATGGGCGTTCCGGTTCATGTCAGTATCGAGGAAATTCGCAAGCCTGAGCTCGATGCTCAACTGATTGCCGACTCGATCACGCAGCAGCTCGAGAAGCGCATCATGTTCCGCCGCGCCATGAAGCGCGCCATGCAAAATGCCATGCGTCTGGGTGCTCAGGGCATCAAGATCATGAGCTCGGGGCGTCTCAACGGCGCCGAAATTGCGCGTCGCGAATGGTACCGTGAAGGCCGCGTGCCGCTGCATACCATGCGCGCTGATATCGATTACGCGACGTCCGAAGCGCTGACGACCTACGGTCTGATCGGCGTCAAAGTGTGGGTGTTCAAGGGCGAGATTCTGAATCGCAATGAACAGCCTGCGGTGACGCCAGATGCCGCGCCGGCTGATGATTCGCGCAAGCCGCGTCGCGTTGCCCGGCCCGCTGCTGCTGATGGTGCCGAGAAGCCCAAAAGCCGCCCGGTGAAGGCCGATGCGGGGACGACTACCGACGCCGCTGTGCCTGCTGAAGGCAAGGCGCCGGCAAAACGAGTGAGAAAGGCAGGAACGACTGATGCTGCAGCCAGCTAGAAGAAAATACCGCAAAGAGCAGAAGGGCCGCAATACCGGCCTGGCGACGCGCGGCGCCAAAGTGAGTTTTGGTGAGTTCGGCCTCAAGGCAATCGGCCGCGGACGCCTGACTGCGCGTCAGATCGAAGCGGCGCGTCGTGCCATGACGCGTCACATCAAGCGCGGTGGTCGGATCTGGATTCGCATTTTCCCCGACAAGCCAATTTCGAAAAAGCCGGCCGAAGTGCGGATGGGTAACGGTAAGGGTAATCCGGAATACTACGTGGCCGAAATTCAGCCGGGCAAGGTGCTTTACGAGATGGATGGTGTCGATGAGGTGTTGGCTCGTGAAGCCTTCGCTCTCGCGGCGGCCAAGCTCCCGATCCCGACGACTTTCGTCACGCGAATGGTAGGTTGATCATGAAAGCCAGTGAACTCAGAGCAAAAAGCGTCGACGAGCTGAACAAGGAGCTGCTTGATCTGCTCAAGGCGCAGTTCGGCCTGCGCATGCAGATTGCAACCCAGCAGTTGACCAACCACAGCCAGATCGGCAAGGTGCGTCGCGACATCGCGCGCGTGCGCACCCTTCTTCGTGAAAAGGCGGTAAAACAATGAGCGAAACGACTAGCAAGCGTACGCTGATCGGCCGTGTTGTGAGCGACAAGATGGACAAGACCGTGACGGTCTTGATCGAACGTCGTGTCAAACACCCGATGTACGACAAGATTATCGTGCGTTCGAGCAAGTACCACGCACATAACGAAAATGATGAAGCGAAAGCTGGCGACCTGGTTGAAATTCAGGAGTGTCGCCCGCTGGCAAAGACCAAGGCTTGGGTTGTCACCAAGCTGCTAGAGAAGGCTGTTGCGATTTAAAGCTTGCCTTTTCTAGGAAAGAGGCTATAATCCTCTTTTTTTCGCGCCCGGCTATTCTCTTGGCCGGGTGTTTCTTCCCTTACGGGTTCCAAGACTGACCGCAGTAGCGGGATAAGTTGGAGAGTTAGATGATTCAGATGCAGACGGTTCTGGACGTCGCCGATAATACCGGTGCCCGTTCAGTGATGTGTATCAAGGTGCTGGGCGGCTCTAAGCGTCGCTATGCCAGCGTTGGCGATATCATCAAAGTAAGTATCAAGGATGCCGCGCCGCGTGGTCGTGTCAAAAAAGGCGACGTTTATAGCGCTGTGGTGGTTCGCACAGCCAAGGGCGTTCGTCGTCCGGACGGCTCTTTGGTTAAATTCGACAACAATGCGGCGGTGCTCCTCAATAACAAGTTGGAGCCAATTGGCACGCGTATCTTTGGGCCGGTTACCCGCGAATTGCGCGGCGAGCGGTTCATGAAGATCGTGTCGCTGGCGCCCGAAGTGCTGTAAGGGGCGATCATGGATAAGATTCGTAAGGGCGACGAAATCGTCGTCATCGCCGGCAAGGACAAGGGCAAGCGCGGGACGATAGTTACCCGTGTGGATGCCGAGCATGTCGTGGTTGAAGGCGTTAATCGCGTCAAGAAGCACGTCAAGCCAAACCCGGTCAAGGGCGTGGTTGGTGGTGTAGTCGATAAGGACATGCCGCTGCACGTTTCCAATGTTTCGCTCTACAACCCGACGACTCAGAAGGCTGATCGCGTCGGCTTCAAGCAGCTTGAGGACGGCACGAAAGTGCGCATCTTCAGGTCGAGCGGCGAACAGGTTGGGGCCTAAGGAGCGATCATGGCGCGTTTGTTAGATTTTTACAAAAACACGGTGGTGCAGGAATTGACCGCGAAGTTCGGCTACAAGTCGAACATGGAAGTTCCGCGTATCACCAAGATTACCCTGAACATGGGTGTGGGCGAAGCGGTTGCTGACAAGAAAGTGCTTGAGCACGCTGTCGGCGACATGACCAAGATCGCCGGTCAGAAGCCGGTGGTGACCAAGTCACGCAAGTCGATTGCCGGCTTCAAGATTCGTGATGGTTACCCGATTGGCTGCATGGTGACCCTGCGCGGACCGCGCATGTTCGAGTTTCTCGATCGCCTGGTGACGGTGGCGTTGCCGCGTGTTCGCGACTTTCGCGGCATCTCGGGCAAGGGATTTGATGGCCGTGGAAATTACAACATGGGCGTCAAGGAACAGATTATCTTCCCGGAAATCGAGTACGACAAAATTGATGCGTTGCGTGGTATGAACATTAGCGTCACCACTACCGCTAAAACCGATGATGAAGCGCGTGCATTGCTCGGCGCCTTCAAATTCCCGTTCAAAAACTGAGGCGAATATGGCGAAACTTGCACTGATCAACCGCAACGAAAAGCGGCGCAAGACGATCGAAAAATACGCCGCAAAGCGTGCTGACCTGGTTGCCGTCGTTAATGACGCCAGCCGGACCGATGAAGAGCGCTTTGAGGCTCGTCTGAAGTTTCAAGCATTGCCGCGGAATTCGAGCCCGGTTCGTCTGCGTAACCGTTGCAAGCTGACTGGTCGTCCGCGCGGCGTTTATCGCAAATTCGGTTTGGGTCGGAGCAAGTTGCGTGATTTCGTTATGCGCGGCGAAGTCCCTGGTATGACCAAGGCTAGCTGGTAAGCAGGAGAGAACGATATGAGTATGAGCGATCCGATCAGCGATATGCTGACACGCATCCGCAATGCCCAGATGGCAAGCAAGGCGTCAGTCGCCATGCCGTCTTCGAAGGTGAAAATTGCGATTGTCAAAGTGCTTCAGGACGAGGGTTATGTTGAGGACTACACCGTTCGTGAAAACGACGGTAAGCCGACCCTTGAAATCGGGCTGAAGTATTACGCAGGGCGTCCTGTGATCGAGCGCATCGACCGCGTGTCGAAGCCGGGTCTGCGTATTTACAAGGGCGCTGATGATATTCCGCGTGTGATGAATGGCCTTGGGGTAGCGATTGTATCGACGCCCAAAGGTGTGATGACCGACCGCAAAGCCCGCGCCAGCAACACCGGCGGCGAAGTGCTCTGCATCGTCGCGTAAGGGGTAACTATGTCCCGCGTTGCAAAGAATCCAATTGTTCTGCCCCAGGGCGTCGAAGTTGCCTTGAGCGCGGAAGTGATCTCCGTCAAGGGGCCGTTGGGAGCGATTACTTTTGCTGCCAACCCGGCTGTGACGGTCGAGAAGCAAGACGGCGCGCTGGTGTGCAAGGCCGTCGAAGGTGCCGCTAACGCCGATGCGCTGTCCGGCACGGTGCGCGCCATCGTCGCTAATATGGTGGCCGGAGTTAGCAAGGGTTTCGAGCGCAGGCTCAACCTTGTTGGCGTTGGTTATCGAGCTGCGGCTGCCGGCGATGTGCTCAATCTGACTCTGGGTTTTTCCCATCCGGTCGCGCACAAGATGCCTGCCGGGGTCAAGTGCGAGACGCCAAGTCAGACCGAGATCGTGATCAAGGGTGTGGACAAGCAACAAGTCGGTCAGGTGGCGGCTGAAATCCGCGCCTATCGCAAGCCGGAGCCTTACAAGGGCAAGGGTGTGCGTTATTCCGACGAAGTGATTGTCCTCAAGGAAACGAAGAAGAAGTAAGGGTCGATAAATGATTGCCAAGAACCAGGCGCGGTTGCGCAGAGCCCGTAAAACCCGGGCCAAGATTGCCGAACTGAAAGTATTGCGCTTGTCGGTGCATCGCACTAACAGCCACATCTATGCCCAGGTGTTTTCATCCTGTGGTTCAAAAGTGTTGGCGTCGGCGTCCTCGTTGGAGCCTGAAGTGCGCAAGGAACTCACCAACGGTGGAAACACCGCTGCCGCAACGGTGGTCGGTAAGTTGATCGCCGAGCGTGCCAAGACAGCTGGAATCGAGCAAGTTGCGTTCGATCGCGGCGGCTTCCAGTACCACGGGCGTGTTAAAGCGCTGGCTGAAGCTGCGCGTGAAGCTGGTCTGAAGTTCTGATCAGCCCGAAAACGGATTGGAGTAAGTAATGGCTAAACCTCAAGGTAGGAAACCGCAGCAAGCCGAAAAGCCTGACGACGGCATGCGCGAGAAGATGATATCGATCAACCGCGTCACGAAAGTGGTGAAGGGCGGTCGTATCCTCGGTTTTGCAGCGCTGACTGTTGTTGGTGACGGTGATGGACGCGTCGGCATGGGCAAGGGCAAGTCCCGCGAAGTGCCGGTGGCGGTTCAGAAGGCTATGGAAGAAGCCCGTCGCAAGATGGTCAAGATCAGCCTCAAGAGCGGTACCTTGCACCACACTGTTTTCGGTCGGCACGGCGCGTCGGTGGTGATGATGCAACCGGCTCCCGAAGGTACGGGGGTTATCGCCGGCGGCGCCATGCGCGCGGTCTTCGAAGTGATGGGAATGACCAACGTGGTGGCCAAGGCACACGGTTCGACCAATCCTTACAACATCGTTCGCGCCACGATCAATGGCCTGCAGGCGATGAACACACCGTCTGAAATCGCGGCCAAACGCGGCAAGTCGGTCGAAGAGCTCCTGGGGTAAGTCATGGCTGACAAGAAAATCAAGGTAACGCTCGTCAAGAGCCTCATCGGCACCAAGCAGTCGCACCGTGCGACGGTTCGTGGTTTGGGCCTGCGCCGTCTGAACAGCAGCTCGGAGTTGGAAGACACCCCGGCGGTTCGCGGAATGATTAACAAGGTTTCATACCTTCTGAAATGTGAGGGCTAAGATGAAACTCAATACGATTCAGCCTGCTGACGGTTCAACGCATGCCAAGCGTCGCGTTGGTCGCGGCATTGGCTCCGGCCTGGGCAAGACCTGCGGCCGTGGGCACAAAGGTCAGAAGTCGCGCGCCGGCGGTTTCCACAAAGTCGGTTTCGAAGGCGGTCAGATGCCTTTGCAGCGTCGTTTGCCGAAACGTGGTTTCGTTTCGCTGACCAACGCGCGCAACGTCGAAGTCCGTCTTTCCGAAATCAACGATCTGCCAGTCGACGAAATCGATCTGCTGACGCTGATTCAGGCCAATCTGGTTTCGCAGCACGCGCTGTCGGCCAAGGTGGTCCTGTCGGGCGAGATTACGCGCAAGGTGACCCTCAAGGGGGTTGGTGCCACCAAGGGTGCCAAGGCTGCGATTGAAGCAGCCGGTGGCAGCGTTGCTTAATTACGATTCGAAGACGGTGACGTTTTTTGGCAACTAATCCAGGTCAAGTCAGCAAGGGCGGAAAGTACGGCGATCTCAAGCGCCGGCTTCTGTTCCTGCTCGGCGCGTTGATTGTTTATCGCATCGGGACGCATATCCCGGTTCCGGGAATCGATCCGCAGGTTCTGAGCGATCTGTTCAGCAAGCAGCAGGGCGGCATCCTGGGAATGTTCAATATGTTCTCGGGTGGCGCACTCAAGCGCTTTACGATCTTCGCGCTCGGCATCATGCCGTATATCTCGTCGTCGATCATCATGCAGTTGATGACGCACGCCAGTCCGCAACTTGAGGCGCTCAAGAAGGAAGGCGAAGCCGGTCGGCGCAAGATCACGCAATACACGCGTTACGGCACGGTGCTGCTCGCTTTGTTCCAGGGCATCGGTATCGCGATTGCGGTTGAGTCGCAACCTGGACTGGTTCCCGATCCGGGAATGATGTTCCGCTTCGTGACGGTGACGACTCTACTGACCGGGACGATGTTCCTGATGTGGCTCGGTGAGCAGATTACCGAGCGTGGCTTGGGCAACGGGATCTCGATCATTATTTTCTCGGGTATCGCGGCGGGATTGCCGAATGCGATCGCCGGTTTGTTGGAATTGGTCCGCACCGGTGCCATGCATCCGATTTCGGCGCTGTTCATCACCGTCTTGGTTGGCTTGGTCACGGCTTTCGTGGTGTTCGTCGAACGTGGTCAGCGCAAGATCCTGGTCAATTACGCGAAGCGTCAGGTCGGCAACAAGATTTACGGCGGGCAGAGTTCGCACCTGCCTTTGAAGTTGAATATGTCGGGGGTGATCCCGCCAATCTTCGCGTCGTCGATCATTCTGTTCCCGGCAACGATCGCTGGCTGGTTCAGTTCGAGTGATTCGATGCGTTGGCTCAAGGACATCGCCGGCGCCCTGTCTCCCGGGCAACCGATCTACGTGATGCTGTACGCTGCGGCGATCATTTTCTTCTGCTTCTTCTATACCGCGCTGGTTTTCAATTCGAAGGAAACCGCGGACAACCTCAAGAAGAGCGGCGCGTTCGTTCCGGGGATCCGTCCGGGCGAGCAGACCGCACGCTACATCGACAAGATTCTGATGCGGCTGACGCTGGTTGGCGCAGGCTACATCACCATCGTCTGTCTGTTGCCCGAGTTCCTGATCCTCAAGTGGAACGTTCCGTTCTACTTCGGCGGAACCTCGCTGTTGATTATCGTCGTCGTGACTATGGATTTTATGACTCAAGTTCAGGCTTATGCCATGTCGCACCAGTACGAGGGACTTTTGAAGAAAGCAAACTTCAAGGGTTCCGGATTTACGGCTAAATAGGATGGCAAAGGAAGACTTGATTGAAATGCAGGGCGAGGTCGTCGAGAACCTGCCCAATGCAACGTTCAGGGTGAAGCTCGAAAACGGTCACGTGGTACTTGGCTTCATTTCCGGAAAAATGCGCATGCACTACATCCGTATTCTCCCGGGAGACAAGGTGACGGTTCAACTCACCCCGTATGACCTGAGTCGTGCGCGGATCGTTTTCCGCGCCAAATAAAGAATCTCTACGTAGTAAATGCAATTCGGCAAGAGGCTGGCTGCGCCCGATGCCGGGAAATTAGGAGTTATCCATGAAAGTGCTGGCATCTGTAAAGAAGATCTGCCGCAACTGTAAAATCATTCGACGCCACGGCATTGTGCGTGTGATCTGTACCGATCCGCGTCACAAGCAGCGTCAGGGCTGATCGACCAGGATTCGCTTCGGCGAATGACCAGTCGGTTGATGAATTAATTGTAAGTTTCGAATATTTGGGGTGAATCGATGGCCCGCATCGCAGGGGTAAATATACCCAACCACCAGCACGCCGAGATCGCGCTAACCGCGATTTACGGCATTGGTCGCAGCCGCGCACAAAAAATTTGTGATGCTGTCGGGGTTGTACGTTCCACGAAAATGAAAGACCTGACGGAAGCCGAGATGGATCGTTTGCGCGATCAAGTCGGTAAGTTCACCGTCGAGGGCGATCTGCGTCGTGAAGTGACAATGAGCATCAAACGTCTGATGGACCTCGGATGCTATCGTGGTCTTCGTCATCGCAAGGGCTTGCCTTGTCGTGGTCAGCGTACGCGCACCAATGCGCGCACACGCAAAGGTCCGCGCAAAGCCATTGCTGGCAAGAAATAAGGGGACCTGATCATGGCCAAACCTGCGACGAAAGTCCGCAAGAAAGTCAAGAAGAACGTGGCTGAGGGCATTGCCCACATTCACGCTTCGTTCAATAACACCATCATTACGATCACCGACCGTCAGGGTAACGCCTTGTCGTGGGCAACTTCGGGTGGAGCCGGTTTCAAGGGCTCGCGCAAAAGCACCCCGTTTGCCGCGCAAGTTGCTGCTGAGGCCGCTGGCAAGATGGCCGTTGAATGCGGTGTCAAGAATCTGGAAGTTCGCATCAAGGGACCTGGTCCCGGCCGCGAGTCTTCGGTTCGCGCATTGAACGCGCTCGGGATGAAAATCACGTCGATCACTGACGTAACACCGATTCCGCACAACGGCTGCCGTCCGCCTAAAAAGCGTCGGATTTAAGGAGAAAGAAAAGTGGCTCGTAATCTCGATCCGAAGTGCCGTCAGTGCCGCCGCGAAGGCGAAAAGTTGTTCCTCAAGGGTGAAAAGTGCTTTACCGACAAGTGTGCCATCGAGCGTCGCTCGTATGCGCCGGGTCAGCACGGCCAGAAGTCCGGACAGCGCTTGTCCGACTATGGTGTGCACCTGCGTGAGAAGCAGAAGATCCGTCGCATCTACGGCGTGCTCGAAGGTCAATTCCGCAAGGTTTACAAGGAAGCTGACCGTCGCAAGGGCGTGACCGGCGAAGTTCTGCTGCAATTGCTTGAATCGCGTCTGGACACGGTTGTCCACCGCATGGGTTTTGCCGCCTCGCGTTCCGAGTCGCGCCAACTTACGCGCCACAACGGTGTGATGGTCAATGGACGTCGCGTGAATATTCCGTCGTTCCAGGTCAAGCCGGGTGATGTCGTGGAAGTCGCCGAAAAGGCGAAGAGTCAATTGCGCGTCAAGGCTTCGCTTGCCGCCGCCGAATCGCGTGGTTTCCCGGAGTGGGTTCAAGTGGATGCCAAGGAAGCCAAGGGTACCTACAAGGCTCGTCCGGAGCGCAGCGAATTGTCGTCGACGATCAACGAAAGCCTCGTCATCGAACTTTATTCGAAGTAAGCGCGGCTCCGCTTGGCAGAATCAGGCAAAGGACAAGACATGCATAGCAGTGGACTATTGAAACCGCGAATCATTGATGTACAGAGTTTGTCGCCAGTGCACGCCAAGGTCGTGATGGAGCCCTTTGAACGGGGTTACGGTCACACTTTGGGCAATGCACTGCGCCGCATCCTTCTTTCGTCAATGCCGGGTTGTGCCGCCACCGAGGTGAGCATAGACGGCGTACTTCACGAATACTCGACGATCGATGGGGTGCAGGAGGATGTCGTCGATATCCTTTTGAACCTCAAAGGCGTTGTGTTCAAGCTGCACAATCGTGAAGAAGCCGTTCTGCAATTGAGCAAGGAAGGCGAAGGCGTGGTTCGCGCCGGCGATATCGTGGTTTCTCACGATATCGAGATCATTAACCCGGATCACGTGATCGCCCATATCTCGGCTGGTGGCAAGCTGGCCATGGAGCTCAAGGTCGAGAAGGCACGCGGCTATGTTCCGGGCAATCTTCGCCAACTCGCCGACGGTAGCAAGAGCATCGGTAAATTGGTTCTTGATGCATCGTTTAGTCCGGTTCGGCGGGTCAGCTATTTCGTTGAGAGTGCGCGTGTTGAACAGCGTACCGATCTGGATAAGCTGATCATGGAGATTGAGACCAACGGGGTGATCGAGCCGGAAGAAGCGATTCGTACCGCGGCGCGCATCCTGATGGAACAGCTGTCGGTGTTCGCCGACCTGGAAGGGACGGCGTTGCCGGTCGAGCACATGAAGTCGGTTCAGGTCGATCCGCTGCTGTTGCGTCCGGTCGATGACTTGGAGTTGACGGTACGTTCGGCGAACTGCCTCAAGGCTGAGAACATCTACTACATCGGCGATCTGATTCAGCGCACCGAAAACGAACTGCTCAAGACCCCGAATCTCGGCCGCAAGTCGCTCAATGAAATCAAGGAAGTGCTGGCCGCGCGTGGCCTGACGCTGGGTATGAAGCTCGAGAACTGGCCGCCGGCCGGGCTTGATAAATAAGCTGCCCGGACAAGAATAGGAAGGAATAGATATGCGTCACCGTTTAGGTCTCCGTAAACTCAATCGCACCAGTTCGCACCGTTTGGCGATGCTGCGCAACATGACCGTTTCGCTGCTTCGCCACGAGACGATCAAGACGACCTTGCCGAAAGCCAAGGAATTGCGTCGCGTCGTCGAGCCGATCATCACGCTGGGCAAGAAGCCGAGCTTGGCCAATCGCCGTCTGGCGTTCGACCGGCTGCGTGATCGTGAAATCGTCGTCAAGCTGTTCGACGAAATCGGACCGCGTTATGCCGCGCGTAACGGGGGTTACCTGCGTATCCTCAAGTGTGGTTTCCGCAATGGTGACAACGCACCGATGGCTTTTGTCGAGCTGCTCGATCAGCCGGAAGTCGCTGTCGAGGTCGAAGCCGAAGCCGCGTAAGCTACGCGTTCTCGTTGCACAAGAAAAGCCAGGCTTCGTCGCCTGGCTTTTTCTATTTGGATAGCTCGCTGGCTTTCAACGCGCTCATCAACTGGTCCTGTTGATCCTCTTCCTGCTGTTGCAGCGCCCACATCTGCGCATAGCGGCCCTTGCCTTCGAGCAGCGTCGCGTGCGCGCCGCGTTCGACGATGCGTCCGCCATCCATCACCAGAATCTCATCGGCGTTCATGATGGTCGATAGCCGGTGGGCAATGACCAAGGTGGTCCGGCCCCGCGCCGCGTTGTCGAGACTGGCCTGGATCGCCTTTTCGGTTTTCGAGTCGAGCGCCGACGTCGCCTCGTCGAAAATCAGCAGCGGTGGGTTCTTGAGCAGCGCACGCGCGATGGCGACGCGCTGCTTCTCGCCGCCGGAGAGCTTGAGCCCGCGTTCGCCGACGCGCGTCTCATAGCCGTCGGGCAGAAGCTCGATGAATTCTGCGAGTTGCGCCGCTTGCGCTGCCGCCAGCACCTCTTCGTGAGTCGCGTCGGGGCGACCGTACTGGATGTTGTAATAGATGCTGTCGTTGAACAGCACGGTATCCTGCGGAACGATGGCGACCGCGGCGCGCAGGCTCGCTTGCGTGATCTGCCGCAAATCGTGGCCATTGATGCTGATCCGGCCGCGGTCGATGTCGTAGAAGCGATAGAGCAGGCGCGCCAGCGTCGACTTCCCCGAGCCTGACTCGCCGACGACGGCAACGGTATGTCCGGCGGGAATCGAAAAGTCCACGCCGAACAGGATCTGGCGTTTCGGCTCGTAGGAGAACTCGACTGATTCGAAGCGCACCTCGAGCGAATTGCCGCCCAAAGTACAGGCATCCGGGGCGTCGGCAATTTCGCGATGAACCGCCAGCAATTCGAACATTCGCTCGATGTCGGCGAGCGACTGGCGGATCTCGCGGTAGACCACGCCGAGAAAGCTCAGCGGCATGTAGAGTTGGATCAGAAAGGCGTTGACCAGCACCAGGTCGCCGATCGTCATCCGTCCGTCGACAACGCCGGCTGCGGCGCGCCACATCATCGCCGTGACGCCCAGTGCGATGATCAGCTGCTGACCGAGGTTGAGCCACGACAAGGAGATCTGGCTGCGCGTCGCGGCGTCCTCCCAGCGGCGCATGTGGGAATCGTAGCGCGCTGCCTCGTACTCTTCGTTGTTGAAGTACTTGACCGTCTCGTAGTTGAGCAAACTGTCGATGGCCTGCGAGTTGGCCGCCGAGTCGGTATCGTTGACCAGCCGCCGCAGGCCGATGCGCCAGTGGCTGACCTTGATCGTGAACACGATGTAGGCCGACAACGAGAGCAGCGTGATGAGCACAAAGCCGCCGTCGTACTTGACGAACAGAATGCTCAGCACCAGCGTGATCTCGACCAGCGTCGGCAGAATCGAGTACAGCGTGTAGCTGATCAGACTGGAGATCGAGCGGCTGCCGCGCTCGATGTCGCGTGAAACGCCGCCGGTCTGGCGCTCAAGATGAAAGCGCAACGACAGCGCGTGCAGATGGCGAAAAACCTCGAGCGCGATACGGCGTACCGCCTGCTGCGTGACGCGAGCGAAAATGATCTCGCGCAGTTCGGTGAACAATGAGTTTGAAAAGCGCAGCGCGCCGTAGAGCGCCAGCAGTAGAACCGGCAAGGCGAGCGCCGGCGTAGCGCCGGTCAGATCGTCGATCATCGACTTGAAGACGATAGGGACGGCGACATTGGCGAGCTTCGCCGTGATCAGGCACGATAAGGCGAGCAGTACGCGCCACTTGTACTGCCACAGGTAGGGGGCAAGACTGCTGAGCGTCCGCCAGACATGCGGCGCGGGCCGCAAAGGCGATGGGCTTCGGGAAGAACGGCGCATGTTTGTAGCGTCCCAAGATGGTTACCGACGAGTATGCCGCTTTGTCGCGCGCGCACCCAGAAAAAAGTGTCATCGGACGCGCGCGAGCCGATTGCTCGGCGGATCAAGCACTCGCCGTCGAACGAAGGCAACAAATTGTTGACCAAGGCGTAGTCATCCACCGATGATCTGGCCGGTGCCGGAGCGAGTCATGGCTCTGGCTTTGCGCCGCGCCGGCCCTCTCGACATTTCCAAGGAACGAGCTTCAACCATGAGCGAACACATCGCCGTCCTGCCCGACAAACAACCTGCGTTGCGCGTCATGCCGATGCCTGCTGACGCCAATCAATACGGCGACATTTTCGGTGGCTGGATCATGTCGCAAGTCGATATCGCCGGCGCGACCGTCGCCATGGTCCGCGCGCGTGGCCGGGTGGCGACGGTGGCGGTCGATTCCTTCGTCTTCAACCAGCCTGTTTCGGTCGGCGACGTCGTGAGCTTCTTTGCCGAAGTCATCGCTTCGGGCCGGACCTCGATCAAGGTCAACGTCGAGGTCTTTGCCGAGCGCAATCCGGAGCAGCCATTTACCGTCAAAGTCACCGAAGCGACGCTGAGCTATGTGGCGATAAACCAACAGGGCGCCAAGCGCGAACTGCCGAGTCAAAAAGAGTAGACCGTTTTCCCGACCGGCACTTTAGAATCGTGCCGGTTATCCGTAGGCCAGGGGATTCTCTCTCGCGCCAAGACAATAAGCACTTCAGAAGAGGGTGGTGATGGCGCGAAATAATTCGACGAAGTTGTTTCCGATAGTGCTGCTCGCTATCAGCGGCGCGGCCAGCGCCTCCGGTTTTCAGCTGATGGAGCAGAACGCCAGCGGCATCGGCAACGCCTACGCCGGTTCGGCTGCGGCGACCGATAACGCCAGTACCGTTTATTTCAATCCAGCGGGAATGACGCAACTGCAGGATCGCGAAGTCTCTGCCGGTGTTGCGGCGCCAGGCCCCAGTTTTAGGTTTCGCGATCAGGGGTCGCGCGTCGGCGTCTTCAATTCGGCTGGCGACGGCGGCGACGCCGGCGGCTGGGCGTTGGTTCCGAACGGTTACCTGTCGTTGGCGCTCAACCAGGACCTCTACGTCGGGGTCGGCTTTGGCGCACCGTTTGGTCTGAAGACCGAATACGACAACCGGTGGGTCGGCGCTGCGCAGTCGACGATGTTCGAGGTCAAGACCTACAACGTCAATCCGTCGATCGCGTATCGCCTCAATGACCAGGTTTCGCTTGGCGCCGGCGCCAATTGGCAGCGCCTCGAAGCGAATTACGAACGCCAGGCTGCGGTCACGCCTGCGGGGTCGGTGACGCCGATCAAACTGGATCTGAATGACGACGCCTGGGGCTGGAATGTCGGCGCCTTATTCACGCTGTCGCCGGCGACCAAGGTCGGCGTGTCGTACCGTTCAGCGATCCAGTATCACACCAGCGGGACGCTCAAGGTCAATGGCGGCGGAGCGGGGACCGTCGGCGCCAGCGCCGATATCAAGATGCCCGACACCCTCATCATGAGCGTTGCGCAAAAACTCAGCGAGCAATGGGAAATGCTCGGCGACGTGTCGTGGACCGGCTGGAGTTCGATCCCGAAAGTCGACATCATGCGCAGTACGGGAACTCTGGCGCAGACTCTCGACACCGAGTTTCGCGATACCTGGCGCGTTGCGCTGGGTGGCAATTACCAATACAACAGTGCCTGGAAGCTCAAGTTCGGCGTCGCTTACGACCAGACGCCGGTCAAGGGCGCCAGCACGCGACTGGTATCGCTGCCCGACAACGACCGCATCTGGCTGTCCTTCGGCAGCCAATGGGCCGTCGACAAGGCTGCCAAGCTCGATCTGGGCGTGAGCTACATCTTCATCAAGGATAGTCGGGTCGATAATAACCAGAGCGCGGCGGGGCGCGGCACCGTTAGCGGCGAATACACCGGCAATATCTGGGTTCTTGGCGGACAGTACTCGCTGGCCTTTTGATGTGCAAAGTGCTCGGTGCGAGCGTTTTGCGGATCTTTGGCAGCTTCATTTCGCAGCAAGGGCAAAGCGCGCTGGAGTGTCTGGCATAATACGGCCCAGACCCTATGACGCAGGCGACCGATGGATTTTGATCTACTGGCCAATTTGACTTGGCGCGAGACGCTGATCGCGATTGTTGCGTTGCTCGTGCTTTATGTTGTCGTCGTTTTTCTGCGCCTGCGTCGCATCAAGCAGGGGAAAATGGATCTGAGCGTCCCCGAGCAGTTGGCGGCCAAGTCGGCGTTGGCGGCCTACGCCGCCGAGCAGTCGCCGCCGGACGCCGCACCGCCTGCCGCGGCTCCGGAGTTGCTCTCGGCGCCGTCCGAATTCGCCTTCCCCTGGAACGAGCCGCCAGAGGAAATTCCCGGCCAGCAGCGGATCGATGCGCTGGAGCGCGAAGTGACGCAACTGCGCAAGGAAGTCGGCAGTTTGCGTGCCGAAGTGCTGGTGTTGCGCGAGGAGCAGCGGCGCGAGCAGACGCAGGCTCAGGTCACCCAGAATGTCTCGCCGCTCTACAGCGATGCAATGCAGATGGCGATCCAGGGGTATGATGCCCTGAGCATTTCAGAGCACTGCGGCATCGCGCGCGCCGAGGCCGAGCTGGTGGTCGCGCTGGTGCGCAATCGCAACGACGCAAATTGACAGTACAGGCAGGGGAACCCCATGGCGACAAACCAGAACAACAACGACGCCGCAGCCGACCCATCCGAGATCAAGCGCAAGCTGGCCTGGCGGATGGGCGTTGCCGGTTTGATGATCATCGGCCTGCTCGGCGCGCTGGCGCTCTTCGATCGTCTGAGTACGCCGAGCGAGCCCGAACCGAGCGCGCCGCAATTTACCGAGCCGGTGCCGGTGGCCAAGAAGATGATCACCCAGCCGGTGACGCCGGCCGAGCCCGTGCCCGAAGCGGCGAAGGCGGCGGGCAAGGAAGCCTCGGTGCCCGAATCGAGCGCGCCGCCGGTCGACAAGTCGGCGCCGCGCGCTGAGCCGCCGCCGCGTCCTGCGGTCGCCGCGCAACCGGCCTTGCCGCGCGCTGCGCAGCCGGCTGGCCAAGCCCGTCCTGCGGCAAGCCAATCCAGACCGGCCGCCGCAGCTACGACGGCCAGTGTTCCATCCCCGCGTAGCGAGTCGCCGGTCGCCGCCGCGCCGCCGGCGCCGCCGCGCTTGTTCTCGGGCTATGCCTTGCAGGCCGGGGTCTTCTCCGATCCGCGCCGCGCCGAAGAGCTCAACGCCAGGCTGATTCTCGAAGGCATCCCGTCGTCGATCGAGGCGCGGGTGCAGGTCGGCCCGTTCAAGAGTCGCGCCGAGGCCGAAGAAGTTCGCCAGAAAATGAAGGCGATGGGGATCGACTCGGTGATGCTGCCGCCGCCCAAGGCCAAGCGCTAGCCGGTGGCTGCCGGCAGCTTGCGCAGCCTTCTGGCGAACACTGCCATCTCCTTGGCCGCCTGGACGTCGCCGCGGGTCTGCGCAGCAACGATCCCTTGCTCGTAAGCGGCGAGCGCCGCTGGCACTTCGCCGCTGTCAGCGAGCGCCTTGCCCAGCAGCTTCCACGCCGCCGAATACTTTGGATCGCGTTCGACTGCGGCGCGAAAATACCCGGCCGCTCGCGCCGGATCGCCGGCCTTGAGCCACTCGTTGCCGAGTGAATAGCGCAGCAGCGCGCCGTCGCGCGGCCCGCCGAGCATTTTCTCCAGCGTGGCGATGATTGGTTGAGTCATTGAGGTTTCCGACAAGAACGATCGCCACAAAGAGCTCGCCGTTCACTACGAGAAGCAATAAAGATTCTGCTTTCGTCGTGTTCGTCGTGTCCGTTGTGGTTCAATTGTATTTTTCAACTTGATGAGACAGCGCGATGAGCAAAACGATCATTTCCTCGGCCAAGGCGCCGGCCGCTATCGGTACCTACTCGCAGGCCGTCCGCGTCGGCGATACCGTCTATCTCTCGGGTCAGCTCGGCCTTGATCCGGCGACCATGCAGCTGGTCGACGGCATCGACGCGCAGGTGATCCGCGTTTTCGAGAATCTCAAGGCGGTGGTCGATGCGGCCGGCGGTTCGCTCGCCGACGTCGTCAAGCTCAACGTCTATCTCACCGACCTTGCCAACTTCGCCAAGGTTAACGAAGCGATGGCCACTTATTTTTCCGAGCCCTTTCCGGCGCGTGCCGCGGTCGGCGTCGCGGCGTTGCCGCGCGGCGGACTGGTCGAGGCCGACGGCGTCATGGTGCTGACCCAATAGCGATGCCCGCTGCCGACGAGATTGTCGCGCCGCCGGCGATTGCCGCCCGGCTGCGCAAGCTGGGCCTGACGCGTGGCGACGATCTCGTGCTGCATCTGCCGATCCGTTACGAGGACGAGACGCTGGTCACGCCGATCGCCGACGCGGTCGGCGGCGTTGCGCTGCAGGTCGAAGGCGAGGTGCTCGACGTCTCGGTGCAGTACCGCCCGCGTCGCCAACTGGTGGCGCGGGTCAGCGACGCGAGTGGCGAGCTGGTGTTGCGCTTCCTCAATTTCTACGGCAGCCAGTTGAAGCAGCTCGAGAAGGCGCGCGACGAGGGGCGAAAACTGCGTATCTTCGGCGAAATCCGCAACGGCTTTCTCGGCGCCGAAATGGTCCACCCGCGCTACCGCGTCGTCGCCAGCGACGAGACGTTGGCGCAATCGCTGACGCCGGTCTATCCGACCACCGCGGGGATTTCGCAGAACGCGCTGCGCAAACTGATCCGGCCGGCGCTGGCCAACGCCGACCTCTGCGAACTGCTCGACCGCGAGTGGTGCCGCGACCACGATCTGCCGCCGTTCGCCGAAGCCGTACAGCTGCTGCACGCGCCGCCGCCCGGCGCCCCCGAAGCGGCGCTGCAGCTGCGTACGCACCCGGCCTGGCGGCGGATAAAATTCGACGAGGTGCTGGCGCAGCAGCTCTCGTTGCGCAGCGCCTACCTCGCGCGTCGGCAGAAGGGCGCGCCGCGGCTCAAGGCCCGCGGCAAACTCGCCGGACAACTGCTGGCCTCGTTGCCCTTCGGTTTGACCGGTGCGCAGCAGCGCGTGCGCGCCGAGCTCGCCGCCGACCTGGCGCAGCCGTATCCGATGCAGCGCCTGCTGCAGGGCGACGTCGGCAGCGGCAAGACGATCGTCGCCGCGCTCGCCGCGTGTCAGGCGATCGAGGCCGGTTGGCAGGCGGCGTTCATGGCGCCGACCGAAATTCTCGCCGAGCAGCACTACCTCAAGCTGCGCGCCTGGCTAGAGCCGCTCGGCGTAAAGGTCGCCTGGCTTTCGGGCAGCCTCAAGAAGGCCGCCAAGAAAGCGATGCTGGCGCAGGCGGCGAGCAGCGCACAACTGATCGTCGGCACGCATGCGCTGATTCAGGAAGGCGTCGATTTCGCGCGCCTGGGCCTCGCGATCGTCGACGAGCAGCATCGCTTCGGCGTCGCGCAGCGGCTCGAACTGCGCCGCAAGGGAGGCAATCCGCACCAGCTCATGATGTCGGCGACGCCGATCCCGCGCACGCTGGCGATGAGCTATTACGCCGACCTCGACGTTTCGGTGCTCGACGAACTGCCGCCGGGCCGCCAGCCGATCACCACCAAACTGGTCTCCGATGCGCGGCGCGACGAGGTCATCGCGCGCGTGCGCGGCGCCGTCGCCAGCGGCCGCCAGGCCTACTGGGTCTGCCCGCTGATCGAGGAATCGGAAACGCTGCAGTTGCAGACCGCGATCGATACGCACGCCGCGCTCTGCGCAGAACTCGACGAACTGCGCATCGGCCTGGTGCACGGGCGTCTCAAATCCGACGAGAAGGCGGCGGCGATGGCCGCTTTCGCTGCCGGTGAAATCGACGTGCTGGTCGCCACGACGGTGATCGAAGTCGGCGTCGACGTGCCCAACGCCAGTCTGATGGTGATCGAGCACGCCGAGCGTTTCGGTCTCTCGCAGTTGCATCAGCTGCGCGGCCGCGTCGGGCGCGGCGTCCATGATTCGGTGTGCGTGCTGCTCTTTGCGCGGCCGCTCTCGGAGACGGCGCGCGCGCGGCTCAAGATCATCTTTGAAAACACCGACGGTTTCGAGATCGCTCGCCAGGACCTGCAGCTGCGCGGCCCCGGCGAGTTCGTCGGCAGCCGCCAGTCGGGCGTCCCGCTGCTGCGCTACGCCGACCTCGAACTTGACGCCGACCTCGTCGAGCTGGCGCGTGCGATGGCCGAGCAGCTGTTGCGCGACGATCCGGCGTGCGCCAGGCGACACTTGGCGCGCTGGCTCGGCAGCCGTGAAGAGCTGCTCAAGGCCTGAGCCGGCAGGACGCGATGTCCCTGGTCAAGTGGCCTTGCGGTCCCACTCGACCGATTGCGCGGCCTGGCCGCCGGCGACCGAATAGAGCACCTTGGTATTGCGCGTCTTGAGAAAATCGTCGAGCGATTCGCCGCGCATCGCGGCATAGATGTGCAGGTTGGAGACGCCGACCGTCGCCCCCAGCTTTTCGAGCAGGAAGAAGATCACGCCGTAATGGATCATCGCGCGCCAGTCGCGCCGGCGGATCAGATCCTTCTCCTGTTCGGACAGCCCGGCCACGGCGAAGGCGCTTTCGGGATCGTCGAGAAAGGCTTGGCGCTGCGCCGGGACGATCATTTGATGCAGGAACTTGTTGACGCGATAGGCCTTGACGCTCATCGCGTGCGTGAACGGATAGGTACCGGTGAGCTTTTCCGCGCCGCGCAGCTGCTCGGCCATGCGCTCGCGATGCCGCTCATTGACCGCGCCGGGCACCGGCAGCGACTCGTTCTCGAGAACCAGCGTGCCGATGTTGGCCATCGACGGCAGATACGACGAACTGTGGATCTTCCTGACGTTGGCCGACAAGGCGCCGCGCATGATCAGCCACATGATCACCTCGGCGCCTTCGAGGCCGCCGAGCGTTGCGTATTCGGCGTGCGTCATCTCGGCCAGGCGCGCCGGATCGCGCGCGATCAGTTCAAGGAATTGTTCATCCCACGCGGTGTTGTTGAAGCCCGCGCGTTCGCCATGGACCTGGTGCGACAGGCCGCCGGTGGCGACCACCGCGACGCGCAGGTCGGCCGGATAGCTTTCGATCGCGCAGCGCAGCGCCTGGCCGAGCTTGAAGCAACGCGCCGCGCTCGGAATCGGGAACTGCAGCACGCCGACCTGCAGCGGAACGATGGTCGTCGGCCACTCGTCGCCCTGCCTTTCGAGCAGCACCGACATCGGCGAGAAGAAACCGTGATCGAGCGGCTTGTCCTGGAAGAACGACATGTCGAACTCGTCGCTCATCAGGCTCACGGCGATGTGCTGCGCGAGCTCCGGATTGCCCGGAACCGGCGGCAGCGCGCGCGCGCCGCCGCCCTCGTCGGCGACCGCATACTGCTCGCCGATGCCGAGCGCGAAGGTCGAGTAGTGGTCGAAGAAGAACGAGGTGACGTGGTCGTTGAAGATATAGACCAGCGCGTCGGGCCGGTTTTGCGCAAACCACTCGCGAACCGGCGCGAAGCTCCTGAAGATCGGCGCCCACGCCGGGTCGTCCTGCTTGTGGGTGTCGTAGGCGAAACCGATGGTCGGCGTATGCGAGACGGCGACCCCGCCAATGATCTTGGCCATTCTGCTCCTTGGAAAAGTGGGAAAGCCCCGACAAGGGTTCAGGCGCCCAGGCCGTAGGGCGCCGGCGTCATATTGACGATGCGCCGGAAGAGGGTCTCGTACTCGCCCTCGGCGCCGGAAAAGGGGTCGAAATTGGCCGAGAACTCAGTGTCGAGCGCCTGCCAGTCGGCCTCGGAGAGCGCTTCGCGCGCCAGCGGCAGCAATTCGCCCTCTTCGAGGTTGAGGTGCTGCCAGTTGAAATCGAGGTAGTGCTGGAGCAGCGCGTCGAACGCCGCGAAGCCGCTGGCCTCGAAGCTCTGGTAGTGGATCAGCGCCTGCAGCAGTTCGCCGGTCATGCGGGTGCCGTCGCGGTGCTGCGCTTCGAGCTGATCGATCAGCGCCGACGCCTTGGCCGAACGAGCGCGCAGCAGCGGGAAGAAATAGTCGTCTTCCTTGGGGTGATGGACCTTTTCCGGCACCTGCGTGATGTAATCGACCATCGCCGCGAGCAGACGGAAGTCGGGCTGCAGCTTGCCGCTGCGGATCTCGCCGACGACGAAGCGCAAGGCCTGCAGCACCGAGGCCAGCGCGCGGTGTTCGTCGTGAATGATGTCGATCGTCTTCATGGTGACTTCCTTTTCGCGGTTAGTGCACGCCGACGCCGAGCCAGTTGTCGAGCCGGCTGCGGTCACGGCGCAAGGCATCGCTAGCGCCCGAATAGACCACGCGGCCGCGCTCGAGCACGACCGCCTGCTGCGTCAGCGGCAGGATCTGGTGCGCGTGCTGTTCGACCAGGATCACCGCCATGTCGCCGGTGGCGACCATGCGCCCGATGATGCGCAGCAGGTCCTGGACGATCAGCGGGGCGAGCCCTTCGAGCGGCTCGTCGAGCAGCAGCAGTCTGGGGTTGAGCATCAGCGCGCGGGCGATCGCCAGCATCTGCTGCTCGCCGCCCGAGAGCTGGTTGCCCATGTTGGCGCGGCGCTCAAGCAGGCGCGGGAACATCTCGTAGATGCGCTGAAGATGCCACGGTCCGGGCCGCGCGACGACGGAGAGGTTCTCCTCGACGGAGAGCGAGGCGAAGATGTCGCGCTCCTGCGGAACCCAGCCGAGACCCAGCGCGGCGCGACGATGCGAGGCAACGGCGGCGAGATCCTGGCCACAGAAGCGCATGCGCCCGGATTTGAAATGCGTGGCGCCCATCAGCGTCGCGAGCAGCGTCGTTTTGCCCATGCCGTTGCGCCCGAGCAGCGCGAGACTGCCGCCGTCTTCGAGCGAGAAACCGATGTCTTCGAGCACCACCGAGCCAGCGGATCCGCCGTAGCCGGCCCAGACGTTTTCGAGCTTAAGCAGTTCAGCCATCGAGCGCCTCTCCCAGATAGACTTCCTTGACGCGTTTGTCGCGAGCAATTTCGTCCGGCGTGTTTTCGGTCAGCAGCGCGCCATTGACCATCACCGAGATGCGGTCGGCGAAGCGGAAGACGAGGTCCATGTCGTGCTCGATGAGCAGGATGGTGACCTCGCGCGGCAACCGGGCGATGGTCTCGAAGAGTTCGCGGCTCTCGCTGGTCGGGACGCCGGCCGCCGGTTCGTCGAGCAGCAGCACCTGCGGCTTGGCGGCCAGCGCCAGCGCGATCTCGATCAGCCGCTGCTTGCCGTAAGCGAGGTTGCGCGTCTGCTCGTTGGCGACGTCGGCCAGATGCAGGCTGGCGAGCAAGGCCGCCGCCTCATCGACCGCGTCGCGTTGCGCTGCCAGCGGCCGCCACCAATGGCCGCCCAGGCCCAGGCGCTCGCAGACGGCGAGGCTCACCGCTTCGAGCACGGTCATCTCGGCGAACAGGCAGTTGATCTGGAAGGTGCGCACCATGCCGCGCTTGACGCGCTGGTGCTGCGCCAGTTTGGTGACGATCTCGCCCTTGAGCACGACTTCGCCCGAAGTCGGTTCGAGGAATCCGCTCAGCAGGTTGATCAGCGTCGTCTTGCCCGCGCCGTTGGGGCCGATCAGCGCGTGGCGCGCACCCCGCTCGATGTTGAGCGAGACGTCGTTGGTCGCGACGAAGCCGCCGAACTTCTTGACGAGATTACGCGTCTGCAGCACGGCGCTCATGATTTGCCCGCCTTGATCATTTTCTGCGCCAGCCCCATGACGCCGTCGCGCGCGAACAGCACGACCAGCACCAGCACCGCGCCGAGCCAGAACTGCCAGTACTGCGGATTGAGGTCGGAGAGGTAATGGTGCGCGACCATGAAGACCATGGTGCCGATCAGCGCGCCGTAGAGGCGGCCGCTGCCGCCGAGCACCAGCATCAGCATCAGCTCGGCCGAGCGCGGAAACGACAGCACGTCGAGCGAAACGAACTGGGTCGTCTGCGTCAGCAGCGCGCCGGCGATTCCGGCGTACGCCGCGCCGAGCGTATAGACCGCCGTCAGCCGGCCGTTGACCGGCGCGCCGATCGCCGGCATGCGCCTGACATTCTGCTTGATGCCGCGCAGCGACAGGCCGAACGGGCTATTGACGACGCGCCGCGCCAGGCAGAACAGCACGAACAGCACGCCGATGCTGTACCAGTAGGCGGTCTTGCCGTAGAGATCGAAGCCGAACAGCCCGATGACCTGGTGCATCTCGACGCCCTGCAAGCCATCGACGCCGCCGGTGAATTCGGTGAGCTTGTTGGCCGCCTCGTAGAGCATCATCGCCACGCCGAGCGTCACCATCAGCCGCGTCAGGTCGCTGCCGCGCAGCACCAGAAAGCTGGTGATATAGCCGACGATCGCGGCGACCAGCGCGCCGACCGCGAGACCGAGCAACGGATCGCCGTAGCCGTACTTGGCCAGGAAACCGGCGGCGTAGGCGCCGAGGCCGAAGAAAGCGGCGTGGCCGAGCGAGACGATCCCCGCGTAGCCCAGGATCAGGTCGAGCGACAGCGCGAACAGCGCGGTGATCGCCATCTGTGAGAGCAGCGACAGGCTCTTGGGGAAAAGAAAGTAGGCGGCGATCGGCAGCAGCCAGAAGATGAGTTCGGGCGTTTTCCAGGCCGCGGCGCGGCGCAGCGGCGAAAGGTCGGGTGCGGTCGTTGACATGGGTTCTCGCTATTTGGCCGCGCTGCGGCCGAAAAGTCCCTGCGGTCTCGCGATCAGCATTACCACCATCACGACGTAGATGACGAAGGCGCCGGCCTGCGGCAGGTAGTATTTGCCGGCCACGTCGAACAGGCCGAGCATCAGCGAGGCGATCAGCGAGCCCTTGATGTTGCCGCTGCCGCCGACGGCGACGACGATCAGGAAGGAGACGATGTACTTGAGCGGAAAACTCGGATCGAGGCCGAGCATCTCGATTCCCAGCGCGCCGCCCAGGCCGGCGAGCCCCGAACCCAGCGCGAAGGTCAGCGTGAAGATGCGTTCGACGTTGATGCCGAGGCCGCGTGCCGCGCGCGGATTGTCGACCGCCGCGCGCAACTGCGCGCCGAAGCGCGTGCTGCCGACCAGCCATTGCAGGCCGAGCGCCAGCGTGAGGCCAATGACGATCAGGAACAGGCGATAGACGCCGACGTCGAGCCCGGGCAGCTTGATCTGTCCGCGCAGGAAGTCGGGCAGCACGATCGCCTGCTGCTGCGCGCCGAAGAAATAGTGCGCCGCGCTGATCGCCATGAAATTGATGCCGATCGAGAACAGCACCTGGTCGAGGTGCGACGCGCCATAAAGTCGGCGGTAAAGCGTGCGTTCGAGAACGACGCCGGCCAGCGCCGCGACGATCGCGCCGGCCGGCGCCGCGAGCAGGAACGGGACGCCGGCGCGCGCCAGCAGCAGCGCGCAGACGTAACCGCCGAGCATGGCGAAAGCGCCGTGCGCGAGATTGACGAAGTTCATCAAACCCAGTGTCACCGACAGGCCGACGCTGATCAGAAAGAGCAGCATGCCCGCGGCCAGCCCATCGAAGATGATGGTCATCGATTCCCCCGCCTGTAGTTATCGCGAGGCGGCGATCGCGCCGCCTCCGCCGGTCACTGCTTGCCCGGATCCTTGAACTCGGGAACCTGGTCGAACTCGACGTTCTGCAGCTTGTTGCCGACCTTCTCGACCTTGCGGATGTAGACCGTCTGCACGATGTCGCGCGTCGCCGCGTCGATCGTCACCGGGCCGCGCGGACTCACCCATTTCATTCCCTTGACGGCCTCGATGAATTTGTCGGCGTCGGCGTTGCCGCCGGTCTTCTTGAGCGCCTCGGCGATCAGTCGCATGCCGTCATAGCCGCCGACGGCCATGAAGTTGGGTCGGTCCTTGGGATAGGCCTTGAGATAGGCGGCGGTGAAGGTCTCGTTTTCCGGCGACTTGTGCGCTTGCGAGTAGTGGAAGGAATTGATCACGCCGAGCGCCGGATCGCCGATGGCGTCGAGCACGTCCTCGTCGAGCAGGTCACCAGTGGCGATCAGCTTGATTCCGGCCTGCGCCAGCCCGCGCTCCTGGAAGCCCTTCATGAAGGCGATTCCCATTTCGCCGTTGGGGACGAAGAGGAAGACGGCGTCGGGCTTGGTATCCTTGACCTTCTGCAGATACGGTGCGAAATCGGGGTTGCCGACCGGCACGCGCACCTCGCCGACGATCTCGCCGCCGGCGGCGGTAAAGGTCTTCTTGAACTGGCCTTCGGCGTCGTGGCCGGGGCCGTAGTCGGCGACGATGGTGAATACCTTCTTGATGCCGTTCTTGGCCGCCCAGCTGGCGATCGGCGCGGTGACCTGCGGCAGCGTCATCGATGTGCGAACGATGTAATTCGACTTGGTCGTGATCGCAGACGTCGCGGCGTTCATCACCACCATCGGCTTCTTGGCTTCGGTCGCCACCGGCGCGACGGCAAAGGCTTCGGGCGTCAGGCTGAAGCCGGCGAGGATATCGACGTTGTCCTGAATCACCAGTTCCTGCGCGCGGCGCTTGCTGGCGTCGCCCGCGGTACCCGGCGAGTCGTCCTTGACGATCAGCTGCACCTTGCGTCCGGCGATGGTATCGCCGTTCTGCGCCAGGTAGAGCTTGACGCCGTTCATGATCTGCTTGCCGTGCGAGGCGAACGGGCCGGTCATCGGCACGATCACGCCGATCTTGAGGTCGGCCGCCTGCGCGGCGACCGACGCGAGCAGCGCGAATGCTGCCGCGGCGACTTTCATCTTGAGTTGCATATCTCTTGTCTCCTCATGTTTTATGCCTGAGGCCTCACAGGGCACCGGGTCTGGGCTATGATCGAAAGGGGCCGACGAAAGGCAATCAGCCACGATCAATCGCGCTTGACGAGGATAATGCAGCGCATCGCACCGGGCGACAATCCAGCTTCGCTACTAGTAGCTATCGCTTTCTGTTATAACCCAAAATGAATAGCCATTCCGGAGGGCGGGTCGATGAACCTCAAGCAGCTGGAATATTTCGTTCGTGTCGCCGAGCTCGGCAGTTTCAGCAAGGCCGCGCTGATCCTCAACATCGCCCAGCCGGCGCTATCGAAGCAGGTGCGTCTGCTCGAGACCGCCCTGCGCGTCACCTTACTGACGCGCAATGGCCGCGGCGTCGTGCTGACCGATTCGGGGCAGCGCTTGTTCGACCATAGCGTCGGCATTTTGCAGCTGGTCGCGCATGCCACCGAGGAGATGGAGGCCGCACGCGATGTTCCGTCCGGGCGCATCGTCATCGGCTTGCCGCCGAGCATGGGGCGACGCTTGACCTTGCCGCTCGTCGAAAATTTTCGCCGCACGCTGCCCAAGGCACGGTTGGCGATCGTCGAAGGACTGTCGACGCACCTCACCGAATGGATCGCCACCGGTCGTGTCGACCTCGGCCTGGTGCTCAACCCCGAGCCCAACCCGGCGATCGAAGTGACTCCGGTGCATGAAGAACCGCTCGGCCTGGTCGGCCCGGTGCCTGGCAAGAAAGACAAGGTGGCTGTCGTGCCTTTGGCCGAGCTGGTCAACTACCCGCTGATTCTTCCCGAGCGCAGTCATGCCTTGCGCAAGCTGCTCGAGACCCAGGCCGCGCTGTCCGGGCTCAAGCTCAACGTCGTCCTTGAGGTGTCCAGCGTCCAGTCGATTCTCGATCTGGTCGCCGCCGGTCACGGTTACGCGGTGTTGTCGCAGACGGCGCTGACCGCGTCGGGTCGGCCGCAGGAATTTACGCTGCGCCCGCTCGCCAAACCCGGTCTGACCAGCACTTTCTTCATTGCCGTGTCGGCGCACAAGCCGATGACGCCGCTCGGCCGCCAGGCGTTCCGCTTGTTGCAGGAACTGGTCGTTTCGACCGGCGCTCCCATAGCCAAACGCGATAGCTAGTAGTGCGCGCGGTGGCTTGGTCAGCACCTGATGTGTCGTCACAATGGCAGCGCTCTTCAACCAGGACGTCACGATGCCAGGCTCGACCCCTTGCCACTTCGTGCGTATCCGTACTGGCCCGATGAACCGAAAGGCTGACGATGGCACTCGCCAAACCGTACAAGGATGTTCCAGGAACGACGATCTTCGACGCCGAGCAGTCGCGCCTGGGCTACCATCTCAACCAGTTCTGCATGTCGCTGATGAAGGCCGAGAACCGCGCGCGCTTCAAGGCTGACGAGCGCGTCTACCTCGATGCCTGGCCGATGAGCGAAGCGCAGAAGGAAGCCGTTCTGGCGCGCGACCTTAACCGCTGCATCGCGCTCGGCGGCAATATCTACTTCCTGGCCAAGATCGGCGCCACCGACGGCAAGAGCTTCCAGCAGATGGCCGGCAGCATGACCGGCCTTTCCGAGGACGACTACCGCGCGATGATGATCGCCGGCGGACGCGCCATCGAAGGAAACCGCACGCGCGGCGAAGTGAGCGAAGCCACCCCGACGCCGGATCAGGCCAAGGTCACCGCCAGCGTTTACACCTCGCACGTTCCGGCAATAGGCGTTGCCATCGATCAGGGCAAGACCGGCGATCCGTACTGGCAACCGGTATTCGCCGGCTACGAGGCTTCGAAAGCCTGGATCAAAGCCGATCCGCCCGACGTCATCGTGCTCGTCTATAACGACCACGCGACGGCTTTCAGCCTCGACCTGATCCCGACCTTCGCGATCGGCTGCGCAGCGCAGTTCCAGCCCGCCGACGAAGGCTGGGGGCCGCGGCAGGTGCCGGTCGTCCAGGGCCACCCGGAACTCGCCGCGCACATCGCGCAGTCGGTGATCGCCGACGACTTCGACCTCACCATCGCCAACAAGCTCGACGTCGACCACGGCCTCACCGTTCCGCTGTCGCTGCTCTTCGGCCAGCCCGCAGCCTGGCCGTGCAAGGTGATCCCGCTGGCCGTCAATGTCGTGCAGTATCCGGTGCCGTCGGGACGCCGCTGCTATCAGCTCGGCCAGGCGATCCGCAAGGCGATCGAGTCGTTCGACGCGCCGCTCAAGGTTCAGGTCTGGGGCACCGGCGGAATGAGCCATCAATTGCAGGGAGCGCGCGCCGGACTGATCAACCGCGACTTCGACAACGCTTTCCTCGACCAACTGATCGCCGATCCGGCGACGCTCGCGCAGATGCCGCACATCGACTACGTTCGCGAAGCGGGATCGGAAGGCATCGAGCTGGTGATGTGGCTGATCGCGCGCGGCGCAATGAGTGATGCGCCGCCGCGCGTGGTGCACCGTTTCTATCATGTCCCCGCGTCGAACACCGCGGTGGGCCATCTGATTCTGGAGAACACATGAACAAGACCATCAGGATCGCGCTGGCGGGCGCCGGCGCCTTCGGCATCAAGCACCTCGACGCGATCAGGCTGATCGACGGCGTCGAAGTCGTCTCGCTGGTCGGCCGCGACCTGCCGAAGACGCGCGAGGTCGCCGCAAGATACGGCATCGCGCACGTCACCGTCGACCTCGCCGAGAGCCTAGCGCTCGCCGAAGTCGACGCGGTGATCCTGTGCACGCCGACGCAGCTGCACGCGGCGCAGGCCATCGCCTGTCTGCACGCCGGCAAGCACGTCCAGGTCGAGATTCCGCTCGCCGACAGCCTGGCCGGCGCCGAGGCGGTCGCCGCGCTGCAACAGAAGACCGGTCTGGTCGCGATGGTCGGCCACACGCGCCGCTTCAATCCCAGCCACCAGTACGTGCACCGCGAGATCGCCACCGGCGAACTCGCTATCCAGCAGATGGACGTGCAGACCTATTTCTTTCGCCGTAGCAACATCAACGCGCTCGGTCAGCCGCGCAGCTGGACCGACCATCTGCTCTGGCATCACGCCGCGCACACCGTCGATCTCTTCGCCTACCAGACGGGTGGCGAGATCGTCGCGGCCAACGCGCTGCAGGGGCCGATCCACCCGCTGCTGGGCATCGCCATGGACCTCTCGATCCAGCTCAAAAGCAGCAGCGGCGCGATCTGCACGCTGTCGCTGTCGTTCAACAACGACGGGCCGCTCGGCACCTTCTTCCGCTACATCGGCGACAGCGCAACCTATCTTGCGCGCTACGACGACCTCACCAACGGCCACGACGAGAAGATCGATCTTTCCCACGTCGCGGTGTCGATGAACGGCATCGAGTTGCAGGACCGCGAGTTCGTCGCGGCCATCCGCGAAATGCGCGAGCCCAACGCCAGCGTCGCCAGCGTGCTGCCGTGCTATCGCACGCTCGATCAGCTCGAACGTCAGCTGGCCGCGAGCAAATGAGCCTGCCGCGCCGCCGCATCGGTCAATTGAGCGTCTCGGCGATCGGCCTGGGCGCGATGAACCTGAGCCACCTCTACGGCGCGCCGCCGCCGGTCGAGGTCGCCGAGTCGGTGCTGGGGCGCGCGCTCGACCTTGGCGTCGATTTCTTCGATACCGCCGCGCTCTACGGCTTCGGCGCCAACGAAACGCTGGTCGGCCGCGTGCTCAAGCCGCACCGCTCGAGGATCGTGCTGGCCAGCAAGTGCGGCATTACCGGAATCGACGGCAAACGCGTCGTCGACGGCCGGCCGGCAACGCTCAAGCGCACCTGCGACGAGGCCTTGCGGCGATTGCAGACCGACGTCATCGACCTCTATTATCTGCACCGCCTCGATCGCCAGGTTCCGGTCGAGGACAGCGTCGGCGCGCTCGCCGATCTGGTGCGCGCCGGCAAGATCCGCAGCATCGGCCTGTCCGAAGTCTCGGCGGCGACGCTGCGGCGCGCGCACGCGGTGCATCCGGTCGCCGCGGTGCAGAACGAATACTCGCTGTGGACGCGCGAAGCCGAAATCGGCGTTCTTAACGCCTGTCGCGAACTTAACGTCGCGCTCGTTGCCTTCAGCCCGCTGGCGCGCGCCTTCCTGACCGGAACGCTGCGCGACCCGCAGCGCGAGCTCGAGCAGGGCGACATCCGCCTCGACATGCCGCGCTTCTCGGCGCAGAACTATCCGAAAAACCTCGAACTGCTCAAGCCCTACGCGGCAATCGCCGACGCGGTCGGCTGCAGCATGGCGCAGCTCGCGCTCGCCTGGCTGCTGGCCAAGGACGATTTCATCGTGCCGATCACTGGAACCAAGAATCCGCGCCACCTCGAGGAGAACGTCAGCGCCGCGTCAGTGGCGCTCGACGCGGCGACGGTCGCGCGGCTCGATCGCCTGATCAACCAGCACACCGTCGTCGGCGCACGCTACAACGCGGCGACGCAGCGCGACATCGACACCGAAATGTTTGCCGAGAGTCCGCTACGCGAGGAGAGCGCATGAAAACCTCCCGAGCGAAACATCAAATCGCCGGAACCACGGTGTTCGACGGCGAACAGGCGCGCAAGGGCTACGCGCTTAACAAGATGTGCTTTTCGTTCAACTCGGCGCAAAACCGCGCCGAATTTCTGCAGGACGAGCCGGCCTACTGCGACAAATACTCGCTCAACGACGAGCAGCGCGCCGCGATCGCCAGCCGCGACGTGCTGCGCTTGCTGGCGGCCGGCGGCAACATCTATTACCTCGCCAAATTCGCCGGAATCTTCGGACTCGACATGCAGGAGATCGGCGCACAGCAGAGCGGAATCAGCAAGGACGCGTTCAAGGCCGCGCTGATCGAGGCCGGCAAATAATCATGGCGACCATCGTCGGCAGCGTCACCACCTCGCACGTCCCGGCCATCGGCCGCGCGATCGCCCAGAATCTGCAGCAGGATCCGTACTGGCAACCCTTCTTCGCCGGCTTTCCGCCGGCGCGCGAGTGGCTGGCCAGGGTCAAGCCGGACATCGCGGTGCTCATCTACAACGATCACGGGCTCAATTTCTTCCTCGACAAGATGCCGACTTTCGCCGTCGGCGCCGCAGCGCAGTACCACAACGCCGACGAGGGCTGGGGACTCCCGACGCTGCCGCCTTACGTGGGCGATCTTGACCTCTCGTGGCATCTCATCGAGTCGCTGGTCGCCGAGGAATTCGATATCACGAGCTGTCAGGAAATGCTCGTCGACCACGCCTTTACGCTGCCGCTCGAACTGCTCTGGCCGGGCCAGCGGCCCTGCCCGGTGCGCACCGTCCCGGTGTGCATCAACACCGTGCAGTTTCCGTTGCCGAGCGCGGCGCGCTGTTTCAAGCTCGGGCTGGCGATCGGCCGCGCCATCGAGTCGTGGGACAGCGCCGCGCGCGTCGTGCTGATCGGCAGCGGCGGCCTTTCGCACCAGCTCGACGGGCAGCGCGCCGGCTTCATCAACAAGGAATTCGACCTGCTGTTCATGGAAAAGCTGACCAGCGATCCGCTGTGGGTGACGCGCTACTCGATCGCCGACCTGGTCGAGCTGACCGGCACCCAGGGCGTCGAGCTCTTGATGTGGCTGACGGCGCGCGGTGCGCTGCCCGGCGAAGTGAGCCTGGTCCATGCCAACTACCACGTGCCGATTTCCAATACCGCATCCGGCCTGATGGTCATGGAAGTCGTCTGAAGAAAGGAATCTCATGAAAGTGCAAGTCGCGATCATCGGCGCCGGTCCCGCCGGGCTGCTGCTGGGGCAACTGCTCCACAAGGCGGGCGTCGAGGCGATCATCGTCGAGGCGCGCAGCCCCGATTACGTGCTCGGGCGAATCCGCGCCGGCGTTCTCGAGCAGGTCGCGGTCGACCTGCTCGACGCGGCCGGGGTCGGCGCGCGAATGCACGCCGAGGGCCTGCCGCACCGCGGTTTCTCGCTGCTGATCGACGGCGCGCGCCGGCGCATCGACCTGCACGGGCTGACCGGTGGCAAACAGGTGATGGTTTACGGCCAGACCGAGCTCACCCGCGACTTGATGGACGCGCGCCAGAACGCCGGTCTGCCGACGGTCTATGAGGCCAGCAAGGTCAGCGTGCATGACTTCGACACGGGGCACCCGCGCGTGCGCTACGAGAAGGACGGCGCTGCCCACGAGATCGAGTGCGACTTCATCGCCGGCTGCGACGGTTTCCACGGCGTCTGCCGCGCCAGCGTGCCGAAGAGCGCAATCACCCACTTCGAACGCGTCTACCCCTTCGGCTGGCTGGGACTGCTCAGCGAGACCCCGCCGGTTTCCGACGAGCTGCTCTACGTCAAGCACCAGCGTGGCTTCGCACTGTGCAGCATGCGCTCGCACACGCGCAGCCGCTACTACCTGCAGTGCGCGCTGTCGGAGAGCGTCGAGCAGTGGTCCGACGAGCGGTTCTGGGACGAATTGCGCCGCCGGCTCGACGCGCAGACCGCCGCGTCACTGGTCACCGGCGCGGCGATCGAGAAGAGCATCGCGCCGCTCAGGAGCTTCGTCGCCGAGCCGCTGCGCTTCGGTCGGCTGTTCCTGGCCGGCGACGCCGCGCACATCGTTCCGCCGACCGGCGCCAAGGGCCTCAACCTGGCTGCTTCAGACGTGCGCTACCTGTCGCGCGCGCTGATCGACTTCTACGCCGGCAGCAATGAGGGCATCGACCGCTATTCCGAGCGTTGCCTCAAGCGGATCTGGAAGGCCGAGCGCTTTTCGTGGTCGATGACGATGCTGCTGCACCGCTTCCCCGAGACCAACGCTTTTGACCAGAAGGCGCTGGAAGCGGAACTCGATTACCTTGTTCATTCGGTCGCCGGCCAGACGACGATCGCCGAAAACTACGTTGGACTTCCTTTTACCGATTGATGGCTTTGGCCCATGGCCAGCTGGCTGGCGAGGTCTCGATTAAGGCGGCGAAAAACCGGGGGCTTCTCCAAAGTGCTCATTTCGTCTGGCAAGTCGCGATGTCTATGACTATAGTTATAGCGTGTCGGCGGGCCGTGAAAGGAGCAAGCCATGAAGCTCTTCTATCATCCGATTGAGCGCTGCGAAGTCAAGCACACGATGGTGCGCATCGATCAGACGCAGCGCGAATGTGCGCTTGAGCATCATTGCCCGGCGTCTTGTGCGTGCCCGGTAGGCGCTTATTTCAGCGAAGTCGGTGATGCCTATCGGCGGCCGATGGCTTGGGAGCACTCGGGAGGGTCTTGCGTCTGAGCGATGGCGTTCGGTTTGACCGGAGTAGCCCGTTTCGCGGATACTGCTGTCGGCGCAAGCCGATTGCCTCTTCGCCGCCGGTGTGGTGAGTTGGTCGGTCTGCGCGATCGTGCGGCATAGGTTTTTCCCTCGTCCAATTCCGACAATTCCGACCTTTCCTGGGCAGGCTTAATGAACATTCTCGACCGCCAGCCCTTTTCCGGCTATGCGTTGCGATATCTCGATGCGCGCGCCGCCGCCCGATGAGCCCTGAACCGACGCCGCCACACTCGCAGTTCGCGTTGCTCGGGATGCGTCGTTTCGCGCCGTTCTTCGTCACGCAGTTTCTCGGCGCGTTCAACGACAATCTGTTCAAGAACGCGCTGGTCGTGCTGCTGACTTTTCATGCGGCGAGTTGGACGACGCTCTCGCCCGAGATTCTGACCAATCTCGCTGCCGGGATTTTTATCCTGCCCTTTTTCCTTTTTTCGGCGACCGCCGGGCAACTCGCCGACAAGTTCGACAAGGCCAAAATGGCGCGCCTGGTCAAACTGCTCGAGATGCTGATCATGGGGATCGCCGCGCTCGGCTTCTTCATGCACAGCCTTTTCGTGTTGCTCGCTGCGCTGTTCCTGCTCGGCCTGCACTCGACGCTGTTCGGCCCGGTCAAGTACGCGATCCTGCCGCAGCACCTCGCCGAGGACGAACTGGTCGGTGGCAACGGTCTGGTCGAGAGCGGCACCTTCGTCGCGATCCTGATCGGTACGCTGGCCGGCGGTCTGCTCGCCGGAATCGGCGGTCACCCGAGCTGGGTCGCTTTTGCCGGGCTGCTGGTCGCCGCTGCCGGCTATCTTGCCAGCCGCGCAATTCCGGCGGCGCCGGCGCCGGCGCCCGAGCTTTTGGTCAACCTCAATCCCTTTTCAGAGACCTGGCGCAACATCGGTTTCGCGCGCCAGAACCGTACCGTATTCCTGTCGATTCTCGGCATCTCGTGGTTCTGGCTCTACGGCGCGCTCTTTCTCGCGCAGTTCCCCGTTTATGCGAAAAACGTGCTGGGCGGCGACGAGACGTCGGTCACCCTGCTGCTCGCCATCTTCACCGTCGGCATCGGCCTCGGGTCGATGCTCTGCGAGAAGCTCTCGGGAAAACACGTCGAGGTCGGCCTGGTTCCTTTCGGTTCGATCGGCCTGACGCTGTTCGGTCTCGATCTGGTCTTCGCCTCGCCGGCCAGCCTGCCGGCTGCCGCGCCGCTGGCGATCAGCGCTCTGCTCGGCCTGCCATCGACCTGGCGAGTGCTTTTCGACCTCTTTGGCCTCGGCCTGTTCGGCGGTTTCTTCATCGTCCCGCTCTACGTGCTGATCCAGCTGCGCAGCGCGCCCGAGCACCGCGCGCGGATCATCGCCGCCAACAATATTCTCAACGCGCTGTTCATGGTCGTCGGCGCGCTGGTCGCCGCCGGCCTGCTCGGCAACGGACTGTCGATCCCGTTGCTGTTTGGGATCGCCGCGCTGGGCAACGCGCTGGTCGCGATCTACATCTACCGCGTGGTTCCCGAGTTCATGCTGCGCTTCATCGCCTGGCTGCGTCGGGAGATAGCCGAATTGCGCGGCGACGGCAAATAGGCCGGGGCTCGCGTCTTTTGCCGGAGGTCGCCATACTGACGGCTTTCTGACTTTGTTGACTTGGGCGGTGCGGTGATCACGACGCAAGAATTACGCGAAAAGCTCGACCTCTACGAGCGCTTGATGCGGCTCGACAAACCGATCGGAATCCTGCTGTTGCTGTGGCCGACGCTCTGGGCGCTGTGGCTGTCGGCGTACGGCAAACCGAACTGGGCGGTACTCTGGATCTTTACGCTGGGCACCGTGCTGATGCGTTCGGCAGGCTGCGTGATCAACGATCTGGCCGACCGTAACTTCGATCCGCACGTGGCGCGTACCAAGGATAGGCCGCTGGCTTGCGGCCGGGTGTCGACGCGCGAGGCGCTGCTCCTCTTCGCCGCGCTGGTGCTCTGCTCGTTCTGCCTGATTCTGCCGCTACGCAGCTGGGCGTTTTTCGGATGGTCTGCGGTCGCGCTGTTCCTCGCCGCCAGCTATCCCTATACCAAGCGTTTCCTGGCGATTCCGCAGGCCTACCTGGGCGTCGCCTTCGGCTTCGGCATCCCGCTGGCCTACGTCGCGCAAACCGGAGTCATTCCGCCGGTGGCGTGGTGTTTGCTGCTGGCCAACGTCTTCTGGGCGATCGCTTACGACACCGAGTACGCGATGGTCGATCGCGCCGACGACCTCAAGATCGGCATCAAGACCTCGGCGATTACCTTCGGCGTTTTCGACGTCGCCGCGGTGATGCTCTGCTACGCGGCGACGCTGGCGCTGATCGCCTGGGTCGGTTTCCAGATGCAGCGCGGATTGAGTTTTTACGCTGGCTTGGGCGTTGCCGCAGCGATCGCCGTCTATCATTTCACGCTGATCAGGCAGCGCGAGCCGGCGCGCTGCTTCAAGGCTTTTCTGCACAACAACTGGATCGGTGCCAGCATCTTCGCCGGAATCGTCGTCGATTTTCTGCTCGTTCAATAGCGCTCAGCTGGTTTTTCTTTTCTGCGCGGCAAGCAGCGAAATTAGGCGGGTTCGGCAATAGCGCACGGCGATTCAGGGTAAACTCTTTTTTTTTCTTCCGGCCATCCCATGCGCCTACTGCGTCTCGCCAAAATCATCCGCGTTGCCAGCCGTTTCGGCATCGACGAGATGATCTTCGAACACGAGCCGAGCGGCCGGCTGGCGGCCTTGTCGCGCATTCTCCAGTTCTGGCGGCGCTTCGACTCGCCGCGCGCCGTGCGCCTGCGTTTGGCGCTCGAAGCGCTGGGGCCGATCTTCGTCAAGTTCGGCCAGGTGATGTCGACTCGCCGCGACCTGCTGCCGCTCGATATCGCCGACGAGCTCGCCAAGCTGCAGGACCAGGTTCCACCGTTTTCCGCCGAGCTCGCGCTGGCGCAGGTCGAGGCGGCCTACGGTCGGCCGGCGAGCGAGGTCTTCGCGCAATTCGACGCGACGCCGGTCGCCAGCGCGTCGGTCGCGCAGGTCCATTTCGCCAGGCTGCGCCCGGAAGACGGCGGCCACGAGGTGGCGGTCAAGATCCTGCGGCCGAACATGCGCGAGGTGATCGCTCACGATTTGGCTTTGCTCGACACGCTGGCCGGTTTGCTCGAGAAGATTTGGTCCGACGGCAAGCGCCTCAAACCGCGCGAAGTCGTCGCCGAGTTCGCCAAGTACCTCTACGATGAGCTCGACCTGATGCGCGAGGCCGCCAACTGTTCGCAGTTGCGCCGCAACTTCGCCGATTCGAAGCTGCTGCTCGTTCCCGGCCTCTACTGGGATCTCTGCACCGAGACGGTGATGGTGATGGAGCGCATGCACGGCGTTCCGATCAGTCAGCGCGACGCGCTGCTGGCGGCGGGGATCGACATGTCGGCGCTGTCGCGCGCCGGCGTCGAGATCTTCTTCACGCAGGTCTTCCGCGACGGTTTCTTCCACGCCGACATGCACCCGGGAAACATTTTCGTCGCCACCGACGCAGTGCATCACGGCAAGTACATCGCGCTCGATTTCGGCATCGTCGGAACGCTCACCGACGTCGACAAGAATTATCTCGCGCAGAACTTCCTGGCCTTCTTTCAGCGCGACTACAAGCGCGTCGCGATGGCGCACATCGAGGCCGGTTGGGCGCCCGCCGACACCCGCGTCGACGAGTTCGAAGCGTCGATCCGCGCCGTCTGCGAGCCGATCTTCGATCGCCCGCTGCACGAAATCTCATTCGGTCGAGCGCTGTTGCGCCTGTTCCAGACTTCGCGCCGCTTCAACGTCGAAATCCAGCCGCAGCTCGTGATGCTGCAAAAGACGCTGCTCAATATCGAGGGGCTCGGCCGCCAGCTCGACCCCAACCTCGATCTATGGACGACCGCCAAACCTTTCCTCGAACGCTGGATGAGCGAACAGCTCGGCCGTCGTGGCCTGGTTCGCGGACTCAAGCAGGAAGCGCCGAACTGGGCGCGCATCGTGCCGCAACTGCCGCGCCTGGTGCATCAGGCGCTGGCGCGCGAACCGGCGGACCTCGCGCCGCTGCTCGCGCAGCTGGCGAGCGCGCAGCGTCGGCAAAATCAGCTTCTGGCGCTGATCGTCGTGTTGCTGGCAGCCGTACTGCTGATCAAGCTGCTGTGAGCGTCGCGTTTCCTTGCGCCTGGCGAGTGCCTCAAAGCCGATAGCGAGCCATGTCTTTTTGCAGCGTCCCGGCCAGCGCGTCGAGGGTGCTCGCCGTTCCTGTGACTTGAACCATGGCTTGATCGTTTTCCTCGATCATCTGCACGACGCTTTCGACGCTCACCGCGATATCCTGACTTGCCGCAGCCTGTTGTACCAGCGCTGCGCTGACATCCTCGATCACGTCGAGCACCCGACTGGCGCTTTCACCGATCTGGTTGATGACCTCGGCGGCGTTCTGCGCCAGGGCCACGCCCTTGTCGACGCTTTCCACCGATGTTCTCATCTGCGACG
>JAGTRW010000037.1 GCA_018262095.1 Pseudomonadota bacterium
GGCCGGCGCGCGCGAGTAGCAGGCCGGCGGCGTTGTCGGCGAAGACCGTGTGCGGCACGCCGTGCTGGCGCAGTTCCCAGGCGGTCAGCAGGCCCTGGTTGCGCGGCCGGGTTTCGGAGACCCAGACATGAACGTCGATTCCGGCGTCGAACGCGGCATAGATCGGCGCTAGCGCCGTGCCGTGGTCGACGGTCGCCAGCCAGCCGGCGTTGCAGTGCGTCATCAGTTCGAGCCGGCCGCGTTGCTCGGCGATCGGCGCGAGCAGCGCGAGCCCGTTCTCGCCGATCCTGCGGCACTGCGCGGCATCCTCTTCGGCGATCAGCCCGGCTTCGCGCCAGGCGGCGTCGGCGCGCTCGCCTGGGCGTAATGGCAACAAATGCGAGTGCATTCGTGCCAGCGCCCAGTGCAGATTGACCGCGGTCGGTCGCGTCGCGGCGAGCGTCGCGACGGCGGCGGCGAGCGTCGCGTCGTCAGCGTGCGGAGCGAGCGCCAGCGCGACGCCGTAGGCTGCGGTGACGCCGATCAGCGGTGCGCCGCGCACCTGCATGACGCGGATCGCGTGCGCCGCGTCCTCGAGCGTCGCGAGGCGAAGCGTCCGGTAGTCGTGCGGCAGCGCGGTCTGGTCGATGATGTCGACGGCACGCAGGCCGGGAACCTGGCGCAGCGTTCGGGTGGGAATCTGGTTGACGTTCATCGCCGGCATTTTAACAGCCGCGCGCGAACGCGCCGAAAATCGCCGCAGCGGCAAACGTTCTGCCTGCCGCTGCGGCCAGCACGCTTACTTGATTTCCAGGTGCTTGCTGCGCGCTGCGGCGCGCTTGGGGAGCTTGAGTTGCAGCACGCCGTCCTGATACTTCGCTTCGGCGCCCGCTTCGTCGACGTCCTGCGCCAGCGAGAAAGCACGCGAAACCTGGCCATAGTAGCGTTCGCTGCGCAGCTGCTTGTGACCTTCGCCAACGGTCTTCTCGTTCTTGATCTCGGCGCTGATGGCGACCTGGTTGCTCTCGATCGAGACCTTGATGTCTTCCTTCTTCACGCCGGGGATTTCGGCGGCAACGCTATAGGCCTTGTCGTCCTCGCTGACGTCGATCTTGATCTGAGCCGGCTGCGCCGCGTCGAAACGCAGCGGACGCATGAAATAGCCGCGAACGAGATCGTCGAAGGCGTCGTCAGCAGGGTGGTAACGCAGGATATTTGCCATTTCTTCCTCCTCAATAGATCCGGGACAGCCCCGTAGCGGGGATATCGGGGAGCTGTCAGCGGATTTCAAGAGGCTTTCAAGATGCTTTCAAGATGCTTTCGGAGGTACCGTACGATCCTGATTAGTTGCTTCGAGTCGGTAGCTTGATTGGTCCAAGGGGGATAAGATTACCGACCAATATTTGTGCATTAACCGCTGGCGCTTCGCGCCAAACAGGCCGGTCGTCATGGCGACGGTTGGCTGTGCGTCGGCACTTTTTTCGCCCTGGGGGAAAATATGACTCGGTCCTTTCGCCGCTGGCCTCTGGCATTTTCTGTGCTGCTTCTTTGCGGATGTGCCACGGAACTGACGCGCCAGCCGGCGCCGGTGCCTGAACTCAAGCCCGGGCGACTGGTCGGCTATTTGCCGATCGGTGAGCGCATCGATTCGCGTGCCATCCTTCCGGCGCCACCCGCGGTGGGTTCGGCCGAGGCGGCGAGCGACGAGGCGATCAGCCGTGCCGCGCTGCGTTTGCGTGACAGCGATCGCTGGGCCTTGGCGATTCGCGACGCGAATGTCAATTTCCCTGATGCGGCCGGTATTTATTCCTGCGCGCTGGGCGCGCCGATCGACGCCGAGGCGACGCCCTACACCTATCAGCTCCTGCGCCGAGCGGCCAGCGATGCGGGTTATGCCGGCGACGGAGCGAAGGCCTTCTACAAGCGCGGTCGCCCGTTTGTCATCAACAAACAACTGCCTTGCACCCCCGAAGAAAAGGACAGCCTCGGAGCCGACCGCTCGTATCCCTCGGGGCATTCGGCGACGGGAACGGTGTGGGCACTGATCCTCGTCGAGTTGGCGCCCGATCGCGCTGTCGCCTTGCTCAAACGCGGCCAGGCCTATGCCGAAAGCCGGGTGGTGTGCAATATGCATTGGCAAAGCGATACGGTCCAGGGCCGTTTTGTCGGCGCCTATTCTTACAGCCGAATGCAGGCCAGTCCGGAGTTCAAGGCCGACATGCGCGCCGCGCGCGAAGAGTTGGCTGCGGTGCGTGCCAAAAAGCTCGCGCCGACGCGGGATTGCCAAGCCGAGGCCAAGGCACTGCAAACCACCGTGCCGCTTTTTTGACCCGTTAATCCCGACGATGCTCGAAATTTCGTACCGATGTCGTTCAACTATCGGCGATCCGCGCTATTGTATCGATTGGCGTTTGAGCTCTTGAAATTTGTCATGTTCACCTTTGTTTGCGAAAACCTTGAGGAATAATCATGCGAAAAATAATTAGGGCGTTGTGTTCATTGATCGTGCTGTGTGGGCTGCTCGGCTCGGCCCATGCGCAAGCCCCGTCGAACAAGCTGGTCGTCTATTGCCCGCACCCGCTGGTCTTTATCGATCCGATCGTCAAGAAGTTCGAAGCCGCGACCGGAGTCAAGGTCGAAGTCATCGCCGCCGGTACGGGAGAACTGCTCAAGCGCATCGAGTCCGAAGCGTCCAATCCGCTCGCCGACGTGATCTGGGGCGGCACCATCTCGACGCTCGATCCTTCGAAAAAATTCTTCGAAGTCTTTCGCTCGCCCGAAGAAGCCGCTTTCTTTCCCGACCTCAAAGTCGCCGACGGAAAGATCACCGCGTTTTCGCAGGTCCCGAGCGTGATCATGGTCAATACCAAGCTCATCGGCTCCATCAAGATGGAGGGCTATCAGGACGTCCTCAATCCGGCGCTCAAGGGCAAGATCGCCTTCGCCGACCCGTCCAAGTCGTCTTCGTCGTTTGAACACCTGATCAATATGCTTTATGCGATGGGCCAGGGCGACCCGGACAAGGGCTGGGGCTACGTCACCAACCTCGCGAAGAATCTTGACGGCAAGCTGCTCTCCGGATCGTCGGCGGTCTACAAGGGCGTCGCCGATGGCGAATACACCGTCGGCCTGACCTTCGAAGAGGGCGCCGCCAATTATGTGACCGCCAAGGCGCCGGTCAAGATCGTCTACATGAAGGAAGGCGTGATTTCCAAGCACGACGGCGCGGCGATCATCAAGGGCGCCAAGAATGCCGAGAATGCCAAGAAGTTCATCAACTTCATTTCGGGCAAGGAAATACAGACGATGGTCGCCCACCAGCTCAACCGCCGCTCGGTGCGCGCCGACGTTCCGGCCAGCGACTCGCTGCTGCCGATGTCGAGCATCAAGCTGATCAAGGACAACGAGGCGGTGGTCAACAAGAACAAGCGCGCCTGGCTTGAAAAATTCAAGGACATCTACACCAGCCAGTGATCATTTGCTGCCGCGCCAGACGACCTGGCGCGTCAAGCGAAGGCCTGCCAGCCTGCGAACGGACGGTTTCGCTCGCCGACTGACGGCCAGTAATGCTACTCAAGCCAATGAACCTGGAGTGATTTCGTGAGCGTTTCGATTCATGTGCAGAATGTCGTCAAGAAATATGGGCAGGTCACGATCATCCCCGATCTGTCGCTGGACATTGAAAACGGCGAATTTTTTACCCTGCTCGGTCCTTCCGGATGTGGAAAAACGACGCTGCTGCGGATGATCGCCGGTTTCAACAGCATCGAGGCCGGACTCATCAAGTTCGATGAAGAGGTGATCAATGCGATCCCTGCGCACAAGCGCAACATCGGCATGGTGTTTCAGAATTACGCCGTTTTTCCGCATCTGACGGTCAGGCGCAACGTCGAATACGGTCTGCAGTTTCGCGACGTTGCGAACAGTGAAGCGGCGGCCCGGGTCGACGCCATGCTCAAGACAGTGCGCATCGAGGACTATGCCGACCGGCTTCCCGAGCGGCTTTCCGGCGGGCAGCAACAGCGCGTCGCGCTGGCCCGCGCCATCGTCGTGCACCCCAACGTGCTGCTGATGGACGAGCCGCTGTCCAATCTCGATGCCAAGCTGCGCGTCGAAATGCGCGCGGCGATTCGCGACATCCAGAAAACAGTCGGCATCACCACCGTCTATGTCACGCACGACCAGGAAGAGGCGCTGTGCATTTCGGACCGCATCGCCGTCATGCGCGAAGGCGTGATTCAGCAGATCGACGCGCCACAGGTCATCTATTCGCGCCCGGTCAATACCTTCGTCGCGAGCTTTATCGGGCACTCCAACCTGTTCGCGACGAGCTTGTCAGGCCAGCAGCTGCGTTTTTCGCCGGACTACGCCGTCGATCTTCGCGGCCTGGTGCGTAGCGATGCGCCGTCGGGAAAAACCGTCACCGGCGTTCGCCCCGAGGAGTTTGCGTTGTCGTCCGCCGGGCTCGGGCTGGCGGCGCGCGTCGTCAAGTCGACCTTTCTCGGGCGTTACGTCAACTACGAACTGGCTTTTGGCGACGCCAGTCTGCTGCCCGATCAGGCGGCGATCGAGTTTTCGCAGGATATCGGCACCGCCAAGATGATCTATCAGCCGGGCGATGTCATCCATCTCGAAGTCAATCCCGAGAAGATCAATGTTTTCACCGAGGCGGGCGAAAGCCTGATGTCGGGAGTTCGGCCATGAAGCTCGCGGCATCGCCCCGCGATTTCTGGTTCTGGACCACGCTGTGCATCGCCGCGCTGTTTATCGTCTTTCTCGTCTACCCGCTGTTTTCGCTGTTCGCCAGCAGCTTTGTCGATGCCGAAAGCGGCGCGTTTACGTGGTCGCATTACGCGGCGTTCTTCCGCAAAAAATACTATTACCGCGCGCTGCTCAACAGCATGAGCGTGACCGCCTGCGTCACCGTGCTGGCGGTGCTGATCGGCGCGCCGATCGCTTATCTCACGTCGGCGTTCCACATCCGCGGCAAGAAACTGCTCGATACGCTGATCATCATTTCAATGCTCTCGCCGCCGTTCATCGGTGCCTACTCGTGGATCCTGCTGGCCGGCCGCAGCGGTCTCATCACCACTTTCTTCGCCGAACAGCTGGGCATCAGGACGCCGACGATCTACGGCTTCTCCGGCATCCTGCTGGTGCTCACGCTCAAGCTCTACCCCTTCGTCTATCTCTACGTCTCGGGTGCGCTCAAGAGTATCGACATCTCGCTCAGCGAAGCTGCCGAGAGCCTGGGCTGCGATCCGCTGCGCAAGGTATTCACCATCATCCTGCCGCTCATCACGCCGACCGTGCTGGCCGGCGCCTTGCTGGTGTTCATGAACGCGCTCGCCGATTTCGGCACGCCGATGCTGATCGGTGAGGGCTTCGTCGTGATGCCGGTGCTGATCTATTCGGAATTCGTCAGCGAAATGGGCGGGCAGGCCAATTTCGCCGCGGCGCTCGCGGCGATCATGGTGGTCATCACCTGTCTGATCTTCCTTGGGCAGAAATACGTGGTGAACAAGAAGTCGTTCACCATGAGCGCGCTGCGACCGATGAAGCCGAGCCAACTGCCTGCGGTGCAGAACACCTTGGCGCACGTCTTCATCTACGGGCTGGTCTTTCTGTCGATCGTTCCGCAGATCACGGTGGTCTATACGTCGTTCATGAAAACGCGTGGCTCGATGTTCGTTCCCGGGTTTTCGCTTGAAAGTTACGCGACGATCTTCGACAAGCTCGGCGCGGCGATCACCAATACCTATGTGTTCGGTCTGGTGGCGATTCTGATCATCATCGTTCTGGGAATGTTCATTGCCTATCTGTCGACGCGCCGGCGCAACCTGATCACGTCGATCATCGACACCTTCACCATGTTCCCCTACATCATTCCCGGGTCGGTGCTCGGGATCACGCTGCTCTTGGCGTTCAACAAGCCGCCGATGGTCTTGAGCGGCACCGCGGCGATCATCGTTCTGGCTTTTGTCGTCAGGCGCCTGCCTTACACCCTGCGCTCGAGCGCGGCGATTCTCTACCAGATCAGCCCGAGCATCGAGGAAGCTTCGATCAGCCTGGGCTGCCCGCCGATGAGAACCTTCTTCAAGGTGACCGCGGTGATGATGCTGCCCGGCGTGATGGCCGGCGCGATCCTCTCGTGGATCACCGTGATCAATGAACTGAGCGCTTCGGTGATCCTCTATACGGGCAGTACGCGAACGATGTCGGTCTCGATCTACACGGAAGTGATTCGTGCCAGCTACGGCACGGCGGCGGCGCTTTCTTCGATCCTCACGTTGACGACCGTCATTTCGTTGATGATTTTCTTCAAGCTCACGGGCAGCAAAGAGTTGTCCCTGTAAGAACCAGCAAAGGCTTGCACGATGGGAATGTTTGACGGATACCTGCTGGTCTCGGATTTTGACGGAACGCTGATCGACGACAAATGGAGTATTTCTCGCGACAACACGCTGGCCATCGAGTCGTTCGTCGCGCAGGGCGGGCGCTTTCTCGGCGCCACCGGGCGGACGGAACTCAATGTGCGCCCGTATACGGGAGACATTGCCTTGACGACGCCGTGGATCCTCTACAACGGCGCGGCGATCTACGACTGGCAGGAAAGCGCTTTCATCTACAAGGCGCCGCTCGATCGCCAGTTGACCGAGGCCTTCGTCACCAAGGTCATGGCGCGGTTCGCAACGGTCAATATCCAGGTCTTTCCCGGCGGGCCCTTTGCCCAGATCAACAGCGGCGCGCTGCCCGACGCTGTGGCGGTGCGGGAAGGGCAACACTATGAAAACAGGCCGATGGATCAGGTTTCGCGGGACTGGCTCAAGATCCTCTTTTGCAGCGACGTCGCCGAAGAGCTGCTGGCGATCGAAGCGATGCTGGGCGACGATCCGTTGAGCGCTGAAGTGCATAAAACCCATTCCGGTCGGCGCTATTTTGAATTGACCGCGCGCGGCGTCAATAAGGGCTCGGCGCTGGCGCACCTCAAGGCGCTGTTGCAACCGACGCCACGTCATGTCGTGGCGATCGGCGACTACCTCAATGACATCGAGATGCTGCAGGAAGCCGACACCGCTGCCGCCCCGCAAAGCGCAATGCCCGAGGTCAAGTCGCATGCCCAGATCATTACCGCGAGTCATACGCAAAGCGCGATAGCCGATCTCGTCGCGAAGCTGGAAGATCGGTACGCCTAGGTGCTGGCGTAAACTGCTTCCGCTGTGGCGGCCAAGCTGAGACAATGTCTTGTCCGAACATCTCCGACCCTTGGTCGATCACCATGCTTTCCCCGTTTCGAGTACAAGAATGATAGAAAATCATGGTCTTGCGATAGATTCAAAGTTTCCCAATGTCGGCGTCACGATCTTTACCGTGATGTCCAAACTCGCCGCCGATTGCGGCGCAATCAACCTGTCGCAGGGCTTCCCCGATTTTCAGGCCGAGCCGGCGCTGTTCGAGGCGACGTTCGCCGCGATGCAGGCGGGGCGAAACCAGTATCCGCCGATGACCGGAATGCCCGAGTTGCGCTGCGCGATCGCCGACAAGATCGAGTCCTTGTACGGCGCGCGCTACGACGGAGAGCACGAAATCACCGTCACCGCCGGCGCGACGCAGGCGATCTTCACGGCGATCGCCGCCTTCGTTCGCGCCAGCGACGAGGTGATCGTCTTCGAACCGGTCTATGACAGCTACGTCCCGGCGATCGAAACGGTCGGCGGCAAGGCGGTTTTCGCCCAGCTCGAATTCCCCGACTACAAGCCTGACTGGAGCCAGGTGCGCGCGCTGATCACGCCGCGCACGCGGATGATCATCATCAATTCGCCGCACAATCCGACCGGCAGCTTGCTCGACGCCGACGATCTCGCAGCGCTCGCCGAGCTGACGCGCGACACCGACATCGTGGTGCTCTCCGACGAGGTCTATGAGCACATCGTCTATGACGGCGCGCGACATCAGAGCGTCGCCACGCACCCGGAACTTGCGGCGCGCAGCCTGATCGTCTCGTCTTTCGGCAAGACCTATCACATCACCGGCTGGAAGATCGGCTACATCTACGGCGCGCAGGCGCTGACCCGCGAATTTCGCAAGGTCCATCAGTTCAACGTGTTCACGGTCAATACGCCGTGCCAGCTCGGGATCGCCGACTATATGCGCGATGCGTCACGCCACCTGGGTCTCGCCGCCTTCTACCAGGAAAAACGCGACTATTTTCGCGCCCAGTTGCAGGGCTCGCGCTTCGAACTGCTGCCGTGCCGTGGCACCTATTTCCAGGTCGCGCGCTACGACGCGATCTCGGATCTGCCCGAGAACGAGTTCGCCAAGTGGCTGACGAGCGAGGTCGGTGTCGCGGTGATTCCGGTCTCGGCTTTCTATCACGACGGTCGCGATGACCGCGTCGTTCGCTTTTGTTTTGCCAAGAAAGAATCGACGTTGTCCGCTGCGGGCGAGAAGCTGCGGCGGCTTTGATCTGGCGCTGCGCTAGAATAAGCCATTCGGCATTGCGCCGTCACCGAGGAGAAAATCATGAGCATGCTGCAGGAGTTCAAGGCCTTCGCGATGAAGGGCAACGTCATGGATCTGGCGGTCGGCGTGATCATCGGCGCGGCTTTCGGCAAGATCGTCGATTCGATCGTCGGCGACCTGATCATGCCGCTGGTCGCCTGGATCATGGGCGGCAAGCTCGATTTCTCGGGAATGTTCCTGGTGCTCGGCAAGGTTCCCGAAGGCACGGCGACGACGCTCGACGCGCTCAGGAAGGCGCAGGTGCCGGTCTTCGCCTACGGCAACTTCATCACCATCCTGGTCAACTTCGTGATCCTGGCGTTCATCATTTTCATCATGGTCAAGCAGGTCAACCGGCTACGCAAGGAAGAACCCGCGGCACCCGCGCCAGAACCCGCACCGACCCCGGAAGACGTGCTGCTGCTGCGCGAGATCCGCGACAGCCTCAAGAAGTAGTTGCTTGAAAAATACGACCACGGCGAACACGGCGGGCACGGCGAAGGCCATTTCAGTTAGTGCTCGATCTCCGTGCGGCGTTGTCGTTGCCTTCGCCCAGAAAGACGGGCCCGGCGGAGTTCGCGCGATCGTCCTCTTTATAAAATGAATGCTCATGTCTGAACAGCACCAGAATCATGTTTTGAAGCGCGCTTTGAAGAATCGTCACATCCAGCTGATTGCCCTGGGTGGGGCGATCGGCACCGGTCTTTTTCTGGGGGTCGCGCAGACCATCCGGCTGGCTGGCCCGGCGGTATTGCTGGGCTATGTGATCGCCGGGGCGATTGCCTTCTTCATCATGCGCCAGCTCGCCGAGATGGTGGTTGAGGAGCCGGTGGCCGGGTCGTTCAGCCATTTCGCCAATCGCTACTGGGGTGGCCTTGCCGGTTTCATGTCGGGCTGGAATTACTGGGTGCTCTATGTGCTGGTCAGCATGGCCGAGCTTTCGGCGGTCGGCATCTATGTACAGTACTGGTGGCCGGGGGTGCCGACGTGGACGTCGGCGCTGTTTTTCTACCTCCTGATCAATGCGATCAACCTGCTTCACGTCAAGCTGTTCGGCGAGATGGAGTTCTGGTTCGCGATCATCAAGGTGCTGGCGATCCTGGGAATGATCGCTTTCGGCGGCTATCTGCTGGTCAGCGGCGCGGGCGGGGCGCAGGCTTCAGTCAAGAATTTGTGGCAGCTGGGCGGATTTTTCCCGCATGGCGCCAGCGGTTTGGTGATGGCCATGGCGATCATCATGTTCTCCTTCGGCGGTCTGGAGCTGGTCGGCATTACCGCGGCCGAGGCCGACGATCCGGCCACCAGCATTCCGAAAGCGACCAATCAGGTGATCTATCGCATCCTGATCTTCTACGTCGGTGCGCTGGCGGTGTTGCTGTCGCTGTTCCCCTGGGATCTGGTGCAGGAAGGCGGCAGCCCGTTCGTGATGATCTTCTATGCGCTCGATTCGGAACTGGTCGCGACGATCCTCAACATCGTCGTGTTGACTGCCGCGTTGTCGGTCTATAACAGCTGCGTCTATTGCAACAGCCGCATGCTGCTTGGGCTGGCCGTCCAGGGCAATGCGCCGGCCGCGCTCGGGCGCGTCAGCGTACGCGGCATTCCGGTCGCGGCGCTGGGCGTGTCGGCCGTGGCCACCGCCGGTTGCGTGCTGCTCAACTATCTGATGCCGGGCCAGGCTTTCGGTTTGTTGATGGCGTTGGTGGTCGCGGCGTTGATCATCAACTGGGCAATGATCAGCATCACCCATCTCAAATTTCGCCAGGCGATGGCCAGGCGCGGGATCACGCCGCGCTATCGCTGCTACGCCGCGCCGCTGACCAACTACCTGTGCCTCGCCTTCATGGCCGGCATCCTGATCGTGATGTGGATGACGCCGGAGATGCGCATCTCGGTCGCGCTGATTCCCGTCTGGCTGCTCGTGCTCTGGCTGTTCCACGCCTGGCGCCGACGGATTCCTGATGACGTCGGCGCGATCAAGCCTGCCGACGTCGGCTTGTAAGCCGGTACTCGAAAACGCTCGCTGCCCTCAGCGGTCCGGAAATACCCCCAGCGGCGCGAGTTCGAGCTTGCCGTCCTTGAGCGCCGGGCACCAGTAGTAGGCGCCGCTGACCGGCTGGGTGAAGGTGAATAGCGCGTCGCTAACGCCGTCTTCGCGACCGACCATGCGCTTTAGCTGCGCTTCGAAGGCGTCGAACGAGTGGCCGAAAGCGACGAACAGCAGGCCGCCGTCGTTGCCTTCGGCCCACGGCATCGAGCGGCGCAGCACGAAGGCTTCGGGGGAGAACGACTCCTGCGCGGTGCGCTTGACGTGGGCGCAGGTCGGCGCGTCGTCCAACTCCTCGTTGTCGCATTGGCGGCGGCCGATGGCATTGTCCTTGGCGTGCTGACTGAGCGCTTCGAAACAGTCGAAATTGTGCCGCCAGCGCTGCGTTGCGACAAAGCTCGATCCGGCCAGCGGCGAGTCGGGTCCGACGATCGCGGCGTCGATCGCCGCCTCGCCAACCGGATTCTCGGTGCCGTCCTCAAAGCCCGAGAGGTCGCGTCCTTCTGCATACTTGAAAGCGTCGACGATGTCGTGCAGGGTGAAGGCGGGGGCCAGTGCGCAGGTGATTTTGCGCGAGCGGTGCAGCAGTTCGCCGCGGTCGTCGCCGCGCAGCCAGAGCCACAACACTTCGGGGGCGGCCTCGATGGAAAGTCCCGGCGCGGTGATTTGCGGCAGGCTCTTGAGTCCGGCGATCTTGGCGCCGAGCGCCGAGGCCAGGCTCTGGCCGAAGCCGACCACGGTATTTTCTCCGTCGGCGAGTTCGCGCAGCGCGGCGAGCGCCGCGGCGATCTGCGCAACGTCGCCGAGCGCGAAGCTCAGGTAACGCGCGTGTTGAGGTATCGGCAGCAGGATTCCCGGTTGGGCGGTGATCATGATTATTTTCTGTCCGGTTGATCGAAAACGAATTGCCACAGCGCTTTGACGGCGTCGATGCGGCGGCGATAGGCGTCGCGCTCGACGCGCGAACTGCTGATTCCGTCAAGGCGCATGGCGTGCTGCAGGCGGCGGAATTCGCGGTAGGTCTCGCGCACCGGGTCGGCGAGTTGCGGCGGGATCAGCCCGAGCTCGGCGGCGATGCGCAGCAACGCGATGTTGCCGAGGTTGGCGCACAGGTGTTCGTGCGCGTGAGCATGACCAAGCACCAGGTACTGGACGATGAACTCGACGTCGACCAGCCCGCCCGGATCCTGCTTGAGGTCGAAGAACTCATCGCTGTTCGAGGCGTGGTTGTCGAGCATGCGCTGGCGCATGACCAGCACGTCTTCGCGCAGTTTGGCAAGGTCGCGCGGCTGGCGCAGGATTTCGACGCGGATCGCCTCGAAGCGCTGGCCCAGTTCGGGATCGCCGGCGCAGAAGCGCGCGCGCGTCAGCGCCTGGTGTTCCCAAGCCCAGGCCTTGGTCAGTTGATACTCGTGGAAGGCTTCGAGCGTGCTGACCAGCATCCCCGAGTCGCCGTTCGGGCGCAGGCGCAAATCGGTGTCGAACAGCATTCCGGCCGACGTCCGGCTCGACATCCAGGTGCTCATGCGCTGGCCGAGGCGCGCGTAGAGCGCGCCGACGTCGGGCTCGGGGTCGTCGTGCAGGAAGACGAGGTCGAGGTCGGAGCCGTAGGCGAGTTCCTTGCCGCCGAGCTTGCCGTAGGCGATCACCGCGAACTTGGGCGGCCGCTCGGGGTGCGGATGGCGGTCGCGGAGCTTGCTCCAGCACAGGGCTAGCGTGGTGCGTACGACGATGTCGGCCAGTTCGGTGAGGTGGTCGGCGAGGCGCTCGACCGTTTGCAGTCCGGCGATGTCCTGCGCCAGCAGGCGGAAGACCTGGGCGTGATGCGCTTCGCGCAGGACGTCCATTTCGCGCTCGGTGTCGCCTTCGTGTTCGGCGAGGCGCTGCGCAAGTTCGTCGGAAAAATTCGCCCAGTCGGTCGCGATCTCGTAGAGGCGCGGGTCGAGCACCTCGTCGAGCAGGATCGGGTGACGCGTCAGGTAATTGGCTGCCCACGACGAGCTGCCGATGATCTCGGCGACCTTCGAGAGCGTTTGCGGGTATTGCTGCAGCAGCGCGAGATAGGCGCCGCGCCGGCTGATCGTCTCGAAAAAGTCGAGTCCGCGCTGCCAGGTCGCATCGGGCGTTTTGGTTGCCGCGGCGGCGTCGATCAGGCGCGGTCCCAAGGCATCGAGGCGTTCGCGGTTGGGCGCCGGCAACTGCAGGTATTTGGCGCTTTTACGGAAGCTCGCCAGCCGTTCGAGCATCGCCTGCGGCTGGCGGAAACCGATCTCGCCGAGCGTTTCGATCGCGTCGTCGTGGTCGATCTGCTCGAACCACAGTCCGGCCAGCGCGTGGGTTCCCGCTTCCGGGTCGGAGAAAATTTCGCCGAAGTGTCTGGCGACGCGCTGGCGGTGGCCGTCGAGCACGGCGTAGAACGACGGCCAGTCGGCAAAGCCCATCGATCGCGCGATCAGCCGGCGCTCGTCGTCGCCATCGGGCAGCGTGTGCGTCTGCGCGTCATTGACGTATTGCAAGCGGTGCTCGAGGGTGCGCAGGAATTCATAGGCATCGACCAATTCGCGTTCGCTGTCCTCGGGCAGCAGCCGCCGCGCGACGAGCAGCGGCAGTACCTTGAGCGTCGGGTGGATCTGCAGTGCCGGGTCGCGGCCGCCGCGAATCAGTTGAAAGACCTGCGCCATGAATTCGATTTCACGAATGCCGCCGGGGCCGAGCTTGATATGCTCGGCCATGTCCTTGCGCGCGACCTCGCGGCGGATCTGCGCGTGCAGGTCGCGCATCGCGTTGATCGCGCCGAAGTCGAGATACTTGCGGAAAATGAACGGGCGCGAGATTTTTTCGAGCGCGTCGCGCCATTGCGGCTGCAGGTTGTCGCCTTCGTTCATCACGCGTGCCTTGATCCAGGCGTAGCGTTCCCATTCGCGGCCCTGGGTGATCAGGTAGTTTTCGAGCGAGGTCAGCGAACAGACCAGCGGCCCCGAGTCACCGTTCGGGCGCAGCCGCATGTCGACGCGGAACACCTGGCCGTCGCCGGTGATCTCGCCGAGCGCGGCGATCAAGCGCTTGCCCAGCCGCGTGAAGAATTCGTAGGCCTCGATCTGGCGGCCACCGCCTCCGAGCCCGGAGGTTTCGCCGTCCTCGGGGTAGATGAAGATGTAGTCGACGTCGGAAGAGACGTTGAGCTCGCGGCCGCCGAGCTTGCCCATGCCGACCACCAGCATCCGTTGTGGCCGGCCCTGATGGTCGAGCGCTTCGCCGAACTGCGCGGCGAGTTCGCGATGGACGAAATCGAGCGCGAAGTTGGTCGTCACGTCGGCGAGCTGGGTCATGGTCTCGACGACTTCGGCGAGCGACGTTTGCCGCGCGAGGTCGCGAACGATCAGTGCCGCCATGACGCGTTGGCGCAGGCGGCGCAGCGCGCGCTTTAGACCGTCGTTGTCAGTCGCCGCCTCGCTGCGCAGAAACTCGGCCATCAGTTTGCTGTCAAGCGGATGCTCAGCATGCGCTTTGAGCCAGAGCGTGATCTCAGGACGCGATTCGAGCAGGTGGCGCAGGTAGCGGCTGTGCGTCAGTGCCGATTGCCATTCGGCCGGCAGCGGATTGTCGGGGTGATCGGTCATCGCTCGAAGGGCTCAAATGTTTTCAACATGGCGGCAAATTTACCGCTTTTTACGTTATGTAACGCTTTGTTTTTTAAGCAAGGTTCCGGAGTCGGCGTGGATGCTCGGGCAAAGCCGTTACAATTGAAACTTCCATCGATTTTCAGGTAGTTCGCCATTCTAGTGACGCTTTTCGATAATTGGCAAAATCTTCCGCAATTGAGCGCGTCATGATCCGCGACGACGGCTTGCGTGCGGCGCTCTATCATCGCCTGCACTTCCTGTGGCCGCTGCTCGCCAACCGGCGGCTGCGCAGCCTGTGGCGCGCTCTGCTATGGAGCTTCTGGCTGATCTATTTTGGCTTCGTCGTGCTGGTGCTGGCGCTGCGTTACAGCGTTTTGCCGCATATCGAAGACTATCGCGCCGACGTCGAGCGACTGGCCAGCCAGGCGTTGGGGCAAAGCATCAGCATCGGACGAATCGAAGCGAGCTGGGCCGGGATCAACCCGGATCTGACGCTGCTCGACGTTCGCGTCGCCGACGCCGAGGGGCGGCCGGCGCTGGCCTTCAGCCGCATCGAAGCGGTGCTGTCGTGGTGGACGGTGCCGAGCGCGCAGCTCAAGCTGCGCCTGCTGCGCATCGACCAGCCGACGCTCAACCTGCGCCGCGCCGGCGATGGCCGCATCTTCATCGCCGGTATTCCGCTCAACCCGCAGCAAAGCGATAGCGATGTTTCCGACTGGATCCTGGCGCAAAGGCGAATCCGCATTCGCGGCGCGACGCTGGTCTGGCAGGACGAACTGCGCAATGCGCCAGAGCTGGTGCTCGAAGACGTCGACCTGGCGCTCGACAATGACGGCAATCGCCACCGCTTTGGCCTGACCGCGCGGCCGCCCGAAGCGCTGGCGTCACCGATCGACGTGCGTGGCGATTTTCGCGGCTCGGATATCGGTGCGATGGAATCGTGGTCGGGGCAGGCCTATGCGCAGATTGCTTCCGCCGACCTGGCGGTATGGCGGCAGTGGATCGACTATCCGGTCGCGCTGCCGCGTGGGCACGGTGGTTTGCGCGCCTGGCTCGGCTTCGCGCAAGGCGGCTTGCGTGAGGTCACCGCCGACGTCGCGCTGCAGGACGTCAGTCTGCGCCTGGCCGAGGCGCTGCCGGCGCTTGAACTGGAACAGATGTCGGGCCGCCTGGCCGCCAGGTTTACGGCGTCAGGTTTCGCGCTGACCGGGCGGAAGATCGAGCTGGCGACGCGCTACGCGCAAGATGCCGAGTCGATACGCGTCGAGCCGACCGATTTTCATGTCGATTGGCGTGCCGCGGCAACTGGCCAGTCGGCAACCGGCAGCGCCAGCGCCAGTCGCCTCGACGTCGGCGCCTTGGCGCGCCTTGCCGGCTACCTGCCGTTCGACGCGCGATCGCGTCAGTTGCTGACTGACTACGCACCGCAGGGCATGGTCAGTACGCTTGCCGCCAAATGGAAAGGCGACGCCGACCACCTCGAAAGCTATACGCTCAAAGCCTCTTTCGACCGGCTGGCGCTCAAGGCGCAGGGTGCCGTTCCCGGGTTTTCGGGCCTCTCCGGCGTGCTTGACGCCAGCGAGGCAGGCGGCGCCGTGACGCTGACGTCGCAAAATTCGACGATCGATCTGCCGAGCGTTTTTCCCGAGCCGCGAACGACGCTCGATACACTCGCCGCGCAGGCCAAATGGAAGCTCGCCAAGAGCGGGCTTGAAGTCGATCTGTCGCGCGTCGAATTTGCCGGCCCCGACGCCGCCGGTTCGGCGCAGGGCGTCTATCGCAGCGCGGCAGACGGACCGGGCGTCATCGACCTCTCCGCGGCGCTGACGCGCGCCGATGCGCGCGCCGTATGGCGCTACATGCCGCATGCGGTCGGCAAGGGCGCGCGCCTGTGGCTGCGCGATTCGCTGATCGCCGGGCGCGCCAGCGAGGCGAAGCTGATCCTCAAGGGCAACCTTGCGGACTTCCCTTTTCTCGACAAGCGCAAAGGCCAGTTCCTGGTCACCGTCAAGGCGCGCGACGCAGTGATCGATTACGCCAAAGGCTGGCCGAAGATCGACGGCGTCGCCGGCGATCTTCGTTTCGAAGGCAACGGGATGGTCGTCGACGCGCATCGCGGCTCGATTCTCGGTGCCCAGCTTGCCAATACGCGCGCCGAGATTCCCGATTTCGACGCGCCGATTTCGACGCTGATCGTCAAGGGGCAGGCGCAGGGGCCGACCTCGGAATTTCTCAAGTTCGTCGAGCAAAGTCCGGTCGCCGAGCGCATCGATCACTTTACCGACGACCTGCGCGCCAGCGGCATGGGCCATCTCGACATCGCGCTCTCGATTCCGCTCGACGAAACGAAGCTCGGCAATTCGAAGATCGACGGGACCTACCGCTTGACCAACAACGAAGTGACGGTCGATACCGCGCTGCCGCCGATCAAGCAGGTCAACGGCAGTGTGCAGTTTTCGGGCAGCGACCTCAAGGTGCCGGAAATCAGCGGCACGCTGTTCGGCGGGCCGCTCAAGATCAAGGGCGGCTTGCAGAAGGACGGCAAGGTGTTGATCACCGCCAACGGATCGCTCGCCGTCGCGCAGTTACGCAAGCTCTCCGATTCACCGCTGCTCGAAAATGTCTCGGGGGCGACCAGTTATCGCGGTGAAGTGCAGATCAACAAGCGCAACGCCGATCTGGTGATCGATTCGACGCTGGTCGGACTGGCCTCGACCCTGCCCGAACCCTTTGCCAAGGCGGCGGGCGACAGTCTGGCGCTGCATTTCGAAAAGAGACTGCTGCCGACGGTCAACGCCGAGGTGCGCGATCAGCTCTCGGCGACGCTCGGTAGCGTGCTCTCGCTGCAGTTGATCCGCCGCAAGCAGCGCGATGGTTTTGTCAGCGAACGCGGCGCGATCGGCGTCGGCCGGCCAGCGCAGATGCCAGCCAGCGGCATCGCGCTGGGGGTCAGCGCCAAGCGTCTCGATCTCGACCTGTGGCGGCGCGTGCTCGCTGCCGCCGGCACCGCGCCAGCGAGCGCGTCGTCGGCGCCGGCGGTGGACTCGGTGAACATCAAGGCCGACGATTTGTTGCTGCTCGGCCGGCATTTCAACGCGGTCGACCTGGCCGCTTCATTGACGCCGGCGCAATGGACGATTCGTCTGGCGTCGCGGCAGGCCAGCGGCGATCTGGTCTGGGACAACGCCGGAAGCGGCAAGCTGACCGCGCGCCTCAAGCAGATGACGATCGATCCGGCGACCGAGGCGAGTGCCGTGGTGGCCCGGGAGGCGGTCGAGAAACTGCCGGCGCTCGACGTCGTCGCCGACGAGTTTGCGCTCGGCGTACGCCGTTTCGGACGACTCGAGCTGCAGGCGCGCAACGAGGGCGGGCTCTGGCATCTGTCCAAAGTCCAGATGAGCAATCAATTCGGCAACCTGTCGGGTAGCGGCCAGTGGCAAATCGCCGGCGGTCGTAATCGCACCCAGCTCGATTTTTCGATCGACAGCAGCGATGTCGGCAGGCTGCTCGAGCGGCTGGGCTACCCCGGCGCGGTGCGCGCCGGAACGGCGCAACTCGCAGGAAAGATTGGCTGGAACGGCTCACCGGCCGACCTCGATTTCGAGTCCTTGAGCGGCGAAATGAGCCTCGAGGCGAACAAGGGCCAGTTCGTCAAGCTCGATCCCGGAGCGGCCGGCAAGCTGCTCGGCCTGATCAGCCTGCAAGGGCTGCCGCGCCGAATTTCGCTCGACTTCAAGGACGTTTTCAGCGATGGCCTGGCGTTTGACAGCATCAGCAGCAAGCTCGCGGTCAAGAGCGGCGTGATGCGCACCGAGCGGCTGCAGATCGACGGACCGTCGGCGCGCGTCGTGATGCGCGGCGAGGTCGACCTCAAGAACGAAACGCAGCGGCTGATCGTCAATGTTCAGCCTGAACTGGGCGGCACCGCGGCGATCGGCATCGCGCTGATCAATCCGATTGCCGGCGTCGCGACGCTGCTGGCGCACAAGGTGCTGCAGAATCCGCTCAATCAGATGTTCGGCTTCGATTACCTGGTGACCGGCCATTGGGACGATCCCAAGGTCGAGAAAATTTCGAGTGCGGGCGCGGCAGTCGCCGTTCCGCGTTTGCCGACGATTAGCCCTGGAGCGAGCAGTGAATCATCAGCCCAGTGAGTTGCCGGTCCGCGCCAACGTTCGCGTCGCTGCCGTGCAGATGGTCTCGACGCCGCGCGTCGCCGACAACCTGCAGTGCGCCGGCGAGCTGATCGGAGAGGCTGCCGCGCAGGGCGCCAAGCTCGTCGCGCTGCCCGAGTATTTCCCGATCTTCGGGCTGAGCGACCGGGACAAGTTTGCGGTTTGCGAAGCCGACGGCGGCGGACCGATTCAGGACTTTCTTGCCACCAGCGCGCGAAGCCACGGCATCTGGCTGGTCGGCGGCTCGCTGCCGCTCATCTCGCCCGTTGCCGGCAAGGTGCTCAACTCGTGCCTGGTCTACGATCCTTCGGGCAATCGCGTGGCGCGCTACGACAAGATTCACCTGTTCGGTTTCGAGCAGGGCGCCGAGCGCTATGACGAGAGCGCGACGATCGCCGCCGGCAGCGAGCTGGTCGCTTTCGACGCCCCGTTTGCGCGCGTCGGCGTGTCGATCTGTTATGACCTGCGCTTTCCCGAGCTCTATCGTGCGCTGGGCGTTGCCGACCTGCTGGTGATCCCCGCGGCATTCACCGAGACGACCGGGCGGGCGCACTGGGAAATCCTGCTGCGCGCGCGCGCCATCGAGAACCAGTGTTACGTGCTGGCGATCGCCCAGGGCGGCCGCCACGAAAACGGCCGCGAAACGCACGGCAACAGCATGCTGATCGATCCCTGGGGCGAGATTATCGACCGCCTGCCCAAAGGACCGGGTATCGTGATCGGCGAGGTCGATCACGCGCGAATCGCTGAAGTCCGCATGAGCCTGCCGGCTTTGCAGCATCGGGTAATGTAGTTATGAAAACCTCAGTTTGAATTTGTCTGAATCGGAAATGCAATGACCGCAAAAGCGCAATCCCTGCTGGTGCAGGCGCAGAAAACCCTGCTCACTCCCTACGGCCTCGACGTCGCCGATCTGTCCAAGGTTTTCGGCACGATCATGGCGCACGACGTCGATTACGCCGACCTCTACTTCCAGTACAGCCGCTCGGAGGCCTGGAGCCTCGAGGAAGGCATCGTCAAGTCGGGCAGCTTCAACATCGACGAAGGCGTCGGCGTGCGCGCGATCTCGGGCGAGAAAACGGCGTTCGCCTACTCCGACGACATCAGCGCGCTGGCGCTCGGCGATGCGGCGACCGCCGTGCGCGCGATCGCCGCCGCCGGGCAGCGCAGGAAGGCGCTGCCGGCGATCAAGAAGCGCAGCGGTCACGCGCTCTACGTTCCGGTCGATCCGCTCAATTCGCTCGACGCGACGGCCAAGGTCAAATTGCTCGAGCGGCTCGAGTCGTATGCGCGCGCCGAGGATTCTCGCGTCAGCCAGGTGATGGCGCACATCGCCGGCGAATACGAGGTGGTGCTGATCGCCGGCAGCGACGGCCGGCTGGCGGCGGACGTCAGGCCGCTGGTGCGCGTCTCGATCACGGTCATCGTCGAAGGCACCGGCGGCAAGCGCGAGCAGGGGTCGGCGGGCGGCGGCGGACGTACCGATTACGGCTATTTTTCCGACGAGGTGCTGCGCGCTTATGCCCACGAGGCGGTGCATCAGGCGGTCACCAATCTCGACGCGCGGCCGGCGCCGGCCGGGACGATGAGCGTCGTGCTCGGTTCGGGCTGGCCCGGAATCCTGCTGCACGAGGCGGTCGGCCACGGCCTCGAAGGCGATTTCAACCGCAAGGGCAGCTCGACTTTCGCCGGACGCATCGGCTCGCGCGTCGCCGCCAAGGGCGTCACCGTCGTCGACGACGGGACGCTCGACGGTCGCCGCGGTTCGCTCAACATCGACGACGAAGGCAACCCGACGCAGCGCACGGTGCTGATCGAGGACGGCATCCTCAAGTGTTATATGCAGGACAGCCTCAACGCGCGGCTGATGGGCGTTGCACCGACCGGTAACGGTCGGCGCGAGTCGTTCGCGCATCTGCCGCTGCCGCGCATGACCAATACCACGATGCTCGCCGGCGACAAGAGCGTCGATGAAATCATCAAGTCGGTCAAGAAGGGGATCTACGCCGTCAACTTCGGCGGCGGTCAGGTCGACATCACCAACGGAAAATTCGTCTTCTCGATGTCCGAGGCGTATCTCATCGAGGACGGCAAGGTGACCCACCCGGTCAAGGGCGCGACGCTGATCGGCAGCGGCCCCGAGGCGATGAATCAGGTGTCGATGATCGGCAACGACATGCGCCTCGATCCGGGTGTCGGCACCTGCGGCAAGGACGGCCAGAGCGTCCCGGTCGGCGTCGGCCAGCCGACGCTGCGCATCGACGGGCTGACCGTCGGCGGGACGGATTAGCCGGACATGTTCAAGCAGCGATACCGATCGAAAGCAAGCAGTCAACCACGGCGACACGGCGGGAGCGGCGAGAAAACCGGGGTTCTCTGTTGCGCTGTGTCCGCCGTGTCGCCGTGGTTTAGTCTTAGCCTTTCTGCATAATCCGGGAAGGCTTAACAATACGCAGCGGGGGGCAATATGGCACGAGTAGGTGGCTTGGGAATCCTGCGGGTCCTTTTTTGTCTGGCCCTGCTGCTGATCGGCGGCGTGCAGGCCGCCGACGCGCCGGTCAAGGAAGCGACGCTCGAGTTCGACTTCCGGACTATCGTCACTTTTCGCACGCTGTTTGTCGGCGCGACGCCGGAAGTGCGCGTGCAGCGCGCGCTGGCCCGCCTCAACCAGCTCTCGCCGCAGCAGATGGCGCAGCCGGTCGAGCAGGCGCCTTTCGTCGTCGATGGGGTCAGCGGGATCGGCTTGACCGTCGGCGACGTCGTCGTCTTCACCTTGCTTCCCGGCGATCTCGAACACGACGCCAAGCTGACGCTTGAGCAGGCGGCCAGGCGCGCCCAGTTGGCGCTCACCGACGCGCTGCAGGCCGAAGCCGAGCAACGCCGTCCGGCGCAATTATTCAAGGCGATCGGCCTGGCGCTGGTCGCCACTGCGCTGGCTTTCGCCTTGCTGTGGCTGGTGCGGCGCGCGGCGAGTTTGATGGTCGGCCGCTTGCAGCGCGTCATCGAACGCGAGGACGCCTCGCCGAAACTGCGCTGGGCGCGCCACGGCTGGTCGCTGGTGCTGCGTCTGACGCAACTGGTGCTCGGCTTTCTGTGGCTGTCGATCGCTTATCTGTGGCTCACTTTCGTGCTTTCGCAGTTTCCGCTGACCGAGCCGCTGGCCGACAAGCTGGGCGGTTTTCTCTATCGCCTGCTGGGCGGACTCGCTTCCGGTTTGATCGACGCGCTGCCCGGGGTGACCACGGTGCTGGTCATCCTGCTGCTGACCCGTGCCCTGAACGATGCGATCACCAGCTTCTTCCTGGCGGTCAAGCAGGGCCGCACCCAGGTTCCCGGCCTGCACCAGGAAACGGTCAGCGCCACCCATCGCATCGTCAGCGTGCTGGTCTGGGGTTTCGGCATCGCGGTGGCCTATCCCTTCATCCCGATGTCCAACAGCGACGCCTTCAAGGGGCTGTCGGTGATGTTCGGCTTCATGCTGACGATCGGTTCGGCAGGAATCGTCAACCAGCTGATGAGCGGGTTGGTGCTGGTCTATTCGCGCGCGCTGTCGGTCGGCGATTTCGTCGATATCGGCGGCACCGTCGGCGTGGTCAGCGAACTCGGCGTGTTGTCGACCAAAATCATCGACATGCGCAACGAGGAAGTGACGATCCCCAACGCCGTGCTGGTCGGCAACTCGATCCGCAATTACTCGCGGCTCGCCGGCGAGCGCGGCACGCTGGTGTCGACCAAGGTGACGATCGGCTACGACACACCGTGGCGCCAGGTGCATGCCATGCTGATCGCCGCCGCCGAGCAGACGCCGGGCCTGCGCGGCGAGCCCAAGCCTTTCGTCTATCAGCGTGGACTCGCCGATTTTTACGTCGAGTACGAGCTCTTCGCCTACATGGATCAGCCGCTCAACCGCGTGCCGGTACTCTCGGCGCTGCACGGCGCGATCCAGGATCAGTTCAACACCTACGGCGTGCAGATCATGTCGCCGCATTACATGGAACAGCCCGGCAAGGATGTGATCGTCCCGCCCGCCAAGTGGTACGCGCCGCCGGCCGAGCCGAAGCGATAGGCTATTCTTCGCGTAGAATCTGGGCCTTCTTTAGAGCCAACCGCACTGCAAAGGACTTTCCATGACGCTGACCAGCAAGCCCGATACCGACGATCTGCGCATCAAGGAGATCAAGGAGTTGGTGCCGCCAGCGCACCTCTTCCGCGAGTTTCCGGTCGGCGAGCAGGCGGCGCAGACGACCTATCAGGCGCGCGCCGCGATTCACCGCATCCTGCACGGCGCCGACGACCGCCTGCTGGTGGTGATCGGCCCGTGTTCGATTCACGCCGTCGAGTTGGCGATCGATTACGCGAAGCGCTTGCAACAGCAGGTGGCGCGTTTCGACAAGGACCTGCTGATCGTGATGCGCGTCTATTTCGAAAAGCCGCGAACGACGGTCGGCTGGAAGGGGCTGATCAACGATCCACGGCTCGATCACAGCTACCGCATCAACGAGGGGCTGCGCCTGGCGCGTAACCTGTTGCTCGAAATCAACGAGCTGGGGCTGCCCTGCGCGACCGAGTTTCTCGATACGATCACGCCGCAATACACGGCGGATCTGATCGCCTGGGGCGCCATCGGCGCGCGCACCACCGAATCGCAGGTGCACCGCGAACTCGCTTCCGGCCTGTCGTGCCCGGTCGGCTTCAAGAACGGCACCGACGGCAACGTGCGCATCGCCATCGATGCGATTCGCGCCGCGCAGTCGCCGCATCATTTCCTGTCGGTGACCAAGGGCGGGCATTCGGCGATCGTGTCGACGTCGGGCAACGAGGATTGCCACGTGATCCTGCGCGGCGGCAAGGCGCCCAACTACAGTGCGGCCGATGTCGACGCGGCAGCCGGCGAAGTCGCCGCCGCGGGTCTTGCGGCGCGGCTGATGATCGATTTCTCGCACGCCAACTGTCGCCGCGATTTCAAGCGCCAACTCGAGGTGGCGAGCGACGTTGCGGCGCAGCTGGCGGCGGGCGAGGAGCGCATCATGGGGGCGATGATCGAGTCGCACCTGGTCGAAGGCCGGCAGAACCTGATTGCGGGCCAGCCGCTCGAATACGGCAAGAGCGTTACCGACGCCTGTCTCGGCTGGGACGATTCGGTCGCTGCGCTCGAGCTGCTGGCGCAAGGCGTTCGCGCGCGCCGCCTGGTCAAGGCGGCGCCGTAGGTTCAGATCGCCGCAACCAGGAAGTCGCGGCTGATGCCGTCGCCCAGGTCGTAGATGCGGTCCATGAAGTCGGCTAGATATTCGTGCAGTCCCTGCGCCAGTACGTCGTCGATGCGAGTGAAATGGACGTGGGCGTGCAGCATTCCGGCGCGCCGTTCGGTTTCCGCCGACTGGCCGTTGGTGATCGATTTGAGCACGCGGATGATTCCGGTCGCGCAGGCGTGCAGCGAGCGCGGCATGTCGGGGCGCAGCATCAGCAGCTCGGCGACGCGCGCCGGGGTGATCGCGTCGCGATAGACCTTGCGGTAGACCTCGAACGCCGACAGCGAGCGCAACAGCGCGCCCCACTGGTAGAAGTCGGTGGTGCCTTCGTCGGTGCGCAGCACGTGGTATTTGACGTCGAGGATTCGCGCCGTATTGTCGGCGCGCTCGATCAGCCCGCCGAGCCTGATGAAGTGCAGCGCCTCGTCCTGCAGCATGGTGCCGAAGGTCACGCCGCGCGTCAGCGCCGAACGCAGCTTGACCCACTCGAAGAATTCGCCGATACCACCCGACAGAATCTGTTCGAATTTCTGATCGCGCAGTTCGATCCAGGTGAAATTGCAGCTCTCCCAGGTTTCGGCGGTGAGTGTGCCGCGCACGGCGTGGGCGTTTTCGCGAGCGGCGCGCAGGCAACTGGTGATCGAGCTTGGGTTGTCGGGGTCGGCCACCATGAAGCGCAGCACGTTTTCGGCAGTGACCTGGTCGTAGGACTTGGCGAAAGCGTCCTGCAGGCTGTTGAGCGCCAGGATCGCGCCCCAGTTCTGGTTTGCTGCGGTGACCGATTGCGGCACCAGCGACATCTGGTGGGTGACGTCGAGCAGACGCGCGAGGTTCTCGGCGCGCTCGGTAAAGCGCGCCATCCAGTAGAGGTGATCGGCAGTGCGGCTGAGCATTTGTTTTCTCCCTGTTTCTAATCCCAGAAAAGCAGTTGACCACGGCGAACACAGCGAACATGCCGCGAAGCCAATCCCGGAGGGACGGCGGAAAAGCGATTACTCGCGACGTTTTCTAGATTCACCCTTTGGGATGGAGTCGAAAATTTGAAAAGGCATTTCGCTGTGCTCGCCGTGTCGCCGTGGTTTGAACTATTGTTTTAAGGTTAATTCTCCAGTACCCAGGTGTCCTTGGTGCCGCCGCCCTGCGACGAGTTGACGACCAGCGAGCCTTGGCGCAGCGCGACGCGCGTGAGGCCCCCCGGAACCATGTCGATCTTCTCGCCGGACAGCACGAAGGGGCGCAGGTCGAGGTGGCGCGGTGCGATTCCGCCGAAATTGTCGCCGTCGACGAAGGTCGGGCAGGTCGACAGCGCGAGCGTCGGCTGCGCGATGTATTTTTCGGGCGCGGCGACGATTCGCGCGCGGAAGCTCTCGATCTCCTGCCTGGTCGACGCCGGGCCGACCAGCATGCCGTAGCCGCCGGCGCCATGGACTTCCTTGACGACCAGTTCGGGCAGGTGCGCGAGCGCGTATTTGAGGTCGTCGGGCTGGCGCAGCATGTACGTCGGCACGTTGTTGAGCAGCGATTCTTCGCCGAGATAAAAGCGGATCATCTGCGGGACGTAGGGGTAGATCGACTTGTCGTCGGCGACTCCGGTGCCGATCGCGTTGGCCAGCGTCACGTTGCCGGCGCGATAAGCCGAGAGCAGGCCGGGAACGCCGAGCATCGAATCCTTGCGGAAGGCGAGCGGGTCGAGAAAGTCGTCGTCGAGCCGGCGGTAGATCACGTCGACGCGCTGCGGCCCCTGCGTGGTGCGCATATAGACGGTCTCGCCCTTGACGAAGAGGTCGCGGCCTTCGACGAGTTCGATTCCCATCTGCTGCGCCAGAAAGGTGTGCTCGAAATAGGCGCTGTTGTAGGCGCCGGGCGTCAGCAGCACGACGCAAGGGTTGTCGACGCCGGTTGGCGCGACGGTGCGCAGATTTTCGAGCAGCATGTCCGGGTAATGCTGGACGGGGGCGACCTGGTGGTGCGAGAAAAGCTCGGGAAAGAGGCGCATCATCATCTTGCGGTCCTCGATCATGTACGAGACGCCCGAGGGAACGCGCAGATTGTCTTCGAGAACGAAGAATTCGCCTTTCTTTTCACCGCTGTCGGCGCGCACCAGGTCGACGCCGGCGATGTGCGCGTAGATTCCGGCCGGAACGTCGATCCCCATCATCTCGGGGCGGAACTGCGCGTTGCCCTCCACCTGTTCGCGCGGAATGATCCCGGCGCGCAGGATCTCCTGGTCGTGGTAAATGTCGTTGAGGAAGGCATTGAGCGCGCGCACACGCTGGCGCAGGCCGGCCTGCAGCGCCAGCCAGTCGGCGGCCGGGATGATGCGCGGGATGATGTCGAAGGGGATCAGCCTTTCCTTGCCGCCATCCTGCGCCGACTCGTCGCCATAAACGGCGAAGGTGATGCCGACGCGGTGAAAGGCGATGTCGGCCTCGGCGCGCTTGCGCGCGATGCGTTCGGGCGGCGTCGCCGCCAGCCAGTCGGCGTAGGATTTGTAATGCGGCCGCAGAGCGCTTGCCGCATCGTACATTTCATTGTAGAAATCTGTGCTCATCATTTTCGCCGCGGCAGTTGATCTGCCCAGCTATCAGCAGAAAGCGTGCCAAACGGCAAAGCGCTCAAAAGGCATGTTTCCCGGCCGCTCTTCAAGCGTGATGCACCAAGGCTGTGCGCTGTCGCACCAAACGAGGCTCGCTGCATGAGGGTGTCCTGCGCAGTGCTGACCTGAAATGCCCTCCAGATCAGGCGATTCTCAGCCAGGAAAGCGGTGATGGAGTTGCCGCGAGAAAATGCTACGCTTGAAGCTCGGCGTTACGATCAGCCCGCGAACCCAGGAGAACGCAATGCGAAATCCTCTGGCAGTCGAGAATCACAGCGATCTACGTTTTGATGTGCTTGCCGGCTTGACTGCGGCGGCGGTCGTTCTGCCCAAAGCCATGGCCTACGCGACCGTAGCCGGTTTGCCGGTGGCCGTCGGCCTCTATACCGCGTTTATTCCAATGGCGATTTACGCCTTGCTCGGTTCGTCGCAAGTGCTCAGCGTCAGTTCGACCACGACGCTGGCGATTCTGGCTGGCACTGAGCTTGGCTTGGCTGTGCCGGATGGCGATCCGGCACAGCTCGTCACGGCGACCGCGACGCTCACCGCGCTGATCGGCGCGCTGCTTTTGCTGGCGCGATTGCTGCGCTTTGGTTTTGTCGCCAACTTCATTTCGGCGCCGGTGCTGACCGGTTTCAAGGCCGGAATTGGCCTGGTGATCGTGCTCGATCAGTTGCCCAAGCTGATCGGCGTCCATATCCAGAAGCAGGGTTTCTTTCTCGATCTGTTGAGTCTCGCGCAGCATCTGCCCGAGACTTCGATGGTCACGCTGGCGGTGGCTGCGGCAACGCTGTTCGTGCTGATCGGCATTGAGCGCTTGTGGCCGCATTCGCCGGCGCCGTTGGTCGCCGTCGGCGGCGGCGTTGCGGCGGCCTGGTTCTTGGCTCTGCCGGCGCTCGGCGTGGCGACTGTCGGACATATCCCGCAAGGATTGCCTTCGCTCACGCTGCCGGATTTCGCGCTGGTCGAACAGTTGCTGCCGGGGGCGCTCGGCATCGCGCTGATGAGCTTCACCGAAACGATCGCGGCGGGGCGGGCTTTCGCGCGCCCCGAAGATCCGCCGGTCGACGCCAATCGCGAGCTGGTCGCGACCGGCGCAGCGAATCTGGCGGGCGCCTTGTTCGGCGCGATGCCGGCCGGCGGCGGTACGTCGCAGACGGCGGTGGTGTACGCCACCGGTGGGCGATCGCAGAAGGCGTCGCTGGTGAGCGCCGCCGTCGCGCTCGCCACGCTGTTGCTGCTGGCGCCCTTGCTTGGCCTGCTGCCGTACGCGACGCTGGCGGCGATTGTCATCGTCTATTCGGTCGGCTTGATCCAGCCCGCGGAATTTCTGGCGATTCGCCGGGTTCGCCTGATGGAGTTGCGCTGGGCGATTGCCGCCGCAATCGGCGTGCTGTTCTTTGGAACACTCAATGGCATCGTCGCCGCGATCATCATTTCGCTGATCGGACTTTCCAGTCAGACTGCGCACCCGCGTGTCTCGATCATCGGCCGCAAGCGCGGCGCCGACGTGCTGCGCCCGCTGTCGCCTGAACACCCGGACGACGAGACTTTTCCCGGCCTGTTGATCCTGCGTCCCGAGGGGCGCCTGTTTTTCGCCAATGCCGAGCAGGTGGCCGCCGATATCCGGGCGCTGGTCACCAAGCACCAGCCGCGGGTGATTGCACTGGATCTGAGCCGGGTTCCCGATCTCGAGTATTCCGCCCTGCAGATGCTTGCGCAAGGCGATCAACGCGCCAGCGAACTGGGCGCCACGCTGTGGCTGGTCGGCTTGAACCCTGGCGTGCTCGAGGTGGTGCAACGTTCCGGTCTGGCCGATCGCCTGGGCCGCGAGCGTATGCTGTTCAACGCCCGCGCGGCGATCGCGCGCTATCAGGCGCTGCCTTCAACGGTGCGCGAGGCGACCGCTGCTGATCAGCGCGCACCCCAAAACGGGGCGCGCGGGCGAACAACAGGTTAAAATCACGCCTCGGCCCACTGCAAATGATTTTCCTGACCCATGAAACAAGTTCTAGCCTCCGATCTCGATCAACTGGCGTGCAGCGCACAATCGTCGCCACGGCGCCGCGCCAATCTCAATATGCACGAAGAACTGAGCGACCCGGTTCAGCGGCTGGCGATCGCCATGGAGCCCGATACCTTCGTCCGTCCGCACCGCCATCGGCAAACCTGGGAACTGCTGTTGCCGCTGCGCGGACGCTTTGTCGTGTTGCTCTTTGACGATCAAGGCGTCGTCACCGGTCGCACCGTTCTCGGCGGCGAGACGGCGCTGCTCGAAATGCCTGCCGGTCAGTGGCACGCGGTGCTGTCGCTCGACGTCGGCGGCGTGATTTTTGAAGTCAAGCGCGGGCCCTACCAGCCGATCGACGGTGCCGATTTCGCGCCCTGGGTCGCCGCTCAGTCGCCGGCGTTGCTCGACTGGTTCGGCTCGGCTCGGCCGGGCGACCGTTTTGTCGAACGCGCGTGACGCGCCTCGTTGATGCAAGCGGGGCGTGGCGTTGAGTAATTCGGGCGCGTTGAGCGGACGCGGCTCCTTGCTTTTCTGGTTTGCTTTCGTCGTTTTCTGGTTCGCGACGCTGAGCCAGCGCGCGCTGATTTCGCCCGACGAAGGCCGCTACGCGATGTTGTCTCTGGCCATGCTGCAGTCCGGCGACTGGATCACGCCGCGCCTCAACGGCATCCTCTATTTTGAGAAACCGGCGCTGCAGTACTGGATGGGCGCGATCAGTTTCATGGCCTTCGGCATCAACGAATTCGCCGCGCGCTTCTGGCCCGCGCTGACCGGCATCCTCGCCGTGCTGGCGGTCGGGGTGACTGCGCGCCGCCTGTGGGGCTGCGGTCAGTACGCCGCGCTGGTGATGGCCGGTTCGACGTGGGTAGTCGCCAACAGTCATTTCCTGACGCTCGACATGGGCGTGACTTTTTTCCTGACGCTCACGCTGTGCGCCTTCCTGTGGGCGCAGCACGATGGCGCTTCGCGTCTCGAGCGGCGTTACGCGATGTGGCTGGCGTGGGCGGCGATGGCCGGCGCGACGCTGTCCAAGGGACTGATCGGGCTGCTGATTCCCGGCTGCACGCTGGTGCTCTACAGTCTGGTCTGCTGGCAATGGGTCGTCTGGCGGCGCATGCAATGGCTGGCGGGGATCGGCATTTTCCTGGTTCTGGCGGTGCCGTGGTTCTGGCTGGTTGCCGAGCGCAATCCGGGTTTTGCGCACTTTTTCTTCATCCACGAGCATTTTCAGCGCTTCCTGACCAACGAGGCGCGCCGCGAAGGGCCGTTCTGGTATTTCGTTCCGATCCTGTTGATCGGCTTCCTGCCGTGGACCTCGCTGTTGCCGCGCCTGGCGAGCGACGCCTGGCCGCGCCGAGCGGGCGCACAATTTCAGGCCGAGCGCTTTGCGCTGATCTGGGCGTTCTTCGTCTTTGCCTTCTTCAGCAAATCGAATTCCAAGCTGCCGTCGTACATCCTGCCGATGTTTCCGGCGCTGGCCTTGATGCTCGGCCAGACGCTGTCGCGCATCAGCCCGCGCGAACTCAAAAAGCATTTGTGCTTGCCGATGGTGGTCTGGGGGCTGCTCGCCTGCGCCTACCCGTTTGTCGGTCAGTTCGCTTCCGAGGACTTGCCGCTCTCGGCGTTGCAGCACATGGCCGTTTATCTGGCGGTCGGCGGCGGCGGTTTCGTGCTCTGCGCGCTGCTCGCCTGGCATTTCCTCTCGCGCGGCAAGGCCCTGTCTGCTATCATGCTGCTCGCTGCAGGCGGCCTGTGGAGCGTCTCGCTGGCCTGCATCGGCCACGATCCCTTCGGTCAGTCCAAGAGCAGCAAGGCGCTGGTCGAAAAGCTCAGCGGCGAACTGTGGCCGGATAGCGAAATTTTTTCAGTGCGCATGTATGAACAGACCTTCCCGTTTTATTTGCGGCGACCGGTGATCCAGGTCGATTATCAGGACGAGTTCGCATTCGGTCAGCAGGCCGAACCGGATCGCGCGATCGCGACGCTTCCCGAATTCGTCTTGCGCTGGCAGGCGGCGCCGCACGCCATGGCGATGCTCGACGAGCAGACCTTCAATGAATTGCAGCAGCAAGGGGTAACGATGAAACCGGTCTTTCGCGATGATCTGCGCATGGTGGTGGTCAAGCCATGAAGCTCATCGAATTTTCGCTGGTGCTGTTCGGTGTGTTGCTCAACGCCTTTGCCCAGTTGTTGCTCAAGGCCGGCGTTCGCCAGCTTGGGCATTTCGATTTTTCGCTGGCCAATGCCTGGCCGGTCGCCAGCACGCTGGCGACCAACTGGCCGATCATCGGCGGTTTGAGTTGCTACGTCGTTAGCGTCGTCGTCTGGATCCTGGCGCTGTCGCGCGTCGAGGTCAGCATCGCCTATCCGATGCTGTCGATCGGCTACGTGGTCAATGCCGGGCTGGCCTGGTATCTGTTCGATGAAGCCGTGGGTCCGCAGCGTCTGGCGGGAATTGCCGTGATTATCATCGGCGTCGTTATTGTTGCGAGAAGCTGAACTGATGGACATTCTTCCTTTTACCCGGCCTGCGATCGATGAGGAAACCATCGCCGCGGTCGCCGATGTATTGCGCTCCGGCTGGCTCACCACCGGACCCAAATGCCGCGAGCTCGAAGCGGCGCTGTCGCAGCGCGCCGGCGGGCGGCCAGTCAGACTGGTCAGTTCGGCGACCGCCGCGCTCGAGTTCGCGCTGCGCATCGCCGACATCGGCCCCGGCGACGAAGTGATCACCACCTCGCTGTCGTGGGTCGCGACGTCCAACGTGATTCTTGCGGTCGGCGCGACGCCGGTGTTCATCGACATCGATCCGGCGACGCGACTGATCGACCTCACGCTGGTCGATGCGGCAGTGAGCGCGCGAACGCGAGCGATCATCCCGGTCGACCTCGCCGGTTTTCCGGTCGATCGCGATGCACTCTATGCGCTCGCCGCCAAGCACAAGCTGCGCGTCATCGAAGACGCCGCGCAGTCGCAGGGCAGCCTGTGGAACGGCCGCGAGCTCGGCAGTTTCGGCGATCTCACCGCTTTGTCTTTCCACCCCAACAAGAACATGACCACCGGCGAAGGCGGTTGCCTGGTGATGAACAGTGAAGAAGAAGCGAGCCGCTTTGAAAAGCTGCGGCTGCAGGGCGTCTCGCGCCTGCCGGACGGCACCTACGACTGCGACGTGCTGGGCGGCAAGGCCAACCTCACCGACATCGCCGCCGCCATCGGCCTCGGCCAGATCAAACGTCTCGACGCTTTCAACGCGCGTCGGCGCGAACTCGCTCGCCTCTATTTTCCGCTGCTCGCCGGCTTGCCGCTCGACCTGCCGCCGGCCGACTTTGTGAACAGCAACTGGCACATGTTCCAGGTGTTGCTGCCGCCGAGCCTCGCCGGCCAGCGCGCCGAAGTGATTCGCCTGATGCGCGAGGCGGGTTTCGCGCTGGGAATCCACTACCCGGCGATCCACCTGACGACGCTCTACCGCCAGCAGGCGCTGGTGGCTGCGCTGCCGCATACCGAGTCGGTCGCCTCGCGCATCCTGACGCTGCCGCTGTTTCCGGCGATGGCCGATGCTGACGTCGGTCGCGTCGCCAGCGCGCTGCGCCAGGTGCTGCGCGATCTCGGCGCGGAGGTCGCATGAGCGCTCCAGAAGTCTCGGTGGTGATCCCGGTCTACAACGAGGAGGCGACGCTGCCCACGCTGTTCGCGCGGCTTTACGCGGCGCTCGACGCGCTCGGACGAAGCTACGAAGTGATCTTCATCAACGACGGCAGCCGCGACAAGTCGGCGGCGATCCTCTCGGCGCAGTACCAAGCGCGCCCTGAAGTGACGCGAGTGATCCTGTTCAACGGCAACTTCGGCCAGCACCGCGCGATCCTCGCCGGTTTTGCGCATGCGCGCGGGCAGTGCGTCATGACGCTCGACGCCGACCTGCAGAATCCACCCGAGGACCTGCATCTGCTGCTCGAGCAGATGGATCTGGGTTTCGACTACGTCGGCTCGATCCGTCGCCTGCGTCACGACAGCTGGTGGCGCGGCGCAGCGAGCCGCGCGATGAACCGCCTGCGCGAGCGCATCACGCGCATCCAGATGACCGACCAGGGCTGCATGATGCGCGCCTACAGCCGGCGAATCATCGACACCATCAACCAGTGCAACGAGATGAACACTTTCATCCCGGCGCTCGCCTATTCGTTCGCGCAGAATCCGACCGAGGTGATCATCGGCCACGAAGAGCGTCACGCCGGCGAATCGAAATACTCGCTCTACAGCCTGATCAGGCTAAATTTCGACCTGATGACCGGTTTCTCGCTGGTGCCGCTGCAGTTCTTCTCGATGCTCGGCATGTTCATTTCGCTCGGTTCGGGCCTGCTCGTCGTCTTTCTGGTGCTGCGCCGGCTGATTCACGGTCCCGAGGTCGAGGGCGTGTTCACGCTGTTCGCGATCGTCTTCTTCCTGCTCGGCATCGCGCTGTTCGGCATCGGCATGCTCGGCGAATACATCGGGCGGATCTACCAGGAGGTGCGCCATCGTCCGCGCTACCTGATCGCCGCGATCCTCGAGCAGCCGGCTGAGGAGCGCGCGTCATGAGCTGCGCCGTCGCTAGTGCTGTTGTCTTCGCCTATCACAACGTTGGCGTCCGCTGCCTCTCGGTGCTGCTCGCCGGCGGCGTCGACGTCAAGCTGGTGGTGACGCACGAGGACAATCCGGCCGAAGAGATCTGGTTCGCTTCGGTGCGCCAGCTGTGCATCGACCACGGCATTCCGGTGATCACCCCGGCCAACCCGAACACCCCCGAGGTCGAAGCGCTGGTCGCCGCCGCCAACGCCGATTTCCTGTTCAGCTTCTATTACCGCAACATGCTCAAGGCGCCGCTGCTCCAATCGGTGCGGCGCGGCGCCTACAATATGCACGGCTCGCTGCTGCCCGCCTACCGCGGGCGGGTGCCGGTCAATTGGGCGATCATCAACGGTGAGAGCGAAACCGGCGCCACCTTGCACCAGATGAACGTCAAGCCCGACAACGGCGCCATCGTCGACCAGTTTGCCGTCCCCATCCTGCCCGACGATTCTGCGCACGACGTCTTCGTCAAGGTCGTCGTCGCCGCCGAACTGTGCCTCTATCGCACGCTGCCGCAACTGCTCGCCGGGACCGCGCCGCATCGTCAGCAGGACCTGTCGCAAGGCGCCTATTTCGGCGGTCGCTGCGCCGAGGACGGACGCATCGACTGGCAACAGAACGCGCGCCAGATCCACAATCTGGTGCGCGCGGTGACTCGCCCGTATCCGGGCGCTTTTGCCGATCTGCCGGCCGGTCGCCTGCTGCTGTGGCGAACGCGCGTGCTCGCTGATGCCGGTGTCAGCGCCGAGCGCGGCATGCTGCGCGCGCGCGCCGGCCGCCTTGAAGTCCACCCTGCGGGCGGCGGCGTCCTGCAGGTGCTCGACGCCGAACTCGCGGGTTCGCCGTTGAACGTCGCTGACGGTCTGGAGTTGCCGTTGTAGACTGCAAATCTGAATTAACCACGAAGTTCACGAAGGATACGAAGAACGGCAATAAATTGAATTAGCGGATGATTTGACGCCTCTCTTCGTGCCCTTTGTGGTTTAGCTGTTTTTTTTACTATTACTGGATATCCTCATGAAAAAAGTCCTGATTCTCGGTGTCAACGGCTTCATCGGCCACCACCTGACCAAGCGCATCCTGGAGACGACCGACTGGGACGTTTTCGGCATGGATATGTTCGCCGACAAGCTCGGCGAGTTCTCCGGCAACCCGCGCTTTCACTTCTTCGAAGGCGACATCATGATCAACCAGGAGTGGATCGAGTACCACGTCAAGAAATGCGACGTGGTGCTGCCGCTGGTCGCCATCGCCACGCCGGCGACCTACGTGCAGTCGCCGCTGTCGGTCTTCCAGCTCGATTTCGAAGCCAACCTGCCGATCATCAAGTGGTGCGTCAAGTACAAGAAGCACGTCGTCTTCCCGTCGACGTCCGAAGTCTATGGCATGTGCAAGGACGAGCAATTTGACCCGGAGAACTCCGAGCTGATCTACGGCCCGATCAACAAGCCGCGCTGGATCTACGCCTGTTCGAAGCAGCTGCTCGACCGCGTGATCGCCGCCTACGGCCAGCAGGAAGGCCTCAAATACACGCTGTTCCGCCCGTTCAACTGGATCGGCAGCGGCCTCGATTCGATCCACACCAAGAAGGAAGGGTCGAGCCGCGTGATCACGCAATTCTTCGGCCACATCGTTCGCGGCGAGCCGATCAAGCTGGTCGACGGTGGAAGCCAGAAGCGCGCCTTCACCTATATCGACGATGGCATCAGCGCGCTGATCAAGATCATCGAGAACAAGGATGACGTCGCCAGCGGCCAGATCTACAACATCGGCAACCCGAAGAACAATTATTCGGTGCGCGAGCTGGCGACCATGATGCTCGAACTGGCCAAGGGCTACCCCGAGTACGCCGCTGGTCTGGCCAAGGTCAAAATCGTCGAGACGACGTCGGGCGAGTATTACGGCAAGGGCTATCAGGACGTGCAGAACCGCGTTCCGAAGATCGAGAACACCCAGCGCGACCTCGGCTGGGCGCCGACCATTACCATGGCCGACGCGCTCAAGGGGATCTTCGACTACTACCGCAGCCAGGTGGCGAACGCCAAGGACCTGGTTAACTAAAAGTCGATTAACCACGGCGACACGGCGGCCACGGCGAATACCTTTTTGGGTTTCGATTATTCATCGGCAAGACGGAAGATAAAAACGATCTAGCACCTTGTCTTTTCGCCGTGTTCGTTGTGTTCGCCGTGGTTAAAGAATTTGGAATCAAATGACCTCTAAGTTGCTTGCCCTCAAGATCGACGTCGATACCTGGCGCGGTACCCGCGAGGGCGTCCCGCGGCTACTCGAAATCCTCAAGCGTCATCAGGGCGGCGCGACCTTCCTGTTCAGCGTCGGCCCCGACCATACCGGCCGCGCGATCACTCGCGTCTTTCGCAAGGGCTTTCTGCAGAAGGTCTCGCGCACTTCGGTGGTCGAACATTACGGCTTGCGCACGCTGCTCTACGGCACGCTGTTGCCGGGACCCGACATCGGCCGGCGCGAAGCCGCGCTGCTGCGGCAGGTGCGTGATGCCGGCTACGAGGTCGGGATTCACTGCTGGGATCACATCCGCTGGCAGGATCACGTCGCCGCGCAGAGCGCCGAGTGGACGCGGCGCGAGATGCAAAGGGCCGCCAAGCGCTTCGAAGAGGTCTTCGGCTTTGCCGCGCGAACGCACGGTGCCGCCGGCTGGCAGATGAACGCGGCGGCGTACGACTGCGAGCGCGAGTTGGGCCTTCTCTACGCCTCAGACGGGCGCGGCAGCCACCCCTTCCTGCCGGTCGGCGACGACGGCCAGATCTGCGGCGTGCCGCAGTTGCCGACGACGCTGCCGACGCTCGACGAACTGATCGGGATCGACGGCCTGACCGCCGACAACGTCGATCAGCACCTCTTGGCGCTGACCGCCGACGGCCAAGAGTCGCAGGTCTATACGCTGCACGCCGAGCTTGAAGGCATGCGTCTTGCCGAGACTTTCGAGCGGCTGCTCGCGGGCTGGCAGGCGCAGGGCTACCGCCTGGTCAGCTGCCGCGAACTGTACGACTCGCTCGACGTGTCGAGCCTGCCGCAGCATCGCGTGGTCTACGGCGAGATTCCCGGGCGCAGCGGTCAGCTGGCCTTGCAGGGGCCGCGCGCCGATCGGGCGTAATCAGCACGATCGTACCGGCTGCCTCAACGCCGGGGCGTTTGCTGATCATTTTTGTTGCTCCCCGCTTTTTCGCTGGCCTGCCTGGGCGAGCTTGTGCCGTTGCGCGGCAAAGCCCCGCCGCGGGCTCGCCGGCTCACCTTCATTGCGCGCGTCGCGAGAAAACCTCAGCCCGGATCTCTTCCCGTCGAGCACCCCGGACGTCTTGCCGCCGCAAGCCTTGCGCCAAATCAAAAATCCCGACAAGAGCGCCGTGTCACGTGTTGACATCGCCGATCGTCGGGGACTAACGTTATCGCCGCACTCAATAGACCTAAAGGCACACCGCGGCGTGCGGCGAGGCCAGACTATCGCCCTTCTGTTATGAGTAAACTCCGCCATGAAAAATGTCACTATCGCTCAGCGCATCGCACTGATGATTGCCGTTTCGATCGTCTCCCTGCTGTCGGTCGGAGCGGTCGGGCTGGTGGTTTCCAATACGCAAACGCAAGACATCCGGCTCATCGACGAAGACAGCATGGCCGGTGTTGGTGTGCTGAGCGAGGCTCGGCAGGCTTACATGATGCTTCGTCTGGCCGTTCTTGGTCACGTCAGCACGCCTGATCCGGCGGCCAAAAAAGCGCTCGAAGAGAAGATCGACGCTTCCGAAAAAACGTTGATAAAATCGTTAAAGGACTACGAAAAGCTGGTTTCCGGCGATGAAGAGAAGAAGTTGCTCGAGGCCGATGTCGTCAACGTCAATGCCTATCTCGATCTGGTCCACAACAAGGTCATGCCGCTGTCGCGCAACAACGAAAGCGATACCGATGAGAACCGCAAGAACGGCGCGCAAATAAACGCCAAGGCCTTTCAGGCGATTGAGGAGCACATCGCCTTCAACAAGCGCGATGCCGAGGCGGTGACCAAAGCCGCGCTGGCCAGCGCGGCGCAGGGCAAGCTCATTTCGCTGGCGGTGATTGTGGCCGGCGTGCTCGCCGTCGGTGCGCTGGGGCTCTTCCTGCAACGCCACATCAGGTCGTCGGTGAGCCAGATCCAGTCGATGGTCGATCGCGTCGAGAGCGAGCTCGACTTTACCGTCCGCGTTGTCGTAGATCGGCACGACGAACTCGGCAAAACGACGTTGGCGTTCAACCGGCTGCTCGACAAATTGCAGGCCAACCTCAAATCGATCGCCGCCGGCGCGCAATCGGTGGCCTCGTCGGCCAAGCAGATGTCGACTACCTCGAACGAAGTGGCCACGGCAGCTCACCAGCAAAGCGAGGCGGCGTCCAATATGGCCGCGACGGTTGAGGAAATGACCGTCAGCATCAATCATGTCGCCGACCGGGCGCAGGAAGCCAACCGTATTTCCAGCGAATCGGGCCGCTTGGCGAGCTCGGGCGAGGAGGTGATCGGGCAGACGGCGAGCGGTATTCAAGACATCGCGGCGATCGTGCATGAGGCGGCGCAGCTGATCCACGGCGTCGAGCAACACAGCCAGCAGATTTCAAGCGTCGTCGCGGTGATCAGGGAAGTGGCCGATCAGACCAACCTGCTGGCGCTCAATGCGGCGATCGAAGCGGCGCGCGCCGGCGAGCAGGGGCGCGGTTTCGCGGTGGTCGCCGACGAGGTGCGCAAGCTCGCCGAACGCACCTCGGCGTCGACCAGCGAGATCGCCGCTACCGTCGATGCCATGCGCAGCAACGCCGGCAATGCGGTCGCCAGTATGCAGGGCGTGGTCAGCAAGGTCGCGCTCGGCGTCGAGCGCGCGCAAGCCGCCAACGATTCGATCAAGCAGATCGGCGCCGGCAGCCGCAACGCGGTGGCGATGGCCGAAGAAATCGCCAGCGCCATCCGCGAACAGGGTTCAGCGACCAACAACATCGCGACGCAGGTCGAACGCATCGCCCAGATGTCGGAAGAAAGCAGCGCCGCCGCCGGAAACAGCGCGCAGACGGCGCACGAGCTCGACGGCCTGGCTGCCGACATGCAGCGCATCGTCAGCAGCTATCGGCTGTGAGGCGTGCTAGTCCGGCTAGATCGGGTAGCCGAAGTCTCTGAGCAGTTCGGCGGTTTCGAACAGCGGCAGTCCGAGAACGCCGGAATAGCTTCCGGCCAGGTGTTCGATGAACTGCGCGGCGCGGCCCTGAATGCCATAGGCGCCGGCCTTGTCGAGCGGCTCGCCGCTGGCGACATAGTCGCCGATCTGCGTTTCGCCGATGGTGCCGAAGAACACTTCGTTGACCGATAGCCGCGTTTCGACGCGTTTGCCGTAGGCGACGGAAACCGCCGTGAGAACGCGGTGGTTTTTTCCCGACAGGCGGCGCAGGATTTTTTTTGCGTCGTCCTCGTCGACCGGCTTGCCGATGATCCGACCATCGATCTCGATCGCGGTTTTTGCCGCCAGTACCGGTTGCCGAAACAGCTTGCGCTCGACGACGATACGCCAGGCGTACTCGGCCTTGGCGCGTGCAACGCGCTCGACATAGACGCCCGGCGACTCGCCGGCGCGCCGCGTGTCGTCGATCTCGCTCGCGTCGTGCGGAAAGTTGCGCAAGACGATGGTGTCGAACTGGGCGCCAATCTGCGCCAGCAGCTCGCGGCGTCGGGGGTTGCGCGAAGCCAGATAGATTCGCGAATAGTTGACCTTGATCGCCATTTAGTTGAGCTCTTGCGAGCCGCTCCGACGAAAACCATGGCATGCGGTCCGGATCGTCGGGAAAACGTCAGATTCTTGCATTTGGCTCTGCCTCATGGAATAGCTTTCGTCAGTACGTCATGCCCTGGTTTCGGCGCGGCATCTTTTGCTACGCTCGCTGGCCCTGCGCCGCCGGCGCTTCGATGAATCTTCCGAGCCGTCGTTGCAAGGCCTCGACGTGCGACATCTCTTCGTGGTCTTGCCACTGTGCGCCAAGCGAGTTGGCCAGGCAAGCCATCTGCGCGCAGCACTCGAGCAGCTGGACGGTGAGCTGGGCGCCGACCGCAATTCCCTGAGCGCGCAGCGAATCGAGAAAGTCCTCGATCATGCGCGTGAAGTCGGCAATGAACTGGTGTTGCGCCGCGCCCTTGTTGTCGCTCGGTCGCGATTGTGTCGCAAGATCGGCAAGCAGCTGGCGGCTTTGTTGAACAAAAAGGGTGACCGTGTCTTCCATGATCTGTTTCTCCAAAAGCTCAGGGACCGCATGTCGATTGCCGCGTGCCGCGAAGTCAGTGCAGCAACGGCGGTGCGGTCAATTCGAGAGTTCTCTCGCTACGCTTGAGCCGACGGATTAGCGCGGGCGAAAGCAGCTCTTTGCTGTCGATAATGAGCATTGACTTGCCGTCCACCTTGCCGGTCCCGAAGATGAAGTCGCCGCCGATGGCGGCGCCATCGTTCGGCGCGAGTTCGATCTGGCTGCCTGGGCTGCCAGGTGCCTCGGCGACGGCATCGACCAGGATGCCGATGTCGTGGCGACTGGTTTGCTCGTCCTGCTGCTGAACTTCGACGATGACGATGCGGGTGAGCTTTCCGGCAGCGGTCGGCCGGCCGCCGAAGCGCGCCGAGAGGTCGATGACCGGGATCTCGTCGCCGCGTTGCCTGATGACGCCACGGATGTATGTCGGTTCCATCGGAATCTCGATCAACGTAGCGTACTCGACGACTGTTTTGACTCTGAGTGTGCCGATGGCGAACATCTCGGTGTCGAGGGCAAAGATCAGATACGGCGACGCCGTTGTGGCGGCCTTGACGGCGACGACCATTGGCCTGCTGAGTACGGCTTGTCCCATGATGCTTTCCTGAATCAGACGGTAAAGGTATGTGGCCTCGGTGATTCCCGGGTGAGGTTCTGGCGGCGCAATGACGCCCGGGTGAGGATCCAAAGCGCCCGTTGCGAATGACCTAATAGCGTTCGAAATCGCCGGTGTTGATCTGGACGGCGGCGTGGCGCGGGGCGGCGAAGGTCGGCTGGCCGCTGGCGGAAGCTGCTGGCGCAAGGACCCGGGCGCCGCCACGCAGGCTGTCGTCG
>JAGTRW010000038.1 GCA_018262095.1 Pseudomonadota bacterium
TCTTCTTCAGAACCAATCTCCCGGCCCTAAAAAACGCACAACCCCTTGTTTCTAAAACCTTTTCCGCCCTAACCCAGCAGCGAAGGGGCGAATTATACAGGCACCAATAGGCACGTCAATGCTTTTTCGAACCAGTCTCCGAACTATTTTCAGCGCCTATCGTCAACGCGCTGTTTTTAAACGACTACCTGACTTTTACCCGCGCGAATTTCCGCTTCCCGACTTGCACGACAAAATCGCTCGCGGCCGGAAACTCGAGGTTTTTGTCCTCGATCTTGGCACCATCGACCCTCACCCCCCCTTGCCCAACCATGCGCAGCGCTTCCGAAGTACTGGCCGTCAGTCCTGACTGCTTGAGCACCTGGGCGATACTCAGCCCGCCGTTTATGGCATCCAGCAACACTTCGGGGATGTCATCAGGTATTGCCCCCTGACTGAATCGCGCCTCAAAATCAGCAAGCGCATCATCGGCCGCATTTTTGCCATGGAAGCGCGCGACCATCTCTTGCGCCAACAGCACTTTGACGTCGCGCGGGTTTCGCCCACCGGCGATGCCCTGCTTGAGTTCGGCGACCGCTTCCGTGCTGCGAAAAGAAAGGAGGTCGTAGTAGCGCCACATCAATTCGTCGGAAACCGACATCAGCTTGCCGAATATTTCGCGCGGCGGCTCGTTGATCCCGACGTAATTGCCGAGCGACTTCGACATCTTGTTAACGCCATCCAAGCCTTCGAGCAAAGGCATCATCAGGACGCACTGAGGTGCCTGACCATAGTGCTTCTGAAGCTCTCGGCCAACCAGCAGGTTGAACTTCTGATCCGTACCACCCAGCTCGACATCTGCCTTCATTGCCACGGAATCATAGCCCTGGCAGAGCGGATAGAGGAATTCGTGGATCGCAATCGGTTGATTGCTGCGATAGCGCTTGGCAAAGTCATCGCGCTCGAGCATCCGAGCGACGGTGTGCAACGCAGCCAATTTGATCATTCCGGCAGCACCTAGCGGCTCGAACCAAGTCGAGTTGAAGCAAATCTCGGTCTTCTCAGGATCCAGGATTTTGAATACCTGCTCCTGATAGGTCTGAGCGTTGGCAAGAATCTGCTCACGCGAGAGCGGCGGACGCGTGGTGTTCTTTCCAGTGGGATCGCCGATCATTCCCGTAAAGTCGCCGATCAGGAACATCACATGGTGACCCAGATCCTGGAAATGCTTGAGTTTGTTGATCAGAACCGTATGGCCCAGATGCAGATCGGGCGCCGTCGGATCAAAACCGGCCTTGATTCGCAACGGCCGTCCGCTTTTCAAACGCTCGACCAGCTCAGATTCAATCAGCAACTCATCAGCCCCGCGTTTAATCAGAGCAAGACTGTCTTCAACGCCTAGCATGCAATACCTCTATCGATTACCCCCAAGAGTTCTTGCGGGGCTATTTTTTTGTTAGACTGCCGAGTGATTTTTTTGACGGCAGCCCATGAACAAACAGAAGAGCAGGATTCTAGCGCATTCCCATCCGGCAATCGAACGATTGCGTCGCCACCGCTGGATCGCTGCCGGTCTTGGCGGCACCACCCTGCTCGGCATGGTCGCAGCGTTCGCACTGGCACCGCCAGGCGATGAAGGCGCCGTTCAGCTACAAACCGTCCTCGAGCAACTGAGCACCCCCACCACCACGCTGGCGATTACCGATAGCCCGACGTTCCTGCACGAAGAAGCGATTCAGCGTTCAGATACCGTTTCCAGCCTCACCGCCCGACTCGGCATCACCGACCAAGACGCACAGGACTTCATGCGCAGCGACTCGAAAACCCAATCGATCGCTCGTCAGTTGCGCCCCGGCAAGATCGTTACGGCGACGACGGGAATGAGCGGCGAACTGATCACGCTCTATTTCCCACTCAACGGAAAAGACTCGATGCTCGTTGTCGAAAGACACGGCGCGAGCTTTGTCTCCAACGAACAAGTCTTGCGGCTCGAAACGCAAACGGTCATCAAGTCCGGCGAAATCCGCAGCTCACTGTTCGGCGCAACTGACGCCGCCGGAATTCCCGACGCGATCGCCATCCAACTCGCCGAAATTTTCGGCGCCGATACAGACTTTAACCGCGACTTGCGTAAAGGCGACCGCTTTTCTCTCGTCTACGAGACGCTCACTTACCGCGGCCAGCCCGTTCGCACGGGCCGTATCCTCAGCGCCGAACTCATCAACGATCAAAAGCTGTTGAGCGCATACTGGTTCCTGACTCAGGACGGCAAAGGCGGATACTACACGGCTGACGGAAACCCCCTGCGCAAGGCGTTTCTCCGCTCACCACTGGAGTTTTCGCGTGTCACCTCGGGCTTTGCTAGCGCTCGCCTCCACCCGGTCTTGCAAACCTGGCGTGCGCACAAAGGAATCGACTATGGCGCACCGACGGGTACCCGCGTACGCTCGGTGGCCGACGGCACGGTCGTCAGCGCCGGCCGGCAGGGCGGCTACGGCAACCTGATCGTCATCAGGCACCAAGGCACGTATTCGACCGCCTACGGCCACCTGAGCGGCTTCGCCGCGGGCATCCATCAAGGCTCTCACGTCAGCCAAGGCGAGACCATCGCTTATGTCGGACAAACCGGCTTGGCCACAGGCCCGCACCTGCACTACGAATTCCGCGTCAACAACCAGCAGATCAACCCGCAAACCCTTGCGCTGCCGACCTCGATCCCGCTTGAAGCGTCTCAACTAAGTCGCTTCAAGGTCGCGACGGGCCCGCTACGAGCGCAGCTCGAACTTGCAAAACAGGTCAAACTGGCGACGGTCGAATAAGCGCCCTGACGAATAGATACCACGCATAAAAAAGGCGACCCGGGTCGCCTTTTTTATGCAGAACAGCGACGTCACGCAGAGAACGATGACCCGCAACCGCAGGTTGAAGACGCGTTGGGATTCTTGATCACGAATTGAGACCCCTCAAGCCCTTCCGTATAGTCAATCTCGGCGCCAACCAGATACTGATAACTCATTGGATCAACCAGCAGCGTCACCCCGTTCTTCTGCAGAGAGGTATCGTCTTCGTTGGCCACCTCATCAAAGGTAAAGCCATACTGGAAGCCTGAGCACCCGCCTCCCGTCACGAAAACACGGAGTTTGAGATCAGGATTTCCTTCTTCCTCGATAAGGTCTTTTACCTTGCTCGCTGCGCTATCCGTAAAGATAAACGGCAACGGCATCTCGGTCGCTGTATTCATAACTGTTCCTTCAAAATTTTCAAACTAATACGGTCTCAGAAACCGGCTCAGCTGTTGGACGCCAGCTTAAGCTCTACCGTCTTGGCGCCAACGCCGGCACTGACCTGATGCACCAGACGTCCCTGAATCACGGCGCCCTGCTGTATCTCGATCTGATGATACTCAACGTCCCCTGTGACACGCGCAGCAGGCAAGAGTTCCAATGATTCGCCAGCGAAGACGGGGCCAATCACGGTTCCGTTGATCACCACATGACCGACCGAAATCGCCCCTTCGACACTCGCCTTTTCGCTGATCACCAGGGTGCCTTCCTGCCCATTTTCACTGCTAATATTGCCGCGGACCTCGCCATCAACACGCAGGCCGCCGGAGAAAACCACATTTCCTTCGACCCGGGTACCTGCGCCGATCAGGCTATCAATACTATTCTGGGGAGCTTTCCCATTCTTGATACCGAACATTCGTTTCTCCGTCTAAAGGTTCACGGTCTGCCTTGCCCGCACCGCACCATCTTGCAGCAGGCGCGCTTCGACCTCCTTAACCACAACACCCGGGGCTACCGAAAAGATGCCTTCAAGCCGGTGAAAGTGCTTGATCTCGAAACGAAAACGCTGGGGATTCGGCTCAGTACTCGAGGGCAAGGTGATGATAGCATCTTTGCCGCCCTGCTGAACCTTGAGCAGCAGCTGAAGCGCCCCCTTGAGTTCCTTCCCCTGACGGCCCCCGTTGTTGACCACCAGCATTCGATAACGATATTCGCCGACAGCGCTGCCCAGATCAATCCGCAGATGGTCTATCCTGACCCCAAGCTCGTCGCCAGAGTCGGACGCCGGCATCAGCCCTTCAAAGAACGCCAAATCCTCCTTGAGCGCCGCATTCTCCAGTTCAAGCGCCTTGGCCTGACGTGACAACTGCTTCTGTGTCGTACGCTCAATCTGCAGGCTGCTTTCACCGGAACCCGCGAGGCTGCGCAACTTGGTCAACTCGCCGTCAAGCTCCATGACATGATTCCTCAGCGACTGAATCTCACGAACCGACTCGTTGCTATGAAACCCGGCAATACGCATTCCAGCATCGTAAATCCACGCAGCAAGCGCCAAGGACACCGACAAAATCGCGATCATCGCCAAGGCTCGCCAATACCACGCCACGTGCGTTCTGATCGCCAATTTCGGCGCACTGATCCCGAAACGCTGGCGAAGGCGTCTCAGTTTTACGGAAGCCGCGGAAGTTGCCATAGCCCAAAAGTTTCCGCAAAGCCGAACACCCTACTCATGCCTTGTGCCGCCTGTCCGCCGGCGCCCTTGGCCAAGCCCAACAGGCCCAGCAGTTCGGCGTCAGCACACCTTACGCCACCAACGAATTCGAGCTTGACCATCAACCACTCCTCAACAGGTGCGCAATAATAGCCCGCGCGCCTCTAAAAGACAAAAGCCGCCCAAGAGGCGGCTTTTGATGCGCGGCAGAAACCCGCAGCGCGTTAGCGCTTGGAGAACTGCTTGCGGCGACGTGCCTTATGCAGACCGACCTTCTTACGTTCAACTTCACGCGCATCACGCGTCACAAAACCGGCTTTCGAAAGCGCTGGCTTGAGAGCGACGTCGTATTCGATCAAGGCCCTGGTAATACCGTGCCGAACCGCACCGGCCTGGCCGGACTCACCACCGCCCGCGACATTGACCAGGATGTCGAAGCTGGCGGTTTGCTCGACCAGTTCGAGCGGCTGACGGACAATCATGCGCCCCGTCACACGGGAGAAGAACTCGTCAACCGGCTTGCCGTTGACCACGATGTTGCCCGTACCGCGCTTCATGAAAACACGTGCCACAGCGCTCTTGCGACGGCCTGTGCCGTAGTAGAAATTTTCAGCCATTTCGACCCCTTAAAGTTCCAGAACCTTCGGCTGCTGGGCAGCGTGCGGGTGGGTATCACCCGCGTAGCACTTCATCTTTTTCAGCATGGCGTAACCGAGCGGCCCCTTGGGAAGCATGCCCTTGACGGCTTTTTCCAGGACGCGACCAGGAAAACGCTGCTGCATCTTGGTAAAGTTCGTTTCGTAGATACCGCCGGGGTAACCCGTGTGACGGTAGTACACCTTGTCTTCGGCCTTGTTGCCTGTAACACGCAGCTTCTCGACATTGGTCACGACGATGTAATCGCCGGTATCCACATGCGGAGTAAATTCTGGCTTGTGCTTGCCACGCAAGCGTCGGGCGATTTCGGTGGCGAGGCGGCCGAGCACCTTGTCGGTGGCATCAACCACAAGCCACTCGCGCTTCACTTCATGCGATTTGGCGGAGAAAGTCTTCATTAAAACGCCGTCCTTGTATGCCTGATAACGGAAAGCCGAGCATCTTATTTCAAATTGACGAACCGTGTCAATCGATGTTTTGACTTCGGACAAAAAAAACGCGACTCGCAGGAGCCGCGCTAAATCCACACCAAAGGAGGAGGGTGGAGGAGACAAATCCAAAACACAATGATCAGCGACCAAAGCCAAGCAACTGATTCGAACGAATTATCGCTTATCTCAACACAAAAATCAAACAAAATTGGCGCGGCGCACCATAACACAACCCAATTTCATCATCCCAACACAGAAACAAAAACAAATCATTAATCAATCACTTAAAACAAAACAAAGAAAACAATTGCACGATAGTAAAGTCCCGTCACCCCCAGAAGAGACTCCACCAGCGCCAGAGTTGCTGCGACGCACCACGCCTGCAGCCTCAAGCCACGGCGTAGCAGCGGCTAGAATATACAGCTTTTGAGGAAAGTCGAGGCCCCCATGGAGTGCAAGGTGAAATGGTCAGGAGACGGCATGTCGTTTCTGGCTGAAACGGGAAGCAATCACATTGTCGCAATGGATGGCGCACCCGAAGCCGGGGGACGAAACCTGGCGCCGCGACCGATGGAAATGCTGCTCGCGGGCACCGGCGGATGCACCGCATTTGACGTCGTGATGATCTTAAAAAAGGGACGGCACGCCATCACCGGATGCGAAGTCAGCCTAGAGGCCGAGCGCGCCGATAGCGAGCCGAAAGTATTCACCCGAATTCACTTGCACTTCAAAGTGACCGGAAAACAGCTGAAGCCGGACGCCGTCGCACGAGCGATCGAGCTTTCCAAAGACAAGTATTGCTCGGCGTCAATCATGCTTGGTAAAACGGCGTCAATAACCCACGACTTCGAAATCATCGAAGGCTAAAGATAGTAGGCCGTGCGGGTCATTACCCCGGCAGCCACACGCATGGCCATCTTTATGCCCGAGGGAAGTTCGCGCGCGCCGAGGCGCACCGCCGTTGCGGCGTGCGACGCCTCATCAAGCTTCATTTGCTCGACGATCAATCGAGACCTGAGGTCTTGCGCCGGCAATTCGCACAAATGGCGATCAAGATGAGCCTCAACCTGCCGTTCAGTCTCGGCCAGAAAGCCCAGACTCCATGCATCGCCAAATTTTCCCGCAACAACGCCCATCGACAGCGCCCCCAAGTACCAAAGGGGATTCAACGCACTCTTGCGCCCCCCCAGCTCCTGGATACGCCGTTCGGTCCAAGCCAAGTGTTCGGTTTCCTCGTCGGCAGCCCTTTTCAAGGCCTGCCGCACGCCTGCATCACGACAGCTTAACGCCTGCCCCTGATAAAGCGCCTGCGCGCAGACTTCACCCACATGATTGATGCGCGTCAGCGCTGCCGCATGCCCCTTGTCCTGGACAGACAGCACGGCCTCCGGGCACTCCCGCCCGGGCACGTCACGAGTAAGCGGCGCGGCTACGAAGAGCGTGCGTAGCGCCTTATCGAGTTCGATAATGAACGGATTAAGCATCGCGAAATGGCACAGAGAAAATCGGACACATGAATTCAGGAGGCCGTATCCGGGAGGCGACCACCGCTACGCAGGACTCGGCGAGCATCGTCGGCACTGCGAATGTCAGGCGCGCCGACAACGCAGAAATAGTTGCTGTAAAGGTCCACGTGATGGGTGTTGGTACTGCCCTGAAGCCGGACCCACTGGTTACTCCGCGCCTTCGACCACGTCTTGTCCGACCGCCCGAACGCGTAAAGCCGGCGCTCGGCCGTTGCACAGCGCAAGCCCTCGTAACTTATATTCTTTGCACCGGAAGCGCTAATCACCAGCAAGGTATAACGTATCACGCCGTCGGGGCCGACCGATAGCGAATTGCCGTCGATCAGGTATTTCGTATCGGTGTGGTAACCGACGCGAAACGCAATCAGATTCTCGGTCTCGGGAAAGGCTGGCAGCTGGACTTCAATTTCCGCCCACGGCTTTTCCTCAAACTCGGCATCGAAGCCCTCGGCCAAAAAAGGCATCGAGAACAAAGGCATCGAGAACAAAGGCAACGCGAGCGCCAGAAACCACCTTACCACCTTGAAAGAACGCATTAAAACGACACTCCACTTGAACCAACAGGCAACATAACCAAGGCTACTCCTTGCGCTCGAGCTCGCCTCCGACGAACGCCTCTGGCTCGCGCGCACCTTCGCGACGCGGGCGACGGTGATCGGCGTCGAGAAAGCGCGCCAGCTCGTTTAACGCCAGTTCATAGACGTGCCGCTTGAACTCGATGACGGCATCGAGCGAAACCCAGTAATGGTTCCAGCGCCAGGCATCAAATTCGGGATGATTACAGGCGCGCAGCGACACATCGCTGTCACGCCCAACCAGACGCAGCAAAAACCAAATCTGTTTTTGCCCTCTGTAACTACCACGCCACTCGCGTTTTACCCAGTGTATCGGCACATCGTAACGCAACCAGTCCTTGGTTCTGCCAAGAATGCTGACATGTTCAGGGCGTAAGCCAACCTCTTCGAACAGTTCCCGGTACATCGCCTGCTCAGGGGTTTCGCCCCGCTTGATGCCACCCTGTGGAAACTGCCATGAATGTTCACGGATTCGCTTACCCCAAAACACCTCATTCTTCGCGTTACATAAAATGATGCCGACGTTCGGGCGATAGCCTTCACGGTCGAGCATTTCGTATACCTGCAAATTTTATTGGTTGAGCGCATTCTTCCACACTTCCAATGGCTTGGAAAGCTCGTCATAGCGAGGCACAGTCAATCGCCGCCCCAAACACGATTGACGTCGCCTTCCTCTGGTCACTCTTGTAGAATTCAACATTTACTTCAAGAAATGCGATTCCCATGCGTACCTCGCGATTTTTCATCTCCACACTCAAGGAAGCCCCCTCGGACGCCGAGATCGTCAGCCACAAATTGATGTTGCGCGCCGGCCTCGTCAAACGTCTGGCTGGCGGCATTTACACCTGGATGCCGGTGGGGCTACGCGTGCTACGCAAGGTTGAGTCGATCGTCCGCCAGGAAATGGATCGCGCCGGCGCCATCGAATTGTCGATGCCGGCGGTCCAGCCCGCCGAGTTGTGGCAGGAATCCGGACGCTGGGAAAAATACGGCCCCGAGTTGCTGCGCCTCAAGGATCGCCATCAACGCGATTTCGTCATCGGGCCGACGCACGAGGAAGTCATCACCGACGTCGTGCGCAAGGAGGTCAAAAGCTACCGTCAATTGCCGCTACACTTTTACCAGGTGCAGATGAAATTTCGCGATGAAATTCGTCCGCGTTTCGGCGTCATGCGCGGACGTGAATTCCTGATGAAGGATGGCTACTCTTTCCACACCAGCTTTGAGGATCTGCAACGCGAATACCGCAACATGTTCGAGACCTACACGCGGATTTTCACCCGTCTCGGCCTCAAATTCCGCGCTGTTGCCGCAGACACCGGTTCGATCGGTGGCACCGGGTCGCACGAATTCCACGTGCTGGCCGACTCGGGAGAAGACGCCCTCGCCTATTGCCCTGATTCGGGCTACGCCGCCAATGTCGAACTGGCCGAAGCGCTGGCACCCGTCGCCCCTCGCGCCGCCGCCACCGCCGTCATGGAGAAGGTCTCCACGCCGGGCAAAACCAAGTGCGAAGAGGTCGCCGCGTTGCTCGGCCTCCCGCTGACTCAAATGGTCAAGGCCATTGCCATCATTCGCGATCTACCGGAAGACAATCCGGCCCGTTTTGCGCTGATTCTGTTGCGCGGCGACCACGACCTCAACGAAGTCAAGACACAAAAGGTGGTCGGCGAATTCCGCTTCGCGCGCGACGAGGAGATCGTCGCCGCGCTCGGTTGCAAACCCGGCTATATCGGCCCGGTCGGCCGAGACGTCCTCGTTTTCGCGGACCGCACCGTCGCCGCGATGAGCGATTTCGTCTGCGGCGCCAACGAAGCGGGCTTCCACCTGCGCGGCGTCAATTTCGGCCGCGACTTGCGGGAGTTGGACAATATCGCCGACCTGCGCAACGTCGTCGCCGGCGATCCCTCGCCCGACGGCAAGGGCCAACTTGAACTGTGCCGCGGCGTCGAGGTCGGTCACATCTTCCAATTGCGAACCAAGTACGCCGAGGCGCTCAAGTGCAACTTCCTCGACGAAAGCGGCCAAAGCCAGGTGATGGAAATGGGCTGCTATGGCATCGGCGTTTCGCGAATTGTCGGCGCCGCCATCGAGCAGAACCATGACGATCGCGGGATTATTTTCCCGACCGCCATCGCGCCGTTCGAAGTCTGTATCGTCCCCATGGGCTACGCCAAGAGTGAAGCAGTGAAGGCGGCTGCGGACGCAGTCTATGCCGAGCTCAAGGTTGCCGGCATCGACGTCCTGCTCGACGATCGCAGCGAACGCCCTGGCGTGATGTTCGCCGAAATGGAACTGATCGGCATCCCTCATCGCATCGTGGTCGGCGAGCGCGGGCTCGCTGAAGGAAAACTCGAATACAAGGGCCGCACCGACAGCGAGGCGACCATGGTGCCGCTCGCCGAGATCGGCGCCTTCATGAAAGCCAGGTTGTGCAGCGAATAGCACTGCTGCTGGCGCTGCTGATTCCCTTGGCGGCGCTGGGCGGCGCTCAGAAATACGAACCCTTGTCAGCCAGCGTGCAGGCAGCGCTATCGCAAACCATTGCTGATCAAGCGCCGCCCGGAAGCTCGTTTCTCGACTCGATGGACGCGGTCGACTGGATGACCGAGATGTCGCACCGACTGGAAACGCGCATCATCGTCCGCGAAAGTCGCTTCGAGTTTCTGCGCGCCGTCCATTACGAGGCGACTCGCGCCGGACTCGATCCACAGCTCGTCCTAGGCTTGATCCAGGTTGAGAGCGGCTTCAAGAAATACGCGGTCTCGTCGGCCGGCGCACGCGGCTTCATGCAGGTCATGCCGTTCTGGATCAAGGTCATCGGCCGCAACGACGACAACCTCTTCCACCTGCGCACCAATCTGCGCTACGGGTGCACCATCCTGCGCCACTACCTTGACCTTGAGCAGGGCGACCTCTACCGCGCGCTGGGCCGCTACAACGGCAGTCTCGGTCAAGCCGACTACCCGAATCTCGTTCGCGGCGCCTGGCATAAGCAGTGGAGCTACACCAGCAGTCGAATGGCCAGGCGCTAGCGCTTAGCGCATCCCGGGCAGCATCCCTTTCATGCCGCGCATCAGCTTGGCCATGCCGCCCTTGGAGAACTGCTTCATCATTTTCTGCGTCTGTTCGAACTGCTTGAGCAGACGATTGACTTCCTGCACCTGAACGCCGGCGCCCATGGCGATACGGCGCTTGCGCGAGGCTTTGAGCAGATCGGGTTTACTGCGCTCGACAGGCGTCATCGAATTGATGATGCCCTCGATTCGACCGATCGTCTTTTCTTCACCGCCAGCCTGCATCTGGCTTGCCGCCTGAGCGAACTGGGCCGGCAACTTGTCCATCATTGACGACAGCCCGCCCATCTTGCGCATCTGGCCAATCTGTTCCTTGAAGTCGTTAAGATCGAACCCCTTGCCCGACTTGAGTTTCTTGGCGAACTCGACGGCCTGCTGCTCATCGATCCCCTTCTTGGCGTCCTCGATCAGCGACAGAACGTCGCCCATGCCCAGGATGCGCGACGCCATCCGTTCAGGGTGGAAAGCTTCAAGCCCCGACAGCTTTTCGCCGACACCAGCGTACTTGATCAGGCGACCGGTGACATGGCGCACCGAGAGCGCGGCGCCGCCACGCGCATCGCCGTCGAGCTTGGTGAGCACGATACCGGTCAGCGGCAAAGCCTCGCTAAAGGCCTTGGCGGTATTGATCGCGTCCTGACCGAGCATGGCATCGACGACGAACAGCGTTTCGATCGGTTCGATTGCCGCGTGCAGTTCGGCAATCTCCTTCATCATCGCCTGGTCGATCGACAAGCGGCCGGCGGTATCGACGAGCAGCACGTCGTGGTAGTGCCGTTTTGCCCAGTCGACGGCATGGCGAGCGATATCGACCGGCTGGTCGGAAGGCGACGACGGGAAGAAATCGACCCCGGCCTGCTCGGCCACAGTTTTCAATTGTTCGATGGCCGCCGGACGATAGACGTCGCAAGACACCACCAGAACCTTCTTCTTCTGCGTTTCGCGCAGCAGTTTGGCCAGCTTGCCGACGGTGGTCGTCTTGCCCGCCCCCTGCAATCCGGCCATCAGGATGATCGCCGGCGGCTGGGTGGCCAGATTGAGGCCGCTATGCGCTTCGCCCATGAGCCGCGTGAGCTCGCGATGAACGACGCCGATCAGCGCCTGCCCCGGACTCAATGACCCGATAACTTCCTCGCCGACCGCTTTCTCCTTGACCGCGGCGATCAACGCCTTGACGGCAGGCAGGGCGACATCGGCCTCGAGCAGGGCCAGGCGAACCTCGCGCAGGGCACTGGCGATGTTGTCCTCGGTAAGGCGCGCCTCACCGCGCAGGGTCTTCATGACGCGGGCAAGGCGTTGGGTCAGGTTGTCGAGCATTTGGCTTCCAGCTTGGTATAAACTTGCGAAATGTCGGACATTCTACTGCACCTTCTGCCTCCCATCGCTTCGTGCCTGCTTTATGCCGCGCTAGGCTATTATTTCTGGCATACGCGCTGGCGAATAACCGACAAGCCGCTCGACCCACTGCCAATGCAACCGTGGGAGCGCGCAGCAATCTTTCTGGCCCTGGCGCTGCAGGGTGTCAGCGTCTATGACGGGCTGTTCGGCAGCGGCAGCATGCGCTTCTCTTTCAGTTACGCGCTGTCGCTGATGCTCTGGCTGGCGGTGCTCATTTACTGGCTGGAGAGTTTTCGTTCGCGGATGGATGGTCTGCAACCGATGGTCTTGCCGCTCGCTGCGCTGTGCACGCTGCTTCCGGTGGCGTTTCCCCAGGTTCACCTGATCGCGCACGCTGACGCAGGGGGCTTCAAGCTGCATTTCCTGACCGCCATGCTGGCCTATAGCCTATTCACGCTGTCGGCGTTGCACGCAGTCTTCATGGGTTTTGTCGAACGCAAACTGCACCAGCGGGAACTGAATAAGCAACTGGCCAGCCTGCCGCCGATCCTGACGATGGAAACGCTGCTCTTTCGCATGATCATCATTGCTTTTTCACTGCTGACGGTGGCGCTGGGAAGCGGACTGATGTTTTCCGAAGCTATTTTCGGCAAGGCCGTACCCATTGACCACAAGACCTTGTTCGCCTTTGCCTCGTGGGGAATCTTCGCGGCGCTGCTGATCGGACGTCACGTCTATGGCTGGCGGGGTCGCATCGCACTGCGCTGGACCTTGACCGGTTTTCTGTTGCTGTTACTGGCCTATATCGGCAGCCGCTTTGTCTCGGAGGTCCTGCTCGGCCGCATCTGACCACTGCGAACCGCGGTATCGGCGCGCGTCAAAAGCCAGAATCCATCGCTTCTTTACAAAGGTGAAGACTCAATGCATTATTCAATTTGCATACATTGCAAAGTCCTTTCAGTCACCTTTCCTTGACGCCAGAAAACGTCCTTTAGCTCACTATGGCAGCCAATCCGCAGCAATCCCTACTTAGCGGCCTCGCTCGCGCGCTGGTCCAGGCCGGACAGATCAAGGAGGCAGACGCCGAGACCTTGCTGATCCAGGCCGCCTCGACAAAGACCTCGTTCATCGAGCAACTGGTTAACGCCAGAAAGGCAAACTCGGCCGATATCGCACGCTTTGCCGCCGAAACTTTCGGTTACCCCTTGCTCGACCTCAGCGCCTTTGACGAGGCGCATATCCAGAAAAACGCGATCGACCGCAAGCTGATCGCCTCACACCGCGTCGTCCCGCTGCACAAACGCGGCAACCGTCTGTCGGTGGCCATCGCCGACCCGACCAACCTGCGCGCGCTCGACGAGATCAGATTCCAGACCGGCATGGCGGTCGACCCGGTGATCGTCGACGAGAGCCTGCTCGCCCCGCTGGTTGCCCGCCTTTCGGAATCAGCCGAAGAGACGCTCAAAAACCTCTCGAGCGAGGAACTCAATCTCGAGTTCAGCGACGACGAGAGTGTGGAAAAAGCCGACGAGGCATCGGCCGCACTTGAAGTTGACGATGCGCCGGTGGTCAGGTTCATCCAGAAAATGCTGCTTGACGCGATCAACGACGGCGCCTCTGACATTCACTTCGAACCCTACGAGAAGAGCTACCGTATCCGTTTCCGCACCGACGGCATCTTGCGCGAAATCGCCTCGCCGCCGCTGGTCATCAAGGAAAAAATCGCCTCGCGAATCAAGGTCATTTCGCGCCTCAATATCGCCGAAAAACGCGTTCCCCAGGATGGGCGAATGCGCCTCGTGCTGTCCAAGAGCCGCTCGATCGACTTTCGGGTCAGCACGCTGCCGACCATGTACGGTGAAAAAATCGTTCTGCGCATCCTCGACCCGAGCAGCGCGACGCTGGGCATCGACGCGCTCGGCTACGACCCCGAGCAGAAGGCGCTGCTACTCGACGCGATCAGCCGCCCGTACGGCATGGTGCTGGTCACCGGCCCGACCGGTTCGGGAAAGACGGTTTCGCTCTACACCTGCCTCTCGATCCTCAACAAACCGGGCGTCAACATTTCGACGGCAGAGGATCCCGCGGAAATTCCGCTGCCAGGAATCAATCAGGTCAACATCGAAGACCGCCAGGGACTGACCTTCCCGGTCGCGCTCAAGGCTTTCCTGCGCCAGGATCCGGACATCATCATGGTCGGTGAAATCCGCGACCTGGAAACCGCGGAAATCTCGATCAAGGCCGCGCAGACAGGGCATATGGTGTTGTCGACGCTGCACACCAACGACGCGCCATCGACGCTGACGCGCCTGATGAACATGGGCATCCCGACCTTCAACATCGCCTCAAGCATCCTGCTGATTACCGCCCAGCGCCTCGTTCGCCGCCTGTGCACGTGCAAGAAGCCGCTTGACATCCCCACCGAGACGCTGCTGAATGCCGGATTTACTGAGTCAGACCTTGACGGCAGCTGGGTTCTTTACGGCCCCGGAGAATGCGACCGCTGCAAAGGCACCGGCTACAAGGGACGAGTTGGTCTTTATCAGGTCATGCCGGTCACTGACACCATTCAACGCCTGATCATGGCCAACGGAACGGAGCGCGACATCGCCGTGCAGGCGCAAAAGGAAGGCGTCAACGACTTGCGCCGTTCCGGCCTGCTCAAGGTCAAACAAGGGCTCACCTCGCTCGACGAGGTCCTGGGCAGCACCAACGTTTAAGGAACGCGGAGGCGACAGCATGGCGACGGCAACGAAACCGACAAAGCGTGCCCAGGAAGTCAAAGAATTCACGTTTCTTTGGACCGGAAAGAACAAGGCCGGAAAGATCGTTCGCGGCGAACAGCGCGCAAGCAGCGAAACGGTGGTCAATGCCACGTTGCGGCGCCAGGGAATTCTGGTCTCCAAGGTCACCAAACAAAGTTTTCGCAGTGGCGGCAAGGTCACCGAAAAAGACGTCGCGCTATTTACCCGACAACTGGCGACCATGATGAAAGCGGGGGTCCCGCTGCTGCAGACTTTCGACATCGTCGGCCGCGGCCACGACAACCCGGCGGTCGGCAAGCTGCTGCTCGACATCAAGTCCGATGTCGAGACGGGTAGTTCGCTATCGCAGGCGTTCAGAAAATTCCCGCTCTACTTCGACCAACTCTACTGCAACCTGATCGCCGCAGGCGAACAGGCGGGAATTCTTGAAACCCTGCTCGAGCGACTGGCGACGTACAAGGAGAAGATGATCGCCATCAAGTCGAAGATCAAATCGGCCTTGTTTTACCCGATCGCCATCATCGTCGTGGCCTTCATCATCACCGCGATCATCATGATTTTCGTGATTCCGGCGTTCAAGCAGGTGTTTACGAGCTTTGGTGCCGACCTGCCGGCGCCGACCTTGTTCGTCATGGCGATTTCCGACTTTTTCGTGGCCTACTGGTACATTGTTTTCGGCGCGATGGGCGGCGGAATTTATGCTTTCTTTTACGCCTGGAAACGCTCGGAAGCGATGCAGATGGCGATGGACCGCCTGTTTCTGCGCATCCCTCTTTTTGGCCCGCTGATTCGAAAATCGGTGATCGCGCGCTGGACGCGTACGCTGGCGACGATGTTCGCTGCCGGTGTGCCGCTGGTCGAATCGCTCGACTCGGTCGGCGGCGCTGCCGGAAACTATGTTTACAAGAAAGGGACTCGGCAGATTCAAAGCGAGGTCAGCACCGGAACCAGCCTGACGTCGGCGATGCAAAACAGCGAGCTCTTCCCCAACATGGTCAATCAAATGGTCGCCATCGGCGAAGAATCCGGCGCGCTCGATTCGATGCTCGGCAAGGTCGCCGATTTTTTTGAAGCCGAAGTCGATGACTCGGTCGAAGCGCTTTCCAGCCTGATGGAACCGATCATCATGGTCGTTCTGGGCACCCTGATCGGCGGCATGGTGATCGCCATGTACCTGCCGATCTTCAAACTCGGCGCGGTGGTCTGATGATGCAGGACTGGCAGGTTTTATTTTTGGACCCCATCGTTTTTGGCATTTTTTGCGCTGTTCTCGGCTTGCTGGTCGGCAGTTTCCTCAACGTCGTCGTCCATCGCCTGCCAAAAATGATGGACAACGACTGGCGAGCTCAGTGCGCTGAATTGCATGGCCAGGATGCACCTGCCGCCGAGGCCCTCTCACTGTCCTCGCCGCGTTCGCGCTGCCCTGAATGTGGCCATGCAATCACGGCGCTGGAAAACATCCCGGTCGTCAGTTGGCTGGCCTTGCGCGGCAAGTGCTCAGCCTGCCGCGCGCCGATCTCGCCGCGCTATCCCATCGTTGAAGCGCTGACCAGCCTGCTTTCCGCGCTGACCGCCGCCCACTTCGGTTTCGGCTGGGCTGCGGCGGGCGCCCTGCTGTTGATCTGGGGACTGGTCGCACTGACCTTCATCGATTACGACACGCAATTGCTGCCCGACTCGATCACCCTGCCGTTACTTTGGCTCGGCCTGCTGTTCAACCTGTTTGGCACCTACACCGATCTGCAATCGGCAGTGATCGGCGCGATGGCCGGCTATCTTTCGCTGTGGTCAGTCTATTGGGGATTCAAACTGATCACCGGCAAGGAAGGCATGGGCTACGGCGATTTCAAGTTGCTCGCCGCACTCGGCGCCTGGCTGGGCTGGCAAATTCTGCCACTGACCATCTTGCTCTCGTCGCTGGTTGGCGCACTGCTTGGCATCGCGCTGATCGTCCTGGCCAAACGCGGTCGCAATGTACCGATTCCCTTCGGCCCGTATCTGGCGACCGCCGGTTTGATTGCTTTTTTTTGGGGCAGGGAACTGACCCAGACTTACCTACGCCTGATCTAATCGCTTGAAAACAGGGCTTTTGCCCTCATTTCGCGATAGGTGGCGCCAGCGAAACCCGTCGCCATTCGAGTATAATCTTTGTCTTTGTTGCTCATAGAAGGTTAGCCATGCCGATCTACGCCTATCGCTGCACTTCCTGCGGCTTTGAAAAAGATCATCTGCAGAAGCTCAGCGACCCCGTGCTCACCACTTGCCCCGAGTGCGGCGCAGCGTCATACGCCAAGCAAGTCACCGCCGCCGGTTTTCAACTCAAGGGAACGGGCTGGTACGCCACCGATTTCAAGGGCGGATCAACGTCCACCCCGGCGCCCAAGTCGAAGCCGAGCGAAAACGCGGCGCCCTGCCAAGGCTGTGCCGGAGCAGAAGTGTGCGCGGGCAGTTGATCAAACGTTACTTCGTTACCGGGCTGCTGATCTGGGTTCCCCTGGCGATCACCGCCTGGGTGCTGTCTTTGATTGCCGGAATCGCCGATCAGTCGCTGCGCCTGCTGCCCGAGTCGATGCACCCGCACAGCATCCTGGGCTTCGACCTTCCGGGCACCGGCGTATTGCTGACGTTGCTGATCATCATGACCACCGGCGTACTCGCCGCCAATTTCATCGGTCAGCGACTCGTCGGCTGGTGGGAAAAGCTGCTGGCCCGAATTCCGGTCGTCAATTCGATCTACAACAGCGTCAAGCAGGTTTCCGACACGCTTTTCTCGTCGTCAGGCAACGCTTTCCGCAAAGCGCTACTGGTCCAGTACCCGCGCGCCGGCTCGTGGACCATTGCCTTTCTGACCGGGACGCCGGGCGGCGACGTCGCCAACCATCTCGCCGGCGACTACGTCAGCATCTACGTCCCGACGACCCCGAATCCGACCTCTGGTTTTTTTCTGATGATGCCCAGAAGCGAGGTCATCGAGCTCGACATGAATGTCGACGAAGCGCTCAAGTACATCATCTCGATGGGCGTTGTCGCCCCTCCTGCGCGATCAAACCCTTCCCACAATCAACAATCGTAAACCCGGAACCAGCATGCGAACTCATTATTGCGGACAAGTCAATTCACAAACCATCGGCCAGGAGGTCACGCTCTGTGGCTGGGCGCATCGTCGGCGCGACCACGGCGGCGTCATTTTCATCGACCTGCGCGACCGCGAAGGTCTGGCCCAGATCGTCTGCGATCCGGATCGGCCAGAGATGTTCGCCATCGCCGAATCGGTGCGCAACGAGTTCTGCCTGAAGGTCACCGGCAAGGTACGCGCCCGCCCGGCCGGAACGGTCAATCCCAACATGCCGAGCGGCGAGATCGAGATCCTGTGCTACGCCATCGACGTGCTCAACCCTTCGGTGACGCCGCCGTTCCAGCTCGACGACGACAATCTCTCCGAAAACGTCCGCCTGCTGCACCGGGTGATCGACCTGCGCCGCCCGCAGATGCAGAAAAACATGCAGCTGCGCTACAAGACGGCACGCGCCTTCCGCCGCTTCCTCGACGACGCCGGCTTCATCGACATCGAGACGCCGATGCTGACCAAGAGCACCCCTGAAGGGGCCCGCGATTACCTGGTCCCGTCGCGCGTCAACCCCGGCCACTTCTTCGCCTTGCCGCAGTCACCGCAGCTCTTCAAGCAATTGCTGATGATCGCCGGCTTTGACCGTTATTATCAGATCACCAAGTGCTTCCGCGACGAAGACCTGCGCGCCGATCGCCAGCCGGAGTTTACCCAGGTCGATATCGAGACCTCGTTCCTCAACGAGACCCAGATCACCGGGATCATGGAGGAACTGATCCGCACCGTGTTCAAGGAAGCGATCGACGTCGATCTACCCAACCCCTTCCCGCGCATGACCTACGCCGAAGCGATGTTCCGCTACGGCTCGGACAAGCCCGACCTGCGCGTCACGCTCGAACTCACCGAGATCACCGACCTGGTCAAGGACGTCTCGTTCAAGGTCTTCGCCAGCGTCGCCAACAGCGAAAACGGCCGCGTCGCCGGCCTGCGCATTCCGGGCGGCGCCACCCTGACGCGCGGCGAAATCGACGCCTATACGACTTTCGTCGCGATCTACGGCGCCAAGGGTCTGGCCTATATCAAGGTCAATGACGCCTCCCAGCTCAACGAAACCGGCCTGCAATCGCCGATCGTCAAGAATCTGCATGCTGCCGCACTCAAGGGAATCGTCGAACGCACCGGCGCGCAATCCGGCGACCTGATCTTCTTCTGCGCCGACAAGGCCAAGATCGTCAACGATGCGCTCGGCGCATTGCGCGTCAAGATCGGCCACGAAAAGGGCTTCGTCAACGGCAAGGCCTGGGAACCGATGTGGGTCGTCGACTTCCCGATGTTCGAGTACGACGAGGAAGCCAAGCGCTGGAACGCTTGCCACCATCCCTTCACCAGCCCGAAGGACGAGCATTTCGCGCTGCTCGCCAGCGATCCGGGCAAGTGTCTGGCCAAGGCCTACGACCTGGCGATGAACGGCTGGGAACTGGGCGGTGGCTCGGTGCGTATCCACCGCGCCGACGTTCAGAAGCAGGTGTTCGCGGCGCTCGGAATCGGCGACGAAGAAGCCAAGCTCAAGTTCGGTTTCCTGCTCGACGCGCTCAACTACGGCGCGCCTCCGCACGGCGGCGTGGCCTTCGGCCTGGATCGCATCGTCACCATGATGACCGGTGCCGAGTCGATTCGTGACGTCATCGCTTTCCCGAAAACACAGCGCGCTCAATGCCTGCTCACCGACGCGCCCAGCGAAGTCGACGAAAAGCAGTTGCGCGAACTGCACATCCGCCTGCGCCAGAAAGTCGAAACGCAGGTCGAGGCCAGCAAGGACTGATCCTGATGTCGCGCCTGGCCGCAGCCCTCAGGCTGGCGCTCTTTCTGGCGCTGGCCTGGGGCTGCGGACTCGGCGTAGAGGCGCGCGAGCCGTCGCCCGGCGACGCCGTCGTTGCCGTCGCGCTCGCCGACCTGCCGGCAGAAGCGCGCCAGACGCTGACGTTGATCGAGCGTGGCGGACCTTTCCCCTTCCCGCACAAGGACGGCAGCAGCTTCGGCAATTTTGAGAAGCGCCTGCCGATCCAGGCGCGCGGCTACTACCGCGAATACACCGTGCCGACGCCCGGCAGCGCCGACCGCGGCGCGCGACGGATCATCGCTGGCGGCGGCAATAATGTCGCGACTTCCGGCGAGTACTACTATACGGGCGACCACTACCGCACCTTCCGCCGGATACGCCAGCCATGACCCCGACCGAAAAGAAACCTGAAAACGCTGGCATCTTCCGACTGGCGCGCCAGGATCTTCCTGCGCTGCGGCAAGCCGCAGACGAACTCGGGCAGGCCTTTTTCAGCGTCGACCTGACGAGCGCCAAAAATGTCCCGGGCTTCGTCAAGGCTTTCAAGCGCGACCTCGATTTTCCCGACTGGTTTGGCGGCAATCTCGACGCGCTGCACGACTGCCTCACCGATTTCTCCTGGCGCCCGGCGCCCGGCTATATCATCACGCTCACAGGTAGCGAAGCGCTAAGCGCCAACCCGACCAGCTTCGCGATTCTCAACGAGGTTCTCGCCAGCGCCGTCGACTCGTGGCAAGCGAGAAACATTCCGTTTCGCGTCTTTTACCTGCAGGACGCCGCGGCCATGCGGCGAAATTCGCCCCCCGGCAGTCAATGACCGGCGACAAGCGCCCCGTTTCCGTACTGGTCGTCATCCACACGCCGGAGCTGGAGATCCTGCTGCTCGAACGTGCGCTGCATGCCGGTTATTGGCAATCGGTAACCGGCAGCCAAGAGAACGACGAAAGTCTGATCGCCACGGCGGCGCGCGAGGTCGAAGAGGAAACCGGAATTGCGGCCAGTCAACGCGAGTTCTGCGACTGGCAGCAAGCCAACACCTTCGAGATTTTTCCCGAATGGCGCCACCGCTACGCACCCGGCGTCACGCACAACACCGAACACGTTTTTTCACTGCAAATCGCCGCACCGCAGCCGGTCGTCCTGGCGCCCGACGAACATTTGAACTATCGCTGGCTGCCGTGGCGCGAAGCCGCTGCCAAATGTTTCTCGTGGACTAACCGCGACGCCATCCTCATGCTGCCGCAGAGGATTGCTCGTCAATTCGTCGCTCGCTGATTCGTTTATCGAGGCACGCCGGGCAGTAACAACGTCCGCCTTCTTCAGCGACGAGCAATCCAGTCGGCTTTTCCATGCACCAACAGGTCTGAAAACCGGCCACGGCGCCGCACAAAAAAGGCGCGCCGCAGTCGGCACAAACGCTGTTTCCCTGTTCAATCGTCATCAGTTCTCCTCTCGATTCTTGCCCGCCGCCCTCGTCATGGTCGCCCGCCTTTTTATTTGCCGCAACGCCGGGTAAAATCAGCCGCTTACTTCAAGGAGCCCGACCATGACTCTCCCAGAATTCTCCCCGACGCAGGAGGCGGCCATTCTTGCCGAAGCACTGCCTTACATCAAACGCTTCCACGGCAAGACCATTGTCGTCAAATTCGGCGGCAATGCAATGGTCGACGAGAACCTCAAACAGTGCTTCGCGCGCGACGTGGTGCTGCTCAATCTGGTCGGCATGAACGTCGTCGTGGTGCACGGCGGCGGCCCACAAATCGAGAACCTGCTGACCCGCGTCGGCAAGAAGGGCGAATTCATCCAGGGCATGCGCGTCACCGATGCCGAGACGATGGAAATCGTCGAAATGGTGCTCGGCGGGCAGGTCAACAAGGACGTCGTCAACCTGATCAATCAGGCCGGAGGCAAGGCCGTCGGTCTGACCGGCAAGGATGCCACGCTGATCCGCGCGAAAAAGCTGCTGCTGCGCAACAAAGACAAGCACGACGACCTGATCGACATCGGCATGGTCGGCGACATTACCCAGATCGACCCGGCACTGATCGGCCATCTTCAAGCCGGTGCCTTCATTCCGGTGATCGCGCCGATCGGCGTCGGCGAGCAGGGCGAAACCTACAACATCAACGCCGACGTCGTCGCCGGCAAGATCGCTGAAATTCTCAAGGCCGAGAAACTGGTGCTGCTGACCAATACGCCGGGGGTTCTCGACAAGGAAGGCAAGCTGGTGACCGACGTCACTCCCAAACAGATCGACGCGATGGTCGACGACGGCACGCTCTACGGCGGCATGCTGCCGAAGATCGGTTCGGCGCTCGATGCCGCGCGCAGCGGCGTGAAAAGCGTGCATATCATCGACGGCCGCGTCGAGCACGCCTTGCTGCTCGAGATTCTGACCAGCCACGGCGTCGGCTCGATGATCAAAAGCAACTAGACGGTGGCGCGCCAGCCGGCAGGGCGTGGTGAAGGCGCTGCCCGCACCTGGCTTTTCGACCTCGACAACACGCTGCACGACGCCAGCCCGCACATCTTCCCGCGCATCAGCCGCGCGATGATGGCTTACATGTGCGAGCACCTCGAGGTCGACGAGGCAGAGGCCACCCGTCTGCGAAAAATGTACTGGCAACGCTACGGTGCCACCCTGCTCGGCTTGATGCGCCACCACGGCACCGACCCCCACCACTTCCTGCACCACACGCACCAGTTCCCCGACCTGGCGAAAATCGTGATCGCCGAACGCGGCCTCAAGGCCATGCTGCGCCGGCTGCCGGGGCGCAAGATCATCTTTTCCAACGCCCCGCTCAATTACGCCGAGGCGGTGCTGGCGATTACCGGAATCCGCCGTTGTTTTGACGCGGTCTACGCCGTCGAGCGACTGCGCTTTCAGCCGAAGCCGGCGATCGGCGGATTTCATCGCCTGCTGCACGACGAAGGACTCGACCCGCACGCCTGCATCATGGTTGAAGATACGCTGCCGAATCTAGAAACAGCCAAACGCCTCGGCATGAAAACCGTGTGGGTGAGCGCCTGCACACGCCAGCCGCCTTATGTCGACGTCAGGCTGGCTTCGGTTCTCGACTTGCCGGGGCGGCTTGGCCGGCTATAATCGATCCAGCCTAACAAGCAGAGGGGCAAGGACATGGCGAAGCCGGGCGAAAGGAAACTGCAAATCCTGCAAGCGCTGGCCGGGATGCTCGAAGACCCGAAAGTTGAAAAGATCACCACCGCCGCCTTGGCCGCCCGTCTCGACTGCTCGGAGGCGGCGCTTTACCGCCATTTCGCGAGCAAGGCGCAGATGTTCGAAGGCCTCATCGAGTTCATCGAAACGAGCGTATTCGGCGTCATCAACCAGATTTCTGCCGAACCGGCGCAAGGCCTGCAGCAGGTCGAACACATCCTCGCGCTGCTGCTCGGCTTCGCCCAGCGCAATCGCGGCATGACCCGGGTGCTGACCGGCGACGCGCTGGTCAACGAAAACGAACGATTGCAGACGCGCATCAACCTGGTGCACGACAAGATCGAGGCAGCGCTCAAGCAGGCACTACGCGTCGCCGCAGCGCAGCAACAGATCGCCGCCACCGCCGACTTCGGCGCGCTGGCCAACGTGCTGCTCTGCTACGTCGTCGGCCGCTGGCAACAGTACGCCAAGAGCGGCTTTACGCGTGAGCCGACGGCGCAGTGGACACAGCAATGGCCGATGCTCTGCGTCGCCTGTCTGAGCCAGCAAACAGACTGAACAAGCTGGTCCGCGGCACTGCCGACGCGGACAATCGTGTAAAATCCGCAGCTTAATAAAAATTTGCGGCTAATTCTGCCCACCACCGGCCCACCTCATGCGTACCGCACCACCGCGACTGGCTTTTATCGACGCCCTCAAGGCGATCGCTTCGCAACTCATCGTCCTTCACCATCTGGCGTTCTACGGCCCGATGTCCGACGTCGCCAATGAATTGGCACCGGCGCTTTTTTCCTGGCTCAGCCAGGACGCTCGCATCGCGGTCCAGGTCTTTCTGGTGATCGGCGGCTTTCTTGCCGCCAAAGCACTGGCGCCGGCCGGCCAACTGATCAGCAGCGCCCCGCTGGCGCTGCTCAAGAAGCGCTATCTCAAGCTGGTCATCCCCTACCTGGCGGCGGTATTGCTCAGCATTGTGTGCGCGGCGATCGCGCGCGGCCTGATCGATCACGATTCGATTCCCAATCCACCGACCGCCAGGCAGATGCTGGCGCATATCGCACTGTTGCAAAACATTCTCGACTTCGATTCGCTGTCGGCAGGCGTCTGGTATATCGCCATCGACTTCCAGTTATTCACCCTGCTGCTCGCCACGCTCTGGCTCGCGCGCACGACCGGAGGCGTCGCCACGCAGCGCCTCGGCGTTCTCTTGGTCAGCGTACTGGCACTCGCTTCGCTGCTCTACTTCAACCGGGATTCGAACTGGGACAACTGGGCGCTCTACTTCTTTGGCGCCTACGCGCTGGGTACGCTGACCTACTGGATCAGCGACGCCGAACAGCCACACGGACTGCTGTTGATGGCGGTCGTCGTCGTTGCCGTACTGCTCGTCGACTTTCGCTCGCGCATCGCGGTCGCGCTGCTCACCGCGCTGGCACTGGGTATTGCTCGGCGCAACGGATTCATGGAAAGCTGGCCGAAGGGAAAGATCCTGGCCTATCTCGGAAAAATTTCCTATTCGGTATTTCTGGCGCATTTTCCGGTCGTTCTGGTGGTCAATGCCGTATTCACCAGAATCGCGCCACAAAGTCCGGCCATCAATGCCTTGGGGATTGCTTTCGCCTGGGCTGCCAGCGTCGCTGTCGGCGCCGTGTTCTTTCGCCTCGTCGAGAACCGCGCCAGTTACTGGCAGGGCCTGACCATCGACCCGGCACTGCGCGCCCTCGGACGCGGCGCCCTGGTTTTCAGAACCCGGTTTCTGGGATAACTCAAGGCACCGGCTGAGGAAGCCGCACCATCTTGCTGAAACGACAACGGCGCCTCGCAGCGCCGTTATTTCCTGCACCAACAAAATACGCTAGACCGTCATGTTCATCACGTCGTGGTACGCAGTCACGAGCTTGTTGCGCACCTGCACCATTTCCTGAAACGAGACATTGGCCTTCTGCAAGGAAATCATCACCTCGTGCAGATTGGCACTGCTGTCGCCGGCGGCAAAATTTGCCGCCATACCCTCTGCCTGCTGCTGCGTCTGATTGACCTGAGCAATCGAATTTTGCAGCACCGCAGCGAAATCGGTTCCGCCCGCGGCCGCACCCGGCGTCTCTGACACGCGCCCACTGGCCTGCGCCGCCGTCGCCTGCAAAACGCTTAACATCTGATCAATACCGAGGGTATCCATTGCCTTCTCCAAACAGTCTCCGCATCGGACAACGCAATAAACGCGCCAGAAACTCGATCAGACTGAAAAACATTGAGCTCATTCGTTAAACAAACCGGCCTCCCGGTATTGTTTGAGCTTGTGCCGCAAAGTTCGTTCAGACATTCCCAAACGTTCGCCCGCGAGCTTGCGCGAACCGGCAACCGCGCTCAAGGTATCCAAAATATGCTCGCGCTCCATGTCGCGCATATTATCGGTCTTTTGCGCCTCGGGCGGCGTCATCGCTGAGGTCGTTGCGCTCGGCGCGACGGCAGCGACTGATGGCGTCACCAGAGAAAGGTGCAAGGCATCGACTTCGACGACGTCGCCGGGGGCAAAAATCACCGCGCGCTGCATGACGTTTTCCAACTCGCGAACGTTTCCGGGCCAGCTGTGCCGGCGCAGCGCCACCTCGGCAGACGGCGCCAGTCGCAGGCCGGTACGGCGCGAACGACCACCGTGCTCGGCCAGAAAATGCCGCGCCAGCGGGATGATATCGTCGGGGCGCTGACGCAGCGCGGGGATCAGCAGCGGAAAGACGTTGAGCCGGTAATACACGTCCTCGCGCAAGGCCCCCCTGGCCACTGCCTCGGCCATGTCGCGGTTGGACGTCGCGATGATCCTGATGTCGAGCGCCACCGGCTTCTTGCCACCGACCCGCTCGACTTCGCGCTCCTGGAGAACGCGCAGCAGCTTGGCTTGCAGCCCGAGCGGCATCTCGGTGACCTCGTCGAGCAGCAGCGTGCCGTTCTGCGCCTGCTCGAACTTGCCGGCCTGCGCCTGCTGTGCGCCGGTGAACGCGCCCTTCTCGTAGCCGAACAGCGTCGCCTCAAGCAGGCTGTCCGGAATCGCCGCGCAGTTGATCGCGACAAACGGTCCGGATCGACGCGCCGAGTGATTGTGGATGAAGCGCGCGACGACTTCCTTGCCGACGCCGCTTTCACCGGACAGCAGCACGGTGGTATCGGTCTGCGCGACGCGCGCGGCGAGCGCGAAGAGATTGCGGCTGACCGGATCGTTGGCGACCACCCGCTCGTCGTCCATCGCTTCCGGCAGCCGGTAGCGCGCCACGTGCTCGAGCAGCGCCTTCGGCTCGAAGGGCTTGAGCAGGAAGTCGCAGGCGCCGCAACGCATGGCTTCGACCGCGCGGTCGACGTCGGCGTACGCCGTCATCAACACCACCGGCAGATGCGGAAAGCGGCTGCGAATCTCCTTGAGCAGCGCGATACCATCCATCGGCATCATGCGCACGTCGCTGACCACCAGCGCCACGCCCTGTGCCTCAAGCAGCGCCAGCGCCGCCTCGCCGCCCGACGCCGACACGGCCGTCTGGCCGGCAAGCTCGAGCGTATCGCAAACCGCTTCGCGCAAATTGGGGTCGTCTTCGACAACCAGTATCGGTAATCCCTGAGCCATTTTTTTCGAGTTCCCGAGAACAATTGAACCACGAAGAGCACAGAGATCACGGAGAAAACCGGCATGCCATGAGTGATGGCAACTCACTCGACAGCAGATCCGAGAAAGACCTCTCGCTCGTTGCCGCTCTCCGTGGCCTGCGTGCTTATTCCTTTTTATCCCCCGCCACGCCGCAGGGCAAGTGCAGGATGAATTCCGACCCCTGGCCGGGAACCGAACTGACCTCGATGCTGCCACCGTGGGCGCGCGCAACACCGAGCGCGATCGCCAAGCCGAGCCCGGTGCCCTGGCCCCGGGTCGTGAAAAATGGCTCGAAGATCCTGGCCTGCGCGTCCGGCGCGATGCCGCCGCCGGTATCGCGCACGCCAACCCGCAACTCGCGCCCAACGATGGCCGCATCCAGGCAGACCTCTGCGCCAGCGCGCCCTTCGCAGGCCTGCAGCGCGTTTTCCAGCAGATTGAGCAGCGCACCGCCAAGCGCCTTGCGACTTCCGATGATTATAGAACCACCGACCTCGCAGGCGACGCGAAAATTGACTCCTTTTTCGCGGCACAGCGGCGCGATCGTCTGTCCCACTTCAGTGATCAGCGACGCCGCCGGGATCACGTCGCGACCGATGCTCTCGCCACGCGCAAAAAGCAGGACGTCCTGAATCAGCCGTTCAAGACGCTTCAATTGTTCGGTCGCCTTGCCGGCAAAGCGCGTTCGCGCGGCGTCGGAAAGCTCGGGCTGAGCCAGGTTGGCGCTATAGAGCAAGGCGGTGGCCAGCGGCGTGCGTAGCTGGTGCGCCAGCGACGCTGCCATCTCGCCCATCGCCGCCAGACGCTGGTGGCGCTCGACGTCGGCCTTGAGTTGATGGGCGACGGTGATGTCGTGAATCAACAGCAATCGCCCGCCCGCCGAATCGAGCGGACTCTCGGCGATCGCCACCCGGCGCGCGTCGAGTTGCCACTCGTCCGGCGCATCGCTGGCAACGAGCCGGCTGCGCACCAGCGCCTGCCAATCGCTGCCGATGATCGCCTGGCCCAGCATCTGGCGCGCGACGGGGTTGGCTTCGCTGATCTGCGCGGCGCTATCGAGCACCACGACACCGGCCGGCAGCGCGTTAAGCAACAGCGAAAGACGTTCGGACAACGCTTCCTTTTCCTGGTACTGCCGACGCAGTTCGCCATTGGCCACGGCCAGTTCGGCGGTCAACGATTCGACACGAGCCTGCAAGCCTTCGTACGCCTGAGTGAGCTCGAGCGACACCTGGTTGAAAACGTCGAAAGCGCGCTGCAATTCCTGCGCTTTCATTTCCGGAGCCGGTATTTGTGCCGCTTGCGTCATTCGATGGGAAACCCAGTGCAATTAACAGCTACAATAGTAAAATATTTTCGAGCACTTTTCGCTTTTTGCTTGATTAATCGCAGAGTTAACACGCAGAGCTAAGACCTATCGCAAGTATGGCGGCAACCGGAATCGACACCACAGCACCAGTAGGCCCAGACAATCTGACTGATCGCCTGCGCAATGCACTGGCTCGCTTGAACAACCAGCAAAAAATTATATTGATGGTGGCGATTGCCGCCGTCATCGCCATCCTCGTCGCCAGCAACAGTTGGCTCAAGCAGTCCGACTACCGGATTCTTTTTTCAAACATCTCTGAGCGCGACGGCGGCGCCATCATCGCGGCACTCGAACAGCTCAATATCCCCTACCGCTTCAGCGAAAGCGGCGGCGCCATTCTGATCCCCAGCGCCAAGGTCAATGAAACCCGACTGCGCCTTGCCACGCAAGGCTTGCCCAAGGGCGGCGGGGTCGGTTTCGAGCTGATGGAGAACCAAAAGTTCGGCATCAGCCAGTTCGCCGAGCAGGTCAATTATCAACGCGGGCTGGAAGGCGAGCTGTCGCGCACCATCCAGTCGATCAGGGCGGTTCAGGCGGCACGCGTGCATCTGGCGATCCCCAAGCCAACCGTTTTCGTCCGCGAAGAATTGAAACCCTCGGCGTCGGTCCTGATCAACCTTTACCCTGGACGCTTACTCGACCCGTCGCAGATCGCCGGCATCCAGAATCTGGTCGCCGCCAGCGTGCCGAACCTGGCCGTCTCGGGCGTCACGCTGATCGACCAGAGCGGCGCCATGCTCTCGCAACTCAAGAGCAAACTGATGGAGGCCGGCCTCGACCCGACGCAGATCAAGTACGTTCAGGAAATCGAAGCGAGCGTCATCAAACGGATCAACGACATCCTGCTGCCGATCGTTGGCCAGGACAACGTCCGCGTCCAGATTGCCGCCGATGTCGATTTCTCGCAAAACGAGCAGACCGCGGAAACGCACCGCCCGAATGTCACCCCGCCCGACATCAGCATCCGCAGCCAGCAGACGACCGAATCGGCGAGCGCGACGCCGTCGGCGCAGGGAATTCCGGGGGCGCTGACCAATCAACCGCCGGTTCCTGCCACCGCCCCGCTGACGCAACCGGCAGTGCCCGGCGCCGGTCCGGCGGCGGCCCCCGGCCAGCCGCCGCTGCCCGGCCAACTTAACGCCGCAGGCGTGCAGGCGCCGATCGCCAGCGTCGCGCAGCCGATCAGTACGCGCAAGGACTCGACGGTCAATTACGAGGTCGACAAGACGATCCGTCACACCAAGCAATCGATCGGCACGATCAAGCGCCTGTCGGCAGCGGTCGTGGTCAACCACCGCAAGGACGCCAAAGGGCTGGCCAAACCGCTTTCGGACACCGAACTCAAGCAGATCAACGAGCTCGTCAAGGAAGCGATGGGCTTCAGCAAGGAACGCGGTGATACCGTCTCGGTCGCCAACGCGCCATTCACTGCGATCGACAAGACCGGACTGGAAGTCCCGCTCTGGAAGGATCCCGAGAATATCGCGCTGATCAAGGAACTCTTGAAATATGCAGGTATCGCAGCGATCATCGCCTTCCTGTTGTTCAAGGTCATTATCCCGCTCACCAAGGCCATGCTTCCCCCGCCACCCGTCGTAGAAAGCCCTGCGCTGGGCGGCGGCGTCGACATCGTCGCCGGCGACGAGGGGGAGCAGCAGGACCTACCGCCGTCGGCGGCCGAAGAGTTGGCACGCAAGCTCGACGAGGCACGCGACCTCGCCCAGAAGGATCCGAAGGTCGTCTCCAACATCATCAAGGACTGGATGGGCGCAAATGGCTGAAGACGGCGTAGAAAAGAGCGCCATTTTGCTCATTGCGCTCGGTGAAGACTTTGCCTCCGAAGTGCTCAAGCACCTCGGCCCGAAAGAGGTACAGAAGCTCGGCCATGCCATGGCCGCGCTCAAAACGGTACCGCGTACCCGGGTCGAAGCGGTGCTCGCCGAATTTCACCAAACGGCGCGCGACTCAGCCGCCGTCCACGTCGATACCGACGCCTACGTGCGCGCGGTGCTGACCAAGGCGCTCGGCGACGACAAGGCGGCCAACCTGATTTCGCGCATCCTGCAGGGCGGCGACACCAACGGCATCGAAGGCCTCAAGTGGATGGACGCGCCGACGGTCGCCGACCTGATCCGCAACGAGCATCCGCAGATCATCGCCACCATTCTCGTCCATCTCGCCAACGACCACGCCAGCGACATCCTCAACCACTTTACCGAACGGCTGCGCAACGACGTCATCCTGCGCATCGCGACGCTCGAGGGGATCCAGCCCGAGGCCTTGCGCGAACTCAACGACGTCATGCTGCGCCTGCTCTCGGGCTCGGCCAACCTCAAGAAGTCGGCGATGGGCGGCGTGCGCGCGGTCGCCGAGATCCTCAACTTCATGGGCACCGCCAATGAAACGACGGTCGTCGATTCGATCCGCGAATACGACCCGGACCTGGCGCAGAAGATTCTCGACGAAATGTTCGTCTTCGAGAACCTGCTCGACCTCGACGATCGCGGCATCCAGCTGCTGCTGCGCGAGATCCAGTCCGACTCGCTGATCCTGGCGATGAAGGGCGCTTCCGAGCCCCTGCGCGAAAAAATCTTCAAGAATATGTCGCAGCGCGCGGCTGAAATGTTGCGCGAGGACCTCGAGTCGCGCGGCCCGGTACGCCTCTCGGAAGTCGAAGGCGAGCAGAAGGAAATCCTCAAGATCGTCCGCCGTCTGGCCGACGAGGGCCAGATCGTGCTTGGCGGCGCGGGTGGCGAGGAAATGGTCTGAGCGCGTTGCAGTCATGAGCGGCTTTGCTCCCGACAAGCTCACCGCCTACCAGCGCTGGGAAGTGGCAGCCTTCGATGAGGCCGAACAGGCCGCCGAACGTGCCGCCGAAGCTGCGGCTGCGGCCGCGCAGGCGCTCGCCGAGAGTCAGGTTGCCGCGATCGAACCGGCCGAGCCGGAGCCGCCGGTGGTGCTGCCGACGGCGGCCGACATCGAACGCATGCACGTTGAAGCCCACGAGCAGGGTTACGCTGCGGGCTATGCGGAAGGGATCGCCAGCGCACGGGCCAGCGCGGCGCAAATCGATGCGCTGATGACCAGCCTGCAGCAATCGCTCGATGAACTCGATCAACACGTTGCCGAACAATTGCTGGCGACCGCCGTTGAAATCGCCAGCCAGATGCTGCGCCAAAGCCTGCGCGTCAAACCCGAGCTGCTGCTGCCGGTGGTCAGGGAAGCGATCGCCACGCTGTACCCGCACACCGGCCACCCGGCGCTCTTCGCACATCCTGACGACGCCGCGCTGATCCGCACTCAGCTTGGCGAACAACTCGCGCACAACAACTGGCGAATCATCGACGACGCCACGCTGAGCGCCGGGGGCTGCCGCGTTGAAGTCGGCACCAGCGAAATCGACGCCACCCTGGAAACCCGCTGGCGACGCGTGATCGACGCCATCGGCATCAGCCCGGAGTGGCTGAGCGAGATGCCGTGAGCCGTTGGCAGCGATGAACGACGCCGTGGACAACCCTCGCCTGGCCGGCTGGTGCAGCTTTCTCGATCACTGCCGCGAAGCTGCGAGCCAGGCTTCGCCGTTGCTGCCGAGCGGCCACCTGACGCGCATCAACGGACTGGTGATGGAAGCCTCGGGGCTTAAGTTGCCACTCGGCAGCTCGTGCCGGATTCTCCCCCCCGGCGGTTCGCCGATCGAAGCCGAGGTCGTCGGATTCAATGGCGAACGGCTGTTCCTGATGCCGACCGAGGACGTCTACGGTCCGTCGCCCGGTGCCAAGGTCGTCGCCTTGGACACCCCGACCGCGCTGCCTAAACTCGGCCAGCCGCCGGCCGCCCGGCGGCGCGCCATCGATCGCGCCAAGCTGCTGCCGGTTGGCCAGACACTGCTTGGGCGGATTGTCGACGCCGCCGGCCGCCCCCTCGACCGCCATGGGCCGATCGCTGCCGACAGTCTGCGTCCGCTGCAAAGCCGTCCGATCAACCCGATGTCGCGCGCACCGATCGAGCAATCGCTGGACGTTGGCATACGCGCCATCAATGCGCTGCTGACCGTCGGTCGCGGCCAGCGCATGGGACTTTTTGCCGGGTCGGGGGTCGGCAAGAGCGTGCTGCTCGGCATGATGGCGCGCTATACCTCGGCCGAGGTCATTGTCGTCGGGCTGATCGGCGAACGCGGCCGCGAAGTCAAGGAGTTCATCGAGCAGATTCTCGGCGACGAAGGACTGCGCCGCTCGGTGGTCGTCGCCGCGCCCGCCGACGTCAGCCCGCTGATGCGGCTACAGGGCGCCGCCTACGCCACGTCGATCGCCGAGTATTTTCGCGACCAGGGCCGCCACGTGTTGCTGATCATGGATTCGCTGACCCGCTATGCCATGGCGCAGCGCGAAATCGCGCTCGCCATCGGCGAGCCGCCGGTCACCCGCGGCTACCCGCCATCGGTTTTCGCGCGTCTGCCACAGCTCGTCGAACGCACCGGCAACGGCGCCGACGGCGGCGGCTCAATCACCGCCTTCTATACGGTACTCGCCGAAGGCGACGACCAGCAGGATCCGATCGCCGATTCGGCGCGCGCCATCCTCGATGGTCACATTGTTCTTTCGCGCACGCTTGCCGACGCCGGGCACTATCCGGCCATCGACATTGAACAATCGATTTCGCGCGCCATGGTCAATCTGATCGAGCCGGAACACCTCGAGCAAATCCGCAAGTTCAAACAACTCTATTCGCGCTTTCAACGCTCGCGCGACCTGATCAGCGTCGGCGCCTACGCCGCCGGTTCAGACCCGCAGCTCGACCAAGCGATCAAGATCTACCCAGCGTTTGAAAAATTCTTGCAGCAGAACTTGAATGAACAAGCCGATTTCTCCTCCAGTGTCGATCAGCTCTACGCGCTGTTCGGCACCCCGCGTTGAGTTGTAGAGGTCGACGATGAGCAAGCCCTTTGCCCTGCAAACCATACACGAGCTGATGCAAACTCGTGCTGACGACGCCACGCAGTTGCTGGCGCGATTGATAGCCAGCGAGCGCAGCGCCAAAGACAAGCTCGAGATGTTGCGAAAATACCGTGACGACTACGCCGCAAAGTTCCGCCAGGCAGCGCAAAACGGCCTATCGCCGGGCGAATGGCGCAACTATCAGGAGTTCCTCAACCGTCTTGACGAGGCCATCGATGCGCAGAGCCAGGCGGTCGCCCAGCAGGTCCAGCGAACAGCTTCCGGCCAGGCCCATTGGCAGCAGCAACGAATGAAACTCAAGGCCTTCGATACGCTTTCGGAACGCCACTACGCCAGCGAGAATGCGCAGGAACTCAAACGCGAACAGAAAAACCAGGACGAGTTCGCCGCACGCAGCAAGGACGACAAGGGATCCAGCTGATTGACGAGCAGGCGGGTCGGACCGGCCAAACCTTCTGTTTCGCAGGTGGCACAAATATTGCTGACATCCTGGCCACAGTCGCCTTCCAGGAAAGCCCATGTCAATCACCGTTGTTTCGACACCGCCCACGCCAACGCAGCCTAGCGCGGCTGACGGCGGCAGCGACGCCACCGCCGCTAGTCAGGACTTCGCCAATCTGCTGCACGGGCAACTGACCGCCAAGGCTGCGCAGCCCATCGTGGCCACCGAAGTAGCGGGCGACTTGCCGATCACCGACGCCGTTCCGGCCGATGCAGTTGCGGCCGACGCTACTCTGGCCGATGCCGCTTCGCTGCTGGCGGCACTCGGGCTCGCCACAACGCCGACCGACGCCAAACCCGCCGATGCAAAACCCGCCGACACGGCGCCGGCCGATACGACGCCAAGCGACGCCGCACCGGCCGATGCCGCCGCTTCCGTACTGGCCGCGCTCGGCCTGGCCTCGACGCCGGCGATCGCCCCAGCACCTGCGCAGACCGAATCCGAGCAGCCGGCCGCTGAGTCCTTGACCAGTATCTCAGGCACTGCGAGCAAGAGTCTTAAGGCCGACGGCCAAACCGAATCGCTTAAAACCGAGCCAGCGCCGCTGACCTCAACCGCGCTTGACGACGACAAGGCGGCAAAATTTGCCGCGACGCTGGCCACCGCCGAACAAACTGTTGGCGCCAAGACCGATTCGCCGGACCTTACGGCGAACAACATTTCGGCGCAACCCAACGTGCCGGGCAATGCCGCCACTCACCCGACCGCGCACAATTCGTCGCTCCCCGTCCACACGCCAGTGCGTGATCAAAACTGGGCGGCTGATTTTGGCCAGAAAATCGTCTGGCTCGCCAGCAATGATAAGCAAAGCGCGCAATTGACCCTCAACCCGCCGCAAATGGGGCCGATAGAGGTATCGTTGAACGTCGACAAGGGTAACGCCAGCGTCTCCTTCGCTTCGGCCAACGCCGAGGTTCGCGACGCCCTCGAAACGGCGCTGCCCAAACTGCGCGAAATGTTTGCCAGCGCCGGCATCGAGCTGGGGCAAACCAACGTCGGCGCCCAATCGTTCAGCCAGCAACAGGCCGGGAACGGCGAGCGAAACCAGAGTTCATCGCGATGGATGAGCGATAACGCTATACTTGCCACAGAGTCGACTGGGGCGCTACAGACTGCGGCCTTTGCTACGCGGCAGGGCAATGGAATGGTCGATATTTTCGCCTGAGGGTCTAGGTCTAGTGCAGCAACGCCACGGCGGCCTGGCCGACAGTCAACGCCGAACGATTAGAGACAATTGAAAGAGGGGTTTCGCCGATGGCCAAGGATGCCAAGCCTGAAGCAGAGGGCGCCGTTGCTGCACCGAAGAAAAGCAAGAAGCTGCTGATCATCATCGTCGCGGCCTTGGTGCTGGTTCTTGCGCTGGGCGGCGGCGGTTTCATGGTGTGGAAGAAGATGCATCCGGCTGACGAAGAAGAAGACGTCGAAGTCGCTGCGGCCAAGCCCAAAACAGAGAAGAAGAAGGGTGCCAAGGAGACGGGACCGATCTATGTCGCCCTCGACCAGTTCACCGTCAATCTCGTCCCGGACAACGGCGATCAGTTTTTGCAAATCATGATTTCGGTCGAAGTCGAGGACTTGCTCGTCGGTGACCGACTCAAGAACTACACGCCCAAGCTGCGCAACAACGTGATGCTCCTGCTGTCGGGAAAAAAAGCCGCCGAACTGATCACCAAGGCCGGCAAGGAAGCCCTGGCCAACGAGATCCGTGACCTGATCAATGAGATTCTTGACCCGGGCGCCAAGCCGGGCTACGGGCCGGTCAAGGAAGTACTATTTACGTCCTTCATCATTCAATAAGCGGCAATGGCCACTGACTTTCTTTCCCAGGACGAGGTTGACGCCCTACTCAAGGGCGTCTCCGGCGAGACTGATGAACCTGAAGCTGCCGAAGAAGGCGCGGGCGGGGTTCATAACTACAACCTGGGAACGCAGGAACGCATCGTCCGTGGACGCATGCCGACGCTCGAACTCATCAACGAGCGCTTTGCGCGCTACCTGCGCATCGGTCTGTTCAACTACATGCATCGGACCACCGACATCTCGGTCGGCCCGATCCGGGTGCAGAAGTACAGCGAATTCATCCGCAATCTGGTGGTGCCGACCAATCTGAACCTGGTCGCCGCCAAGCCGCTGCGCGGCACCTCATTATTCGTTCTCGACCCCAATCTGGTTTTCCTGGTCGTCGACAACATGTTCGGCGGTGACGGACGCTTCCACACCCGCGTCGAAGGCCGCGATTTCACGCCGACCGAACAACGCATCATCCAGGGGCTGCTCAACGTCATCTTCACCGAATACTCGCGCTCGTGGAAACCGGTTTATGAGCTGTCGTTCGACTACATCCGCTCCGAGATGAATTCGCAGTTTGCCAATATTGCGACGCCGTCCGAGATCGTCGTCTCAACGACCTTTTCGCTCGAATTCGGCGGCACCGCCGCGGACATGCACATCTGCTTCCCGTACTCGATGCTTGAGCCGATTCGCGACCTGCTCTACAGTACGATGCAAAGCGACCAGCTGTCATCCGATCAGCGCTGGATCGTGATGCTGCGCAAACAGCTCAAGGACGCCGAAGTCGAAATCGCCGCCAATCTGGCGACCACGACGGTCACCCTCGGGCAGATCCTCAAGCTCAAGACCGGTGACATCCTGCCGATCACCATCCCCGACTCGCTCGTCGCCCGCGTCGACGACATTCCGCTGATGGAGTGCCGCTACGGCCAACAAGGCGGGCAATTCGCCCTCAAGATCGAACGATTCATAACGCCTGAGAGCGACGACAACGCTCTGAAAGGACACCATGGCTGACGACACAGAGAATAGCGCGGCGGAACCCAGCGCCGAAGACGATTGGGCCGCGGCAATGGCCGAGCAGGCGATTTCCGAGCAGGCCCCGGAAGCCAAAGCGGCACAGATCTTCCCGGCTTTCGACGAGACCGACGGCAAGGCCTCGATGATGAACGAACTCGACATGATTCTGGACATCCCGGTTCAGATGGCGGTCGAGCTCGGCCGAACAAAAATCACCATCAAGAACCTGCTGCAGCTGGCCCATGGCTCGGTGGTCGAACTCGACGCGATGGCCGGCGAACCGATGGGCGTCTTCGTCAATGGCACGCTGATCGCACAGGGTGAGGTGGTGGTGGTCAATGACAAGTTCGGCATCCGCCTGACCGACATCATCACCCCGTCCGAGCGCATGCGCAAAGTCGGACGCTAGCATCAAGGTTTGAGCTTGCGCGCGCATGCTTTAAGATAGCGGCCACAATGCCCACTGGCCGACTGACTTGATTCGAAACCTACCCCCTCCTTGGCTCACCCGCAGCGCTCACCTGCTGACGCTTGCGCTGCTGTCTTCTCAGGCACCGGCACAAACCGTCGGCGAAGCGCCGGGGGTATCGGGCGCGGCCATCGTACAGATGCTGCTGGGGCTGACGCTGATCATCGGCATTTTGTTCTTCGGCGCGTATTTTTTGCGCAAGCTCAATGGCGGGCGAAGCTTCGGCAACAGCGGGCCGCTGCGCATTGTCGGCGGTTTGATGATCAGTGCACGCGAGCGAATCGTTCTCGTCGAAGTCGGCGACAGTTGGCTGGTCGTCGGCATCGTTCCCGGGCAAATCAAGACGCTGCACACGCTGGCCAAGGGCGAACTTCCTGCCTCGCCGGGAAGCGACAGGCCGTTCAGCCAGTGGCTCAAGCACCTGAGCGAGCGCAAAAATGAAAACCTCTAGCCTGCGCCGGATCGCGCCAGCCGCGCTGCTGCTGCTCGCACCGCTGGCGGCGTGGGCGCAGGCCAGCGGGCTGCCGGCGCTGACCAGCACGCCGGGCGCCGGCGGCAGCCAGACCTACACGCTGTCAATCCAGACGCTGCTGACGCTGACGGCGCTGACCTTCATCCCCGCGGCGCTGCTGATGATGACCAGTTTTACGCGCATCATCATCGTGCTCTCGTTGCTGCGCAGCGCGCTCGGCACCCAGAACTCGCCGCCCAATCAGGTCATCGTCGGCCTGGCGCTGTTCTTGAGCTTTTTCATCATGTCGCCGGTCCTCGACCGGGTCTATGTCGACGCCTACCAGCCGCTGTCCGAGAACCGCATCAGCTTCGTCCAGGCCGTCGAGCGCGGCGCCGTACCGCTGCGCGCTTTCATGCTCAAGCAGACACGCGAAGCCGACATCGGCCTCTTTGCCAGGCTCGCCAAGCTCCCGACGCTCGAGTCGGCGGACGACATCCCGATGCGCGTGCTGGTTCCAGCCTTCGTCACCAGCGAGCTCAAGACCGCTTTCCAGATCGGCTTCATCATCTTCATTCCCTTTCTGATCATCGACATGGTCGTCGCCAGCGTGCTGATGTCGATGGGCATGATGATGATGTCGCCGGTGATGGTCTCCCTGCCGTTCAAGCTGATGCTTTTCGTGCTGGTCGATGGTTGGCATCTGCTGCTCGGTTCGCTGGTCATGAGCTTCGCCACATGACGCCCGAACTGGTCATGAACATCGGCCGTCAGGCCATCGAGATGACCTTGATCCTGGCCGGCCCACTGCTGCTGGCGGCGCTGGTCATCGGCCTGATCATCAGCATCTTCCAGGCCGCGACGCAGATCAACGAACAGACGCTGTCGTTCATCCCCAAGCTGGTCGGCATGTTCCTGGTGCTGATCCTGGCCGGCCCGTGGATGCTGCAGATGATGGTCGACTACATCCGCCGGCTGTTCGAGAGCATTCCGCAACTGATCGGCTAAGCGGCCCATGATCAGCCTGAGTTCCGCCGAAATCAACGCCTGGATCGTCGCTTTTTTTTTCCCGCTGGCGCGCATCCTGGCACTGCTCACGGCCGCGCCGCCATTCAACAATGCCGGTCTGAATGCTCAGGTGCGGCTGGTCCTCGGGCTGGCCATCACGTTCGCCATCGCGCCGGCGCTGCCGACCATCGCGGCGATCGATCCGGCCTCGGGCCAGGGCCTGCTGATTCTCGCCCAACAGCTGCTGATCGGCCTGAGCATGGGCTTCGCGATGCGCCTGGTGTTTACCGCCGTCGACCTCGCCGGCACCATGATCAGCAACCAGATGGGACTGGGCTTTGCCACCGCCTACGACCCGCAGAGCGCGGCCCAGACAGCGGTCATCTCGCAATTCCTGGGAATGCTGGCGCTGCTGATTTTTCTGGCGATCAACGGCCATCTGATGGTCATCGCGACGCTCGGCGAGAGCTTCGTGCTGTTGCCGATAACGGCGGGCGCGATCGCCAGCGCAAGTTGGCTCAATATTGCCAATGCCGGAGGCATGATTTTTTCTTCGGGGGTCCTGCTGTCCCTGCCGGTCGTCGTCGCGCTGCTGATCGCCAATATCGCGCTCGGCGTCCTCGGACGCGTCGCGCCGCAACTTAATCTGATGGCGATCGGTTTTCCGATCACCATCGTGCTCGGATTTTCCGCGCTGATCGTCAGCCTGTCGTATCTCGCGTCACCGCTGCAAGCGCTGTTCGAGTTCGGCCTGCAGTCGATGCTCGGCTACTTCGTCGTCGTCAGCTAGCGCGGCTGAACCTGCGCGGTCCGGACCAGTTGAACGGTTCCCTCGGAGACGCGATGCGTCAGCGGCGTGCTCGACTCGATGCCTTCCGAGTAATCGAGAATGCGATAGCCGGCATAACCCTTTTCGCGCTGAAGCTGCAAAGCGCGCCGCTTGATGATCTGGATCGCCTCGCCGTCGCCGCCGATACGAAAGCTCTTGGCGCGCAGCGCGAGGTAATAGGTGTCGTCTGCAAGCGGCTTTTCCTCGATGCTCCAATTGGGCGCCAGCGGGTCGTAGATCACGTAAAGCAGCGCGGCGGCGGCACCGGCGACCGCGATCTGCTCGACCGAATAGGCAATCGTCGGACCAATTTTGCGCCGCTTCCAGATTGACCTGCTGCCGGGTGTAATCCGAATAGGTTTTGTTGTAATCGAGTCCCTGAATATCGGAAATGGTCGCCTTGTATTGAATCACCAAGTCGCTCGACGTACTGTCCAAGGCCACGAGTTCGCGCTCGTTGGCGCCGACCGTCGACAGCACGTCGCTGACCTGGCTCATCGCCTGATCGAGGTTGCTCAACTGCCCGGCCAGATCGTTGGCCAGTTGCGTGCTGCTGTAGGTCGTGCCGACCGGCGAACGCAAGATCCCGATCAGATTCTGCACCGTCTGGAAAACGCTCTGACTGGTGCTCGGCGTCACCGTGAAGCTGTCGCCAACTTTCGGCGTCCCGGTCACCACCACCTGCGAACCGAAATCGACCCCGCCGGCAGTCTTCAAGGAAATCGCCTGCCCAGTGGTAAAGGCCTGCGCAGCGGTCGCGCCCCCGACCGGGTCGTAAATCGAGTACTCCATCTTGCCCGTCGTGGCGTTGGCCGAAAAGCGAATCTCGACCGGCTTGCCGGCTAGCGCGTTGTTGACCGCCGCCGACCATTTTTGCGTATCGAGCACCGAGCCCATGTCGATGACGCCGGTTCCCTGGTTGATGCCGGGCTTTATCGCAAAACTGTCGCCGGCGACCGGTGTTCCGCTAAGCGTGATCTGCGCGCCGTAATTGACCCCATTGACCGACAAGGCAATCGCTGCCCCGGACGTGTAGGGGGTCGATCCGGTGGTATTTCCGGCCGAGTCGATAATCTCGTAGTTGGCCGGGTCGATAAAATGAACTGACAGCGGCAAAGCGGCGACGGGCGGGACCGTGTTGGCCAACGCGGCATCCCATTGCGTCCGATTCAAGGACCAGCTGCTTTGCGTCACGGTGCCCGTATTGCCGGTGCTCGCGGTGACCCCGACATCATTGCCGCCGGTCGTCGCGACAAAAGTGCCGTTGCCGTTCTTGCCATTCATGAACACGTCGCTGCCGGCAACGCTGACCGCCATCTGCCGCGACGAGGAAACCTGCACCGTGCGCTGACCAGCGTCGCCGGAATAGGCGATCGACGACTCGGTCGCCGGCGATTTTGCCGCCAGGCCGTCCGCCGCGAAGGGTCGCGTCCCACCCTGATAACCCGAGAACAGGTAATCGCCAGTCCCGTTGTCCGTATTGGCGATTCCCAGGATTTCAGCGAGGTTCGACTCCAGGTCTTTGGCGACCGACTCGCGGTCAGCCGCGGTATAGGTCGGATTGCCGGCCTTGACGATGTTGTCGCGAACGGTCTGCATCGCCGCGGTCAGCGAGGTCAGCTGGGCATCAACCAGACTGAGCTGGCTTTTGGCGCTGCTCTGATTGGTCTGATACTGCTCCTCGACCGCCAACGACTGGCTCACCGCCAACACCTGCGCGGCGCCGACCGGATCGTCGGCGGCCGTCAGGATCTTGGTGTCGCTCGAGATCTGGTTCTGCAGCTTGTCCAGCCTGGCCTGGTTGCGCATCATCCCCTGAATGCCGGTATCGTAAATCTGGTTGGTACTGATCCGCATGATCTTTCCTTTAGTTGATCGCCAACAGGGCATCGAACAACTTCGACGCAATCTCGATGACCTTGGCCGACGCCTGGTAGGCCTCCTGGAAGATGATCAGGTTGGCGGCCTCCTCGTCGGTATTCACACCGGAAACCGCATTGCGTGCCGCCGTCGCCTGATCGAGCAGCGCCTGCTGCGCGTCGCCGGTGGTCGAGATTTCGCGTGTCTTGTTGCCGATATTGCTGACCAGCGCGGCGTAGGCCGTCTGATAACTCGCCGTCTGGCCGGCCATCGTGTTTTGCGTCTGCAGCTTGCCAAGCAGCGCCGCATTGCGCGCGTCGGTGGTACCCGACGAATTTTTCGCAATCGAAAAGGTGTCGCCGGTGTTGGGACTGCCGTTGATTGCGAAGTTATTGCCGGCGATAGTGATCGTCTTGCCGCTCGTATAGACGACGCTGCCCGCCGCAATAGTCGTTCCGTCGCTGGCGACAGTCGCCGGCCAAGTCATGGTGTTGGCCGCGCTGTTATAGGTCAAGGTCAGCGGCGTTCCGGCCGCCAACGCCTTGTAACCGGGGGACACGCTGCCGGCCGAGATCGTCGCTTTGCCGGTGTTGGTCCCAGTCGCTTCGGTGCGCATCGGCGCGGCGGCGGCAATCAGGCGGTTGTCAGCAACCACCGCGCTATTGAGCGCCAGGCCACTGACCGCATTGCGCGTCGGCTCGATCAGGTAGGTGGTGCCGGCAGCGACGCCGGAAAAATTTGCCGGGTCCAGCGTAAAACCCTGCGGATCGGCCGCCAACTGGGTATTGAGCGCCGCGATGTCGGTTCCACTCCACTGCGCCTTGTCGCTCAAGCGCGTCAGCGTGAGCGCGCTGCCGTTGTAATCGAGGCGGTAGTCGCTGCCGGTCAAATCAGTATAGAAATTGCCGTTGTACGCTGGCGCGGTGTAGCTTACCGAAACGGCCGGACTGCCGGTCTTGTTGCTTGAGCTGGCGAGCACCGTCGGCTTGGTCAGCGTGAAATAATCGGCACCGGCATTGCCCTGCAGATCCTGACCCAGCTGGTGTTGGGAATTGAAGGTCAGCGCCAGCGATGCGGCCTCTCGGCCGAGCTCGTTGGCCGCGCTGTCGAGCGACTCGCTGCGAAAAGCCAGCAAACCGCCCAGACTGCCACCGGTCACCAACGACTCAGGCAGCTCCTGGCTGCTGCTGGCCACTTGGAGACCGACGACAATCCGCGTCGGGTCGTCGACCGACGGCAACGCGGTCATCGTCGACACCAAGGTGCCGACGACCAATTGCTGGCCGGTACCGACAAACACGTTGAAGCTGCCGTCGGTATTGGTCGTCGTCGACACCTCGATCAGCTTGTTGAGTTCGCTCACCAGTCGGTCACGCTGATCGAGCAGATCGTTGGCCGGCTGCTTGGTCGACGACTGCGCGACGATGATGTCGGCGTTGATCTCGCCGATCTGTTTCGAATAGCTGTTGATGCTCGAGACCGTCGACGTGATCGAGCCATTGACGCCGTCGTACAGCTGCTTGAGCTGATCACCGAGCGCCTGATAGCGCGAGACCAGCGACTGTGCCGAAGAATTCATCGTTTGGCGAGACGAGGTCAGCGACGGATTCGACGCGACCGAATTGACCCCGGAAAAAAAACTCGCCAGCGCCGTCGAGATGCCGGAATTCGCGTCTGACAGTGAGTTGTCGATTTTCGAAACCTGAGCGTAGTAGCTTTCGAGCTGGCTGACCTTGGTCTGCGTCGAATTGACCTCGGCGCTCAGGAACCTGTCGTAGTAGCGCTCGATCGATGCCACATTCACCCCCTGGCCGACATAGCCGGCGCCGGTCAACGTGGCGGTATTGCTCTCCTGCACGTTGCGCTGTCGGCTATAGCCCTGGGTGCTGGCGTTGGCGGTATTGTGCGCGGTCGTCGCCAGATTGAGCTGCGCGACCTGGATGCCCGTCACCGCCGTATTGATGAATCCTGTGCTCATGACGTAAACGCTCCTTGTGGGTGGTCAACGGCAAACTTGCCGGAATATTGAGCTCTGCTTCTAACCGGCAAGCGCCTGACGCAAGGTCGGTCCATTGATGATTCGGGTGAGCTTGTCGGCATACAAGGGATCGGTGGCATAACCCGACTGTTGCAGCGAACCGGCAAATTTCGTTCCGTCCTGCTGGCCAAGGACCGCCGAGAAGCGGGCGTTGGTCTTGAGCAGCTTCGCGTAGTCGCGAAAAGCCTCGGCATAAGAGCCATAAACGCGGAATTTTTCGCGCGAGGTCTGCGCGACACCATCGACGTATTCGGTCGTCGGCAGTTCAACCGATGGCCCCTGCCAGCTGCGCCCGGCTTTGACGCCGAACAGGTTGTAGGTCGGCGAGCCATCGGCGGCGCGCATCTCGCTCTTGCCCCAGGCACTCTCAAGCGCCGAATGCGCAACCAGAAACTGCGGCGGCACGCCGATGGCGTTCGACGCCTCGACCGCATGCGGCCAAATGCGATTGACGAACTCGCTGGCGCTGCCCGAGGCACCGACCGCTACGGCCGCCCCATCGCTGCGCAGCGACAGGCTGCGAATCCGTTCGGCACCGCCCGCCACAGTCGAAGTCGACGACGAAGCTGAATTCGCGGCAGAATTTGCCGCCTGTTGCGCAATCAGGCTCTTTTGCAGCGCCTCGAGCGAAGCGGCCGGGTCAAGCGACGCGCCCGAAACCACGCCGCGCCCGAGTTGTTGCTCGATGAGCTTGGCAAAACCAAGCTTTCCCGTCGTCGACAGGTTCTGCGCCAGTTGCTGGTCCATGATCGCGGTGTAGAAACGCGTCTGCTCGCTGTCCATCAGGCCGTCCTGCGGCGTCGCGTCGCGCATGCTCTTGAGCATCGTCTGCAGCATCAAGGCTTCAAACTGCTGCGCCGCCTGTTTCAAACCGGCCTGCGGGTCCTGCTTGAGTTTGAGACGCAGATCCGCGGTCGTCTTCGCGTCGAGGACAAAACGGTTGGCGTTGAGGTCTTCAGCTTTCATGGGCTGAATACTAGCAATTATCGCGCCTGGCGAACCACCGGGGTGAGCGCGCAGACTCCTGCACTGTTGGCGGGGCAACGCCGCGGCGCCGCCGGGCTCGTGCAAGAGCCAGCTAGATCACTTCGAGGTCGGCGCGCAACGCGCCGGCGGCCTTCATCGATTGCAGGATCGAGATCAGGTCCTGAGGATTGGCGCCGAGGGCATTGATCGCCTTGACCACATCGGAAAGATTCGCGCCCGCCTTCAAAGGCATCAACGCGCCGCCGCCCTGCTTGATTTCGATGTCGGTCTGGGAGGTTGTGACCGTCTGGCCGCCGGACAACGCGTTGGGCTGACTGACCTGCTGGTCGGTATTGACCACCACCGAAAGCGCGCCATGGGCGACCGCACACGACTCGATGGTGACCGTCTGATTCATCACCACCGACCCGGTGCGCGGATTGACGATGACCTTGGCCATCGACTTCATCGGACGCACTTCGAGATTCTCGATCCGCCCCATGAACGCGACGCGCGAATTGGCGTCCTCCGGCGCATGGACTTCGATCACCCGTCCGTCGACCGCCTGCGCCGTTCCCGCCCCCATCTCACGGTTGATCACTTCGACCACCCGTTGCGTCGTGCCAAAGTCGGTATTGACCATCTCGTAATGAACGAAAGGCCCCTGCCCCAAGGACGTCGGCACCTCGCGCTCGACCGTCGCGCCGCCGACGATGCGACCGGCCAGCAGGTGATTGATCACCGCTTTGGCTCCCGGCGCCGCCGCACCGGCGCCACCGACCATCAGATTGCCCTGCGCCTGCGCGTAAATCTGCCCGTCGGCGCCCTTGAGCGGCGTCATCACCAGCGTGCCGCCACGCAAACTCTTGGCGTTGCCCATCGACGACACGGTAACGTCGATCTGCTGACCGATTCTCGAAAACGCCGGCAGGCTGGTGGTCACCATCACTGCGGCGACGTTCTTCAGTTGCAGCGATTGCGCGGTCGGCAGCGTGGTACCCAGTTGCGCCAGCATGTTGATGATGCTCTGCGTGGTAAATGGCGTCTGCGTCGTCTGGTCACCCGAACCGTCGAGACCGACGACCAGCCCGTAACCGACCAGTTGATTGTTGCGCACGCCTTGCACCGAAGCCAAGTCCTTGATGCGCTCGGCCCAGGCGGCGCCGCTCGCCAGCGGCAAGAGTGCACAGGCAAGAATTGCCAGGCGGTGCAGGAATTTGCCGGTTGGCGTACGAATCACGACAGACTCCTAGAAGGGCAGGAAGGAAAGGAAGAAGCGCGATAGCCAGCCCATGACCTGCGCCTCGCTGATCACACCGCTTTCCTTGTACTCGATGCGCGCGTCGGCGACGTTACCCGAGCCGATGGTATTGGCGGCGTTGATGAAATACGGATTGACGATCCCCGAAAGCCGGATATATTCGGTCCCGGCGCCGATCGACACCTGTTTTTCGCCCGAAACCAGAAGATTGCCGTTGGGCAGGACCTCGATCACGGTCACCGTGATCGTTCCGGTAAAGACGTTGTTGGCGGCGGCGTCGCCCTTGCCGGCCAGGCTGTTCGAGCTGCTCGCATCAAGTGCCAGGCCCTGCAGCGACTTGCCCGGCAAGCCGCTGACCGTCGGCACTGAAGCACTGATGGCGGTGGTCTTGCTGGCATTGGTGTTCGACTTGGTCGACGCGGTGGTCGTTTCGGCGATGGCGATGGTCATCGTGTCACCGACGTAGCGCGCACGCCGGTCTTCGAACAGCGTCCGCGACACCCCGGCCTGATAGATGCTGCCGGTGGCGGCCAGGTTTTCGGTGCGCGCCGCCGGACGCGCAGTCATCGGCTGGTGCACATTGGTCGGCGGCACCGTCGTACAGGCGCCGAGCAGGCCGCCGGCCAGAATCATGGCGAGCCAGTTTTTCATCACCGTTCCTTTACAGTTGCGTTAGTTTCGCGAGCATCGCATCGGAGGTCGACACCACCTTTGAATTGAGCTCGTAGGCGCGCTGGGTCTGGATCATATTCACCATTTCCTCGGCCACGTTGACGTTCGACGCTTCGACATTTTTCTGCACCAGCACGCCCGCGCCGTTGGTTCCCGGCGTCGTCGGCGTCGGCGTTCCGCTCGACGCGGTTTCGAGAAAGAGGTTCTCGCCGACCCGCTGCAAGCCGCCGTTGTTGACAAAGGTCGCGAGCTGCAGCGTACCGACCGTCGTCGTCGCCGTCGATCCGGGCTGCGTGATCGAGACCACCCCGTCCGAGCCAATAGTCACCGTCAGCGCATTGGTCGGAATGGTAATGCTCGGCTGCACCGGGTAACCGCTGGCGCTCACCACCTGCCCCTGATTGTCCTTCTGCAGCGAACCGTCGCGCGTATAAGCCGTCGTTCCGTCGGGCAGCAGCACCTGCAGGAAGCCGGCACCGTTGATCGCGACGTCAAGATCGTTGCCGGTCGCCTGCAGTGCGCCCTGGGTGAAAATCGTCGCCGTGGCGATCGGCTGCACGCCGGTACCTAACTGCAGACCGGTCGGTATCTGCGTCGTCTGCGTCGACTGGGCGCCCGGCTGACGCATCGTTTGATAGAGCAGGTCCTGAAACACCGGGCGTGATTGCTTGAAGCCGTTGGTGCTGGTATTGGCCAGGTTGTTGGCAATCACATCCAGGCTCAGCTGCTGGGCGTCGAGGCCGGTCCGGGCAATCGCGAGGGAACGAACGATCATCTTGTCATTATCCTGTTAGGCGGTCAGCGAAAGAATCTGGCTGGCCTTGCTGGCGTTGGCATCGGCGGACTGCAGCATCTTGATCTGCATCTCGAACTGGCGCGCCAGGCTGATCATGCTGACCATCGAATCGACCGGGTTGACGTTGCTGCCTTCGAGCGCCTGCGGGGCGACTTTGACGGTTTCATCGAGATCGGCCGGCAAGCCGCTCGCTCTTCGAAAAAGCCCGTCGTCGCCGCGTACCAGTTCGTTTTCCGGCGGGTTAACCAGCTTGATCCGCGCCACCACGCTGGCGTTGTTGGGGTTGCCATAGAGCGGAACGGTCGAGATGGTCCCGTCGCTGCCGATGGTGATGCTGTTGTCGGGCGGAATGGCGATCGGCCCGCCGTCGCCCACCACGTTGAGGCCTGCGGCGGTCTGCAGCTGACCGTTGGCGTTGACCTGCAGGTTGCCGGCACGGGTATAGGCCTCGCGCCCGTCGGGAGCTTCCACCGCGATCCAGCCGGCGCCCTGAACGGCGACGTCGAGATCGCGGCCAGTCGCCATCAACGCCCCCTGATCAAAAACATTGGCGACCGACGCATCGACCACGAAAGCCCGCGTCGCCGCACCCTCGCCCTGGATCGGGACTGCGCGGAAACGATGCTCCATGGCGCGGTAACCGACCGTCGAGGCATTGGCCAGATTGTGCGCGACGCCCGCCTGCTGCAGGAAGGCGTGCTTGGCGCCGGTCATCGCGGTGTAGATCAGTCGATCCATGGCGCAGGGGCTTTCTCGTTAGGCTCAGCGTTTAACGCAGGTTGACCAGGGTGTTCATGATCTGATCCTGAGTCTTGATCGTTTGCGCGCTGGCCTGATACGCGCGCTGCTCGGTGATCATATTGACCAGTTCGGCGGTCAGATCGACGTTGGACTCCTCGACCGTCGACGACTTGAGAACGCCCAGCGTTCCGCTATTGGGGGTACCGACCAGCGCCGTTCCCGAGGCGTCGGTTTCGGCCCACTGATTGCCGCCCAGCGAGGTCAGACCGTTCGGGTTGGTGAAGTTGGCCAGCGCCACCTGCCCCAGGTTGCGCGTCTTGCCGTTGCTGTAATTGCCGCTGACGATGCCGTCCTCATTGACGCTGACGCCGGTCAAGCGCCCCGAGGTGTAACCGTCCTGCGTCAGGCTGTTGGTGCCGAAGGCGCTGCCGAACTGGGTGCTCTCCGAAAAATCGATGTTGAAGGTCAGCATCGGACTCGAAATATTCGTCTTGCCCTGATCCGACATCACCTTGTCGAGGTTGATTGCCAGCGGCGAACCGCCGCTTGGCGCATCGATCATCGTCCCTGACTGGTCAAACTTGACGATCTGCGGGACGCCGCCATTGACATTAGCGGTGGCAGTGCCATCAACCGACGTGTAGATCAGCCACTCCGAGTTGGGATTGGCGTTGGTTCGCGCTACACCCGCTGCAGTCGCTGCAGCGGCGGCAGTCGCGCCGGTATTATAGGTCGTCACCGCGGTGGTGTAGGCCGGTACAGCGGTCGTGGTGTAAGTGTTGGCAGCGGTCGCATAGGCGGCAGCGGCAGCGGCGTTGTAGGGCCGAGTGGTCGCCTTGGTCACTGCGTCAT